>JBPOHI010000115.1:0-84391 GCA_052035735.1 Acidobacteriota bacterium
CGAAACCGTCGAGGGAGCGATGCTGCCCATCGCGAACGGGTCGATCCAGCCACCGCCCAGGTCCGAGCTCGATGGCTGGCCGGGGCTGGGCGCGCCAGCGTTGGGGAAGGCGGGCGGGATGCCGGCCGAGATCGGCGTGGTCTCGAAGTCGTAGCCGACCTCCCAGGCGTTCTTCGGTCCGCCGGCGCCGGCGGGGCGCACTGGCGCTTCGAGCGATGCGGGAGGATTCGGCGGATAGAAGAGCGTCGAGTTGGTGATGAGGTACGGGCGGTCCGGCCGCGTCAGCAGGAAGTCGCTCGCCCGCAACCCCGGGTTGTCGGCGAGGATGCGGCGCGCGAGCCAGCCGGGCGTCCAGGTGAAGTAGCGCTGCGGCGTGTCGCCGAGGTCGAACGGTGCGAGCACCAGCTCGCCGATCGCCCGCGGCCAGAGCTCCGACACCGCGACCCCCCGATGATAGAGCTCGATCGCCTTGGCCAGCATCTCTTCGAGGCCGAGCCGCGTGGCGGCCGAGCCGATGGCGTGCGGGTCGAGCTCACCGAGATCGTCCACCGGTCCGCCCTCGTCCCAGCGCAGCGCGGAGGGGTCGAGCTCGAGCGGGCCCAGGAGCTCGGCGTCGGAGTAGATCCCCGGCGCCCAGTTGAAGAGCGTGCCGGCCCAGGTGCCGCCCGAGACCGTCGACAGCCAGCCGATCTGCGGCAAAACGCCCAAGGCTTCGAGGCCGCGCAGCTCCCCCATCGCCGCCGAGAGCGAGCGCGAGCCGCCGCCGGAGATGCAGACGCCGGCCCACGGTGGGCCGAAGCGCGCCGCGTCGGCGGAGGCTTCCGCGCACTCGGGAAGACTCGCGGGAAGATCGGCAGCCGCCGCGCCCGCAGGCATGGCGAACAGCCGCGCATGCAGCTCTGCGGGTGCGCCCGTATCCAGGTCCTGCGCCGGCGGAACTTCAGACATGAACTCTCCGTTCGCTCTCTGACCGGTATCAACGAACGGCAGAGCCAAACCGAACAGCTCGCGGAAGGAAATCGGAGGCGCGGCGCTGGCGTCACACTCGTGACATACACTCCGCGCGATTTTCTGGAGGTCTGCCATGGGTGAGGGAGCGGGGATCGGCCCGGCTGCGGCCGGCCGCGAGGACGCGTCCAGCCGCTTCGCCGCGGTCGAACGGGTCATCGCGACGCTGCTGCCGTTCTTCCAGCGCTGGACGCACGGGCGCCTGCCGGCCTACGCCCGGCGCCGGCTGGACACCGGCGATGTCGTGCAGGAGGCGATCGTCGGCGTGCTCCGGAACCTCGGGCAGCTCGACACCGCCGATCCGCAGGCGCTCGCCAGGTACCTCGCGATCGCCATTCGCAATCGCATCGCCGATGAGGTGCGCCGCGCGAGCCACGGCGAAGTGGCGAACCGGATCACCGACCCGGCCGACCCGCGCGCCTCGCCGCTCGAAGAGGCGATCGACTCCGAGAGCCACCGCCACTATCGCGTCGCGCTCCTCTCGCTCGGCGCCGACGATCAGGCGCTGCTCGTCGGGCGGGTCGAGATGGGTCTGTCGTTCGAGGAGCTGGCGCTGGTGACGAAGCGCGCCTCCCCGGATGCCGCGCGGGTCGCGACCCGGCGGGCCGCCCTGCGGCTGGCGCGGGCGATGGGGCGAAGCGACCGCGGCGCAACGGCCTGAGCTCCGCAGGCGGTGCAGATACCGCCCTCGTCCAAGGGCGGTGGTACCATCTTTTGGAACACGCATCGCCAGAGGACTACCCTTGGCTCAGCGCAGGGACGACAGCGGCATGTTGCAGATCCGAGGCTCCGGCTGGTACTGGAGCTGGTTTCTGCTCATCGCAGCTTCGATGGTTCTCGCGCTCCTGCTCTGGATCCGCGCTGATCGCAACCGGCAACTCGCCGACTGGCGGGCGCGGCTCGAGTCGGTCGTGGACGACCGCAACCGGATGCTCGAGCTCTGGCTCGACGAGCGCGCCGGCGACGGCCAGCTCTGGGCAGTCTTCCCCACCGTGGTCGAGGTCGCCACCCGCCACGCCGGCGGGGATGCGCCTCCTGGCGACGCAGAGAGGGGTCATCTCTCGGGGATCCTGACCAGCTCTGCGGCCGCCAACGGCTATACCGCCATCCATCTGCTCGGCCCGAGCGGAGACGCGCTGGTCGCGAGCGCCGGCGCCGAACCGGTGACCGAGGCCTGCCAGGTGCCTTTCCCGCAGGTGCTGGCCGCGGACCGCCAGTCGGTGGCCTTTCACCTCCACGGCGGGGAGCCGCGCATCGGCGTCGTCACGCCGGTCGACGACGGGGCAGGGCGGCCCATCGGCGCGATCTACGCCGTGCTGGATCCGCAGAAACTGCTCTATCCGCTGCTGCGTCACGAGCCCGTTCCGACGCGCTCTGGCGAGACCTTCCTGATCCGCCGCACGGCCACCGGCACGCATCTCCTCTCCCCCCGGCGGAGCGCCGACGGCGAGCAGGTGTTGCAGCCCTTGCAGCCCGCGACCGCGAGGTTCGCCTCCGACCTGGCGCTCGCGCATGGGAGCTTCGGCCAGTTCCGCGATGAGCGCGGCGAGCGCGTTCTCGCGGCGACGCGCTCGGTCGCCAAGACCAGCTGGCTCCTGGTCACGAAGATCGACGAGAGCGAGGCGCTCACGGCTCATCGCAACCTGGCCACGATCGTCTCCCTCGCGATCGCCGCCGCGCTGGCGGTGGTCTTCATCGCCTTCGCGTACAACCGGAGCGCTGCGCTCTCCCGCGCCGAGGCGGCGGACCGGCGCGCCTTCGAGCGCCACCGCGCCGCCGAGGAGCGTGCCGCGCGACAGCTCGCGCACGAACGTGCCGGCGAGCTGCGGGTGCTCGAGACGATCGCCGCCGGCGCACCTCTGCGCACGGCGATGGCCGCGCTCGTGCGCTATGTCGAAGAGCAGCAGCCGGGCCTCCTCGCCTCGGTGCTGCTGGTCGACAACGGCACCCTGCGCCACGCCGTCGCGCCCTCGCTCCCGGAGAGTTACTGCGCGGCGATCGACGGCATCGCGGTGGCGGAGGGCCGCGGCTCCTGCGGCACGGCCGCCTTCCGCGGCACTTCGGTGGTGGTCGCCGACATCGCCACCGACCCGCTCTGGGAGGGCCTCACCGACCTCGCGCGCGAGCACCGGCTCGCCGCCTGCTGGTCGCACCCGATCCGGCTCGCTGACGGGTCGATTTGCGGCACCTTCGCGCTCTATCGCCGCGAACCGGGAGGCCCGGATGCGCGCGAGATCGGCCTCGTCGAGCGCGCCACCCACATCGCCGCCATCGCCATCGACCGCAGCCGGGTGGCGTCCGACCTCGAGCGGAGCCTGGCGGAGCTGCGCGCGATCTTCGACAGCACGGCGGTCGGCATGACACTGGTCGACCCGGCGGGCTTCGTGGTCAAGGCGAATCCGGCTCTGCAGGAGTTCCTCGGCTTCCCGGGCGAGGAGATCCGCGGGCGTCACTTCAGCGAGTTCTTTCACCCTGACGACCGTGCGGCGGGGTTTCCCCTCTACTCACAGCTGCTCAGCGGAGCGCTCGAGTCGTACCAGACGGAGAAACGCTTCCTGCGCAAAGATGGCAGGGTGGTCTGGGGGAGGGTGACCGCGTCCTTGGTCAAAGGCGGCGAGCCTTCGGCGGGGTTCGCCATCGGCCTGGTCGAGGACTTTACCGACCGCCGGCAGCTCCAGACGGAGATGCAACAGGCGGGCAAGATGGAAGCCGTCGGGCGCCTGGCGGGCGGCATCGCGCACGACTTCAACAACATCCTCAACGTCATCCTGGGCTGCGGCGAGCTCGCCCTGACCGAGCTGCAGCACGCTCCCGAGACGCGCCGCCTGGTCGAGGAGATTCTCACCAGCGCCGACCGCGCGGCGCTGCTGACCCGGCAACTCCTCGCCTTCAGCCGCAAGCAGAATCTCGAGACCCGCGTGCTCGACCCGGGCGGGGTCGTGCAGGAGATGGCGCAACTCCTGCGCCGGGTGTTGGGCGAGGACATCGAGATCATGGTCTCCAATCAGCCGGGGTCCGCGCGCATCCGCGCCGACCGCGGCCAGCTCGAGCAGGTGCTGATGAACCTCACGGTCAACTCGCGCGACGCGATGCCTTCGGGCGGGCGACTGACGATCGAGACCGCCCCGGTGGTGCTCGACGAGGCCTTCGTCGCCCTGCACCCGGGGTCGCGGCCCGGCCCGCACGTCCGCCTGTCGGTCGCCGACACCGGCCGCGGCATGCCGCCGGAGGTCCTGGCGCGCGTCTTCGAACCGTTCTTTACCACCAAGGAAGCGAGCAAGGGGACCGGCCTCGGCCTCGCGACGGTCTACGGCATCGTCAAGCAGAGCAGCGGCTACATCACCGTCGAGAGCGCGCCGGACCGCGGCACGCGCTTCGACATCTACCTGCCGCAGGTCGACGAGCCGGTGGCGGCGGCCCCGGCAGCGGCGCCGCCGCTGGTGCGCGGCCACGAGTCGATCCTGGTGGTCGAAGACGAGCCCAGCCTGCGCAAGCTCCTGCAGACCATGCTCGCGACGATGGGTTACGACGTGCGCGTGGCCCCCAGCGCTCCGGCCGCCGTCGAAATGTGCGCGGCCGACGCGGCGAGCCTGCCCGTCGACCTGCTGCTCACCGACATCGTCATGCCGGAGATGAACGGCCGCGAGGTGGCGCGGCGGGTCCGCGAGCTCAGGCCGGAGATCAAGGTGCTCTACATGTCGGGCTATACCGGCGACGTCCTGCTGCAGCACGGCGAGCTCGAGGACGACGCCTCGATGATCGCCAAGCCGTTCTCGCGCGACGCGCTGGCGTCGAAGGTGCGCGAGGCGCTCGGCTGACCGGCGCGCTTCACCCCAGGAGCAACTCGAAGTCGTCGCGCGTGAGCGTCGCCAGCGGCCGCTCGTCGCCGCCCAACAGCGCGTCAGCGAGCTCGCGCTTCTCGGCCTGGAGCTCGAGGATCTTCTGCTCGACGGTGTCCTGGGCGATCAGCCGGTAAGCGAAGACCGGCCGGCGCTGGCCGATGCGATGCGCCCGATCGATGGCCTGCGCCTCGACCGCCGGATTCCACCACGGGTCGAGAAGGAAGACGTACTCCGCCGCGGTCAGGTTGAGTCCGAGGCCGCCGGCCTTGAGGCTGATCAGGAACAGCGGACAACCCGGGTCGCTCTGGAAGCGCTCGACCCGCGCCTGCCGGTCGACGGTCGAGCCGTCGAGATACTCGTAGGTCCAGCCCCTCGCCTCGATGCGCTGGCGGAGGAGCGTCAACAGACTGGTGAACTGCGAGAAGACCAGCGCCTTGCTGCCCTCTTCGACGATCTCCTCGAGGCGCGGCAGGAGCGATTCGAACTTGGCGCTCTCGTCGCGCGCGCGCAGCGGATCGAGGAGGCCCGGATGACAGGCCGCCTGTCGCAGCCTGAGCAGCGCTTCGAGGACCTGGATCTTGCTCTTCGCCCAGCCCTGACGCGCGACCCGCGCGGCGAGGCTCTGCCGGTAGTGATCGCGCAGCTCGTCGTAGAGCCGGCGCTGCGTCCCGTCGAGCTCGCACAGCACGGTCTGTTCGGTCTTCGCCGGCAGCTCCGGCGCGACCTCCTGCTTGGTGCGACGCAGCAGGAACGGCCGCAGCGCCTGCGCCAGCCGCTCGCGGGTCTCGGGCGGCATCCTCCGCGCCGCGCCGTTCACGGCGCGGAAGTTCGAGAGCCGGCCGAGGAGGCCAGGGTTCAGGAACTCGAAGAGGCTCCACAGCTCGCCCAGGTGATTCTCGACCGGCGTGCCGGTCGCCACCAGGCGATGGCGCGCCCGTATCCGGCGCACGGCGCGCGCCGAGGCGGTGTTCGAGTTCTTGATCGCCTGGGCCTCGTCGAGGATGCAGTAGTCGAACTCGGTCGAAGCCAACTGCTCGATATCGCGCTTGAGCGTGCCGTAGGTGGTGAGGACGAGGTCGAACCCGGCGAGGGTCGAAGGGTCGGCGCGGCGCTCGGCGCCGTGCAGCTCGAGGATCGCGAGCCGCGGCGCGAAGCGCGCCGCCTCCTCGCGCCAGTTGTAGAGCAGCGAACGCGGCACGACGACGAGTGAGGGCCGCCTGCCGGGCGAGCTGCGGCCGCGCCGCGCGCGCCGCCCGGCGAGCAGAGCAAGGATCTGGACGGTCTTGCCGAGGCCCATGTCGTCGGCGAGGCAGCCGCCGAAGCCGAAGTGCTCGAGAAAGAGCAGCCAGCCGAGCCCCTCGCGCTGGTAGCCGCGGAGCGCGCCACGGAAACCCCGCGGCGCATCGACCGGGCGGATACCGGAAAAGGCGGCGAGCTCGCGCCGCCAGCGCTCGAACGGCGGATCGGCGACGACTTCGGCGAGCGCGTCGCCTTCGAGCCAGGCGTCGACGAACATCGCCTGCGGCCGCGACAGGCGCACGCGGTCGCCCGCGACCTCGCCGACGTCGCCCATCAGGGCGTTGTTCGCCAACCAGGCCTCGGGGAGGAGACCGTAGCTGCCGTCGCCGAGCTCGACCATCCCCTTGCCGGCGCGCATCGCCTGCAGCAGCTTCGGCAGGGCAACCTTCTCGTCGCCGAACTCGATGCCGCCCGCGAGGTCGAACCAGTCGAGGCCGCTCGACAGGCTGAAGGAGGCCTTGCCGGGCAGGCGGAAGGCGCGGCTCTCGGCCTCGACCTCCCAGCCCTCGGCGAGGAGCTGGCGCACCAGCTCGGGCACCGCGGACGGAGCGAGCTCCAGGCGGTTCTCGCCCGTCGCCCGGTAGGACGGAATCGACCGCGCGCCGAGCTCGAAGAGGCGCACGGCGGCGGCGGCTTCGGCGGCCTCGTCGCGGCGCATCCGCCGCCTGCCGGGAAGGTCGAGGATCCAGGGGCGCGCGTCCCGCGGGTCGAGCCGCAATCCGTCGTAGGCGAACGACAGCTCGAGCCGGACCGCCCTGCGCTGCCCCCAGGGCTGGCGTTCCTCCGGCGCCGAGATCGAGAGGCGCGCCCGCGCCGCGCCCGTCCCTTCGGCGAGCGCCCACTCCCGAGCGAGCTCGAGCGCAGGCAGGCGCGGCAGGCGATGCATCGCCTCGAGCCAGGCGCCGACCTCGTTCGCCGGCACCTCGATCGCACCGCCGGGGGCGGCGAGCTCGAGCCACTCCGGCGTCCCGCCGTCGTCGAACGGCGAGGCCCAGTCGGCGCCGATGAGGAGGCCGCCCGGCAGAATCCAGAGCAGGCGATCCGCCGCTTCGACCCGGCGCGTTCCCTGCCAGATCTCCGAGGTCAGCAGGTAGGTGGAGGGTGCTTCGGCTTCGCCGCTCGGCGCCGCGTCGAGGCGCAGGCGCAACCTCCACGGTTCGGGCCGCCAGGCGATCGGCGGCCCGAGCTCCTTGCTGCCTTCCGCGCCGACCGTCTCGCCGCGCAACCGGCCGGTGGCACAGAGCGCCGGCAGCAGCGCCGCGACCTGAAACGGCTCGAGCTCGAACGAGTGCGGCAGCAGATCGCGCCGCCAGGAGTCGAAGGCGCCGCCGTAGGCGTCGGCGATCTGGATGCCGGCGAGAAGGCCCAGGATCTCGCGGTCGGCGCTCTCCGGCAGCGCCGGAACCGCCTGGCGTTCGAGGCGCAACTGGGTGCGTTTTCCCCAGCCGCCGTCCTTGCCGGGCGAGCGCACTTCACAGGACAGACGCAGGCGCCGCTCGTCGTGGCCCGGCGGCGTGCGCAGTACGTAGAGCAGCTCGCGCGCCGCGGCGGTCGGCCTCTCCGCCGAGGGCGCAGGGTGAAGTCCAGCGGACCGGGCGATGCGCGCGATCTCCGCTTGCCAGCTTCTCGCCCGAGGATCGGGCGACGGAACGAAGGCGGGCCTCGGCGGCGGCGCGGGCGCGGCCGGGCGCTCCGGCTCGACCGGCGGCTCCGTCACCGCGGCGAGCTCGCCGGACTCGAGGCCGGAGCTCGCCACCCACAGCCCGGTTCGCATCGGCCACTCGTCGAGCCCGTGTCGCGACGCCACCGTGGCGAGCACCGCCCACAGGTGCTTGCAGCAGGTGAACTCGCGGGCGTAGAAGGGGCAGGTGCAAGAGTAGTAGGCGAGGCCCGCGACCTGGCGCACCCTGACTCTGTAGAACGCGGTCCCGCGCACCTCGGCGACGATCGACTCGCCGTCGGCCTGGAGGAGGCGCACCGCCTTGCGGAAGAAGTAGCTCTCGCCACGCGAGCGGATCTCCGGCGACGCGAGTCGATCGAGCGATCGGGGAACACTGGCCATGCGCGACGTCAGGGGGAGGCGTTGGCCTGCGCGGAGCGCGAGACCGCTACCCGCTAGAGCTCGTAGACCCGCCCCTGCTCGAGGAAGCCGATGTCGGGGTTGCCGAGGGCGGCGATCTCCCGCTGGATCGGCTCGATGCAGGGCGGCTTCAGGTGGTGCAGGAGGACGGGGACGCGGCGCTCGAGCTTCTTCAACTCCGCCGCCACCGTCGCCGGTGTCAGGTGACCGGAGACGTCGGCGATCCCCTGCATCGAGTTGTCGAAGCTGCAGTCGATCCAGATGCCTTTGAGGTTCGCGGTGCGGTTGGCGATCTCCCACAGGCGCTGCGTCGGGCCGGTGTCGCTCGACCAGAGGAAGCTCGCGCCGCCACTCTCGATCAGGAAGCCGTAGGTCGGTACGACGTGGTTCACCGGAATCGGCGTGAACTGCACTCCGCCGGAGCCGTTCTCCTCGCCGATGACGATCGGCACTTCGTCCGCGAGCTCGTGAAAGCGGATCACCGGCAGCAGGTGATTGGGCAGACGGGTGAAGTCGGGCCAGGTGTCGTTGTTGAACAGATGCCGGCGCAGCGCGTAGATCGTCGCCGGCGAGGCGTAGATGTCCACCGCCTCGCGGAGCTTGCCGAAGACGTTCTCGATGAAGAACGGCAGCGACGAAGTGTGATCCATGTGCGAGTGCGTGAGCACGATCGAGTGCACCTGCCGCTGCCGGGCGATCGGCAGACTCTGCGACAGCGAGCCCGCGTCGAGCGCGATCGCGTCGTTCAGCAGGAGACAGGTCATGCGGCAGTCGATGCTCTCGCCGCCGTACCCGCCCAGGATCTCGACTTTCATTGCCTACCAGTCATTGTACTCTTGCTCGATTTTCTCCGACAAGGAACGAGCCAACACCTCGCCCGACTCGACGTTGAAGCGGCCGGAGGCGAACAGCCGCTCGAAAGCGGCGACCACCGTCGTGCAATGCTGCACACCGCCGTGGCGGACGATCTCCTGCGCCGCGACGTCGTAGGACAGCGCCTGGCGGTACGGGCGGCTGGTGGTCATGGCGTCGAAGGTGTCGGCCACCGCGACGATCCGGGCGGCGAGCGGAATGCCGTCGCCGGCGAGCCCGTCGGGATAGCCCCTGCCGTCGATGCGCTCGTGGTGGCTGCGCACGATCGGCAGGATCTCGTGCAGCGATTCGATCCGCGAGACGATCTCGGCGCCATCCACCGGATGCCTGCGCATCGCCGCCGCCTCGTCGTCGTCGAGCTTGCCCGGCTTGAGCAGCACCTGGTCGGACACGCCGATCTTGCCGATGTCGTGCAGCGTCGCGCCGAGCGCCAAACGCTCGAGCGCCTCCGGGTCGAGGCCGAGCTCGCGGCCGAGCAGCAGCGAATAGGCCACCACCCGGTGCAGGTGCCCGCCGGTGTAGGGGTCGCGCTTTTCGACCGCCTCGGCGAGCGCGGTCACCGTCTCGACATAGAGGCGCTGCTGGGCGGCGTAGAGCCGGGCGTTCTCGAGCGCGTGCGCGAGCGGCCCGGCAAAGAGTTGCATGCGGCGCGCGTCGCCTTCAGAGAAGGCCGGCTTGCCCACCGGGTTGAGCAGCTGCAGCACGCCGATCACCCTGCCGCGGGCGGTGAGCGGCACGGCGAGGATCGCGCGGGTGTCGAAGCGGTCGCTCGCGTCGCCACGCCAGCGCGGATCGGCGGCGACGTCGTTGATCGTCTCGGCGGAGCCCGACGCCGCCACGGCGCCGACGATACCCTGCCCCACGGGGATGCGGAGGTTCTCGATGTCGGGTGCCGCGCGGCCGCGCACGACACGGAAGAAGAGCTCGCTGGTCGCCTCGTCGAGCTCCCAGATCGAGCTCGTCTCGGCGCGACAGAACTCCTCGGCCTTGGTGAGCGCGAGCGACAGCACGCGCCGGAGGTCGAGCGTCGCGGCAAGCTCGAGGCCGATCTCGAGCAACGCTTCCTGTTCGCGGACGCGGCGCTCGAGATCGACCGGAGCTTCCTGGCTCATCGCGGTCGGCAGTTTCGGCTCAGAACCGGGTGCCGACCCAGAACTGCGAGGAGAACCCGCCGCCCAGGCTGTCCTTCAAGTCCCAGAGTTTGGCGAAGTCCCAGTTGAGGTCGATCCCCATCAGGTTGATCGTGACGCCGAAGCCGTACGACGAGACGGCGTCCTCCAGCCGGTTCGCTTCGCTGTCCCAGAACTGGAAGTCCTGGCCGAAGGCGTCGAACCAGGCGCCGCCGATGTCGAGGAAGACACGTCCACGGATGCTGCGGAAGTTGAGCACCGGCGTCGCCAGCACGTCGATCAGCGGGAACCGGTACTCGATGTTGGTATAGAAGGCGCGGTCGCCGATCATCGAGCGGAAAGCCACGCCACGCAGGTCGTCTAGGCCGCCGAAGTAGAGCGGGATCGGCTCGTTGCCGCCGGCGTATCCGGCGTAGAGACGCACCGCCATGTTGCTGCGCTCGCTGACCTCGAGGTACTGCCGGAAGTCGAGCTCGTACTGGGTGTAGAGCGCTCCCCCGGCGTCCTCGTCGATGGCGTAGACCGCGTCGAGCCGGAAGCGCCGGCCCGACACCGGGCCGTAGGGCGTGAAGACCGCGCTGTCGCCGATCAGGCTCCCCTGCAGGAACGGATACTGATCCTCGACCTCGATCGTCTCGGGGCGCAGGATCCCCTCGTCGTCGACGGTGACGCCGCCGGTGAGGAAGTTGGCCTTCTGGAAGATGTAGCCCGCGCCGACCGAGACGCGGTGGTAGAGCGAGAAGGGATAGGTCCAGGCGCCCACGGCACCGGTCTGCTGGATCGCCTGCTGCCGCGCCTCGCGGTCGGCCGAGGTGCCGGTGACGCCGCCCAGAACGTAGAAGTCGCGGCGGTCGAAGGCCTGCACCGACCAGTTCCAACGGTGCGACAGGTCGATGTAGACGACGTCGAAGTTCGAGAAGCTCGACACCGAGCTGAAGTTGATGATCATCCGCCGGTCGCCCAGATAGTCGGAGAGCGACAGGTAGGTGTAGCCGAGCAGCGTCTGGTCGTCGGTGACACCGACCGAGGCGCCGGCGTCCTCGACGAACAGCTTGAAGCCGCGGTACTTCGACTTGTTGGCCTCGTCGAGGGTCACCCGGATGTCGGGCTCGAACTCGGCGAGCGGCTGCGAGACAGTGGGATCCGTCGGCGGCGCCGGCAGGGCGAGCTCGGCGACCGGCTTGTCGATATCGACCAGATAGAGATCGAAACCGCCGCGCCAGAACCCGGCGTAGACCACCTGATCGAGCGCCCCTTCGCGCCGCAGCACGGTCGGCATGAGGCAGCCGGTGACCGCGTTGGTGAGCTGCAGCGTCTTGCCCGTCGCGAGCTCCATGGCGTAGATGTTGTCCACCCCGCCGCGATCGGAGGTGAAGACCAACCAGGTGCCCTTCGAGGTGTAGATCGCGTCCTTGTCGCTCCAGGCGCCCTCGGTCAGCCGGAAGCGCTTGCCGGGGTCGGAGAGATCGACGCGGAAGAGCTGTGCGAAGTTCTCGCCCACCACCGAGCTGAAGACGATCGAGGCACCGTCGGGCGAGAAGACCGGCGAGCCGTCGTAGGTCGCGTCGTCGGTGACGTTCTTCACTTCGCGGGTCTCGACATCCACGGTGTAGATATCGAACCGGCCCGCGCGGTTGGCGGAGAAGGCGACCGTCCGGCCATCGGGGCTCCAGGCCGGGTTCATCTGCTGCTCGACGTCCATCTCGATCGTCTTCACCAGTTTCCTGCGCAGGACGTCGAAGATCATCAGGCTGCGGCCGCGCTCGCGCTTGGCGAAGACGGCGATGAAGTTGCCGTCGGCGGAGAACGAGATGTCACGGCCCATGCGCGCGCCGATGGTCAGGAACTGGGCGCCCAGGTACTCGTAGCTGCCGGTGTAGCCGCGGGTCAGGTTGGCGATCGCGCGCCGCGTGCGGGTGTCATAGAGCACGATGTCGAGGTCGCCGCGGGTCACCGCGAGCGCCGCCACCAGATCTCCCGAGGGCGAGGCCGCCGGCGAAAGCACCTGCTGGATCTCGCCCTTCTCGTCGCGGAACGGCCGGCCGAAGTCGGAAGGCTCACCGGTCTCGACCAGCTGCGGCAGGTACTTCTTGCGCAGCCAGCGCCGGAAGTCGAGGTCGAAATCCTCCGGATCGATGCGCAGCGCGCGCTCGACCGCGCGGTCGGCGCGGCCGCCGAAGGTGTTGCGGAACTCGAACAGGAAGTCGCGGAAGCCCTCCTTGCCCCAGCGCTCTTCGATGTAGTCGAAGGCCGCGTGTCCGAAGCGGTAGGCGAGGAAGCCCGACGTGCCGCGCTCGAGGATCGACGGGATCGAATCGTTGACCACCGCGTCGCGCAGGTACATCTTGTCGGAGGTCGACTCGTCCTTCGCCATGTAGGAGGCCATGCCCTCCATGAACCACTGCGGAGCGCCGCCGACCCGGCCCGAGACCTTGCCGCGGTAGAGGATGTCGTACTGGAAGATGTGGGTCAGCTCGTGCGAGATCAACGCGAAGAGCTCGCCGTCCGGCAGGTCGATCGGCAGCACCATGCGGTTGCGCACGGGGCTGGCGAAGGCGCCGACGCCCTCGGGGATGAAGTTCAGGATGATGTTGTTCTGCTCGAACGCCGAGTGCGTGGCGTAGAAGATCATCGGGATCGGATCCTGCACCTGGTGATCGAACTCCCGGGTCAGCCGGTCGTAGGCGCTCTCGGCGAGCGAGGCGACCTTCTCCAGCTGGTCGGCTTCGGCCTCGTAGTAATAGAAGGTGAAGTGCGGCGAGGCGTAGAGCTTCCAGTCGAAGTCGCGATACTGGATCTTGTTCTTGCCGAACTGCGCACCGGCGGCGGGGGCGAGGCAGAGCGCGAGCAGGGCGCCGAGTGCGAGCCGCGCCCCGGCGCGACGGGCGAAGCGAACCGATCGATCCAGCTGGTCCAGGTGAGCCAAAGGGAACTCCTTTCAGGTCAATCGGTCAACAGGGTCCGGCTGGCCTCGATGGTCTTCTGGGTGAAGACGCCGACGATGCGGTCTTCCAGCGAAGCCAGGTTCTCGAACATGCCGCGCAACGGGTCGGCGCTCTCGCCCTCGAACTGCTTGAAGTCCTTGAAATTGTCGAAGAAGATCCGCTCCCCGGTCTGGCCGTCGAAGACCATCATCGCGATGTCGTAGTCGAAGCCGGTGCGCTCGACCAGCACCTGGCGATAGTAGACCCGGCCATCGTAGGGCGAGACGTACTCTTCGGTGCGGTAACCGCTCTTGTCCTGGACGTCGAAGTCGAGGCTGCCGGCGACGATGAGGTCCGCCTGGCTGCGCTCGCCCAGGGCGCGCCAGAACTCGGCGTTGCGCGACAGGACATCGAGGTCGTACGACGGGTAGTCGACCGGGCCGCTCTCCAGCACCTTGAGCGAGGTCTCGCGCCGCAGCACCTTGATGATGTAGCGCTCGAACTCGCGCTGGACGTTGAGCGACGAGGCGCCGGGAGTCTCGCCGGCACCCTCGCGGGTGACGACGATGAACGGCGCCGGCGTGATCGAGCGCTTGCCGGTGAGGTCGATGCGCGCGCGCACGGGCAGGCGGAGCTTGACCTCGACGGCGGCACTCGCAGGCAGCGCGACGAAGAGTTGGGCGAGGAGCGCACCCAGGACCCACCGCCGGAGGCTGACGAGGCGAAGACCGGTCATCGCGCACCTCCAGAGACGGCGGACGCGGGCGGCGGGGTCGCGGCGGGCTCGGCCGGAGAGGCCGGCGCTGAACCTGCGGGCGTCCCGGAGCCGTCGCCGGCCGGGGTGTCCGGAGCGGTCGGGTCGGTCGGGGCGGCCGGCGCGACCGGCGCCGGCGCCGTCACCGGCGAGGTGGCCTTGCGCGGCCGGAAGCCCTGGTAGAACTCGGCGAAACGGGAGTAGTTCTGCTTGACGGCGCGGTTTTCCGGCGCGAGGCGGAGGGCTTCGCGGTAGGTCGCCAGCGCCTCCTCGAAACGCCCGCCGGCCTCGTAGCAGATTGCCAGATTGTTGAGGACCGAGACACTGCCCGGCTGGAGGAGCCGCGCCTGCTCGAAGCGGAAGAGCGCTTCGCTCCACAGCCCCCGCTTGGCCATATCGACGCCGAAGCCCAACTGCGACTTGCCGTCCGAAGCCGTTTTTCCCTGCGCCCCGGGAGCGCCGAGCCCGCCTCCCAGGAAGACCGACAGCGTGACTGCCCAACGCGCGACCTTGAGCCGGTTCATAGACCCCCTCTTGCTCGCCGGCCCGGAAAGCCTCGCTCGGTGGATGCCGGCTCGAAGCCCGTGCGACCGGTCGGCAGAATATACGACGCATTTCCGGAGTCCAGCTGTACCCCAGCCGAAATCCGTCTCACCGCACCTGCCAGATCGAGATGCCTGAGCTCGTCTTTACCAACTGCAGATGAACGCGATGCAAGGGACAGACCGCCCCACTGACCGAGCCCTCCTGGTGGCGCTCAACAACGCCCCCGGGCTGGGGAGAGCCGCCATTTGCAGGCTGGGAGCCGATCTCGACCGCTGGCGCGACGGCGTCCCGCCGGACGACGAGCGCGCCCTGGCCGCCGATTTCTCCATCTCTTTGGATTCGCTGCGCAGCGCGCTCGCGGTTCGCACCGGGGCGAGGGCGGTGCTCGCCTACGAGGAACAGGCGCTCGACCGGCTGGACGGCCGGATCGTGACCTGCCGCGAGGCGGACTACCCGCCTCGCCTGGCCGAGTTGGTCCTGCCGCCGCCGGTCCTCGAAGTCGCCGGCTCGCCGGCCCTGGCCACCGGCGGCAGCGCCCGCGAGCCGCTCGGCGGACCGGCCCATGTCGCCATCGTCGGCTCGCGCAAGGCGACGCCCTACGGTCTCGAGATCGCCACTTGGCTGGCGCGCGAGCTCGCCGGCGCCGGCGTCGTGGTGGTCTCCGGCTTCGCCAAGGGGATCGACGCCGCCGCTCATCAAGGGGCGCTGGCGGCGGAGAACGGCCGCACGGTGGGTGTCCTCGGATGCGGACTCGCCTACGACTACCCCAGGGGACACCGCGAGCTCGGGCTCCGCATGCGCCAGCGCGGCGCCCTGATCAGCGAGTTTCCCTGCGCCCTCCCCCCGACGGCGGCCAACTTCCCGGTGCGCAACCGGATCATCGCGGCGCTCGCCGACGTCGTCGTGGTCGTCGAGGCGGCGGCGCGCTCCGGTTCGTTGATCACGGCGCGCCTCGCCCTCGAGCTCGGGCGCGAGGTGCTCGCCGTCCCGGGACGGATCACCGACGAACAGGCGCTCGGGACCAACGATCTGTTGCGCGACGGCGCGGCGCCGGTCACCCACCCGGAGGACATTCTCGAGCGCATCGGGCTCGGTGCCGGGGGCCTCCGGCGCCCGCTCGCCGAGAGCGCCGCCGCCGCGCCGCGGACGGCCCCGCCGGCGCTTCCGGCGGCGCAGGCCGCGCTCTTCTCGGCCCTCGATCCGGCGCGCCTCCAGGCTGTCGACGCCCTCGCCGCAGCCGCCGGCATCGGCATCGACGTCGCGGTGGCGGGGCTGCTCGAGCTCGAGCTCGCCGGTTGGGCGGTGCGCGCAGGGGGCGGCGGATACCGGCGAGGGGGCCCTTGACGCCTGTGGTAACGTCCGCCCCCTCGAAAAGCGACCGGCCGGCCCCCCAGGCCTTCCGGCCCAGTGCGAATGCCGGCGGCAGTCCTCCGGACTCCGACGGCAGTGGGCATCACCTGACACCATCCGGCGCGGAATTTCCGCCGCGTCGCCTCCGTTCTCGGACTCCCGTGGCCAAAAATCTGATCATCGTCGAAAGCCCCGCCAAGACGCGCACGCTGAAGAAGTTCCTCGGCCGCGACTGGGCGGTCGAAGCCTCGGTCGGACACATCCGCGACCTGCCGAAGAAGGACATGGGCCTGGGCCCCGGCTTCGAGCCGACCTACGCCGTGCTCTCCACCAAGAAGGACGTGGTCAAGAAGCTCAAAGAGGCGGCGAAGAAGGCCAAACACATCTACCTCGCCCCCGACCCCGATCGCGAAGGCGAGGCGATCGCCTGGC
Source organism: Acidobacteriota bacterium (assembly GCA_052035735.1). Classification (GTDB taxonomy): domain Bacteria; phylum Acidobacteriota; class Thermoanaerobaculia; order Multivoradales; family JAGPDF01; genus JAGPDF01. Next base: position 16,239 of record JBPOHI010000115.1, read on the forward strand.
ACATCGCCGCCGTCCTGGGCGACGTCCCCGGCGAGATGCACCGCGTCACCTTCAACGAGATCACCCAGAGCGCGGTGATGAAGGCGCTCGAAAACAAGGGCAAGATCGACTACCACCGCGTCGACGCCCAGCAGGCGCGGCGGGTGATCGACCGCCTGATGGGCTTCAAGCTCTCGCCCCTCCTGTGGGACAAGCTGAAGCGCGGCCTGTCGGCGGGCCGCGTCCAGTCGGTGGCGCTCAAGATGGTCTGCGAGCGCCAGGCCGAGATCGACGCTTTCCATCCCGAGGAGTACTGGATCGTCGGCGGGCGCTTCGCCGCCGGCGCGCCGCCGGAGTTCACCGCCCGGCTCCATCAGATCGACGGCAAGAAGGCGCGCGTCTCCGACGGCACCCAGGCGGCGAAGATCGAGCAGGAGCTCCTCGCCGGCAAGTTCAAGGTCGCCGCCATCGAGCGCAAGGAGTCGAAGCAGAGGCCCTCGCCGCCGTTCATCACCAGCCGACTGCAGCAGGAGGCGGCGCGCAAGTTCAGCTATTCGGTCAAGCGCACGATGGGCATCGCCCAGGGCCTCTACGAGGGCAAGGAGATCGGCGACCGCGGCCAGATCGGTCTCATCACTTACATGCGTACCGATTCGACGCGCGTCGCCGCCGAAGCGATCGACGCCGTGCGCGAGACGATCGAGAAGACCTACGGCGCCGACAAGCTGCCGCCGAAACCCAACGTCTACTCCTCGAAGAAAGGCGCGCAGGACGCCCACGAGGCGATCCGCCCGACTTACCTCGACCTGCCGCCCGAGGCGGTCGCTCCGTACCTCGAGCCCGACGATCTCAAGCTCTACCGGCTGATCTGGGAGCGCTTCATCGCCAGCCAGATGCTGCCGGCGGTCTTCGACGTCACCCAGGTGGACATCGCCAACGGCATCTACACCCTGCGCGCCGCCGGCAAGGTGATGAAGAGCGCGGGCTTTCTCGCCGTCTACCAGGAGGCCAAGGAAGAGGCCGCCGAGCGCCGCGCGGCGCAGAAGGGCGACGCCGACGACGAGGACGACGCCGAAGGGCTGCTGCCGGCGTTGAAAGAAGGCGAAGCGCTGAAGTTGGTCAAGCTCGACAAGGAGCAGAAGTTCACCCAGCCGCCGGCGCAGTTCAGCGAAGCGACGCTGGTCAAGGCGCTGGAGGAGAACGGCATCGGCCGGCCGTCGACCTACGCCGCGATCCTGTCGACGCTCACCACCCGCGACTACGCCGAGAAGCTCCAGGGCCGGTTCAATCCGCTGGCCCTGGGCAAAATGGTCAACAGCATGCTGCAGAAGGGCTTCGCCGACATTCTCAACGAAGGCTACACGGCCGAGCTCGAGGCGGAGCTCGACCGCATCGAAGAGGGCAAGCTGCCGTGGAAGCAGGCGGTCGAGGAGTTCGACGGCCGCTTCTCGAAAGACCTCGCGACGGCGGCCGACTCGATGCCGAACGTCAAGCGCGACGGCGTGCCGGTCGAAGAGAAGTGCCCCAAGTGCGGCTCCGATCTGGTGATGCGCTTCGGCCGCTACGGCGCTTTCCTCGGCTGCAGCGCCTTCCGCAACGAACCCCCCTGCGACTACACCCGCGATCTGACGGCGCCTGCTGGCGGCGAGGGCGGAGCGGCAACGTCCGCGGAGCCTTCTGAGGAAATTCCGCCGTGCGAAAAGTGCGGCAAGCCCATGGCGATGCGGCGCAGCCGCTTCGGCGTCTTCCTCGGCTGCACCGGGTATCCCGAGTGCAAGAACATCCGCAAGACCGGTCCGCCGCCGGCGCCGCCCAAGGACACCGGAGTGCAGTGCCCGGAGTGCAAGCAGGGGTCCATTCAGGAGAAGAAATCGCGCCGCGGCAAGATCTTCTACTCCTGCAGCCGCTACCCCGACTGCAAGTTCGCGCTGTGGAACCCGCCGGTGGCGCAACCCTGTCCGAAATGCGCCAATCCGCTCCTCACCCTGAAGACCACCAAACGCCGCGGCACCGAGTTCGTCTGCCCCAACGAGGAATGCGACTACACGGCGCCGTATGAAGGCACCGGCGACGGCGCGCTCGCGGCCCCGAACGACAACTGAACCTCTGACGAAAGTCACCCCCGCGGCCGTACCACCGCGGGTCGTCGCTCCGCGCGGCGCGCTCCAGACTTCTCCTGTCGTCCCTGACCAAGGAGAAGTCGATGCGCGCATACGCTCGTCGCTGGAAATTCGCCACCCTTGCGCTGGCCGCCTTCTGTGCCGCCGAGCTTGCCTCCGGCCAGGCCGTGCGCGTCGCCGACATCAACACCACCGATGTCGAATCCGACGGCCTCTCGATCGAACCCGGGGTCGTTCTCGGGGGCGCAGCACTTTTCGGCCTCCGACCCAACTTCGAGGACGAGGCGCTGCTTTGGCGCTCCGACGGATCGGTCGCCGGGACGAGCCTGCTGAAGAACGTCGTTCCAGGCAAGAACAACTCGATCCAGGAGATGGTCAAGCTCGGTGCGCTTGCTCTCTTCGTCGCTCAGGATCCGGCCGCCGGAAAGGAGCTTTGGCGGTCGGACGGCACGGCGGTCGGCACTTTCCGGCTCGTGGACATTTGGCCGGGGCCACAGTCGTCTTCGCCGCGAAATCTGACCGTCCTCGGTTCGACCCTCTACTTCACCGCCGACGGCGGCAGCGACGGCAATGAGCTCTGGAAGAGCGACGGCACGGCCGCAGGGACCCTCCAGGTCAAAGACATCCGGCTCGGCTCGCTGGGGTCTACGCCCGCTCGACTCGTTGGCCTAGGCTCGACGCTCTTCTTCGCCGCCGACGACGGCACGACCGGCATCGAGCTCTGGAAGTCGAACGGCACCGAAGCGGGAACGGCGCGGGTCAAGGACATCCAGCCTGGCGCCGGCAGTTCGTCGCCGTACGACCTCGTCGCGGTCGGTTCGACGCTCTTCTTCGGCGCCGAAGCGCTCGCGGACGACGGCGAGCTGTGGAAATCGGACGGCTCGGAGGCCGGGACCGTCCTGGTCAAGGACATTCGACCGGGCGCAACGGGCTCCTTCCCCTCCTCCCTGCGGGCCCTGGGCTCGCAGGTCATCTTCAACGCCGACGACGGCGCGACCGGCATCGAGCTGTGGAAGTCGAACGGTTCCGCGGGAGGAACGGTGCCGATCCTGGAGATCGTCCCCGGCGCCGGTGGCATCGAGTACTACAACGATCAAGAGGGCCTCGCCGTCCTGGGTTCCGCCCTGCTCATCAGCCTCGATGACGGTGGCGCGACCGGACCCGAGCTCTGGCGCACCGATGGCACGGCCGCCGGGACCTTCCCGCTCGCCGATATCGTGCCAGGACCGGAGGGTTCTTTCCCCGAGAACTTCATCGTCCTCGGGGCGACGATGCTCTTCGAGGCGACGGACAGCACGCACGGCGGCGAACTCTGGCGCACCGACGGCACGCCGGCCGGAACCACCTTCGTCAAGGACATTTTTCCGGGAACCGACAACTCGAACCCGTTCTTGTTCGCTGCAGTCGGCTCGGTCGCCCTTCTGACGGCGGTCTCCCAAACCGACGACCGCGAGCTCTGGCGCAGCGACGGCACCCCCGGCGGGACGTTCGCCCTGGCCGATCCGACCCCGCTCGCCGTGACCGGCAGCGGGCCGTCCAATCTCACCGATTCGGCCGGGACCCTCCTTTTCGCCGCCAACGACGGCGTCCATGGACTCGAACCCTGGAAGTCCGACGGCAGCGCCGCCGGAACCGCCCTGATGCTCGACATCCGCGCCGGCGCCCAAGGCTCGTCACCGACCGAGTTCACCCTCGCCGGCGGTCGGACCTTCTTCAGCGCCTCCGGTCCCGAAGGGATCGAGCTGTGGAAGAAGACGGTCGCCGGCGCGATTCTGGTCGAGGACATCCGACCCGGAACCAATCCATCCTCTCCGGTCGACCTGATCGAAATCGGCGGCACACTCTATTTCTCCGCCGACGACGGCGTCGCCGGCCGGGAGCTCTGGAAGTCGGACGGCTTCGCCGCCGATACCAGCCTGGTCTTCGACCTCACGCCGGGAGCGACCGGCGGCGGGGCACACTCGATTGCCGACTCCGGAACCTTCGGCAACGGAATCCTCTTCGGCGGCGCGACGGCGGCGAATGGGGAGGAGGTCTACACCTCCGACGGCAGCGGCGCGGGAACGAACCTGGTCTCGAACTTGAACCCTGGCGCCGCAAGCTCTTCTCCGGAGGAGTTCTTGGTCACCGGCACGGTCGCCTTTCTCTCCGCCGAGACCGCCGCCGCGGGGCGCGAGCCGTGGGTCATCGTCGATGCCGGCATCGGCGGCTTTCTCGAAGTTCCACTCGGAGATCTCAATCCGGGGACAGCCCCCAGCGACCCGCGGGAGTTCACTGCCGCCGGCGGCACGACTTATTTCGTCGCCGACGACGGCGCGCACGGCCGCGAGCTGTGGAAGACCAACGCCTCCGCCGTGACCACGGTGCTGATCAAGGACACCTCTCCCGGCCTGCCTTCTGGCCAGGTGACCGAGCTCACCAGCTTCGCCGGCAGGCTCTTTTTTCGCGCCTGCACGGCGACCTCCGGCTGCGAGCTGTGGACAAGCGACGGCACGACCGGCGGCACGCAGCTCTTCAAAGACCTGTTCGCGGGTCCGGACAGCGGCAATCCGAAACACCTGACCGTTTCCGGCGACGACCTCTGGTTCTCGGCCTGCGACGGCGCCGCCGGCTGCGAGCTCTGGGTGAGCGACGGCACGCCGCAGCGCACGCGGCGGGCGAGCGACATCCACGCCGGGCCCGAGTCGTCGAATCCGCGCGTCAGCCGCGCCCGGGTTGGCGATACGCCGTTCGTCGCCAGCGACGGCCGGCTGTACTTCGTCGCCAACGACGGCAGCGGCGAGGAGCTCTGGGCCGTTTCGCCGCTGCTCTTCGACGACGGCTTCGAAGGCGGCAACACGACGGCTTGGAGTGCGACGAGCCCCTAGGACGCCTGCTCCGCCCGCTGCGCCTGGCGTCTCTCGATGCGCTCGCGGGTGCGCACCAGGCGCTCGGAGATCGGCGCGCCGTAGAGGCGCTCGAGGCATTCGGCGAGGCGGACCTCGAGGGCGAGGCGAGGCACGATGGTGAGCCGGCTGACTGCGGCGAGCTCATCGAGGAGCGGCATCGAGGCCGGGTCGAGCATGGCGACCTCGAGAGTTCTCCCCTTGCGCGCCAGCGGCACGGCGCAGGCGACCAGCGCGGCGCGCGCCGGCAGGAGAGCGGCGTTCGTCTCTGGCACGGCGGCGAGGGTCGCGCCATCCACGGTCTCCACGCCGAGCTGCGCCCCGAGCGCGGCGAGCAGGGTCGCTTCGTCGACGATCCCCGAGTCGAGCAGGCAGGTGCCGAGGCGGCCGCCGTCGTTGGCCTGGCGCTCGAGAGCGCCTTCGACTTCGGCGCCCGACAGGATGCCGAAGAAGCGCAGGGTCTCGCCCAGCTTCGGGCGCCTGGTGAACGGCGGCACGGCAAACGCTGCTTCCATCGTCGCTCTCCCCCGGGCGCCGGTCCACTTCGCGCCCTCACCTCTATAGGCGTATTACCGCACTTCCAGGGGTCAGGAGGACGCGGCAGCTACAATGCGCTGCATGTCGAATCCGACCGGACCCGTCCATATCGTCGGCGGAGGGCTCGCCGGCAGCGAGTGCGCCTATCAGCTCGCCTCCCGCGGTGTGCCGGTGGTGCTGCACGAGATGCGCCCGGTGCGCCCGACGCCGGCGCACAAGGGCGGCGACTTCGCCGAGCTGGTGTGCTCCAACTCGCTCCGCAGCGACGATCCCGAGCACGCCGCGGGGCTCCTCAAGCGCGAAATGGAGCTCTTCGGTTCGCTGATCATCGCGACCGCCCGCGAGACCGCGGTGCCCGCCGGCAGCGCCCTGGCGGTCGATCGCGACCGGTTCGCGGCGGCGGTTTCGGCGCGGCTCGCTGCACTTCCGGGCATCGAGATCCGGCGCGAGGAGGTCACCGACCTGGCGGCGCTCTACTCCACCCACGACACCGTGCTTGCCACCGGACCGCTCACCTCCGCCGCGGCCGCCGCCGAGCTCGGCCGCCTCCTCGGCAGCGACTACCTCTACTTCTACGACGCCATCGCGCCGATCGTCGACGGCGAGTCGCTCGACATGTCGAAGCTCTTCTGGATGTCGCGCTACGGCAAGGGCGAGGGCGCCGACTATCTCAACTCGGGACTCGACAAGGAGCAGTACGCCGCCTTCCATCAGGCGATCCTCGACGCCGAGGTGCTGCCGCTCCACGATTTCGAGAAGGCGCTCTTCTTCGAAGGCTGCCTGCCGATCGAAGAGCTCGCGCGCCGGGGCGAGGCCACACTGCGTTTCGGACCGATGAAGCCGGTAGGGCTGCGCGGCCTCGACGGCCGGCGCCCCTGGGCGGTGATGCAGCTCCGGCAGGAGAATCTCACCCGGAGCCACTTCAATCTGGTCGGCTTTCAGTCGCGGATGAAGTGGCCCGATCAGCAGCGCGTCTTCCGCATGCTCCCCGGCCTCGAGAACGCCGAGTTCGTGCGTCTCGGGCAGATCCATCGCAACACCTTCATCAACTCGCCGAAGAACCTCACGGCCGACTACCGTGTACGGCAGGCGCCGCAGCTGCGCCTCGCCGGCCAGATCACCGGCGTCGAGGGCTACCTCGAGTCGGCCGCCACCGGCCTCGCCGTAGCGCTCCACCTGGTGCTCGAACGGCGCGGTGCGGCGGCCGCGGCAGCTGCCCCGCCCCTGCCTCCGACCACCGCCCTGGGCGCCCTCGCCCGCCATCTGACGGAGTCGGATCCGGAGCACTTCCAGCCGGCCAATATCCACTACGGGCTGTTCACGCCGCTCGAGCCGCTGCCCAGGAAGGACGAGCGCCGCGGAATCTACGCCCGGCGGGCGCTCGACGCGCTCGCCGCCTGGAAGGCGCAATGCGGGCTCTGATCGCCCGCTTCCTCGCCCATCTCGAGGGCGAACGCGCACTCTCGCCGCACACGATCCGCGCCTACGAGGGCGATCTCCTGCGCTTCGTCGACTTCCTCTCGGTCGACTACCTGAGCGTGCCGCCCGAGACGATCGATCTCGCCACCATCGACGTCGTCGCCGTGCGTTCGTATCTCGCCGCGCTGGCGCGCGACCACGGCCGGCGAAGCCAGGGCCGCGCGCTCTCGGCCCTGCGCACCTTCTTCCGCTGGGCCTGCCGGGTGGGCGAAGCGGCGAGCAACCCGGCGCAGCGGGTACGCACGCCGAAAGCACCCCAGCTGCTGCCGCGCCACCTGCGTCCGGGGGAGATCGAGGCGCTGCTCGCGGCGCCGGCGGGCGACGAACCGATGGCCCAGCGCGATCGCGCCATCCTCGAGCTGCTCTACGCCACGGGCCTCCGGGTCGCCGAGCTGGTCGCCCTCGACTGGCGCGACCTCGAGCTCAAGGAGCGCGTGCTGCGCACCCTGGGCAAGGGGGGCAAGGAACGCATGGTGCCTTTCGGGCGACCGGCGCAGGCGGCCCTGCGCGCCTGGCGGGGAGGCTGGACCGCCCTGCGGGTGGGCGCCGGCCAGCTCGTCCACCGGAGCGAGGAGCCGCTGTTCGTCAACCTGCGCGGCGAGCGCCTGACCGACCGTTCCGTGCGCCGCATCCTCGACCGCTACGTCGACGCCACGGCGACCGCAGCCGGCGTGCATCCGCATACGCTGCGGCACACCTTCGCCACGCATCTGCTCGAGAGCGGCGCTGATCTGCGCGCGATCCAGGAGCTGCTCGGCCACAGCTCGCTTTCGACCACCCAGCGCTACACCCATGTCGACATCGAACGCCTGCAGAGCGTCTACCGCGACGCTCATCCGAGGGCGCGCGCGACCGACGCCGCCGACGCCCCGCCCGGCGATCCTCTCCGGCCGGCCTGAGTTGCGGTTGAGCTAGGATCGACTCCGACAGGGGGAGCTCCCCAGATGGAAGATCCGAGGCCGCCTTCCGCGAGTGGACCGCCGGCTCCGACAGCCGGAGCCGACGTCGCGTTCGGCACACACTTCCGCGTCGCCTTCGACCACAGCCACGAAGCGATCGTCATTCTCCAGGATGGCGCGATCCGGGTGGCGAATCCCGCCGCCTCGCGGATCTCCGGCGTCCCACTCGAGGGGCTCGTCGGCAAGGCCTTCCTCGAGATCGTCCACCCCGAAGACCATCCCGTCGTTCTCGATTTCTACACCCGAAGGCTGGCCGGCGACGCCGCCGAACGCACCATGGTGACGCGCATCCTCCGCCCCGACGGCGAATGCGTGGTGCTCGAGGCGCATTCGATGCCGGTGCAATGGGGCGAGCGCCCGGCGGTGCTCGCCTTTCTCGGCGACGTCACCGATCGCGAGCAGGTACGGAGCGACGCGCAGGAGATGGGCCGTCGCCTGGCGCGCATCGCCGAGGTTTCGCCCTACTTCCTGTTCATCTACGACTACGACCTGGGTCGCGACGTCTACATCAATCGCTCGGTGCCGGCGGCGCTCGGGTATTCGCCCGCCGAGGCGGCGGCGTTGGGGCCTTACCCGTTCGAGAAGCTCTGCCATCCGGACGACCTCGCCTGGGCGCTCGAGCGCGATGCGCGCTGGGAAGGATTCGTCGCCGGCAGCTCGCTCATCGTCGAGTTCCGGCTGCGCCACCGCAACGGCGAATGGCGCTGGTTCCGCTCGCACAACACCCCCTTCCTGCACGACGCGAATGGCCGCATCCGGCAGATCCTGGGCATGACCCAGGACGTCACCGAGAGCAAGCGCAGCGAGGAGCTGTTGCGCCGGACCGAGCGGCTGGAGAGCCTCGGGCTGCTCGCCGGAGGGATCGCGCACGACTTTTCGAATCTCCTCACTCCGATCGTCGGCAATGTCGATCTGCTGCTCGATCGCCTGCCGGCGGACTCGCCGCTGCGCGCCCGGGCGCTCGCCATCAGCGCCGCGGCCGACCGCGCCACCGAGCTCGCCCGGCAACTGCTGGTCTACGCCGGGCGGGGCGAGATCGAGCCGCGCACGCTCGATCTCAACGCCCTCGTCGAGGACGTCGTTCACCTGCTGCGCGCGCTCACCAGTGTCGCGAGCCCCACGAAGCTCGAGCTCACGCCACGACTGCCGGCGATCCGCGGCGACTCGAGCCAGCTGCGTCAAGTGATCCTCAACCTGCTCTCGAACGCGCACGACGCCGTCAACAGCCTTCCGGCCGGAGGTCCCGCGAGCTTTGCCGGCGCAGGGCCCGGCCGCGTGGTGGTGCGGACGCTTCGCGTCGAGCTCGGCCCCACCGACCTCGGCACGCTGCTCCTCGGCGATGGCATGCGACCGGGGCCCGCGGTCCTGCTCGAGGTCATCGACAACGGCTGCGGCATGCAGCCCGAGACGGTCGAACGCCTCTGGGAGCCGTTCTACTCCACCAAGGAGCGCGGGCGCGGCCTGGGAATGCCGTCGGTGTTGGGCATCCTGCGTGCCCATCGCGCCGGCATCGCCGTCGAGTCCCATCCAGGATCGGGCACCCGCTTCCGGGTCTACTTCGCGGAGCCCGCGCCCGACATCGAGCCCGAGCCCTCGCCGCCCGGTTGATACAATGAACCTCCAATGCCCCGAATGCGCGCAACGACGGTTCTCCTGGTACGGCGCGACGGTCGCGTGGCCATGGCCTCCGACGGGCAGGTGACCCTCGGCAATGCGGTGATGAAGTCCGGCGCGGCGAAGGTGAAGCGGGCCGGCAAGGGCAAGGTCCTGGTCGGCTTCGCCGGCGGCGCGGCCGACGGCCTGGCGCTGTTCACGCGCTTCGAAGCGAAGCTCGAGGAGTTCAATCAGAACCTCGAGCGTGCCGTCGTCGAGCTCGCCAAGGACTGGCGCACCGACCGCGTGCTCCGGCAGCTCGAGGCGGTGATGATCGTCGCCGACAGCGACAAGAGCTTCCTGGTCTCCGGCACCGGCGATCTGCTGCAGCCCGACGAAGACGGTCTCCTGGGGATCGGCTCCGGCGGCAACTTCGCGCTCGCCGCGGCGCGCGCGCTGCTCCGCCACACCCGCCTCTCCGCCGCCGAGATCGCGCGCGAGGCGATGCGCATCGCTGCCGAACTCTGCATCTACACCAACGACCGCCTGACCCTCGAAGAGCTGTGACCGCCCGTCCCCCGGTGGACGCCGAGCGGCCAGAGCTCGCGCTCGACAACCTCACTCCGCGGCAGATCGTCGCCGAGCTCGACAAGTACGTCGTCGGCCAGCGCGCCGCCAAGCGCTCGGTGGCGATCGCGCTGCGCAACCGTTGGCGTCGCCAGCAGCTGCCGCGCGAAGTGGCCGACGACATCGTGCCCAAGAACATCCTGATGATCGGACCGACGGGCGTCGGCAAGACCGAGATCGCGCGGCGGCTCGCCAAGCTCGCCAAGGCGCCGTTCCTCAAGGTCGAGGCGTCGAAGTTCACCGAGGTCGGCTACGTCGGCCGCGACTGCGAGTCGATCGTGCGCGACCTGACCGAGATCGGCGTCGCCATCGTGCGCGAAGAGCGCCGCGGCGCCGTCGCGGCCACCGCCGCCGAGCGCACCGAGGAGCGCCTCCTCGACCTGCTGCTGCCCGCTGGCCCGCCGCCCGGGGCCGTCCAGCTCGGGACTCTCGGCGCCCCGCCGGCTTCGGCTCCGGCCACCGGATCGACCGCGGGCCCGAGTCCCGCGGCCGGCGCCGCCGCCGCAGTGGAGGATGCCCACTCGACGCGCGAAAAGCTGCGCGAACGGTTGCGCGCCGGCGCACTCGACTCGCGCATCGTCGAGATCGAAGTGGAGGACGGCGCGGCGCCGTCGCTCGAAATGTTCACGCCGCAGGGCGTCGAGGAGATCGGCATCAACCTCAAGGAGATGATGCCCGGCCTGTTTTCGCGCCGGAAGCGGCAGAAGGCGACCGTCGCGGAGGCCCGCGAAGCCCTGCTCGCCGAGGAGGCCGAGAAGCTCATCGACCGCCAGCAGCTGGCGCGCGATGCGCGGGTGCGCGTCGAGCAGACCGGCATCGTCTTCCTCGACGAGATCGACAAGATCGCCGGCCGCGAGGGCTCGAGCCACGGGCCCGACATCTCCCGCGAGGGCGTGCAGCGCGATCTGCTGCCGATCGTCGAGGGGACGACCGTGACTACCAAGTACGGCCCGGTCAAGACGGATCACATTCTGTTCGTCGCCGCCGGCGCCTTCCACGTCGCGAAGCCCTCCGACCTGATTCCCGAGCTCCAGGGTCGCTTTCCGATCCGCGTCGAGCTCGAGGCGCTCACCGAGGCCGACTTCGTGCGCATCCTGACCGAGCCCGAGACCGCGCTCACCAAGCAGTACACGGCGCTGCTCGGCGCCGAAGGACTCACCATCCGTTTTCGCGACGACGCCGTCCTCGAGCTGGCGCGCATCGCCGTCGAGGTCAACCGGTCGACCGAGAACATCGGCGCCCGGAGGCTCGCGACGGTGATCGAGCGCCTGCTCGAGGAGGTCTCGTTCGAGGCGCCCGACATGGCCGGGATGGAGCTCGACATCGACGCCGCCTTCGTTCGCAGGATTCTCGATGACATCGTTCAGAATCAGGATCTCAGCCGCTATGTCCTCTAGCCCCTCGCTCCGCCCTGTCGCGCCGACCGCCAGACTCTGGCGCTTCGCCCCCCTCGCCCTGGTGTCGCTGCTCCTCCTGCCGCTCGCCGCCTGCGGCAAGAAGGGCGATCCGATGCCCGCGCCGCGCACCATCCCGCAGGCCGCGACCGACCTCAAGGTACGCCAGCGCGGCCTCGAAGTGGTCGTCGAGTTCGGATATCCGAAGGCGACGGTCGCCGGCCTGCCCCTCGAGGGGCTCGACCAGGTCATTCTCTACGCCCTCGAGCGGCCGGTCGCCGCCACCGTGCCGGCCACCCCGGCGGCCGGCACCGCGCCTTCGGCCCCGGCGTTGCTCCTGCCCGATGCGCGCGAGTTCGCAGGTGCCGCGACGCCGTTTCTGACGCTCTCGGGCAGCGAGCTCGCGAGCGCCACCTCCGGCGACCGCATCACGCTGCGGTTCCGCCTCACCGAGCCGCTTCCGGAGGCGATGCCGGCGCGCATCTTCAGTGTCCGCACGCACGCCACGGGCGGCGAGCTCTCCGACTGGTCGAACCTCGCCGGCCTGGTACCGCGGGCGCCGGCGCCGCCACCGGCGGAGTTCCTCGCTGTCGCGGCCAAAGAGGGCATCGATCTCAGCTGGAGTCCGGCGGCCCCCGGCGCCGGCAGCGCCGCACCAGGGAGCGCCGGCTTCAACCTTTACCGCCGCGACGCCGCGCGGACCTCCTACGGCGAACCGGTCGCCACCCTCGACCCCGGCGTCACGCGGACGCGCGACACCGGAGTGAGCTACGGCCGGCGCTACATCTACGCCCTGACCGCCATCGGCTCGAAGGTGCCCCTGGCGGAGAGCGCCCTCTCCGCCGAGCTCGAGATCGACTACCAGGACCGCTTCGCGCCGCTGCCGCCGGCGGAGCTCTCGGCCCTGGGCAGCGTCGGCGAGGTGCGCCTCGTCTGGTCGGCGAGCGCCGACGCCGACGTCGCCGGCTACGTCGTCGAGCGCGCCGACCCCGATGCCGACTTCCATCGCGTCAACACCGAGCCGATCGCCGCACTCGAGTTCACCGACCGCGGACTCGCCTCCGGCTTCACCTTCCGCTACCGCGTGGCGGCGCTCGACCGCGCGGGGAATCTCGGCGGCTTCGGCGGTCCGGTCGCGACCCGCGTGCCGTGAGCGCGGTCTTCAAAGTCTCCGGCGGCGGCAACGACTTCCTGGCGCTCGCTGCGCCCGAGCGTGAACCCACCTCCGACGAGATCCTCTCGTGGTGCGCGCGCGGTCTCTCGATCGGCGCCGACGGAGTCTTCACGCTGCGCCGCACCGAGGGCGGCGTGCGCATGCGCTACTGGAACGCCGATGGCCAGCCCGCGGCACTGTGTCTCAACGGCACGCGCTGCGCCGCGCGCCTGGCGCTGCATCTCGGCTGGACCGCCGGGAGCTTCCCCGTCACCACCGACGCCGGGACGTTCTCGGCCCGCGCCGTCGCCGCGACCGAGATTGCCCTGCAACTTCCAGCCCCCGAGGAGCTGGCGCGCCGACGCCTGGTCGAGGTCGACGGGCGCACCTGGGAGGGATGGCTCGTCACCGTCGGCGTTCCGCACTTCGTCGTGGTCTGGCCGGAGACGCTGGCCCTGGCTCCGGTCGCGAGCCTCGGCGCGGCACTCAGGTCCCACGCCGAGTTCGCGCCCGGCGGCACCAACGTCGACTTCGTGCGCTTTCCGGCGCCACACCGGTTGGAGATCCGCAGCTTCGAGCGCGGCGTCGAGGCGGAAACCCTCGCCTGCGGCACCGGCGTCCTCGCCGCCACCGCCGTCGGCCTGCTGCTCAACCTGGCGGCGCTCCCGCTCTCCGCCGCGACGCTCGGCGGCTTCACCTTGACCGTCGATGGCCAGACGGCCGACTCGGTGCTCAAGAACTGGTCGCTCGCCGGCGACGCCCGCGTCCTGGCCGCTGTCGAGCTCACCCCAGAAGCCGGCCTCCCTCCGCCACCGCCGGCGCACTGGTCGGCCTGATCCCGGCCTTTGCTAAGCTCGCCAGCCTCATGACGCACGCCTTTCCGCCGGTCGAAGAACAGCTGGAGCTCCTCCGCCGCGGCGCGGTCGACCTCGTCTCCGAGGGCGATCTGGCACGCAAGCTCGAACGGTCCCGGAAGACCGGCAAGCCGCTGGCGGTGAAGACCGGCTTCGATCCGTCGTCGCCGGATCTCCACCTCGGCCACACCGTCCTGCTGCGCAAAATGCGGCACTTCCAGCAGCTCGGTCACCGGGTGATCTTCCTGATCGGCGACTTCACCGGCATGATCGGCGATCCGACCGGCAAGAAGGTGACCCGGCCGCAGCTCACCCGCGAACAGGTGCTGGCCAACGCCGAAACCTACAAACGCCAGGTCTTCAAGGTGCTCGACCGCGAGGCGACCGTCATTCGCTACAACGGCGATTGGCTCACGCCGCTGGGCGCCGAGGGGATGATCCGTCTCGCCGGCAAGTGGACGCTCGCGCGGATGATGGAGCGCGACGACTTTCGCACCCGCTTCCGCGAGCAGCAGCCGATCTCGCTGCACGAGCTGCTTTACCCGCTCGTACAGGCGAAGGACTCGGTCGAGATGGCGAAAATCGCCGAACTCGGCTGCGACGTCGAGCTCGGCGGGCACGACCAGATCTTCAATCTCCTCGTCGGCCGCGATCTGATGAAGGAAGAGGGGTTGGAGCCGCAGGTCTGCCTCACCGTGCCGCTCCTCGTCGGCCTCGACGGGCACGAGAAGATGTCGAAGTCGCTCGGCAACGCGATCGCGGTCGAGGACTCGCCGAAGGAGATCTACGGCAAGACGCTGTCGATCCCGGACGCGCTGATGTGGGATTGGCTGCTCCTCCTGACCGACCTGCCGAAGAGCGAAATCGACGCCAAACGCGCCGAGGTGGCGGCCGGCGCACTGCACCCGAAGCTCGTCAAGCAGGAGCTCGCGCGGCGCCTCGTTACCGACTTCCACGGCGCCGCCGCAGCTACCGAAGCGGAGGCCGAGTTCGAGCGCGTCTTCGCCGGCGGCGGCGCACCGGACGAAGTACCGGAATTCACTCTCACTGTCTCGACCCGCGTCTTGCGAAGCAAGGACGGTCCGCTAGCTCAGATGCCTGCGACGCGCATCGTTGTCGATCTTCTAGTTGTTGTCGGAACTGCGGCATCGAAGAATGAGGCTCGGCGCCTGCTGGCGCAGGGCGCAGTTTCAGTCGACGGCAAGGTTGTATCCGAGGATCACACGTTCGATGGGCAATCTCAGCCCTACCTCGTCAAAGTCGGCAAGCGACGTTTCTTCAAGTTGAACCTAGACGTCTAGCGCTTTTCGTCGCGAGGGTGGCTCAGGTGAACGGGTTGACGACGCGCAAACGACCGTCGACCAGCCAGCCGTCATGGAGATCCTCAGTGTAGAGAGTGGTGCATCCCGCTCGCAGCGCCGCTTCCACGATCAGTGCATCCCAGAAAGAGATCTTCGCGGTTCGCGAGCGCTGGATCCCTGCGAGCACCAGCCTTTCGTCGGTGCGCACGACTTCGAAGGCGCAGAGCCGCCGGACCTCTTCCTCCGCCGCCTCCGACGAGAGCGGCTCGCTGGCGAGCCTGGTCACTGTGACGAAAAACTCTTGGAGAACCTGAACGCTCACCACGAGCTCGGCCTCGGCTCCCGCTCGTTCGAGGACCTGACGGGCGCGCACGCGCTTCTCCGGCGCGTCGGGGGCGAACAGGTAGACGAGGATGTTGGTGTCGAGGAAGCTCTTACCTGGTTCGGCGGCGCTCATGGATCTCTTCGCGCTGCCACTTCCGTCCGCCCAGGCGCATCTTCGACCGTGCGGAGGAGTTCAGAAGCTCGGCGACAGCTCGGCGGCGAGCTTCACCTGCGCCCGCATACTCATCCAGCCGCTGCCGTAGTACTGCGTTCACCGAAGTGCCTTCCTGAACGGCCCGCAGGCGCGCCCGCCTGAGCGTCTCTTCATCGACCGCGATGGTCAGGCTCGTCATTGTGGACTGACCTCCGAAGGGAAATTCTAGCACGGGACCCGTGTTACACGGGTTCAGGGTCGTGATCCACACTGGCGCCGCTGGCACTCACAGCCGTATCCTCTTCTCCATCGCAAGGGGTGTCCGTCCGCGGCCGTTCGGGCCGGCGGGCGGGCTGAGATCAGACCCTTGGAACCTGATCCGGTTCAGACCGGCGGAGGGAATGCGAACATGAACGTACCCACCACGAACAGTTTCGGTATCGCCTTGCCGCGCGCCCCCTGGGTGGCGCGCCGCACCGGGGATGCCACTCCGACGCAGCTCTTCTACGCCCGTCAGGGGCTCGTCACCGAGGAGATGCGCTTCATCGCCGACCGCGAGCGCATCGACCCTGAGTCGATCCGCTCCGAAGTCGCCCTCGGCCGGGCGATCATTCCGGCCAACATCCGCCACACCGAGCTCGAGCCGATGGTGATCGGCAAGAAGTTCAAGACCAAGATCAACGCCAACATCGGCAACTCCGCGGTCTCCTCGGGCATCGAGGAGGAGGTCGAGAAGCTCACCTGGGCGGTGAAGTGGGGCGCCGACACGGTGATGGATCTCTCGACCGGCAAGAACATCCACGCCACGCGCGAGGCGATCGTCCGCCACTCGACCGTGCCGATCGGCACGGTGCCAATCTACCAGGCGCTCGAGAAGGTCAAGGGGAAGGTCGAGGAGCTCACCATCGGCATCTACATGGAGACGCTGCGCGAGCAGTGCGAGCAGGGGGTCGACTACTTCACCATCCACGCCGGCGTGCGCCTGAAGTACATCCCGCTGACCGCCAAGCGGGTCACTGGCATCGTCTCGCGCGGCGGCTCGATCCTCGCCAAGTGGTGTCTCGCGCACCACAAGGAGAACTTCCTCTACACCCACTTCGAGGAGATCTGCGAGCTGATGAAGCGCTACGACGTCTCGTTCTCGTTGGGCGACGGCCTGCGTCCGGGCTCGATCGCCGACGCCAACGACGCGGCGCAATTCGCCGAGCTCGACACCCTGGGTGAGCTCACCGAGATCGCCTGGCGGAACGATTGTCAGGTGATGATCGAAGGCCCCGGGCACGTGCCGATGCACCTCGTCAAGGAGAACGTCGACCGTCAGCAGAGGATCTGCAAGGAGGCGCCTTTCTATACCCTGGGACCGCTCGTGACCGATATCGCTCCGGGCTACGACCACATCACCAGCGCCATCGGCGCGGCGATGATCGCCTGGCACGGCACGGCCCTCCTCTGCTACGTCACGCCCAAGGAGCACCTCGGACTGCCGAACAAGGAGGACGTCAAGCAGGGCTGCATCGCCTACAAGATCGCCGCCCACGCCGCCGATCTAGCCAAGGGTCTGCCCGGGGCGCAGGAGCGCGACGACGCATTGTCCAAGGCGCGTTTCGAGTTTCGCTGGGAGGACCAGTTCAACCTGTCTCTCGACCCGGAGACGGCGCGCGCGTACCACGACGAGACGCTGCCGCAGGAGGGGGCGAAGAACGCCCACTTCTGCTCGATGTGCGGCCCGCACTTCTGCTCGATGGAGCTCACCCAGCAGCTGCGTGACTTCGCCGCCGAGAAGGGCCTGTCGGAAGAGGAGGCCGTGGCCGCCGGCCTGGCCGAGAAGGCGCAGGAGTTCCGCGATCAGGAGCTCGTGCAGCTGGGCGCGACGAAAGGCTGACGCTGTTCGCACCGGACCCGCCGGCGCCCGACGAAACCGTCCGCTTCCAGTTACGTATCCACGACAGAACCCAGTTGTCAGGAGAGACTTCATGCGCACGCTCCGGTTCCACGCGGCCATCCTCGGCATCCTCGCTTTCGGCCCGGCTTCGCGAGGCCTCCAGGCACAGGGCCTGCTGGCCCTGCTCAATCCCGGCGGCGACCGGCAGTTGGGTGCGCTGGTCCCGTCTTCGGGAAACCTCCACCCGCTCGGGCCGCTGGTCGGCGGAGTCTCGATCGGGACCGTCTCGGGGACCGAAACGCTCGACCCGACCGGAAACCGCCTTTTCTTTGCCGGAACCCCGAACGGCGGTAGCGCCAAGGTCTACTCGCTCAGCACGGTCAACGGCACGGTGCTCGCGTCCCCCAACCTCTCCAATGCCCAGAACGGCATCATGATGCTGGACTGGGACGGCGGGGAGTCGAAGCTCTTCTGCCTGGTCAGCGTCGGCTCGGGAGACCGCCAGCTCTGCACCGTCAACACCGCCACCGGCGCCGTCACGCTACTCGGCGGTCCGATCGCCGGCGCGAGCCTGGGAACTTCCGGGATGCACACCCTCGACGCGGCGGGGAACCGTTTCTTCTTCACCGCTTTTCTCGGCGCGAACCCGGAGGCGCTCTACGTCATCAACACCGCGACCGGCGCCGAGATCGCCTCACCCAATCTCAGCGGGCCGATCACTTCGGTGCGATCCCTCGCCTGGGACGCCTCCGAGTCGCTGCTCTTCGGGCTCTTCGGACTCGCCAACGGCGACGCACAGCTGGGGACGGTCAACACGACGACCGGGGCGGTGACTCTGCGCGGCAATCCGCTCACCGGAGGAACGGTGGGCACCTCTGGCGCCGCCCTCGATGCCGCCGGCGACCGCTACTTTTTTGCCGGCAATCCCTCGGGCGGCAACCGCACGATCTACACCCTCGACACCGTCAACGGTCTCGAAATCGACTCGCTCGAGATCTCCGGCTCGATCCTCGATATCCTCGCCCTGGGATTCGACCCGGGACCGCTGTTCGCCGACGGCTTCGGCGCCGGCAACACCAGCGCCTGGTCGAGCGTCGCACCGTAGCCCTCAATCCCGGCAGGCGGCCGGCTCGAGCCAGCGCGCGAGCAGTGCGCCGAGCTCGCTGCGTTCGAACGGCTTCGCCAGATAGTCGTCCATTCCCGCCTCGAGGCAAGCCGCGCGATCGCTGTCGAAGGCGCGGGCGGTGAGGGCAAGGATCGGGAGCGTCCGCCCGATGCCGCGCAAACGCCGGGCCACTTCGAAACCGTCGAGCTCCGGCATCTGACAGTCGAGCAGGATGGCATCGAAGGGGCGGCTGATCGCCAACTCCAGAGCTTCGCGGCCATCGCAGGCCGGCACCACGCGATAACCCAAGGCGCGCAGCGTCGCCTCCGAGATCATCCGGCTCACCGGATCGTCCTCGGCGAGCAGGATGGTGCGCTGCGCACCGGGCACACCTTCGGTCCTCAGCCGCGGCGGCTCGTCCCCCTTCGCGACGGCCGGCAAGACCCGGACCGGAATCTCGAACCAGAAATGGGAACCTCCGCCGGAACGGGGCGCGTATCCGATCGAACCGCCCATGGCCTCGGCGTAGCGCTTGCTGATCGCAAGCCCCAGTCCGGTGCCACCGCGGCGCCGCAGCGCAGCCGGGCGGAGCTGTTCGAACGGTTGGAACAGCCGGCCACGCTCCGCTTCGGGCACGCCGATGCCGCGGTCGAAAACCGAGTAGCGCAAGCGACCCTCACCCTCGACGAAGGGTATCGATGCTTCGACCCGGACCAGGATGGTGCCCTGATCGGTGAACTTGATGGCGTTGGCGAGGAGGTTCGTCAACATCTGACGGATGCGCCCGCCGTCGCCGGCGACTCTCTCCGGCAATCCGTCTTCGAGCTCCAGAGTGACGCCGAGTCCGCGCACCGCCGCCTCCGTGGCGAGCAGCGCCACCGTCTGTTGGGCGACCTCGCGCGGCGAGACCGGCTCGACGAGGATCGGGAGCTTGCCGTGCTCGAGACGCGAGGCCTCGAGGACATCGTCGATCACCCGCAGCAGCTGGCGCGCACTCGCGCGCAGCAGTGTCAACCGGTCCCGCGACTCGCCCGGCAGCGCGGAATCGAGCAGCAGGTCGGCCAGCCCCAGCAGTCCGGTCATCGGTGTGCGCAGCTCGTGGCTGACGTTGGCCAGAAAGGCCTGCTGCGAAACGCGCGCCCGCGCATCCACCTCCCGCGCGATGCGCAACTGCTCGTTCTCGAAGCGGTCGGCGGCCGCCGCGGCCGCGAGCCGGCGGAGCAGCCGCGTCTCGAGCGCCGCAAAGAGCGCCAGGCCGAGCAGGACCGCGAAGACGATCCAGGCGCGCTCGACGAACCACTCCGCGGAGATCACGCCGGATTCCGAGAGCACGATATGCCCGGCAGGCGCCGCGACGACGAGCAGCGCCAGCGGACCGCGGTCGAGCCTGCCTTCCGGCGACGTGCTCGCCGTGATGTTGGGCGGCTCCGGCGCGGCCTGCAGGCGCGCGTTCACCGCCAGAGCGACGCACAGGAAGGGCAGATTCCACAACGGCTCGGCGCGCGGGTGGCCGAGAGCCGGGAGCTGATTCCACACCTCGAAGCCCTGCACCAAGTCGAGCGCCAGCCAGACGAGGTGGGCTGTGGCGAGCCAGCCGTGGGCGCGCCGCCAACCTGGAGTGCCGGCGCTCGCCAGCCAACGGAAGCGCAGGGCGAGCGCCAGATCGAGCGTACAGAAGGCGGCGAGGAGGCTAGGACCGGAGCGGTTGCCGCCGGCGTCGAGGTGGAAGCGGGGGACGGCGCAGTAGGCAATGAGGCCCGCGGCGAAGAAGGCGACGCTCAGCCAGCGCACGATCTCGATGCGGCGCATCGGGTCGCTCGACGCGCGGCGGGTGTGGACCCCCGCGGCCACGAACCAGGCGAGATAGCACAGGCCGAGAAGTCCGTCCCGCCAGCCGGCGGAGAACCTCGGCCCGACCTCGAACGCCGCCGCAGAAAGCACCCAGCTCTGCAGGGTCCAGAAGCCGAAAGCGAGCGCGATCAGGCGCCAGAAAGCACGATCGCCGCGCCGCTCCAGGCGGGAGACGCCGAGCAGCGGCAGGAGAGCCGAGAGTGGAAGGCAGAAGATCGGGTAGGCCGCCGCGTACCTGGCGAGGTCGGCGTGACTCAGCCAGGGCAGGAGGAACGGGATCTCGATGAGCGTCAGGAGGACCAGGTAGGCGCGGATCCTCGCGTCGAGTCCCTGCCAGCGCGCCCACAGGTTGGCCACATCGACTCCACGGATCCGCGAAGCCCGCGGCGGCTCGGGCTGAGCGACCGGCTGCGAGGTCGGCTGACGTGTCGTCACGTTCGCACTCTAGACGACAAGGTAGGCACGACGCTGTAGGCAGAAAGCCCTACGAGCGCCTACCTGTTGGGGTGGCCATCGCTCCTCCACGACTTCCCGCGCCCGCCTATGGCGGCGGGGTGGAATATGATAGTCATATAGAGGATCCATTCAACCGATCTGGCCTGCCAGGTCACCCAATGAAGTCCATGACGGAGGGACAATGCGCAAGGCAATGATGTTCGCCGCTCTCGCCCTGATTGCAGGGAATATCGCCTGGGCCCAGGCCAACGATGTCGGGATTCCCGTCCAGGCCGGGTTGCCGATGGGTCCCGGATCTCCCTACGTCGAGGGTGCCACTTGCCCGCCGACCGGACAGGTCGACACCGCTTTCACCGGCGCGACGACCCAGAGCGGCCGGATCTTCCGCGACGCACTTCCGAGCGCCTGCCCGAGCAAGGTCTATCCGGGCATCTTCAACGCCGCGACAACCTACAACTACGAGTCGTTCACCTACACCAACACCAGCGGTGCTACCGCCTGCGTGACGGTCAACTTCAACCCGGACACCTCCGGCGCTTCGCCCTGCGCCACCAATGCCCACGCCAGCGCTTACCTGGGCTCGTACGATCCGAACAACCAGGCGACGAACTTCGTCGGCGATGTCGGCTCGAGCGTGGCGCAGCCGTTCTCCTTCGACGTGCCGGCGGCCACCGACATGGTGTTGGTCGTCACCAACACCAGCGCGCAGGGGATCTGCACCTTCGGGTTCGAAATCGTGAGCCTGCCTTGCAGCGCAACGGTCGAGGCCGAGCTCGCCCTCAGCAAGTCGGTCTCTCCGGCGGCCGTTCCGCCGGGCGGCAACGCCGTCTTCTCCCTGACGGTACATAACAACGGGCCCGGCGCGGCGGCGAACACGGTCGTGACCGACACCCTCCCGGGCGGCCTGACCTACGTCAGCAACGACTGCGGCGCCGCCTTCGCCGCGCCCACCCTCACCTGGAACGCCGGCACGCTGGCTGCCACCGCCTCGGCCACCTGCAACGTCACGGTGACCGTCGATCAGCCGGGCAGCTTCGTCAACAGCGCGCTCGCGAGCTCCGACGGAACGGACGCGGTCCCGGCCAACAATACGGCTGCTGCGACCGTGACCGGCCAGGTGAACATCGTCGAAGTTCCGACGCTCTCGGCCGCGGGCCTCGCGGTGATGCTCCTCGGCCTCGGCTTCGCGGCGTTCTGGATCCTGCGCCGCAACTAGGCCGGACAGCAGGACGGAGGAGGGCCAGCCTCTGCGCCAGCGCGCGGGGCTGGCTCTTTTCTTTGGGCGCCTAGGGGTTGCGAACAGCGCCGGCCGGCTTACTCGCGGCGGGGCGAATGCAGCAGGGTGACGATGGCGGCGAGCTCGGGCGTCATCGCGACCTCGCCCCGCTCGTCCACGGTGAGCGCGCCGGCGCCCAAACTCTCGGCGACCGCCAGGCCGCGCTCCTGCCCCAGAACCATGACTGCAGTCGACAGCGCGTCGGCGAGGGTCGGGTCGGCGGCGAGCACGGTCGCGCTGCGCAAGCCCGCGGAGGGCCGGCCCGTCCGGGGATCCAGAATGTGGTGGTAGCGCACGCCGTCGATGACGAAGAAGCTCTCGTTGTCGGCCGAGGTGGAGAGCGATCCTCCGGCGAGCGGCAGGGTGGCGAAGATCTCGTCGCGCTCGCCCCGCGGATCGCGCACCCCGACGCGCCAGGCGCGGCCGCCGCGCGTACCGCTCGCATAGACCTGTCCGCCCGAGACGATCAAGAAATCCTCGAAACCCCGCCCACGCAGCAGCCCTGCCGCGCGCTCGAGCGCATAGCCCTTGGCGATGCCGCCGAGACCGATCTTCATGCCGGCCTCGGGCAGGAAGAGGGTCCGCGTGGCGCGGTCGAGGACGATGCGCCGGTAGTCGACCAGGGCTCGCCGCGCGACGATCGCCGCCGGGTCGGGCACCGCCGGAACCGCGGCGCGAAAATCCCACAGACCCCAGAGGGCGGCCCACGAGACATCGAAGGCGCCTTCGGTCTGACGTCCGATCTCGATCGCTCGGGCTACGAGATCGAACAGCTCTCCGGGAACGGCGACCGGCGCGCCTCCAGCCGCGCGATTGACCGCCGAAAGCGGCGACCCCTCCTGCCACTCGGAGAGCTCGAAATCGAGTCGGCGGAACAGGGCGAAGCACTCCTCCGCCGCGGCCGCCGCCGCGGGCCGGTCGCCGCCCTCGGGGAGCGTGACCTCCCAGGTCGTCGCCATGGCCTCGCCGGAGAAGGTAGCGAAGCGCGGAATCTGCGCCGTCCGCTTCACCTGCAGCACCACCAGCAAGCCGACGACGAGCAGGGCGCCCAGCGCGAGGCGGTTGCGCGAGCCACCGCCCGAAGGCGCGCTATGCATCGCAGGAGCGGTCGCAGCTGTTGCAGGTTCCGCCGCAATCGCGCTTCACACCGGGGTTGACCGGGTCGGCGCGCAGCGCCAGACGCTGGACGAGCGCCCAGACTGCCGCTGCGGCGGCGAGACCGAGAACGGCGTAGACGTCGCGCATCACGAGCCGCCGAAGAGTCCGGCGAAGCCCATGAAGGCCAGCGACAGGATGCCGGCGATGAGGAAGCTCATCGCCGTGCCACGCAGCAGGCGCGGCACGTTCGACAGCTCCGCCTCTTCGCGGATTCCCGCCATCAGCACCAGCGCGAGCATCAGCCCGAGGCCCGACGCGACGGCGAAGACCAGCCCCTCGACGAGACCGTAGCCCCGGCTGGTCTGGAAGAGCGCCAGCGCGAGAATGGCGCAATTGGTGGTGATCAGCGGCAGGTAGATCCCGAGCGCGCGAAAGAGCCCCGGCAACGTCTTCTTGATCACCATCTCGACGAACTGCACGGTCGAGGCGATGACCAGGATGTAGGCAATGAGCGCGAGATACGGGGCGTGAACGAGCACGTAGGTGTTGAGCGCCCAGGTGGCGAACGAGGTGATGATCAGCACGAAGGTGTTGGCGACGCCGAGCCGGAAGGCGGTCTGGAGCCGCCCGGAAACGCCGAAGAACGGGCAGAGGCCGAGAAAATAGCTCAGCGTGAAGTTGTTGATCAGCAGCGCGCTGAAGAAGATCGCCAGCAACTTGCCGCTCATCGGGAGCCCTCCGCCCCGGCTCGGGCCGCCGCACGGTCGCGCATCTCGGCGAGCTTCGCCAACCCCAGCAGGAGCACGCCGAGGACCAGGAAGCCGCCCGGCGGCAGAATCATGATCACCCACGGCTCGTAGTTCGGGCCGAAGACCGCGCGGCCCAGGAATGTGCCGTTACCCAACACCTCGCGTACCGCCCCGATCAGCACCAGCGCCATGGTGAATCCGGTTCCCATCCCGAGCGCATCGGCAATCGAAAGCGACACCGGGTTCCTCGACGCGAACGCCTCAGCGCGCCCGAGGATGACGCAGTTGACGACGATGAGAGAGATGAAGGCCGCCATCTCGTGGTGCGCCGCCGGCAGGAGCGCCTGCAGACTGAAGTCGGCCACCGTAACGAAGGTGGCGATCACGACGACGTAGGTCGAGATGCGCACCTGGCTCGGAATCGCCTTGCGAAGAGCAGAGATCATGAGGCTCGACATCACGAGAACGAACGTCGTAGCGAGACCCATGACGATGCCATTGAGGACCGAGTTGGTCACGGCCAGCGCCGGGCACATGCCGAGAACCTGCACGAAAGTCGGATTCTCGCGGAAGATCCCCTTGGTCAGCTCGGGAAGGAGGCTCCTCTTTTCGGCGCTCATGGTTTCTCTCCCGACAGCCCACCCGGAACGGGCCCGCCGCGTTGGAGATCCGGCGGGAGGGTCACGGGGGCCGTACCGCTCTTGTCGAGCGCCTGCCCGCCGAGCGCCGCGATCCGCGGGCGCCAGATCTCGTTCGTCTGATTGAGGATCTTGACCACCGCCCGCGACGAAATGGTCGCGCCGGTGATGGCGTCGACCTGGTTGGGCTGCTCGCCGTGGCCTTTGATCAGCTCGATCACCGGTTCGACGAACAGCGCGCTGAACTCGCCGACGAACTTCTTGTCCTTGTAGATCTTGTCTCCCAGCCCCGGCGTCTCGCGGCTCTCGAGCACCTTCATCCCGAGAACGCGCGTCGCCGAGGGGTCGAGGCCGTAGATCAGCTTGATGGTGTCGGCGAAGCCGGCCCCGGCACCCGGCACAGCGAAGCCCACCAGGGTGTCGTCCGTGCCGAACCCGGCGAAGATCGACTCCTGGAGCGAGCCCTGGTCGGCCGCCCCGGTACCGAGCGAGGTCCCGTTCCAGGTGTAGCGCTCGAGGCGCGTCGTGCCCGGCAGCACCTCGAAGACCGCGCGCTCGAGGGCCGCGCGCTGATTGGCCTGGATGCGCGGCAGCGTCGTGCGATAGGCGATGACGATCGACAGGCCCGAGAACAGGCCGGCGATGGTCAACGTCGCGACCAGGCGCAGCCCTTCGCCGCGCGGCGAGCCCGCATCCGCGCTCATCGCGGCTCCTTCACGGGACGGGCGCCGAAACGCCGCGGCTGCAGCGCGCGGTCGATCAGCGGGCTGGCCGAGTTCATCAGCAGAATGGCGTACATGACCCCCTCCGGCAGTCCGCCCCAGAAGCGGATGAGGACCACCAGCACGCCGGCGCCGACGGCGAAGATCCAGGCGCCGCGCGGCGAGATCGGCGACGTCACCGGATCGCTGGCCATGAAGATCGCCCCGATGAGCAGTCCGCCGGAGAGCAGCGTGAAGAGAGCTCCCGGGTACTTCTCCGGATGCATCTGGTGGAGGACTTCGGCGAGCAGCGCCGCCGCGCCGAGCATGCCGGCCGGCAGGCGCCAGTCGAAGGCCCGCCGCAGGAGCAGATAGACGCCGCCGAGCAGGAGGGCCATAGCGCTGGTCTCGCCGATCGAGCCCGAGACGTTGCCCCAGAAGAGGTCGAGAAACGGCGTCGACACGGCGAGGAACTTCATCTGCCCGAGCGGCGTCGCCGCGGTCACGGCATCGGGAGCGCCGTGCAGGAACGGCAGGGCGAGATTGCCGCGGTAGAGCGCCAGGGGCCCCTGCGGCGGCACCCAGGTGGTGAGCGCGATCGGAAACGCCGCCTGCAGGAAGGCGCGACCGACCAGCGCCGGATTGAACAGGTTGTGCCCCATGCCGCCCCACGCCACCTTGCCGAGCGCGATCGACACGAAACCGCCGAGCGCCGCCATCCACAGCGGCAGCGACGGCGGCAGGATCAGGCCGACGAGCACGCCGGTGACGACGGCGGAGAGATCGCGCAGTTGCGAACGCCCGGAGAGCGCCCACTCCGTCGCGACGCAGGCCGCCGTCGATACCAGCACGACCAGCAGCGCCGACAGGCCGAAGAACCAGACGCCGGCGGCGAAGGCCGGCGCGAGCGCGATCAGCACGTCGCCCATGATGCGCGGCGTCGAGACCTGCGGGTGGAGGAACGGCGCCGGATGAACGACGAGGCGCGGGTCGGGAGCGTGACTCACTTCTTGGACTCCGCTGGCGGGGGCGCGGCCGCGGCACGCTCGCGCAGAGCGCCCTTGGCAACGCGGATCAGCTGCACGATCGGAATACCCGAGGGGCAGGCGAAGCTGCACGAGCCGCACTCCACGCAGTCGGTGGCGTGATAGCCGACCATCTCCTCGTAGCGGCCGGCACGCGCCAGCCGTCCGAGGCGCGAGGGGTTGAGAAACTGCGGGCAGGCCTCGACGCAGCGCCCGCACTTGATACAGGTGTACTCGGAGGGCAGCCGGGCCTCGGCTTCGGTGAAGGCGAGCAGTCCCGAGGTGCCCTTGACGATCGGCACGTCGAGGCTGGCGAGCGGCGTCCCCATCATCGGACCGCCGAGAATGACCTCGCGGGTCGACTCGTCGAGACCGCCGCAGTGCTCGAGCACCGCCCGCACCGGGGTCCCCAGAGGCACGATCAGGTTCGCCGGCCGGCGGACGCCCGGCCCGGCGACGGTGACCAGGCGCTCGACCAGCGGCTGGCGGCGGTCGAACCAGTCGGCGATCGCCGCCATCGTGGCGACGTTGTTGACCACGATGCCGAGGTCGAGCGGGAGCTTGCCGCTCGGGACCTCTTCTCCCCAGACGGCGCGAATGAGCATCTTCTCGGCACCCTGCGGGTACTTTACCGCCAGGCCGACGACGCGCATCCCTTTCCGTCCGGCGACCGCCTCCTCGAGGGCGGCGATGGCGTCGGGCTTGTTCTCCTCGACTCCGAAGACGACTTCACCGGCGCCCAGATGGTGCGCCGCGATCTCCGCCCCGCGCACCACGTCGGCGGTGCGCTCGAGCATCATGCGATGGTCGGAGGTGAGGAACGGCTCGCACTCGCAGCCGTTCACCAGCAGGCGCTCGATCCGCCGCCCTTCGGGGACGCGATACTTGACGTGGGTCGGAAACGCGGCGCCGCCGAGGCCGACGAGACCGGCCAACTGCAGCTCGCTGACGAAGCCCTCGTGCGAGAGCGCCAGCGGGTCGAGCGCCACGCCCTCCGGCAGACGCTGCGGCGAATAGGGATCGGCGACGATCTCGATCGCCGGCACGAGCTTGCCCGAAGGGTGCGGGCGCGGCGCGATCGCGACCACCTGCCCGTCCACCGGGGCGTGCAGCGTCGTCGAGATGAAGCCCACCGCTTCGGCGATCGCCTCCCCGCGACGGACCTTGGCCCCGACCTCGACGAGCGGCCGAGACGGGGCGCCGGCGTGCTGCGAGAGCGGCAGGACGTAACGCTCGACGAACGGCATCCGTTCGGTCGCCAGCCCGACCGTCGCCTCCTTGTGCTCCGCCGGGTGAATCCCGTGCCGGAAGCTCCGTCCGTGCGTCATGCCACCCCCGGGGTGCGGTCGTTGCCGTTGCCACTGCGGGCTGCGCCGCCGCGCGCGGCGAGATCGAGCAGCCGGACGCGCACGCGCTCGGCGAGGCGCACGCGCAGGTCGGCCTCGAGGGTCGCGAGCTCCCGACGGTGACGCTCCTCGAGCGCCGCGAGCTCGGCCTCGTGCTCGGCCGCGCGCGCGGTCCGCAAAGCAAATGGATCGGCCCGGAGAACGGCGGAGGTGGAGGGGACTGCCGCGACGCGGCAGCCCAGGGGGAACTCACGGGCCTCCACCGCCCTCCGGGCACGATCCAAAACGGAATCCGAAGTCAGTTCCTGACCATCCGCGCCAGGCGCCAGCACGCGCACCAGTGCGCCGCGCCCCCCGGCAGCGAACGCCGCCATCGCCTCGGCCAAGGGCGCGCTTCCACCACTCACGGCATCGCCGGCGACGGTCGCATGCGCGGCGATGCCGTCGTCAGCCGCCGCCGCGAGCGCCCACCAGGGCGACCGCGGCGCGGCACCGGGCAGCGCGGCGAGCGCGACGACGACGACCGGGAGCGGCGCCGCAAGCAGCGCGAGACCCTCCCCGATCTCGGCCCCGGAGGCACTCTCGTCGATCAGCACGACGAGCGGCGCGGCCGCCGATCGCTCAGCCTCGTCGAGGTCGACCCAGCCGAGGCCACTCAGACGCTCGGCGGCATGCAACGCCTCCTGCGGACGCTCGATCTCGAGCCGCGCCCGCCGCACGACGCGCGCGGCGGCGACGGCGCGTTCGGCCTCCGCCAGTGCCAGCCCGCGCGCCAGCGCCAGGGGGGCCGCCACCGCGACGGTCGCCGGCACGCCGAACGGATTGTCGGGGAATCGCCGCGCCCAGGCGAGAGCCTCGCCAGGCCCGACGACGACCGAGAACAGCGGCGCCGCTTCGCCCCCTTCACCTGACCGGGCAGCGAGATCCGCGACAGCGCGCGCGGCCTCGACGAGCCGGCCGAGCCGAGCGACGTTCACCTTCTCCCCTTCGACGGCACCGGCCAGGCGGGTCGCGAGCTCGCCCAGATCGGCGGCGCCGGAGCCGGCGGACTCGAGCCCGCGCGCGAGCGCGTCGAGATCGCCATCCGGAAGGGCCTTGCCGAGCGTCGCGTGGATGGCCTCGGCCAGCCGGCCGCGGAGCTCGGCGAGCTCGCGGCGGCGTTCGGTGCGACGCGGCGCGAGCGCGCGCGCCAGAAGCGAGAAGGCCTGGCGAACCGCCAATCGCGGCGCCGAGCCTGGCGTAGCGCCATCGAAGCCGGCGAGCGGAGCGACGCCTTCGGCCGAGAGCAGCGCCGCGGCGAGCTCGCCGCGCCCGGCCTCGCCGGCGACACGCTGAACGGCGGCCGCTTCGCTGGGCGGTAGCCGACGCATCGCGGCGACCGGCGCGCGCTCCGCGTCGAGCCCGGGCGCCGCGGTCTCCCGCCGCGCGACGAGCGCCGCGGGAGCGCACTCGGCCACGCAGAGTCCGCAACCGGTGCAGCGGTCGGGATCGACTGCCAGCGCGAGCAGCGCGCCGCCGGGCAGCGCCGTGCCGCCGGTGCCGAGAAACAACCCGGGAGTTGCGGCGACGTCGAGATCACCGATCTCTGCGGCCAGCCTCGAAAGCGCTGCGCGCGCTTCGGCGAGGCGCTCGGGGGCGAGGCCGGCGGTGGCGAGAACCGCACCGCCGGCGCTCTCCAGCCAGTCGCCCAGACGGCCACCGATCTTGTCGGTGGCCTCGAACGACAAGCGTTCGACGAGCTTGGGCACGAAGCGGCGCAGCGCCTCGGCCGAGCCGCCGCCGCGGCCGACCGCGGCGATCCCCGCCGAGAGCAGCGCTTCGATCGGCTGCGCATTGACAGCGATGGCTCCATGCGGACAGAGCGTCCAGCAGGCGGCGCAGCCGGTGCAGAGGTCGGCCAGGAACTGCGGCCGCCCGCCGAAGGCTGCGGCTCCCACCGGTGAGGTCCCCGCCGGTAGTGCGCCGATGGCGATCGTGGCGTCGGCGAACAGTTGGCGCGCCGCGCCCTCACCGATCGGCAGACCGATCTGATCCCAGAAATAGGCCGGATCGCCGAGCGCCCCGTCCGCCTGCGGTGCGGCCGCGTCCCGCGCCGGGAAGCGTGGCGGCATCGGGCCCCGCGCGGCACGCGCGGCGGGGGATTCGTCGGGCTCGAACGGCCGCAGGGTCTCGTCCGCGGAGGCGAAGCCGGCGAGGAGCTGCTCGACATCGCTCGCCCGCGTCTTGCCCAGAGCGCGCAGCTCGCGGTCCTTCACTTCGCGCCCGGCGAGGTGCGCCACACGCGCGAGCAGGGCGCCGCCGAGACGCTCCCGCGCCGCGCCCACCGGCACCGCGGCGAAGCGCAGCGAGATCTGGTTGCTCACTGGCTCCCCCGGGTCGGCAAAAGGCCCCGGCGCCCAGATCAGCCAGTCGCGCTGCGGCAGGCCCGCCGCGGTGGCGGCAAGGCCCAGCCGCGCATGCAGGTGACCGCCGAGTGCGGCGCCAACGAGCTGCGCCAGGTCGCTCATCAGCGACGCGTCGCCGGTGATCCGGTCGAATGCGACGGTGACCGCGCCTGCCGGACGCAGATCGACCACCTCCGCGCGACCGGAGGCGAGGTCTTCCCATCCCGGCACCTCGCGGCGACGGCGGTCGTACAACGCCTGGCGCTTGGGGTAGCCCGCCCCGCCCTCGGCGGCGAGTCCGAGCAGCACCAGCGGCCGGAAACGCTCGGCGAGCGAGCGGCAGCCGGCGGCGAGCTCGGCACCGTAGAGCGGCGCGGCCGCGCCGGCCAGGCCGAACGTCGCGATCTCCGGGATTCCACTGCCGCCACCGAGCGAAAGGCGTAGTGCTTCCGTAAGAGCGCCGCGGTCGTTGCCGCCTTCGAGGCGCTCGACGACCGCCCACCGGCGGCAGCCCTCGGCGAGCGCCACGAGCTCGCTTTGCGGCAGCGGCGCGAGACGGCGCAGGGCGAGGACGCCCAAGCGGGGCCCGGAGCGGCCGGCCTGTTCCGCCAGGGCTCCGGCGGTTGCAGCGGCGCCGCCGCAGGCGAGGATCCCCAGATCGACCCGCGAGAGCCGGTGGCCGGCGACTGCCGGCAGCGGCCGCCCGGTCGACTCCGCGACCAGCGAGAGCGCCTCCTCGAGCGGGCCGGCCAGACCGCCGAAGAGGAGCCGCTCGCCAGCGAGCGCAGCTCGCGCCGCGTCCGTTCCCTGCTCCCCGCCGAGACGAAGCGCGCGGCTGGCATCGTGCCAGCGCGGCACCCGGCGCCGATGCTCGCCGAACAGCTCGTGTTGGGCGACGCCGGTGCAGTGCACGCTGTCGGCGGGCCGCCCCAAGAGGCGCGCGACCTGCCCCTCCGAAGGCAGAGCGGCATCCTGGACGGCGAATGCCACGGTCGCCCCATCGAGGGCGACGACGATCGGAACGAGAGCGCGCTCGGCGGCGATCTGCGCTGCCAGTACGTGATCGACGGCCTCCGCGACCGAACCCGGGAGGAGGACACCCATGCCGGCGGCCGCCGCGGCCCGGGCCCCATCGAGCGTCCCGGAAGCGAGGCAGACGACGAACGACGCGTGACGAAGTACCGCCTCGCGGATCTGCGCCGCCCCGGCGGCGAGCTCGTCCTCGACCAGGAAGAGCACCGCGCGTTCCCCGCCCAGGGAGAGACCGAGGGCGGTGGCGAGGCCTCCCGGCAGCGCGCCGGCAAGCGCCGGATCGCCGGCCAGCGCGTCGCCCACGACCTGGCGCGCGCCGCCGCTCTCTGCCAGGGCCGCGACCGCTGCGAGCCCCGTTCCGACGAAGGGACTGCCGGGCTCTACCGGAAGTCGAGAGCCGCCGCCGGCGAACAGTCTGCCGACGATCGAGCCGAAAGGACCGAAACTAGACATGCACCCTCCTTGCACCGACTTCGTCTTCCTGGAACTGCTCGCCTTCCACCCAACGGATCGCTCCGGTCGGGCAGCGGAAGGTGGCTTCGGGGGCTGCCGGTCCGCCGGCCGAGTAGTCCACCACCGGCAGGTTGCCCACCATTCGCACCAGGCCGGGGGCGGCGTCGGCGGCGCAACGTCCGCACGCGTCGCAAGCGGCCGAGCAGATTCGTCGCGCCGCCTCGGCGGCGAGCGGAGCACTGCACTGCACGATCAGCCGGTGCGCCACCGGCTCGAGGTCGATGAGGTTGCGCGGACAGGCGGTGACGCAGTCGCCGCAGGCGGTGCACTTGTCGACGTCGACCACCGGCAGACGCCAGTCGTTCATCGACATGGCGTCGAAGGTGCAGGCTCGCACGCAGTCGGCGAGACCGAGGCAGCCCCATGAGCATTCGAGCCCACCGCCGCCGACCAGATGCGCCGCCCGGCAGCTCGCTTCCCCTTCGTAGCTCGCCAGCATGCGGGCGCGCCCCAGTCCGCCGCCGCAGTGGACGCGCGCCACCCGCTTCTCCGCTTCGCCGACGCCGACGCCGATGAAGTCGGCGATCGCCTCGAGACCGCCGGGTGAGGAGACCGTGCAGCGCGAAGGCGCGAGCTCGCCGGCGACGATGCGCTCGGCCAGGGCGCGACAGCCGGCCTGGCCGCAGGCGCCACAGTTCGAACCCGGCAGCAGGCGCTCCACCGCCTCGATGCGGGGGTCCTCTTCGACCTTGAAGAAGCGATCGGAGAGCGCGAGGATCGCGCCGAAGAGGAGTCCGAGCCCTCCGAGGACTGCCGCTGCGCTGAGCATGCCGTCGAACATGGTCGCTCAGGCGAAGGCCTGCGCGCGTTGGCGCAGGCTCTCGAGATCGGGTTCCGCGGAGTTCCACGGTGTGCCGGGGTGGATGATCTTGGCGGTGCACGACTCGGCAGCGGTGACGAGATCGCGGAAGCTGCCGCCGCGCGGATTCTTGACGAAAGCCTGCTTGTTCTCGTTGTAGGCGAAGATCCCCGGCGCCTTGCGGATGCACTCGTCGCAGGAGGTGCACAGGGCGGTGTCGATCCAGGCCTCTTCGGCGATCGCCGTGGCGGGTGCGGGTGCGGGGGCGGCGACCGGCGCCGCTGCGGTCGTGGCGGCGGGCGGCGCTGCGGGCACCGCCGCAGCAGCCGGAGCGCCGGCCGAGGCCGCGGGCGCGATGGCCGCGGCACCCGGCGCCAGAGGCGCTCCCTCGAGCTCGAAGAGAATGGAGACCAGACCCTCGACCGCCCGCTGGTCGGCGCCGGCGCGTTCGCGGGCGAGCTCTTCGGCATGCGTCGCGGCGAGCTCCGCCTGGACGCGCGCGGCACGTTCGGCCGCTTCGTCGCGTACCCGCTCGATCGCCGCTTCGACATGTTCGTTGCGCACGCCGGCGAGCTCTTCGAGCGTTCGCCAGTAGGCCAGTCGATCGCGCGTCGCGAGCGCCAGCGCCCGCGACACCACCAACCGCTGCCGCGCCCCCGACGTGTCGCTCGCCCAGACGAACGGCAGATGGCGAACGCTCCCTTCGCCCTCGAGCTCCAGCCACTGCGCGATCGGCACGAGCTCCAGACTGCCGGGTATCGCTGCGGTCTCGGCGGCGCCATCGGCCGGCCCGGCGAGGGTGAACTGCCCCCGCCAGGCAGGATCGAGCAGCGCCGCGTCGGCGAAGGTGAACGGCCCGGCGGCGGCATCGGCCGCCGGCGGTTCGCTGACCGTCGTCCACGGCACCTCGCGCGGCCAATCGGCCGCAGGCTCCGGGTTCTCCTCGAAGTGCAGCCGCCGCGCCCAGCTCGAACCGGCCTCGGGATCGAAGCGGAAGATCGGCGCCGCGCGCCCCGCGACGCGCGCCTGCGCGACGAGCCACGGATCGAGTCCGGCACTTGCCTGGTCAGCAGTAGCGGTCCCTTCGGCCGTGTCGATCACGTGCAGCCCCGCCCGGCTGCCGCCCAACGCGCGATCGAAGCCGGCGGCGAGCGGCAAGGGATAGGCGAGAGAGCCCTGCTGGACAAAGACCTCGCGATGGGCGACACCGAGATAGGCGGGTTCGAGACGATAGGAGAGCGGGTCACGCTGCGGCGCCTCGCCCGCGAGGACGAGGACCTGCACCGGCCGGCCGGAGAGGAGCAGCTCCGACAACGACGACAAGGCGTTCACCAGCTCTTCGGTGGCGGAGAACAGCACCAGGATCGGCGGCACCAGCAGCAGCTCTTCGCGCGCGAGGCTCCGCCAGTCGAGCCGCTCGAGCCAGGTCTGGTGGCGCCCGGGCACGAAAGCCTCGGCCGCTTCGAGGCGGAGTGTGCGCACGGCACGCGCCAGCTCGACGACGTCCTGGCTCGCCTCGTCGAAGGCGGCGGCCGCCGCGGCGCAGAGACCGCCGGGCCCGGCCACCGGTCGCGCCGGCGCCGTGAGGTCGTCGAGCCTCTCGCCCTGCGCCACGATCCACAGCGGCTCGGCCGCAGGTTCATAGTGCCGCAGCCGGTCGCGTGCCGCCTCGAGCCGCTGCCGCCGCTCCTCGGAGAACGGGGCACCGGCGCGCCTTCGGCCGACCACGTGCGCGAGCTCGGCGGTGTCGACGAAACGCGTCCCGAGCGCGCCCATGCTCGCGCCACGGGAGCGCTCCGCAACCCCCTCCGGGCGGCGGGCGCGATCGGCGGCGAGCAGCGCCTCGGCGGCGGTCGCAAGCTCCTCCACTTCGGCGGCGAAGGCCTCCCGCGCCACGGACAGGCGGCGCCGTGCGGCGAGCGTCGCCAGAGCGAGCGGCGCCCGGCGGTCGAACTCGACCAGCGTGCCGCCCAGCGGACGTTCGACGCCGTCGGCCAGGGGGCGGAGCCAGTTCTCGCCCGCTGCCGCGAGATCGACGACGAGCGGCCAGCCTCGTCGCACCGGCCTGCCGCGATAGGGCGCGAGCGCTGCCGGCAGCAGGCCGGCAGGCAGATCGGAAGCGACGGCCGGATCGCCGAAGTGAAATCGGCGGAGGTCGTCGAGCGTCGGTCGAGTCGACACGGTGGCCACCGTCAGATCGCGAACCGGTCGAGCTCGCGCTCGATCGCCGCGACTTTCTGTTCGCGGCTCATGCCGAGACCGCGCGCCGTGTACTGGTCGTAGCGCGGCGCTTCGGGGTTGCGATAGAGCAGGCCGATGGCGAGGCGGTCGCCACCGACGGCCAGAGCGCGCGCCGCGGCGAGATCACTCGGATCGTGCACCTGGCGGCTCTTGTACATGCGCTCGACCGCCGGATCGACCGGCACGCCACCGGGATGGGTGAGCAGCAGGATGCGGTCGGGGTCGTTGCGCAGCGACTCGAAGATCTTCGGCGTATAGGTCGGGCAGCGCTGCAGGATGTGGACGAAGCTGGTGCCGACGTGGCGCGAGGCGGTCGCGAGCGTCGCCTGAAGATGAGCCGGATTCCAGTCGACCGTCCGGGCAACGAACGAGACGTTGGGGAATCCCAGGGTCGTCGCAGCGACGTCGAGCGGCGGCAGGAAGGCGCCATCCGGATGGGTGTTGGTGGTGAGACCGATCGGTGTCGTCGGCGAGGTCTGCTTCTTCGTCAACCCATAGACGCTGTTGTCGAAGATCATCACCGTCAGATCCATGTTGTAGCGCGCCGCGTGCAGCCAGTGGCCGGCGCCGATCGAGCAGCAGTCGCCGTCGCCGGTGGCGACCCAGACCTTGAGGTCCGGACGGCGCGACTTGACGCCGCAGGCGACCGGCAAGGCGCGACCGTGCAGGCCGTGGAAGCCGTAGGCGTGCATGTAGTGCGGAAAGCGCGACGAACAGCCGATGCCGGAGACGATCGCGAGCTTCTCCGGCGGCACCTGCTCGTCGCGGCAGATGCGCTGCACCGCCGAGAGCACTGCGAAGTCGCCGCAGCTGGGGCACCAGCGCGCGACGCCGCCATCGTAGTTTTCGAGCGTGAAGTAGCGCTCGGGTACGTCGAGCGTCCCGTCCGCGGGCAGTCCGAACATCAGGCCACTCCTCTCGTCAGGCTCTGGTCCCCGCCCGGTAGGCGCCGGCGGATCGCCGTCGCGACTTCGCCGGGACCGTAGGGCGCGCCACGGACCGTCGACCAGCAGTCGACGTCCACCAGCGTTCGCTCGCGCAGGATCTGGGCGAGCTGCGCGCGCCGACGCTCGAACTCTTCTCCCGGAGCGGCCGGCTCGTCGCTGTAGTTGATTTCGACCGTCATCACCCGCCGAAAGCGGCGGAAGATCTTCTCCAGGCCGGGCTCGAGCGGCGACAGGAAGCGCAGGTGCAGCGAGGCGACCGACTGGCCCTCGGCGCGCAACTGGTCGACCGCCTCTTCGATCGCGCCAAGGGTCGAGCCCCAGCCGACGACGAGGAGTTCCCCCTCTTCGGCGCCACGCGGCGCGGGCGGCTTGAGCGAGCGCGCCAGCGCGGCGAGTTTGCGGCTGCGCATGTCGCAGCCCTCCTGATTCGACGTCGAGTCGTACGCCACCTTGCCCATGCGGGTATGCGCGAGGCCGGTGACGACGTATTCGCCGCCGCGCTGACCGGGGATCGGGCGCGCCGAGAGTCCGGTCTCGCCGTCCCAGTCGTAGGGCGGGAGGCCCTCCGGCCAAGGCGACTGATCGAGGTCGCAGGCGAGCCAATCGGGATCGACCTTCGGGCGCGGAATCGACGAAACGCCGGTCGCCAGGTTGGCATCGGTCAAGAGAATCACCGGCGTCCGGAACTCCTCGGCGAGCTTGCGCGCCAGGATGACGAAGTGAAAGCACTCCTCGATGGTGGCCGGGGCGAGCACGATCTTCGGGGTGTCGCCCGGCTGCCCGTAGAGCGCGGCCAGCAGGTCCCCCTGTTCGACCTTGGTCGGCAGCCCGGTCGAGGGCCCGCCGCGCTGGACGTTGATCACCACCAGCGGGATCTCGGCCATCACCGCGTAGCCCAGGAACTCGGTCTTCAGCGCCAGGCCGGGGCCGGAGGTGATGGTGCAGGCGGTCTTGCCGGCGTAGGAGGCGCCGATCGCGAAGCCGACGGCGGCGATCTCGTCTTCGGCCTGATGGAGGTATCCGCCGACCAGGGGGAAGGCGCGTGCCAGGTAGTGTGAGACCGAAGTCGCCGGCGTGATCGGGTACATCGCGACCATCTCCATGCCGGCCGCGAGCACACCCAAGCCCAGCGCCTGATTGCCGTTCAGGACCAGCACCGGCTCCCGGGAGGCGCGTGGCGGCACGCTCCAGGCGACCGGCACTTCGGCCGCGGCGAACGCGGCGCCGCGCCGCAGCAGCTCCTGGTTGAGCTGCACGACGTCGGCGCCCTTGCGACCGAGGACGGCCTGCACCTCTTCGAGCGCCTTGGCGAGCTCCAGGCCGAAGATCTGCGACAACATGCCGACGACGAACATGTTCTTGCCGACCCGCGCGTCGGGGATCACCTCGAGGCAGGCCGCCTCCATCGGCAACTCGATGACCTCGAGCCCCTGGGCGCGGAAGTCGGCCACCGCCTGCGCATACTGCCGCCGGATCTCCTCCTGCGAGTCTTCCGCCCACTTGCTCTCGAGCAGCACCCGGGTTCCCGGCCGGTAAGCGGCGTTGTTGATCCGCCCGTAGAGCACCTGCTCGTTGAACGCGACCACCAGGTCGGCGGTCTCGCCGCTGTTGGTGATCTCATGGCTGCCGAAGCGCACCCGGATGCCGGAGGCTCCGGCGCGCGAGCGTGCCGGCGGCTTGATCTCGGCGGGGATGATCTCGACCGTCCAGACGCCGTTGCCCAGCTTGGCGCAGACGGTGCCGAAGGTCTGGCCCGCCTTCTGGGCTCCCTCGCCGGAGTCGGAGACGATCTCGACGATGCGCTCCTGCACCACAGTGCGTGGCGGAGCGGCGGCGGACGGCGCGGTCTCTCGGGTGGTGGGCATCGAATTTCCTCGTTGTCGGGCCGCTCGAAGCTAAGAGCTCCGGCCACCCAGATCGGTGTAGAAGGCCTCGCCGAAGAGACGCTCCTCTTCAGCCTCGTGGCGGCGCAGCGTCTCGGCGAGGGCATGGATGCCGGCGGCGATCTCCTCGACCGGGCCGGCGAGCGCGGCCGCGGTGGCCGAGCGCAGCTCGGCCAGCTTGGCAAGAATCTCGCGATGCTCGTCGAAGAGGTGCTGCAGGTTCGGCAGGCGGTGCGAAGCCCCCTCGCTGACGATCGAATGCAGGCCCTGGCCGCCCTCCTCACCGTCGAAGTGATGGACGAGGAGGGTATCGAGGTCGGCCAGGAGCTTCGCGACCCTGTGCAGATCGTGGGTATGCACCAGCGACAGCAGCAGCTCGCCGAGCTGGCGATGCTCATCGTCGATGCGGCGCCGCGCGGAATGCCGGCGCGACGGAGCGGAGCTCTTCTCCGGAGCGGGTTTCTTGGTTGCGGAAGGACGTGCCATCGCCGGGTCCTCCAGGTCGTATCCCGATCGCTGCCGGGACAGGAGAACCGCGAAGCTCCGCGAAGGTGCGGCCCGTGATTCCCCGCTCGCATCCTCGAAGATGCGACGGGGAGCAACAACACTCCTAGGGGTCGCAGCCGCCCCACCCCACGGGGCGGCTCAGCAGCCGAAGCGCTGGGGCGCGCTCACTTCGCCGGCGTAGCCGCCTTGCCGCGCAGAATCGCCGTGGCGAAGCGCTCGCCACCGAACCACTTCGCGGCGGTGGCACGGAGCTCTTCGAGGCTCGTTCCCTGCGCGATGCGCAGCCGCTCCGCGGTGGCGTCGAGGCCGGTGCCGAAGAGCACGCCGCGCGCCAGCTCGTCGCGCAGCGCCGCATTGGTCTGCAGATCGACCTTGGTCGATCCGGCGAACGACGACTTGGCGGTGGCGAGCTCCTTCTCGCCGAAGCCGTCGCTCGCCAGCTTGCGCAGCTCGCCGAGCAGCGCCGCCTTCGCCTCCTCCTCCTTCGAGGCTTCGGTGGCGAGATAGGCGAAGGCAAGACCTCCTTCGCGGCGCGGCTGGTAGCCGGCGAAGACGGTATAGGCGAGCGAGCGCCGGCCACGGAGCTCCGCGAACAGCGTGCCGGCGAGGCCCGACGTGACATTCTGCAGGAGCTCGAGACGAGCGGCTTCGACGTCCGTCGGCTTCGGCCCGGCGAACGCCATGACGATCGCCGACTGTTTGCGGTCGCGGAACTCGACGAGCTCCGTGCGCGTCGGCGGGTTCGCCGGCGCGCGCAGCTCCGGGCGAGGAGCCCCGCGCTTTGGCAGACCGGCGAACGCCTTCTCGACCAGCTCGCGGGCCGAGGCCGCGCTGACGTCGCCGACGATGACGATCGTCGCGTCCTCTGCCGCGAGGTGCGCCTTCCACCAGGCAGCGAGATCGGCAGCGGCGAGCGCGCCGACCGAATCCTCGGTGCCCGCCCCCGCCAGGCCGTAGGGATGCGTCGGCCAGAGTGCGGCGAGCGCCAGGGCCTGCGGACGCTGGAAGGAGGAGTCGAAGTTGCGCCGGATCGCCGCCAGCTGCAGCGCCCGCTCCTCCTCCACCCCATCGGCGGGGAAGGTCGGATGCAGGACGACGTCGGCGAACAGGTCGAGGGCCGGGCGCAGGTTCGCCGTGATCACCTCCATCTCGCAGCCGATCGAGTCCGGGGTGACGTTCGAACCGAGCTCGGTGCCGAGAAACTCGAACGAGCGGTCGATCTCCTCGCCGGAGAGCTTGCCGGCGCCGCGCCGCAGCGCCGCGACCGCGAGCTGGGTGATGCCGGCATTGGCCGAAGACTCGGCGGAGCGACCGCCGGCGAGATAGAGCCCGAGAGCGACCGAGGGAGCGCCTGGGCGCTCGCGCACCACGAGGCGCACGCCGTTGGCGAGGCGCACCTCGGCGGCCGGCCGGTCGCTCGCCGCCGGCACGGCGGCGGCGGAGGCGGCGGGCAGCGCGATCGGCGCTTCGGCGGGCGGCGGCGCGGAGACCGCAGCCTCGACCTGCGCCAGCGCAGCGGCTCGATCGAGCGCCGGAGTTCCGGTCGGAGCGTAATGGTAGAGCGTCAGGCCCTGGACGGTGAGGAACCGCCGCGCAGCGGCGCGCACCTCGGCGGTCGTCACCCGGTCGAGCGCCGCGAGCCGCTCGCCGAGCGAGCGATAGTCCTTGCGCGCCTCGGCCTCGGCGAGCGCCTGCGCCTGGCCGACGGCATCCTCGAGCGCGAGCACGATCTGGGAGCGCAGCGAGTTCTTCGCCAGCGCGAGCTCGTAGTCGGTCGGGCCGTGCGACTTGAGGCGCTCGACCTCGGCGAGCACCCGGCGATCGACCTCGGCGCGGCGCGACTCGTCGAATGAAGTCTGCACGAGGAGATCGCCGACGTCGTCGAACTGCTGGTGGAACGCATTGGCGGTGGCCGCCGCGTCCGGCCCGATGACGTGGCGGAAGAAGCGCGAGGAGCGTCCGCCGCCCAAAATCTGCGCCGCGAGATCGAGCGCCAGCTCGGCGTCGCCGCCAACCCCCTGGGTGTGCCAGCCCATCACGGAGTAGCCCTGCTTCAGGTCGCCGGTCGAGCTGCCGTAGCGGAACTCGGTCTGCGCCGGCTCCTTCGGGCCGCGCTGCTTGTCGAACCCGGCCGTCGCAAGCTTGCCGAACGTCGCCGCGACCGCCTTCTGGACGTCGGCCGCCTTCACGTCGCCGGCGACCGACAGGATCATGTTCTGCGGCAGGTAGAGGGTGCGAAAAAACTGCAGCAGGTTATCCCTCTGAATATTGCGCAGCACCTCGTTCGAGCCGATCCGCCAGCGCTTGATCCGGTGCTGGGTGTAGGAGACGGCGAGCATCCGTTCGACCGAGAGAGCCGGCGGGTTGTCGAGCTTGCGGTTCGACTCTTCGATCACCACCTCGGACTCGCGGTCGAGCTCGTCGGCGTCGAAGAGCGGGTTGGCGATGGCGTCGGCCATGATCTCGAGGGCGCGCGGGAAGCCTTCGGTCGGCAGGACGAAGAAGTAGTTGGTCGAGTCGTAGATCGTGCCGGCGTTGGTGTCGCCGCCCACCGCGGCGAGCTCCTGCGAGATCTGCTCGGCGCCGGGAAACTTCTTCGAGCCCTTGAAGAACATGTGCTCGAAGAGGTGCGCCATGCCGGCGACCTCGTCGGGCTCGTTGAAGTAGCCCGCCTTGACCCAGGTATTGATCGCCACCACACCGGTTCCCGGCTGCTCGCGCACCAGCAGCGTCAGGCCGTTGGGCAGCGTCGTCCGCTGGACCGACGAAAGGAAGCCGTCGAGCGGCCCGGGCGAAGGCTTCGCGGCCGCGCGCGCGGCGGGAGCGCCGACGACGGTCAGAAACGAGAGAAGGAACAGCATACGGGCGCGGCCGGAAGTCTCGAGGATCAAGGGGAGTCCTTTCCAATCCGGCTCACCGCCGGGGTCGGTTTCCATTCTGATACGAAAAGCGGCCGCCGAAGTTGTCGCCCCTGCCGGGCGTGCCTCCGTCAGGGCCTCGCGCCCGGCGCAGCGGGCTCGCCGTCGACGCCATGCCATAGGATCGCCGTCGCTTTCATCCGCAGGGCCGAGAGGAGGCCGCATGGAGCCCGATCGCCTCGTCGAGGTCGATGACGTCTTCGCCGCTGCGCTCGAGCTTGACGGGGCCGAACGTGGCCGCTTCCTCGACGAGCGCTGTGCGGCCGACTCCGGGTTGCGGCGCGAGGTGGAGGCGCTCCTCGCCCATTGCGGCGGCGACGCCGCGACGCTCGCCGATCCGCTGCGGCAGTACTTGCGCCACCTCGCGAACGACGGCGAGCAGGGCCTCGCGGCCGGCGAGTCGGTCGGCGCCTGGACGATCCTGCGCCCGATCGGGCGCGGGGGCATGGGGCTCGTCTACCAGGTCCGCCGCTCCGACGGCAGCTTCGACAAGGAGGCGGCGCTCAAGGTCCTGCCGCGCGCCGCGAGCTCGCCCGAGGCGATCCGCCGTTTCGAACGGGAGCGGCGCATTCTCGCCCGGCTCGATCACCCGACGATCGCCCGGCTACTCGACGGCGGCGTCGACCGCCGCGGCCTGCCTTACCTCGTGCTCGAATACGTCCACGGAGTCGCAGTCGACGAGTACTGCGACCGCGAGCGCCTGACGGTCGACCGCCGGATCGCCTTGGTGATCGAGATCGCCCGCGCCGTGCAGGCCGCGCATCGCAGTCTCGTCGTGCACCGCGACTTGAAGTCCTCGAACCTCCTGGTGACCCCCGCCGGCGAGGTGAAGCTCCTCGATTTCGGCATCGCCAAGCTCCTCGAATCGGAGGAAGGGTCGAGCGAAGCGACCTCGAGCCTGGCGATGACGCCGGCCTGCGCCTCGCCGGAGCAAGTCCGGGGCGAGGAGATCACCACCGCCTCCGACGTCTACCAGCTGGGCCTCCTGCTCTCGGGCCTGCTCACCGGGCACCCGGCGCAGGAGGCCTCCTTCAGCTCGCTCGAGGCCCTGGTCCGCGCGGTCTGCGAGGAGCAGCCGGAGCGGCCGAGCGCGGCGGTGCTCCAGCCCTACGGCGAGCGCTCCGCCGAGGAGCTCGCAGCGCTCCGCCGCTCGACGCCGGCGCGGCTCGCGCGCCGCCTGCGCCCCGAACTCGACGCCATCGTCGAGCGCGCCCTCGCCAAGGACCCCGAGCGGCGCTACCCCTCGGCGGAACATTTCGCCTCCGACCTGGAACGATTCCTCGCCGGCGAGCCGGTCACCGCTCGCCGCGCGAGTCTCTTGAAGCGCTCGTGGAAGTGGGTGCGGCGCAATCGGGCGCTCGCCGCGACGGCGGCCGTCGCGGCGCTGCTCGGCATCGGCTACGCCACCACGGTGACCTTTCAGGCGCGCGCTCTCGCACGCGAACGCGATCGCGCGCGGCTCGAGGCGGACAAGGCGACCGAGGTCGAACGCTTCGTCGTCGGCCTGTTCGACGTTTCGGATCCTGCGACCTCGCTCGGCAAGCCGATCGACGCCCTGACCCTGCTGCAGCGCGGCGCCGAGCGTGTCGAAGGGGAGCTCGCCACGCAGCCCGCGGTGCGGGCGCGCCTGCTTTCGACTCTGGGGCACATCTACGGCCGCCTCGGGCGGCTCGCCGAGGGGAGAGAGCTCGAAGAACGGTCGCTCGAGCTGCGCCGCGGCTGCTTCGGCCCACGCCACGTCGATGTCGCCGAAAGTCTTCACCGCCTGGGCTCGCTCGCCCGTCAGCTGGGCGACCATGCCACAGCCGGGCCGCTGCTCGTCGAGGCGGTCGCCCAGCGCCGGGAGCTTCTCGGCCCCGCCGCGCCGGAGCTCGCCGAGAGCCTCACCGAGCTCGGCTACCTGCACTATTTCGCGGGCGATCAGGTCCAGGCCGACGCTGCCTTTCGCGAGGCACTCGCCATTCGGCAGCAGGCCGGCCAACTCTCCCAGCTCGCCAGTGCCTGGAATACCGTCGCCCTGGTGGCCGAGAAGCGCGGCGATCTCGACGAAGCGGAACGGCTGCATCGCGAGGCGCTGGCGGTCAACCGGCAACTCCGCGGCGAGCGCCACCCCGACGTGGCGATCAACCTGTTCAATCTGGCGCGCGTCCACCAGCGCCGGCACGACTACGCCGGCGCACAGCCCCTCTTCGAAGAGGTCCTGGCGATCGACAGCGAGATCTACGGACCGGACCACCCCGAGGTCGCCACCGACCTCAC
Source organism: Acidobacteriota bacterium (assembly GCA_052035735.1). Taxonomy (GTDB): domain Bacteria; phylum Acidobacteriota; class Thermoanaerobaculia; order Multivoradales; family JAGPDF01; genus JAGPDF01. Next base: position 59,208 of record JBPOHI010000115.1, read on the forward strand.
ACTGCTCGCGAACAACCTGCAGATCCTCAACCAACTCGACCGCGCCGACGAACAGTTTGCCCGCGCCCTGGCGATCTTTCGCGCCAAGCTCGAACCGGGTCACCACCGGATCGCCACGACTCTGCAGGGTATCGGACAGCTGCGCTTCGCGCAGGGGCGCTTCGCGGAGGCCGAGACGCTGCTGCGGGAGGCGCTCGAGCTGCGTCGCGCCCGCGTCGGCGAGAATCACGTCGAGGTCGCCGAAGTCCTGCTGCCGCTGGCGCGGTGCCTCGTCGCGACCGGGCGCTGGGAGGAGGCCGAGGCGACCTGGAGCGAGGCCTTGGCGATGGCTGCCGGAAAGGACCCGCTGCTGGTCCGCCAGCTCGAGGACGACCGCACCCGCCTGCGTGCCACGCGACCGCAAGGTGCCGCCGCAGGCTGACCTCGAATCCGTCAGTCCCCCGGGCCGGATTCCAGGGCGCGCCGGAGCCAGGCCTGGGCGCGCAGCCAATCGCGCTGCACGGTCCGCGTCGAAAGGTCGAGCGCCGCGGCGATCTCCTCGTCGTTCATGCCGGCGAAGTAGCGACACTCGACGATTCGCGCCAGACGCGGATGGAAGCTCTCCAGTTGCTCGAGCGCCTGGTGCACGGCCAGCACGAGCTCGGCCTGCTCGGCGACGGCCATCAGGCCGCTGTCGAGCGTGACCTGCCGCGCGCCGCCGCCACGTTTGCCCGCGCCGTGCCGCCGGGCGTGATCGACGACGACGAAGCGCATGGCGCGGGCCATCACGCCGTAGAAGTGGGCGCGGCTCTGCCAGTCGATCGAGCTCTCGTCGTGCAGGCGCAGGTAGGCTTCGTTGATCAGCGCGACGGTATCGAGGGTTCTTCCGGGAGGTGCCTTGCGCAGCTGTTGCCGCGCCATCTTCTCGAGCTCGAGATGCGCCAGCTCCACCAGCCTTCCGAATGCGTCCGGATCCCCGGCGCGGTGCGCCGTGAGCAGGCGGGTGAGGTCGGCGCTCCGCGGATCCACGCTATTTCCCGGAACGATCGCGCAGCGCGCCGAGGAGCCGGCGACGGTCGGTCATGCGGTCTCCTTCTCGACCAGCTCGACGGCGCTCTCGACTTCGAGCGCGAAGCGGCCGCGGCGCACCGGCACCATGCGCACCCAGGGGCACTTCTCCACCAGCCGCTTGCGCAGCAGGATGAGGCGGCTCTCGAGGTTGTCTTTGTAACCTGGCAGGCCCAGCGAGGGATCCAGGCGCAGCTCGCGGTTGGAGAACTCGCTGCGTCCCTCGCGCTGGTGCTGATTCAGAATCTTCCAGAAGATCTTCGCCGGCACGTTGCGCACCAGATATTCGTCGCCCAGGAAGATCGTCTCGTCGTTGCGGAAGTAGGTGAAGCGCAGTTTGCGATCGCACTCCTCCGGCGCCGCGAGCGGCGGACGCGACACCGGCACCGGCGCTGCTTCCTCTTCATCCTCCTGCATGCGATCGATGCCCATGGCGATCTGGTTGGCGACGATCTGCAGGAACGCTTCGTCCCACTCGTCGAACGCCAGCGGATCGCGGCTCTCGAAGCCGAGCACACCCACCAGGCGGTCGCCGGCAAGGAGCGGCAGCGCGAGCTGGGCGCGGGCGTCGGGCAGGCCGGGCAACGGGATCTCGGGCGCCAGGTCGCGCCTGCCCTCGCGGTCGGCGAAACGCTCGCGGATCGTGCGTCCGTAGCGGATCTCCGTGCCGACGCCGGCCACCCGGATCATCCGGCGCTCGGCCGCGGCGATCCCCATGACGCCGTCGCCGATGGCGATCTCGCCGCCCACCCCTTCGGCGCCGTAGCCGCGACTGGCGATCGCCACCAGGCGGCACTCGCGATCGTCGGGGACGAGCACCATCGAATGGCCGAAGGTGAAGAGCTCGTCGAGCCCCGCGAGCGTCGTCGCCAGCAGCTCGTCGAGATCGCGGGCGCGGGCGATCTTGCCCGAGATCGCCTGCAAGCCACGCAGCTCCGAGAGCTGGTCCGGGGGCGGATGGCTCGGGCTCTCCGGATCCCAGTCGGCCGGCTCGGCCGGGGGGACCGCCAGCGGGTCGACGAACTCCGCCACCCGGCGCAGCGACAGAACCTCGTAGACATCGGCCGAGAGCAGGCGGAAGATCCCCTTCATCCCCGAGTGCGAGGCGATCACCTGGATGCGCGCCGCCATGGTGTCGAACAGCGGACCCGCGGTCTCGAGATGGTCGAAGCGCAGCTCGAGACGGTAGAGCTCGAACGTTCGCGGATCCCACAGATCGACCGCCGCGTAAGGGTTCTCGTCGACGTTGCGCCGCGTCTTGTTGAAAAACTGGCAGGACAGCGCGACGTGGTTCGGGTCGACGTAGTAGACCTGAGAGATGTAGGTGACGTTCGGTTCGCCCTGGGCGTCGGCGGTCGCCATCGTCGCCGGAATGACGCCTTGAAAGCACGCCTGGAGATCCTCGAGCCGGATCTTCATCGAGCGCCCGCGCGATGCGACTGCGCCGCCGCCACCGGCGTCAGGCGCTGGCCGGCGTCGGGCCCGGGAGTCTGCTCGAAGAGCGTCTCGGCGGCGAAGCGCACCGTGAACGCGGGCCAGGCGTTCATCGATCGCGTCGACCTGCGTGGCACCCCGACGTGCCCCCAGTCGACGGCGAGCTGTTCGAGGTAGCGCTCGATGAAGCGCCGCTCGTCGGGCGACGACGGACGGACCTCGACCACTCCGCCCTTGATCTGCAGCGATCGATGGTCGATCGCGCGGGTGACGGTGACGGCGATGCGGCCGCTGTCGGCGAGGTTGGCGAGCGAGCGCTCGGCAGTTGCGGCCGGCAGGAAGACCGTCAGCGTGCCGGCCGCGGCATCCGCCCGAACGCCTGCCGCACGGACACAGTCCGGGCGCAGCCGCGCGTCCCGCGTCCCGACGAGGACCGAGATACCGGACTCGATGAAGCGCGCGAGCTCGGGCGTGATCAACCTGGTGGTGGCTCCGCGCGCATTCTACGAAAGAAGCGCGCGAAACCACCGCCGGCACCGGACGCCCGGGAAGCGATGCGTCGCTGGACTACTTGGCGGCGACCGTAGGCGAAGCTGCCGGGGCGATCGGGTCGGGCACTCTGTTGTGGATCGGCGGCAGGGTGCGCAGGAAGGCCCAGATCGCCTTCAGATCCTCTTCGGGGAGCGTGGAATAGGCCTGCCAAGGCATCGGCGGCAGGATCTGCCGGCCGCGACCCTGATGACGGCCAGTCTGCAGGGCGGCGAGGAACTCCTCTTCGGTCCACTTGCCGAGCCCGGTCTCTGCGTCAGGAGTCAGGTTCTGGGTGAAGCTCACCCCCCAGGGACCCGACCATGCGGTCAGGGTACCGGCAACGGTCGCCGTCCACGGGCCCGGCGGCAGCTGCGGCGCCGGCGGCATGACCATCTCCTGCGGGTGTCCGGAGAGCCGCCGGCTCATGTCCGGCTCGGGCCCGTTCGGTCCCATCTTCTTGGTCGTATGGCAGTCGTCGCAGCTGGCGAGGTGCACCAGGTACTCTCCACGGGCGACGCGGTCGCCGGCCTTGTCGCTGGCCGATGGCGCCGCGGCGGCCTGCGCCTGGGTGCGGACGAAGGTGATGGTGGCCAGTGCCAGCGCGAGGGCGATTCCTTTCGTTGCGATCTTCATGGTTCTTCCCCTTTCGAAGCGGTTCGAGTGACTAGCGGTTGAAAAAGTCCTTCCTGAATCCACCGGCCGACCAACGCCACCGCCGCGTGATCCACGACATGGGTGCCCAGCGGCGGCATGGCGGAGATCGGGTCGCGGCGCGACATGCGCTCGAGCAGCAGGCTCGCCTCCGGACGACCGCTCGCGATCCGCGTCCAGGGCGGCGCCCCGGAAGGCTGAAAGCGGGCACGCCGATCGACCCCGGAGGTCAACGCCCCGGGCGGCGGCGCTCCCGGGGCGACGCGCACTTCGAGCGAAAAGTCGAGATCGGCCAGCGGGCCGCGCGTGTTGTGACAGCTCGAGCAGTTGCCGTGCAGGTAGCCCAGGGCCGCGCGTTCGGCCGGCGAGCCGGCGGCGATGCGCGGCGGATTCGCCACCAGGCGGGCGGGCAGGCCGCGCACCAGACCGCGCTCGGCCAGACTGGCGAGATCGAGATCCCCCGGACCGAGCGGCTCGCCGTGCAACGCCCCCGGGTCGCGCGCGCCCGACAGCTGCAGAGCCGAGAAGCCGAGCACCCGCGACACGTTGCCCTCGTGGCAGGCGCGACAGTCGGTGCGCGCCGGCAGATTGTAGGTTCCGCCGCCGGGCAACTCGTAAACCGCGCGCTCGCCGAACTTCGCGGCGAGCAGCGCGTCGCTCTCGTCGCCGAGCCAGCGATAGGTCGCGAAACGCCAGCCGTCAGGCGTGAGCTCGAGGTAGCGCGTCTCGACCCGGCGCTCGAAGGCGAACTCCTTCCACAAACGCGTGCCGACCGGGAAGACCCAGGCATCGGGATCCGAAGCGTCGATGCTGGTACCCGGCGGGAGGGCGATCCAGCGGTGCTTGCGCGCGCCATCGCTCCACAGGGGGTACTGCGGCGAGAAGGCCAGAACGCCCGGCGCGAGCTGCTTCGTCGCAGCATCGGCGTAGAGCCCGGTCTGCGACAGGCGCTCGGGGAGGAGGTCGGCGGCGAGCGCCGAAGCCGCGCCGGCGAAGCCGACGAGGAGGGCGGCGAGGGGGAGGGTGGAGGTGCGCATCGTTGGTTTCATCCCGTTCCAGCTCTGACTACGGGATTGTCGAACGGAAGCTTCACCGCCGATTCCTAAATCGATCGCATCGAAATCCTAAGTTTCGCCTAACGTCCGGAAATCCTCGGCCCGGCGGTCCGCGAAGCACTGGCGCAGAGCACGGCAGGCACACTCCCGCCTGTAGAGATCGGGCAAGCTCGCATAGGCTCGGGCCGGTGAGCTCGAAGCCATCTCTGCTCTATGAGGAGCTCCCGCCGCCGGAGCGGTGGCGCGAGTTCCTCGAATGCTGCTGGCATGCCGTCGACAGCGTTCCGCGCTCGGATCGACCTGCGGAGCACATCGTTCCGGACGGCTGCCCCGAGCTCATCGTCCACCTCGGGGATCCGTTTTCTCGCCGGGTCGGAACGGGCTGGCGCCGCCAGGGGAGAGCCTTCCTCGCGGGCACCCTGTCGCGCCCCTGGAGCCTGCGCGCCGGCCGGGTCGTCGACACCTTCGGCATGCGCTTCCGGCCGGGGGCCCTTCCCCAACTCCTCGCCGTCGACATGCGCGGCACCGTCGATCGCGAGCTGCCACTCACCCGGTTGCTGGGCTTTGCGGCGGCGCGCCGGCTCCGCCAGCGTCTCGCGAGCGCGCCCGATCTCGCGGCCCGCGCCGCGGCGGCGACCGCCTGGCTGGCGGAGGCCGCCGGCGAAACCCAGGTTCCGTCGGCGACGCCTTGCACCCGGGCAGTCGGACTCATCCGCGCCGGTCGCGGCGGCGTCCGCGTCGAGGCGGTCGCGGCAGAGCTCGGCCGGTCCCGACGCCAGCTCGAGCGCGACTTCGCGACCGGCCTGGGCATCGGGCCCAAACTGTATTCGCGCATCGTCCGGTTGCAGGCGGCGCTGGTCGAGCTCGACGCCGCCGAGCGCGGCGCCAGCCTCGAAGCCGCGCTCGCCGCCGGCTACTTCGATCAGTCGCACCTGCTGCGCGACTTCCGCGCTCTCGCCGGCCGTCCCGCGGCACGCTCGCGCCAGGCCGACGGCGAGATGTCGCGCCACTTCACCGCGCCCGACCGGCTGCTCGCCCTCCTCGCCGGCGAATGAAACAGCCTCGGACATGTCGCGTTCGTCCTAGCGCCGAGCCCCTCTCGCCGCCTAGCCTGCCTCTCCTGCCGGGCATTCCCCCGGCGCGACGAAAGGAGAACCGCGTGACAACCTCGAGGCGCACTTCGCATGTGCTGCTGGCCCTGCTCTGGCTGGCAACTGCAAGTGGCAATCCCATCGCTGCCCTCCCCGATCCGCCTGCGCTCGCAACCCTCGCCTGGCTCTCCGGCAGTTGGAGGGGCACCCAGGAAGGCGTCGAAAGCGAGGAGCACTGGACGAGCGCCGCGGGCGGCGGAATGGTGGGGATGCACAAGGACGTCAAGACTGGGAAGATGAGCGGCTTCGAGTACCTGCGCATCGAAGTCGATGCGCAGCAGCGGATCTGCTACGTCGCGATGCCGGGTGGAGCCCATCCCACCTCGTTCTGCGCCGTCGAGGTCGGCGAGCAGCGCGTCGTGTTCGAGAACAAGAAACACGACTTCCCGCAGCGCATCCTCTACTGGCTCACGGCCGACGGCAGGCTGCACGCGCGCATCGAAGGTCCGCTCGACGGCAAGGAGGCCGCGATGGAGTGGATCTGGAGCCGTCTGCCGGGCTGAGCGGCAGCGCCTCCTTGCCTCGCGTTCCTGGTGGACATATCCTTGCGGAGCCCCTTCCAGGGCATCCCCACGATCCGAGCCGCAGAACCAGGAGAAGATGATGGCCGAACCCACCGCACCCGACGCCGGGCAGGACTTTGCTGCGCTGCTCGACGCCTTCGAAAAGAAGCAGGCCGACGGGGAGAAGGACAAGAAGGGTTCCCCAGCCCCGAAGGCGCCGGAGGTCGGCGACCGGGTGTCGGTGAAGATCGTCGGCTTTGGTGAGGACACCGCCTTCGTCGACCTCGGCCGCAAGGCCGAAGGCTCGATTCCGCTGTCCCAGCTGACCGACGACGAGGGCAAGCGCACGGTCGCGGTCGGCGACACCGTCGAGGCGATCATCGCCTCGGCCTCGGACGACGGCATCGTCCTGCGCGTGCGCGCCGGCCGCGGACCCGCCGCGCCGGCCGAGTTGCAGCAGGCGTACACCTACGGCCTGCCGGTCGACGGCACGGTCACCGCGGTCGTCAAGGGCGGCGTCGAAGTGACGGTCTCCGGCGTCCGCGCCTTCTGCCCGGTTTCGCAGATCGACAACCGCTACGTCGAGGACGCGGCGGCTTTCGTCGGCCAGCGTCTCGCCTTCCGCATCACGCGACTCGAAGAGGGCAAGGGGCGCGGCATGAACCTGGTGCTCTCGCGCCGGGCTCTGCTCGAAGAGGAGGCGCAGGCCAAGGCGGCCGCCGCGCGCGAGAGGATCAAGGTCGGCCAGACGGTCCGCGGCACGGTCACTTCGCTCGCTGCGTACGGCGCCTTCGTCGACCTCGGCGGCATCGAAGGGCTGCTGCACGTCTCCGAGCTCGGCCACGGCCGGGTCGCGCATCCGCAGGACGTCGTCGCGGTCGGCCAGGAGCTCGAAGTGCAGATCCTCAAGATCGTTCCGGCGGAGAACGAGAAGGGGCGCGACAAGATCTCGCTCTCCCGGCGCGCGCTGGTCAAGGATCCCTGGCAGGAGGAGGCAGCGCGCCTGGTTACCGGTTCACGGCGCCAGGGCAAGGTGGCGCGGATCGAGCTCTTCGGTGCGTTCATCGAGCTCGCCCCCGGCGTCGACGGCCTGCTTCACATCTCCGAGCTCGCCGCCGGCAGCGGGCGCGAAGTGCGGCATCCGCGCGAGCTCCTCAAGATCGGCCAGCCTCTCGAGGTCGCCATCCTCTCGGTCGATCGCGAGACGCGCCGCATCGCCCTCGGCCTGCCCGGCAAGGGCGACGAGGCCGGCGCCGAAGACCTGGCGCAGGCGCGGGCCGGCACCGGCGGCAGCGGCTTCGGAGCCTTCGGCGACTTCTTCGCCAAGGCCAGGAAGTCGGCGCGCTAGCCACCGCCCCCGAAAGAGATCCGAGCGCCTCCGGTTGCCGGCGCTCCAGGCGTCTGCTAGAACCTGACGGTGAACCCGAACGACGGCTCCCGAGGAAAGACGGCGCTGGCGCTGACACTTCTCGTCGCGCTCGCTGTGGTGCCTTTCCTCGCGTCGCTGCGCGGCGAGTTCGTCTACGACGATCGCATTCAGATTCTCGAGAATCCGTTCATTCAACAGCCGGAACTGCTCGGGAAGGCGCTGACCCAGGACGTCTGGAGCTTCAAGGGCGACCGCGAGGCCGCCTGGAGCAACTACTATCGCCCGGCGTTCGTGCTCTGGCTGGCCGCGAACTGGCAGCTCTTCGGAGCACAACCGGCAGGCTGGCATCTGGGCAACCTCGCACTCCACGCCGGGGTCGTCCTGCTCGCCTTCGCCCTCCTCCGCCGGCTCGGCTTCGCACTTCCGGGTGCTTTCCTCGTCGCCGCGATCTTCGCCGTGCACCCGGTGCATGTCGAGTCGGTCGCCTGGATCTCGGGTTCGCCCGACCTCCTGATGTCGATCGGTGTTCTCGGAGTGCTGGCGCTCGAAGCGCCGGCACCTGGGCTCCTGCGCGGCGCCCGGCGCTTGCTCGCGCTCGCGCTGGCTGCGCTGGCCCTCGGCAGCAAGGAGACCGCTCTCCTGCTTCCGCTGCTCGTCGCGGTACTCGCCTGGTCCAGAACGTCCGGGCAGACTGGAGGCTGGCGCGCCAGAACTGCCCTGACGTCGATGCTGCCGTACGCCGCGTTCTCCGCCATCTTTCTGGCCGCGCGACATGCCGTCCTCGGCGGTCTCGCGACCCCGACTCCGTGGAAGCTGGGCTGGATCGATCTCGCCCTGAGCCTCCCGGGTGTCGTCGCCTTCTATCTGCGGCAGGCGTTCCTCCCTTTCTGGATCGGGCCGACCTATCCGGTGCGGACGGTGACTCCCGCAGACGCCGGTTTATCCAACGTCGCCCTCCCATTCCTCCTCGTGCTCGCCGTCCTCGGGCTCCTCTGGGTGGCGAGCCGGCGCTCGCCGCTCCGCCTCGTCTGCTTCGCCCTCGCACTGCTGCCGCTGGCGCCAGCGTTGCACCTTGGTGCGTTCATGCAGGAGCAACTGGTGCACGACCGCTATCTCTACCTGCCGGTGCTCGGCTGGCTCGCCCTCGCCGGGCTCAGCCTTCAGGCCGCCAGCCGGGCTTTGCCGCGGCCGACGCCGATACTTCGGCGCGTCGCCGCGGGTGGACTCGGTCTCGCGCTCGGCGCGCTCGGCGTGACGAAGGTCCTCTCCCTGGTGCCGAACTATCGCGACGAACGCAGCCTCTTCCGAGCAGCGGTGGCGAGCGACCCGGGAGCCTCGTTCCATTGGGCCCAGCTTGCCGCAACCGAGTTCCGACTCGGGGAGTTCGCGGCGGCGGCCGCCGCCGCCGACCGCGCGCTCTCCCTGCAGCCGGTGACCACCGCCCTGCTCGTGCGCGCCGATCTGGCCGCGCGCGAACGCCGGTTCGCCGCCGCTGAAGCCGACCTCGAAGCAATCCTGCGCGCTTTTCCGGAGCAGACCGCTGCGATCGAACGGCTGGCAATCGCGCTCGCTTCGCAGGGCAGAAACGCGGAGGCGATCGAGCGCCTGCGCAGCGCCCGCTCGCGAGTCCCGTGGCGCTACTGCTCCTTGACCGGAAACCTCGCCGTGATGCTCTACCTCGACGGCCAGAAGGAGACCGCCGTCGAGGAGCTCGAGCGCCTCCGCGACAGTGGGACGGTCGATCCGTCGCCAGCCTGTGGCCTGGCGCTCTATCGTCTCGGAGTCCTCTACCTCGAGCTCGGCCGACCCGAGCCGGCACGGCGAGCCTTGCTCGACTATCTGGAGGCCAGCGCTGCCTCCGGCGCTGCCTTCCATCGCGCCGCCCGTGCCGACGCCCGGCGCACGGTCGAGGCGCTCCCGACTCCCCCGGCTGCTGTCGACTGAGTCGGCGCCGCTGGCTTCGAGCGCTACCGCGCTCCGATCCGGCCGCGGTCGATGTCGCCCAGCATCGCAGCGAGACCGGGCTCCGCCGGGTGGCGGTCCAAGACCGCTGCGAGCACCCGGCGTGCCTCGGCGATCCGCCCGCCTTCGACCAGCAGCACCGCCGCGTTGCGCGCCGCGAGCGGCGGATACGGCGGCCTTGCGGCGACGGCGAGAAGGTGCGCGAGAGCAGCCTCGCGAGCTCCGGTCCCGGCCAGGGCGAGACCGTAGTTCACCTCGCATGCGGGGCGCCAATCGGCGTCGCTTGCCGTGCGTTCTAGACGCACCAGAGCTTCGCGGTAGAGCGGCAGGGCCGCCGCGGGGTTCTGGCGCTGGAGGTGCAGCATCCTGGCGAGATTGCAGCAACCAACGGCCGAGTCCGGATCGGCGGCGATCGAGCGCCGGTAAAGTTCTTCGGCGCGCGCCGGCTCACCGGCCGCGAGCGCTTGCGAGCCCAGCCAGTCGAAGGCCGCAGCGTTGCCCGGATCGACCTCGGCGATGCGCTGCCAGAGCTCGGGGTCGCTGCGCCAGTAGCGATGATGGGCCCAGAGGCTCGCCGCCCAGAGCGCGAGGAGCAGGCTGAACGCGAGGGCACGTGCGCGCAGCGAAAAGCGGCTCCGCACCGCGACCAGAACGATCGCCAGCGCGAATCCGTAGACGGCGAGATAGAGGTAGCGCTGGTGCACCAGGTAGGTCGGACGGAAGCTCCGCACGTGAAGCGCCGGCGCGAGGCAGAGCGGCATCCAGGCAAGGGCGAAACCGAGCAGCGGGCGGCCACGGCCGAGCAGGTAGGAGCCGACGGCCAAGCCGAGCAGCAGCAGCACCGAGCCCCAGGCGGCAAAGGCGCCCCAGCTCTCGATCCAGCGCAGCGGATAGCTGGGCGCAAAGTGCCAGGGCCAGAGGAGCAGCCGGAGGTAGGTGACCAGGAGACGCGGCAGCGTCGCACTGAGGGTGGCGAACGAGACATCTGCAGGCCCATAGCCGACGAGTGTTCCCAAGGCGGCAACGCGCGCCGCGAGATAGATCGCGGTCGCGGCCGCGAAGGGCAGGAGACCTGCCCCCCGGCGCCGCCATCTGTCGCCAGGAGCGACCGTTCCGTGCAGCAGCGGCACGAGAGCGAGCAGGGCGATCGCCGACTCCTTGAATCCGAGGGCCGCGAGATAGGCGAACGCCGCTCCGGCGAGCGCCCATCGGCCGCCGCCGCGAAGCCAGGACAGGTAGCCGAGCAACGCAGCGAAGGTGAGCGACGCGGCAGGAGGGTCGTTGAAGGCTGCCGCGACCCAGGCGACCGACTCGCCATGCGCCGGATGCAACGCGAAGAGAGCTGCCACGGCCAACGCCGCTCGCCAATCGAGACCCAGCCGGCGCGTGAAGAGCCACGCCAGGCACGATGCCAGCCAGTGGTGCACCAGCGCGAGCGCGTGCCAGGCGACGGGAGACAGGCCAAAGATCTGGTAGTTGAGGAGGTAGTGAGCCAGGAAGAGCGGCCGGTAATAGCTCGATCGCTCGTTGCCGGCGCGAGTGAGGGCGAGAACGTCTCCACCGAACAGATCCGGGAGCCCGGACCAGGAGCGCAGCCGGCTGTTGGTGACCACCTGCTCGTGGTCGTCCCAAACGAACTGGTGCTCGAGCACCGGCAGGTAAGCCAGCAGGACGAGCGCCATCAGCATCGCGCTCGCCACCGTGGCGGGGAGCCGCGCGCCGGCGCCCGCGCCGGTGAGCGTCGCCCGCTCCTCGTGGGCGACAGGCGCCTCACTCCCGCGCCGGCTCATTCGGCGGAGGTCGCGATCGCCCGGCCGGTACCTTCCCGCAGGGTCGAATAGCGGCCGAGAGGCGGCACAGGGAAGCTCTCTTGGCGGCCGCTGGGCCAACGCACCCGCAGCTCGCCGCCGGCGGAGGTACCGCGCAGTCCGAAGAGCAGGCGCGGATCCCTGGCCGACAGGTAGCTGCCGTCGGTGGCCACACGGCGCGTCAACGGCGCCGCTCCCGCGCGATCGAGCGAGACGACCGCGCCCAGAGCGTCACGCTTGCCGGCGGCCTCGAGGAGACGCAAACCGAGCCACGACTCCGTGCCGGGGGTCTCGTTGCGTAGCAACCGCGCGGGGCCGCCGTTGTTCGTGATGACCAGATCGGGGTCGCCATCGTCGTCGAAATCGGCGACGACGAGCCCGCGTCCGACGTCGCCCGGATCGGTCGAGATGCCGCTCGCGAGCGAAACATCCTCGTAGCGCTCGCCGCGCTTGCCGAGCAGGAGATTGGGCTCTCCGAGCTCGGTTCCGGCAGTACCATCGTCCATCCTGTCGACGATGCGGACCGCTCCGTTGACGACCGCCATGTCGAGCGCTCCATCGCTGTCGGGGTCGAACCAAGAGGCCCCGAAACCGGTCCGACCGAGCGTCGCCGCGAGCGTCCGGGTGACCGCGGCGATGTCCTGAAATCCGCCCGCGCCATCGTTGCGCCACAGCGACATGCCTTCGGAGGCGAGATGGGTCGCGAACAGGTCGACATCCCCGTCGTCGTCGAAGTCCGCCGCGTCGACTCCCATGTCGCCGGTGCGCAGGCCCGTGGCGCTCAGCGCGCAGCCGAGAAGCTGCCCCTGCTCCTCGAAGGTGCCGTCGCGTCGGTTGCGCCACAGGAAATTCTCGGTGCTGTCGTTGGCGACGAACAGATCGATCCAGCCGTCGCCGTCGAAGTCGGCGGCGAGCGAGCCGAGTGTCTTGCCCTGCGCCTGCGCGAGTCCCGAGGCGAGCGTCGCGTCTTCGAAAGTGCCGTCGCCGCGGTTGCGGAAGAGCTTCGAGGGCAGCGCGCGATGGCTCTCCGGCCCACAGTAGTCGGGGCCGCCGCCGGGCCGGAGGCAACTCGTCCGGTTCGCGGCAGTGAAATCGACGTAGTTGCCGGCGAACAGATCCAGGTCGCCGTCCCGGTCATAGTCGAGAAAGCTCGCCGCAGAGCTCCATCCGCCGGCGGCGACTCCGGCCTCGGCGGTCCGGTCAAGGAACCGGCAGTCCCCTTGCGCGATCAGCAGACGGTTGGCGCCATAGTTCGTGAGGTACAGGTCGACCCTGCCGTCGCCGTCGACATCTCCGGTCGCGACCCCCATGCCATACGCCGGGAGATCGAGCCCGCTTCCCTGGGTGGCGTCCGAGAAGCGCCAGGGCGGGTTCCCGGAAGACTGGCGGATCGTCTCGTTCCGGTAGAGGCGGTCCGTTCGCGACCGCGGCTCAAGCGACGATCCCTGCGATTCCGCAGGCGCACCCGGCAGAGGCCCTGCCTGGCGCAGCAGCAAGTCGAGGTCGCCATCGCCGTCGCAGTCGAAGGCGGCGGCACCAGAGCCCAGGATCTCGAGCATCCAGCGCTCGCCGGTCGCGCCGTTGTCGTGGCGGAAGTCGACACCGCTCGCGCGCGCGACCTCGGCGAGGCGCACTTCCGGCCGCCCTCCGTCACTCCGCGGCGCCGGGGGCACCTGGCAGGAAGCGGCCGCCACGGCGACAGGAAGCATCCACCGAAGCAAGCTGGCGGCGCGCTCCGCGGTCCGCGTCGCAATGTTCCCTCTGTGGCACCGGGGCGGGACTGGGTGCGCCATTCCGAGGGGGAAACTACCCCAGCGAGCGCGATCCCCGATCGCCGAGGAGGGGCGAAAAGTCCCCTTGCGCTCGGTCCGCTCGATACAGTAGGATGCGAGATTATCTTGTCCCTCTGGGAGGAATGGAAGATGAAATACTCTAGGCATTGGCTTGCCTTGGCGGGGCTGGCGACACTCGCAACCTTGCCGCTCTGGGCCGGCAGCGGCCCGTACACGACGGCGGATCCGCCGATCGCCATCACCGACAACACGGGCGCGCTCGGAACCTGTCAGACGATCACCGTGCCCTCGGTCCCGGGCGAGGACATCACGGGAACGGTGTCGGTACAGATCACGGCGAGCCACAGCTGGGTCGGCGACTTGACCTTTCGCCTCCAGCCGCCGGTGGGAACCAACCTGACGCTGCTCAATCGTCCGGGCCGATCGGGCGTTGGCGCCGGAGAGAGCGATGACTTCGCCACGGCGACTCCCATCACCTACGACGACGCCGCCGCAAGTTTGACGAGCGCCGAGAGCATCGGGCTGGCCTGCACCGGCGTCATCGGCGCGGGCTGCGGCCCGAACAACTACATCCCCGCCCCCGACGCCACCGACACTCCGATCGCCGGCGAGGGCACGAACCTCGCGCAGTTCACCGGCGGCCAGCGGAACGGCGTCTGGACGCTCTGCGCCGGCGACTCGGCAAGCGGCGACACGGGGACTCTCACCTCCTGGTCGCTCACCTTCGTCAACTCGACCCCGGTCGAGCTCCTGAGCTTCGGCGTGGAGTGACCCAGCAGCGGATCGCGGCGGAACTCCCGCCCGCTCCCGAGGCCACCGTTCCGCAAGGAGCGGTGGCCTTTCGCTTTCCGGCGATCGCGGTCGCCGGACTCGCGCTCCTCGTGCGCCTCGCGGTGCTCGCCGGGACGCAAGGCCTGCCGTTCTTTCGCGGCCCGATCGGCGATGCCAAGGCCTATCTCGATTGGTCGGCGCGAATCGCCGCCGGTGACTGGCTCGGGCGCGCCGAAGGGCTCTTCTACCAGGCACCGCTCTACCCCTACCTCCTGGCCTCCCTGCGCGCGACCTTCGGCCTCGACGGCGCGCTGCTCGCCGTGCGCCTGCTGCAGATCGGGTTCGCCGCGTTCGCCTGCGGCGTGCTCGTCGAGATCGGCGCGCGGGCACATTCCCGCGCCGCCGGTCTCGCTTCAGGCCTCGCGCTGGCGCTCTACGCCCCCTCCATCGTGCTCGACGTTCAGCTCGCCAAGGAGAGTCTGGTCGTCTCGCTGGGGGTTCTCGCTCTCGGCGTCCTTCTCGCCGCCGCCCGCGCGCAGGGCGTCGGGCTCATCTTCGGAGCCGGCGTGCTCCTCGGCGCGATCTGTCTTCTGCGCGAGAGCGCGCTGCTGCTCGCGGCGGCTGTCGGAGTCTGGACCTGGATCGCCTTTCCCGGCGACGGGCAGCTGACCGCCGCAACTCCCGCTTCCCGTCAACGGTCGGGAGCTCGCGCCCGCAGATTGCTCCTTTGGGGCGCGGGCCTGCTCCTCATGCTCGCACCGGTTGCGACGCGGAACTTCGTCGTCGGCGGGGAGCTCGCCCTCACCACGGCGCAGGCGGGCCCCAACTTCTATATCGGTAACCACGCCGGCGCGACCGGTTCCTACACACCGCTGCGCGCCGGCCGGGGCGACGCGCAGTTCGAGCGCCGCGACGCAACCGAGCTTGCCGAGGCGGCCCGCGGTGAGCGGCTCTCGGCGCTCGCGGTCTCGGCCTACTGGTTCTCGCGAGGGTTCGGCTTCTGGAGGAACGAGCCGATCGCCGCCGCGAGCCTCCTGATGCGGAAGCTCCGCCTCGCTCTTCAGGCGGAGGAGATCACCGACATCGAGGCCGACTGGATCTATGCGCGCGCCTCCCCCTTGCTGCGGGCACTGGGCTACTTCGGTCACTTCGGAGTGCTCGCGCCTCTCGCGCTGATGGGCCTCTTGTGGGATTGGCGGGGACTCCCTGCGCGCGACCGGACCCTGCTCCTCGCCTGGCTGGGAGCGGCCTTCGCCGGACTCGTCCTGTTCTACGTTCTCGGCCGCTATCGAGCGCTGCTCCTTCCGCCGCTCTTCCTGCTCGCCGGCATCGCTATTTCGCGGCTCGCGAGCTGCATCGGCCGGCGCCGCAGGCTACCGGGTACGTGGACCGGCATCGCCTTTGCGGCCTCGGGACTGCTCGTCTTCTTCGCCAATGGACCAGGCAGGTTCGCTTCACCGCCGGCACCGGCCGAGGCGAATCTCGCCCTCGCCTATGCGCTTGAAGGGCGCTTCGCCGAGGCCGAAGACGCCTACCGACGGGCGCTCGCCCTGGATCCGGAACACTTCGGGGCGCGGCTGGGCCTGGGCAACCTCCTCTTGGTCGGCGGCAGATCTGTCGCAGCGTTGCCGCACCTCGAGCGCGCCGCGGCCCTGCAGCCGCAAGATGTCGATGCGCGACGTCAACTCGCCATCGCCGCCGAAGCTGTGAGAGCCTCTTCTACCGCTCCTTCCGGCGCCGGGGACCGGCTCCCGAGGGGCAGCGAAGGCGAGCGGGCGCCATGACCCTCAGAGGAGCCTCCATGCCCATGATCCAAGCGCACGCGCACCGCGAGACCATTCGGATCGCGGTCGCGCCCGTCCTGCTTCTGCTCCTCACGAACGGTTGCCACTCCGACTCTCGCCGCCCGGCGCTCGAACCGGTCGAGCTCCCCGGACTCGGGCGCCTCGATCCCGCGATTCGCACCGAGATCGAGCGCCGCCGCGCGCACGTCGAAGAGGTCGCCGCGCGGTCTGCCGCTCCAGTAACCGAGCTCGCGGAGGCCTACGGAACGCTCGGCCGGATCCTCGACGCGCACGAGGTCACCGCAGCCGCTGCGCGCTGCTACGACAATGCTGGCCGGCTCGCACCGCGCGAGTTCGCCTGGCCCTACTTGCGGGGTCAGCTCGCTCTGGCAACCGGTGCCGCCAACTCGCCCGAAGTGGCACAGCGGGCGTTCGAACAGGCGCTTGCGATCTCTCCCGAGCAGCCGCTCGCTCTCGTCGGAGCGGCGCGGGTAGCGGCGCTCCTCGGCGACTGGCTGAAGAGCCGCCAACTTGCCGAACGCGCCCTCGGACGCGACCCCGGCCTGGCCCTCGCATGGAGCGTGCTCGCCAACGCGCAACTGGGCGGCGACGATGCCGCGGGAGCGGCCGCCTCGCTGCGCCGCGCGCTCCAGCTTCAGCCGTCGGCGACGCGGCTGCGCGCGCAGCTCGCCACGGCGCTCGCGCGCGCCGGCGACACTGCCGGCAGCCAAGCCGAAGAGCGGCTTCGGGGGGAAGGGATCGTCGCGGTGGACGACCCTTGGCTGCAGCAGGTCGCCGATGAGCGGCGCGACGCCGTCGGCCGTCGAGCTGCGGGCGAGCGGCTGTTTCTCGCCGGCGACTTCGCCCACGCCCTGGTCGAATTCGAAGCCGCGGTCGCAGCTGCGCCGGACGACCCCGAAGGCCGCATCGGCCTCGGGTCGGCGCTCGCCAAGAGCGGCCGCTGGCCGGAAGCCGCCGATCAGTATCGCGAGGCCCTGCGCCGGGCACCTGGTCACGCCCTCGGGCACTTCAACCTCGCTGTTGCCCATCAGCAACTCGGCCAAGAAAGCGAGGGGGCGAGCCGCAAACGAGCTCGGGAAGAGGCACTCGAGCACTATCGCGCCGCCTTGGACACCGATCGCGGTCTCGACGACGCGCGGCTGAACTTGGCCCACCTGCTTCGCCGCATGGATCGTTGCACCGAGGCCGAAGTCGAGTACGCAGATCTCCTGGCGCGCAATCCGGCGCGCGCCGCCGCGGCCTCCGGACTCGCCGCCTGCTCGGCCCGCCGGGGCGACTACGCGGGCAGTCTCGCGGTGGCGGATCGAGGCCTGCAGGCGGCGCCTGGCAACTCCAGCCTGCAGCTCACACGCGCCCGACTGCTCGCGGCAGCTCCCGACGACCGCGTCCGCAACGGCTCCGACGCCTTCTCGATGGCGCAGGCCCTTGTCGCTGCGGGAACTTCGCCACTCGCCGTCGAAACCGCCGCCATGGCCCTCGCCGAGACCGGCGCTTTCGCCGCCGCGGTCGCGGGACAGGAGGCAGCGATCACCGCTGCGGAGGCCGCGCACTTCTCGCCCGCGGCGATGGCGCGCTTGCGCAAGAACCTCGAGCGCTACCGGCGCGGGGAGCCGTGCCGGGACCCGGCGCTCGACTGACCTCTCGCGAAGTGACGGCCGGGCTAGAATCCCCACCATGACACCTCACGTCTCCGCGCGCGGCCGACTGATGCCGGCCTCTCCGATCCGCAAGCTGATGCCGGTGGCCGAGGAGGCCAAGCGGCGCGGCGTCAAGGTCTACCACCTCAACATCGGCCAGCCCGACCTCGAAACGCCGGCAGTGATGCGGGCGCGGCTCGAGCGCGCCGACAAGGTCTTCGCCTACACGCCGTCGAACGGCACCTCGGAGTACCTCGAGTCGCTGCGCGTCTACTACAGCCGCCTCGGGCTCGACCTCGAGCTCGACGAGCTCATCGCCACGACCGGCGGCAGCGAGGCGCTGCTCTTCGCCTTCTTCGCCTGCACCGGGGACGGTGACGACGCCCTGGTCGTCGAGCCCTACTACACCAACTACAACTCGTTCGCGACGATGGCCGGCGTGCGCCTCGTGCCGCTGCGCAGCAAGGGCGAGGACGGCTTCCATCTGCCGCCGCGCGAGGCCTGGGAGCGCGCCCTCACGCCGCGCACCCGCCTGGTGCTGCTGTGCAATCCGAACAACCCGACCGGCACGGTCTACTCGCGCGCCGAGCTCGAGATGGTGGCCGCCTTCTGCCGCGATCACGGCCTCTTCCTGGTCGCCGACGAGGTCTATCGCGAGTTCGTCTACGACGGCGCCCATTCGACGTCAGCGCTCTCGCTCGCCGGCTACGAGGACCACGTCATCGTCGTCGACAGCCTGTCGAAGCGCTACAGCGCCTGCGGCATTCGCCTGGGCTCGTTCGCCACCCGCAACGGCGAGGTCTACCAGGCGGCCTTGCGCATGGCGCAGGGGCGCCTGTCGCCGCCCGGCCTGGCGCAGCTCGTGGCCTCCGGCGCGGTCGAGCTCGGCAAGGAGTACTTCGACCAGGTGGCCGCCGAATACCAGAGCCGCCGCGACCTGCTCTTCGACGGTCTGACTTCGATCCCCGGAGTCTTCCTGCGCAAGCCCGAGGGTGCGTTCTACTTCATTGCCCGCCTGCCGATCCAGGACAGCGAGGATTTCGCGCGCTTCCTCCTGGCCGAGTTCGCCCACCAGCAGTCGACGGTCATGGTCGCACCGGCGCCAGGCTTCTACGCCACCCGCGGGCTCGGCAACGACGAGGTGCGGATCGCCTACGTGCTCAAGAAGGAGGATCTTTCGCGCGCAGTCGAGGTGTTCGCCGCCGGCCTCACCGCGTACCGCACGGCACGCGGTCTCGGCCCGATCGAAGGCGTCGCGGAGGCCGCCGCCACGCGCTCCCGGCGACCCGACTTCTTCACCCCGGCCGTCTGAGCGCCCGCCGGCGCTCTCGGCTGTCTGCGAAGGGGACGCGCGCATGCTGATCTACGGCGCCAACGGCTACACCGGAGAGCTCATCGCCCGCGAAGCTCTGCGCCGGGGCCTCGCTCCCACGCTCGCCGGCCGCAATGCCCTCGCCCTGGCGACGCTGGCCCGAGATCTCGACCTCCCCTACCGGGCTTTTTCGCTGGACGATCCGCAGGCGCTGCGACAGGCCCTGATCGATGCCGGCTCCCCGGCGGTGCTGCATTGCGCCGGGCCGTTCGTGCGCACCAGCCGGCCGATGGTCGACGCCTGTCTCGCCGCCGGCGCGAGCTACCTCGACATTACCGGCGAGATCGCGGTCTTCGAATCGGTCCTGAAGCGCGATGCCGAGGCGCGCGCAGCCGGCCTCGTCCTCCTGCCGGGCGTGGGCTTCGACGTCGTGCCGACCGACTGCCTGGCGCTCGAGCTCAAGGAGGCGCTGCCCGACGCGACTCACCTCGATCTCGCCTTCGTCGCCGAAGGGGGCGGCTGGAGCCGCGGCACGCTGGCGACGATGCTCGAGAGCCTGCCGCACGCCGGCGCCATGCGCCGGAACGGCCGCATCGTGCCGCTGCCGCTCGCGGCCGAGACGATGGAGATCGACCTGCCGGTGGGCCGGCGCACGGTGATGAGCATCGCCTGGGGAGACATCGCGACCGCCTTTCGCACCACCGGCATCCCCAACATCCGGACGTTCACCGGTGTCCCCGCGCGCACGGTGCGGCGCCTGCGCCGATTCCGTCCGCTGCTGCCCCTGGCCGGCTCGAAGCCGGTGAAGCGCCTGTTGCAGCTCTGGGTGCGGCGCACGGTCAGCGGCCCGAGCGCCGCCCAGCGCAGCGCCGGCAAGAGCTGGATCTGGGGCGAGGTACGCAACGCGCAGGGCAAGAGCGTCAGCCGCTGCTTCGCGACCGCCGAGGGCTATGCCCTCACCGGACGCACCGCCGTCGAGGCCTGGATCCGGGTCGGGCGCGGCGCCGTTCCGCCGGGCGCCTGGACGCCAGCGCGCGCCTTCGGCGCTTCGTTCATCGCCGAGTTCGACGAAGAGATCCACTCCGCGCGCGAGCCTCGAGGCAGGTAACTTTTCTCCGCCGTCCCCGTATCTCCCGGTGAAGGCGAGAGCAACGATCTCTCCTCCAGTTTCTCCTTGGGAAGGGCGTCGCCGCAGGCGGCGCCCTCTTTTTATGCCGCGCGCGTTGCAGGTCTACAATACCCAGACGATGCGCCGCCTGCTGTATCTGCTCGCCACCCTGGTTGCCGCGGCTCTGGGATGGGTCGGACTGACGACGCTCGCCACCGGCTCTTCGATCGCCAACGGCGCTCCCTGCCCGCGCAACTGGAACTGGTCGGCGGCCTATCTGCCCCGCCAGAGCCCCCTCGAGTCGCATGCCTTCCGCATCGGCAGGGCGCACGCCAAGATCTGCTACGGCAGCCCGGCGCTCGCCGGGCGGACGATGATCGGCGGCGAGGCCGTGCCGTACGGCAAGCTCTGGCGCACCGGCGCCAACGAGCCGACGACGTTGCATCTCGATCGCGTCGTACGCGTGGGCGATCTGGTCCTGGCCCCCGGAAGCTACTCGATCTACACCCTCCCCGGCGAACGCGACTGGACGGTGATCTTCAACCGCTCCACCCACCAGTGGGGCCTCGAGTCGGAGTACACCGACGAGGTCGCCGCGCACGAGGTCGGTCGCATTCTGGTACGTGCCCGCTCGACCGACTCGCCGGTCGAACAGCTCACCTGGCGCACCGAGCTCTCGGCGAGCTCGGCCGTCGATCTGCTGCTCGAGTGGCAACGGACCCGCCTGCGCCTGCCGTTCGACTCCGGCTTCGCTCTACCGGACGGCGACGATCACCCTTCCGCTCCCGGTCCGGACTGAAACGGGCGACGCGGTCAGACGACGCCGGAACGCTCGAGCTCGGCGAGCTCCGCGGCCGTCAGGCCGAGCTCGCCGCAGTAGACCTCGACGTTGTGGGCCCCGAGCTCGGGTCCCGCCCAGTCGGTGCCCCCTGGCGAGGCAGAGAGACGCGGCAGGATCGCCGGAAGCGCCAGCGGCCGGCCCCCCGACTCGACGCGCTCGAACAGGCCGCGCGCGCGATAGTGCTCGTCAGCGAACATGTCCGCCACGGTGTAGATCGTCGAGGCCGGCACCGCCACGCCGACCAGGTGCTCGACGACGGCGGCCGCGGGAAGCGTCCGGGTCCAGCCGGCGATCGCTTCGTCGAGCTCGGCCTGGCGTCGCAGGCGGCCCGGATTCTCCTCGAGCTCGGGGTCGGCCGCGAGGTCGGGCCGGCCGATCGCCACCATCAGGCGGCTGAAGTTGGCGCTGTTGTTCGCGCCGATGACCACCCACTCACCGTCTGCAGTCGGGTAAGCGTTCGAGGGCACAATGCCGGAGACGGTCGGCCCAGACGGGCCGCGCACGGCGCCCGCGCGATCGAACTCCGGCACGACCGACTCGAGAACGTTGAACACCGACTCGAAGATCGCGGCATCGACGACCTGCCCGCGCCCGTCGCGCCGGCGGGCCTCGAGCGCCAGCAGGATGCCGAGCACGGCATGCAGGCCGGCGAGCGAATCGCCGAGCGAGAGATTGGCCCGCACTGGAACCTCGCCCGGGTTGCCGGTGAGATGGCGCAAGCCGCCAAACGCCTCGCACACCGAAGCGTAGCCGGGGCGAGCGGCGTAGGGTCCGGTCTGCCCGAAACCCGAAATGCGCGCGATGACCAGGCCCGGGTTGTCGGCCTGCAGCCGCTGCGGACCGAGGCCCCAGCTCTCCAGCGTTCCGGGCCGGAAGTTCTCGATCAGCACGTCGGCGTTGCCGGCCAGGCGGCGCGCCAGCGCCTGCCCCTCGGGCAGCGACAGGTCGAGCGTGATGCAGCGCTTGTTGCGCCCCAGCGAACGCCACCAGAGCGAGGTCCCGTCGTCGTCGAGCAGGCGCCAGCCGCGGATCGGATCGCCGCTGCCCGGGGGTTCGACCTTGACGACCTCGGCGCCGAAGTAGGCCAGCATCGCGCCCGCGAACGGGCCGGCGAGTATCTGCCCGAGCTCGAGGACCTTCACGCCTTCAAGCGGCCGCGCGCTCATCGCCGCGCTCCTTCCGGGGACAGAGCAGGCATCAGGTGGGCGCCGGTTCGCCTTCGCGGTAGACGAGATTGAACAGGGGCACGGCCATGACCGTCGTCACCACCGCCATGAGAACCAGGGTGGTGAACAGGGTCTGGGTGATCATGCCGCGCTCGTACCCGATGTTGAGCAGAATGAGCTCCATCAGTCCGCGCGCGTTCATCAGGGCGCCGATGGCGAAGGCGTCCTTCCTCGACTCGCCGCCGAGCCGCGCCGCCACGCCGCAGGCGACCCCTTTGCCGGCGATCGCCGCGACCAGCAGGAGCGCCGCGACGCCGAGCATCGTCGGCGAGGCGAGGAGCGAGATCGAGGTGTTGAGCCCGGAGTTGACGAAGAACATCGGCAGCAGGTAGACCGCGGTGAGCGGCCCGATCTGCCCCTCGAAGCGCTTCTGCAGCTCGCCCCGTGGCATCGCGGCCCCGAGGATGAAGGCACCGAAGACGGCGTAGATGCCCAGCCGGTCGGTGAGCCAGGCGGCGAGCATGAGCACGGTGAGCGCGGCCGGCAGCACCAGCGGATCGCGCGACGGGCGCGCCAGCAGCCAGGCGAAGAGCCTGGCGAGCAGCTTGCGACCGAGAGTGAACATGAAGAGACCGTAGATTGCGCCGCCGAAGAGCGCCACGAGCGCGATCGACATCTTGCCGGTGAAGCTCGCCAGCACCACGGCGAGCAGACACCAGGCCGCTGCATCGTCGAGCGAGCCGGCGGCGAGCGCGAGCGTGCCGAGCGTCGTTCCGGCGAGGCCGCGCTCGGAGATGATCCGCGCCAGCATCGGGAAGGCGGTGATCGACATCGCGGAGCCCATGAACAGCGCCGCCTCCCAGACCCGGACGTTGGGGGCGAAGAGCGGCAGCCGGTCCATCAGGCCCCAGGCGAGGAGGGAACCGAGTGCGAACGGCGTCGCGATCCCCGCCCAGGAGACGAAAACCGCGCTCTTCAGCCGCTTGCGGATGAGCTCGAGATCGAACTCGAGTCCGATCAGGAACATGTAGAGGACGAGCCCGATCTGCGCCAGGCAGTAGATGATCGACAGGCTCTGCTTCGGAAAGAGCTGGGCATGCAGCCCCGGCGCCAGCAGACCGAAAAGCGACGGACCGAGCAGCACGCCGGTGATCATCTCGGCGACCACCTGCGGCTGGCCGAGCGGGCGCACCAGCCAGCCCACCAGGCGGCAACTCGCCAGGATGATGGCGAACTGCAGGAACAGCGCAATCGAGAGCTCGAAGTTGGACATGGCGCACCCCCCCCCGGGCACGACGCGGAAAGGCCGCAGACTATCGAACTCCCCTCTCCGGAAGGCTGCGCCGGCGGATGGTAGACTGGCGAAAACCTCGCCATCCGGGAGATGGAGCGCCTGTGCGCAAGCCGATCCGGACCAAGCTGTTCCTCAGCCATTTTCTGGCGGTGCTGCTCGTCTCCGGCAGCATCGGCAGCTACTTCTACCGTCAGTCGACGGTCAGTCTGCTCGAGAGCCTGCAAAGCCGGCTGCGCGACAGCGCCAGCCTCCTGGCGCGTACCCTCGACGGCAGCGAGCTCGATCCGATCCGGTCCGCCACGGATGTGGAGCTCCCCGAGTACGCCCGGCTGCTCGCCAAGGTCCGGGACTTCCAGCAGGCCAATCCGGACATCGCTTTCATCTACATCATGCGCCGCGAGGGCGGCTCCGAAGCGGGCGACGACGGTGAGATCCGCTTCGTGCTCGACTCCGACCGCACCCCCGAACAGGCCTTGCCCGGCTCCGCCTACGAAGAGGAGGTTCCGCGCCTGCGCACCGGGTTCCTCCGCCCGGCTGCGGACGAAGAGATCACCCAGGACCGCTGGGGCTACTTTCTTTCTGGCTATGCGCCGGTGAAGAACGGCGCCGGGAGACTCCTGGTCGGCCTCGACATGCGCGCCGACGAGGTGCAGCGCAAGTTCCAGCGCATCCGTTTCGCCGGTGCGATCTCGCTGCTGCTGTCGGTTCTTCTCGCTGCGCTGTTCAGCCAGGTGCTCGCAACCCGGATCACCCGTCCGATCACCCAGGTCATCGCCCGCACCGGCGAGATCGCCCGCGGCGAGCTCAAGGGTTCGGTCCTCGTCACCAGCGGTGACGAGCTCGAGGACCTTTCGGGGGCGGTCAACCGCATGGCTGCCGATCTGCTCGACAGTCAGACCCGGCGCGAGCAGGCGATGCGCGACCTCGCCGACGCGAACCTCCACCTCGAGGCGCGCATCGCCGAACGCACCCTCGAACTCTCCGAGCTGAACGCCGCCCTGCGCGAAGAGATCGAGGAGCGCAAGCGCGCCGAGCTCCGTCTCGAGCGCGCGGCGACCAGCGACTACCTGACCGGGCTGCTCAACCGCCCGGCGATGCTCAAGCTGCTCGAGCAGGAGACCGAGCGGGTGCGCCGGACGACCGAGCCGTACTCGCTGTTGCTCGCCGATATCGACCACTTCAAGCCGATCAACGACCGCCACGGGCATGCGGTCGGCGACCAGGCCCTGGCCTGCATCGCCGACCTGCTGCGCACGAGCTTGCGGCGGCAGGACGCGATCTGTCGCTGGGGTGGGGACGAGCTGCTGATCTTCCTTCCCGAGACCGCCCTCGCCGGCGCCACGGAGGCCGCCGAGAAGATCCGCTTGCGGCTCGCCGGCATGCCGCTCATCGTCCAGGGGGAGGAGCTCCATCTCTCGCTCTCCCTCGGGGCCGCCGAGGCGGCGCGTGACGAAGCGGTGACAGAGGTCGTGCGGCGCGCCGACGAGGCGCTCTACCGGGCCAAACAGGGCGGCCGGAACCGCGTCGCCCGCTCGGCTTGACAGCCGGCGGGAGCGTGCTTGATGACGGCGCGACAACGAGTATGATCCGGCGACTGTCGTAGGTCTGCGGGTCCTGCAGGTTTCTCTTTCCAGCCGCCATGGCAGCGGTTCCTTTGCATACAGGGGTGAAGCGATGAGGCAGCTCGTGACGTGGCGTCGTAACCTGCGGCAGCTTCCGGCTGCGCTCGCTCTCCTCGGCTCGATGTCTGTCGCACCGTCGGCACTCCGCGCCTCTGGCGAAGCGGTGCCGCTCAACGCCGTCAGCGTCCCGCCGGGCGCTACGATGACAATCACCTTCGACGTCGACGTCGACAGCCCGCTGGGCCTCTGCGCCACGTCGATCGCCAACCAGGGCAGGGTTACGGGAACCGGCATCAACGTGTTCTCCGACGATCCCGACGTCGC
>JBPOHI010000279.1:0-1665 GCA_052035735.1 Acidobacteriota bacterium
CGCCGATGTCCTGGAGTACACCTCGCCGGAGGCCACGACCGAGGACCGCGAGCTCTACGAGAAGGTCAGCCGCGAGTACAGCGAGGCGATCGAGGCCACCCAGCGCCGGATCGCAGACGAGTTCACCTCCGACCTCGCAGCCGAGGGCCGGGAGAAGGTGCTGGAGAAGTACCACAAGGCGTGGCGCGACGCGGAGGGGATGCGCGCGTTCTACGGCGAGCGCCAGATCGCTGAGATCTTCTTCGCCGCCCGCGAGTGCAAGGCGAGGGAGAAGGGCCGCGACGGCGACGACATCATCTGGGACCACGCCAAGTGCAACCACGAGGTCCGGATCATGTCGAACCGTGGCCAGGTGCGCAGCCTTCCAGACCTGGTGAGAACGGCCGTTGTCGCGGCGCTCCAGGCGTTGGAGATCACGCCGGACGCCGTGGGAAACTCGGACGCTCCGACGGCTTCCTCAGAGTCGTCGGAGCAGCCAAGCAGTGTGGAGGAC
Organism: Acidobacteriota bacterium; assembly: GCA_052035735.1. GTDB lineage: Bacteria > Acidobacteriota > Thermoanaerobaculia > Multivoradales > JAGPDF01 > JAGPDF01. The sequence continues at coordinate 494 of JBPOHI010000279.1, forward strand.
TCGACGCCCTCTACCCCGGAGGCAACGTCCGACGAGCCGGCTGGGACCTGATCTATGCGGTCACCGAAGCGCTCGTCGTGCTCGGCTTCCTCGAGCTGCCCAGCGACCAGGTGCCGCCGGAGAAGTACTGGCACTCCTCGAAGCACCTGAAGGAGTGGTTCGAGTCGGTCGAGCAGAAGCGCAAGGATCGAGCGGCTGGTTTCGAGACGATCGAAGACGATGAAGGTATGGAAGAGAACGAGCTCGCCAAGGGGCTCCGGGACTGAGAGGCGCGGCTGTGGCTGACGAGGAGATCGTCTATTCACTGCGGACTCAGTTCGAGAACGCCAACAGCAACCTCCGCGAGCAGGGCAAGCGCGACGGTCGGCTCTATGCCGAGGGCTTCTCCGAGGGCGCCTCGGGTCCGCGCGTCGTCGCCGGCAGCGGCATCCCCACGGCGGAGCAGCGCCGCGCTGTCGCCAACGTCACCGCCGGCCTCGTGGGTGCCCCTCCGGCATCGGGAGCCCCCACGGCTCTGTCTGTCGCGGAGAAGCGCGCCGCCGTCCAGGCGCTCTCCCTGGCCGAGCGGTTCGGGCAGCTCGACGACGAGGAGCGCAAGGCGATCGCTGCCGTGCGCAAGAACATCCAGGCCATCGCGGGCGAAGAGGCGTCCATCCTCTCGCTGCAGCGCGAGCGCGATCGTCAGGCCAAGGCGCTTGCCCGCTCGACGCAGAAGCTCAGCCGCCAGGAAGAGATCTTCGAGCAGCAGGGCACCAGCAAGGGCCAGATCGCGCAGCTCGCGGCCGAGCGCCAGGCATACACGGCCCTGGCCTCCACGCTGTCGGAGGAGCGTCGGCGCCAGCTCGCGAACCCGAACACCCCGCTGAGCCGTCGCATCGGCCTGGAGTTCGGTGGCAACTCGCTGCTGCAGGCCGAGCGCGGCCAGTTCCAGGGCAGCCCGTTCGGCAACGAGCTGAAGAAGGGCTTCTTCGGCACGCGCGACCCGGGCGACCAGCTCTCGTTCGGCGGGTCGATCGGACAGGTCGGCCGCTTCACCGCCCTCTACGGCGGCGCGTACGGTCTGCTCTACCAGATCAGCAACGGCTTCAGCGCGGCCGCCGCCGAGGCGATCAACTTCACGCAGGCCGTCGCCGAACAGAACCTCGCGTCCGGCCAGACCACCGACACGAACC
>JBPOHI010000132.1:0-6623 GCA_052035735.1 Acidobacteriota bacterium
GCTGCGCATCGACTTGCGGGTGCTGCGGCCGGCGCCCGAGCGCGTCGAGCCGCTACCCGCGCTCGTCCTGCCGCCGCGCCCGGCGCTCGCGGACCTGCCCGCCAACTAGCTGCCAGAACGCAGGCGCAGGGTAGCTTCGAGCTCGGCGAGGACCCGCAGGTCCTTGTCGCGCCCGGCGGCGCGCTTCGCCAAGATAAGACCTTCCAATCCCAATACACGGCAGCGCACGTCTCCCAGGTCGAGCTCGTGGCTGGCGTCCGCCACTTCGCGGAAACCGCCGATACCGGTGATCTCGCGCAGAAAATCGACCGGGCCAAGCGCAGTTTCGAGCAGCAGGAGGCGAAAGGCGGAGAAATGCTCGACATCTGCCGTCAGGCGCGGTCGCTCTGGATGAGCCCGGAAGCGCGCGTCCAGCCGGATCAGGAGAGGCAGCAGCCGCGACAGGTTTTCGCCCGAGAACGGGATACAGAGGTCGAGATCGACCGTCAGAATCGAGGCGCCCTGCAAGACCGCAGCGACGCCCCCCACGACGACGAACTCGACGCGGTTTTCGACCAGGAGGCGAAGGAGGTCAGCGCTTGCCGGGGGTGTCGGATCGGTAGGCATGTTGGAGTGCCAGGATCCGGGCGAGAGCGAGATCGTGCTGGCGGAGTCGCTCGGCGGGGGAGAGACGCAGGTTGGCGAGAATCAGAGACTCGTCCACCTCCATCGCCTGAAGGCGTTCCTGCTCGCGCTGCACGACCTCCCAGAGTTCGCCGCCCGGATCGGCCATGGCGGGATTCTAGTCCTCTTCGGCATACTCGAGCCGCACTCGCGTGGCGGGGCGGAGGTCGCCGGCGCGCACGCGGACTTCGAGGAGATGGGGCTCGGCGGGGATCGTGGCGCTGCCGGCGCCCGGCGTGACCGCGATCGGCAGCCGCACCGACGTCGCTCCCGCCGCGACGACGAGCGGCGGCAGGGCGTGGCCGTCCCACTGCACTTCGAGGAGCGCTTCGCTGCGCGCGGCCTCGGGGAGCTCGAGCCAGAGAGCGGTTGCGGGACGCGCGGGCAGCAGGTCGAGGCGCGAGGCGCCCTGGTCGAACCACCAGTCGGCGGCCTCCCAGCTCGCGCGCGCCAGCGGCGGCCCGGGGCTCACGCCGACCGCGGCCACGCGCTCGGCGAGCGACCGCCAGGCGAGGCGGACGCGGAAGGCGCGATGCACCGGGAGCAGCGTCGCGCGCGCCGCGGGGATCTCCTTGCGCGCCGCCTCGAGCTTCGCCTTGTAGGTGAGGAAGGGCGCCCACGGCTCGCTCCAGACCTCGTCGGACCGGCGTTCGAGGAGGTCGGCCCGGGCACGGTCATCGGCGGCGAGCGCCGCGAAGGCGGCTTCGCCGCCGCGGAGCATCGAACCGGCGAGCGAAGCGAGGCGCCCCATCGCCGGGCCGGCGAAGGGACAGTCGCGCACCAGGCAGAGCGGCAGCGCCCAGCCGAGCCAGGCTTCGGCGGCGCGCACCTGCGCCTCGTCCGCCGGCCCGGGCGGCAGGCGGCCGAGGGCCGTCTCGACGATCGGCAGGAATTCGGCGTCGACCGGCGCCGCGGCGAGCACGGCGCTGTACTGCCGCCGCGCCCCGGGCAGATCGCCGCGCTCGACGGCGGTCGCCGCCAGGGCGAGATCGTGCTCCAGACTCTGGCGGAGGCTCACGCGATAGCGCGCCGAGAGCGCGGCGAACTCGCTCCACGACTTGCGCCCGAGGGCGGTCGTGGCGAGGCGCTTCCAGGTGAGCGGCTGGTCGGGCAGCAGGGTCGCGGCGCGGTCGAGCGAGCCGGCGATCGTCACCCACGGTTCGTAGAGGCGCTCGAAGGTGCGCGGCTCGAGGAACGCGTCGCGCAGCAGGGCCTCGACCTTGGTGCGCTTCGTCGGCGAGAGCGCCGGCCAGACCTCGAGGTAGGCGGCGGCGAGGAGGCGCCGCGGCTGCATCTCGGCCGGCGCGAGCTCGCCGGCGACGGTGAGGGGGCGCTCCCAGTCCTTGGCCAGGGAGTAGATCCGGGGATCGCGCGAACGGGCGCGTTCGAGGCTTACGGCCGCGCCGAGGAGCATCGCCGCCTGCCAGCTCGCGGGCTCGGCGCGCAGCGCTTCGCGGGCGAGCTCGCGAGTGGCGAGCAGACGTTCGGCGGAGGCCGGTGAACCGGGCTCGCGACTGGCGACCTCGAGATCGAAGAGGCGCGCCGCGAGCACCACCCGGGCGTCGGTCGGATCGCCTTCGCGGCGCATGCGCGTCGTGACCTCGGCAAGGTCCGGGCCGGCGAGCCCCTGGCTGCGGGCCAGCGTGGCGAGGTCGGCCTGCACCGCGAGCCAGGCGCGGTGGTGCACAAGGGCGAGAGCGGCGAGCAGGGCGAGGAGAAGGGTGGCGACCACGCGAGTGGAGATCGAACGCGGCAACGGAGGGAGGAGCCGCGAGACCGAGGGAGCGGGGCCTGTCTCCGAAGCGAGGTGGGGCGCGAGCCGGGTCACGTCGTCCAGGTCGGGGGCTCGGGTCGGCATCGGCGGAATCGGAAGATCATGACGCATCGGAGCCCCAGTTTTCGATCTCAGGGCGCTCGACATCACGGCCTTGAACCAGCGGCAGTAAGGCGGTATCTTACCCGAATGAGAACGACGGTTTCGACCAAGGGCCAGATCGTGCTGCCGGCAGAGCTTCGGCGCGAGGACGGGATCGACGCCGGTGAGGAGTTCGAGGTCGAGCGCCTCGGTCCCGGCGACTATCGGCTGATTCGCCGGGTGCCGCCGAAGAATCCGGGGCTCGTCGATCTGCTGCTCCAGTGCCCCGAGAAGGGCTACTTCGTCGCGATCGATTCCGAGTCGACCGACACCCTGTGAACTTTCTGGTCGATGCCAACGTCCTCTCCGAAGCGACGAAGCCGCTACCCAACGCTGCGGTCGTGGCTTGGCTGCGGCGGCACGAGTCGCGCCTGGCCGTCAACGGCGTCGTCCTCGGGGAGATTCGCTTCGGGATTCTGCTGCTGCCGGCAGGGAAACGCCGCGACCGGCTGCAACAATGGTTCGAAGAGGTCGTCGGCCGGATTCACTGCCTCGCCTGGGAGGCCCGAACCGGGCTGCGCTGGGCGGAGCTCCTCGCCGACCTGCGGCGCCGAGGCCTGTCGATGCCGGTGAAGGACAGCCTGATCGCCGCGACGGCGCTCGAGCACGACCTGCGGGTCGTCTCCCGCAACCGCCGTGACTTCGAGCTCGCGGGCATCGAAGTTCTGGATCCGTTCGAATGAGCGAGCACTCATCGCGCGAAGCGGCGCGTCGGCACCCGCAACGCTCAGCCCGGCGTTCGGGTTACGATCGGCGGCATCAGGCCACCATGACGGATCGCCGAAGCAGTCCGCAGGCAGAAGCTCTTCCCCCTTGTCAGCCCGCGCGCCCGCGCTCGGACCTGCGATGACGGTCGTCGGCTTCCGCTTCCATCCGCCCGAGGTTCCGGCGTCGCCGGGATTGCGCTGGGTGCTGACGCGCGCTTATGCCGCTCCCGACACGGTGTTCGCCGAGATCGAAGGCGATGCCGCGGCAGAGCTCGCGCTGTGCTTCGGCCTGGCGCCGCGGATCGCGGCGCGGCAAACCGCCCACCGGCTGGGCGGTGAGCTGGGCGCGGCGGCGGCGGCGAAGATCAAGCGCCAGCGGGCGCTCGCCACGGCGCAGGAGATGCGCCTCTTCGAGACCCTCACCGAGGTCGATGGCGCCGCGGCCGATCTGCGCGTCCCGTACGCGCCGCTCAAAGGGCAGGCGCTCGTTCTCGGCGGCTTCGCGCCGGAGGGCGGCCGTCCGTCCGCCGATCTCGACCTCCTGGTTCCCGAGGGGAAGCTCGACGCGCTACAGAAGGAGCTCATTCGGCGCGGGCTGGAGGTCGCGGGCGAGGCGTACGAGCATCAGGCCCCGGCTCTGCGTCATTCGTCGGGCGGTGTCGTGGAGCTGCACCGAATCGTGCCGGGGTTGCGGCTCGAAGCGAAGAAGTCGGCGACCTTCGAGGCGCTCGCCGGCGCCGAGCTCCTCGGTCCGCCGGCGGCCGCGATGCGGTTCCGGCCGCGCGGCGACCTCCGCATGCCGCGTCGCGAGGTGCTCGCCGCGCACGCCCTCGCCCATGGCATCGCCCAGCACGGGCTGGCGCCGGCGGCGTTCCCGGGCTTCCTCTTTCTCGCCGATCTGGTCGATCTCGCCTTTCGCGGCAGCGGCGGCCGCGCGGCCCTGGCGACGATCGCCCCGTGGATCGCGCGGGACGTCAGCTTCGAAGAGGCCGAGGCCGCGCTCGACCTCGCGACCGCGCTGGCGGCGGCCGACGCGACGCTGTTCGATCCGCCGCGCAGCCCTGCCCGTCTCCTGCTCGATCACTTCCACGCCGGGCTCACCGACCCGCGCTACGCGACCTCGCTCAAGACCCGCCTCCTCGAGCACCCGCTCTCGGATCGACCCCAGGCGGTGGCGAAGGCGGAGCTGCTGGCGAAGACGCTGGTGCCGACGCGGCAGAAGGGAATCGGCCGGGACGCCCAGGGCGAGTCGTGGCTGGCGTACCTCGGGCGCCTCGCCGGACGGCCGTTCGAGCTCGTCCGCCGCTGGCGGAAGGCGCGGGCCGCCGGCAAACCGCGGCAGAACCGGTAGCTCGGCCCTGTATCGGCGCGGATTCCCCGCGCACCTCCGAATGACAAATTTTGGCTGCGGCGCTCGTCGTTCCGGACGGGGAATGTCCGTCGCGGAATCGCCCAGGGCGCGAGTGCTGTTGTCGCAGGGCGGGAAGGCGTGCCGATCGCGGTCCGCAGTTGGCACAGATCGTGGATTTCCTTGCACTTAGGTGTGCAGAAGGCCGATGCGCGAAGCGCCAGGGGCGTGTAGAATGCGCCGTACATATCGGTGTAGCTTGCCGGCCGCGGTGTGGCCGTCCGGACGGAGGATGGGGATGAAGAACTCGAATCAGAAGCGGTCGGCGAACGATCTTTCGAGCCTGGCGCGGCGCACGACCGCCATCGCCGCCCTCGGCCTGCTCGCCCTCACCCTCCCCGCCGGCGCCGGCAGCTCCGGCCAAACGAACCTCTACATGCCGCAGGGGGCCGACGCCGGCACCGCGAACGGCGACTACATCATGGCCACCGGCGGCCTCAACACCTACTACTCCTACTTCGTTGAGGTGCCGCCGGGCCTCAATCGCCTCGTGGTCGAGCTCTTCGATGTCGACGAGGGCGCCGGCGGGGCGGGCGAGGTTGCCGCGCAGCGCGACCGCGATCGCGGCGGCGCCTACGACGCGACCTTCGACTACTCGCTGCTCAATCCCGCGGGCACGGTGATCGCCACCGCGACCGAGGCTTCGGGCGGCGACAACGCCTGGTACACCCTTTACGATTCGAGCACGGTGGCGGTGAGCTTCGTCGCGGCCGCGACGGCGACCAGCGACGCCGATGTCACGTCGATCGGCGTTGGCCTGCCGGCGGGTGCGGTTTCGACCGACTTTCTGTTGGCCTTCATCGCGCGCGATGCCGATGCCGCCCCGGGTACCGTGACGGCGCCCGCAGGTTGGACACTGGTGAACGAAGGAGCCTGCGGCGGCGGCGTCGCTTGCTCGTTCGCGGTCTTTCAGCGGTTCTTGGGCGCTGCTGCCGGGACGCAGACGTTTTCCTGGACGGGTGGGCAGAACGTGACGGGTGCGATTCTCGCCTATCGCAATGTGAATACAGGCAGTCCGTTCGACGTAGCGACTCCGGCGGCCTCGACAGGAACGACTGGCGAGCCGGGAGTCCCGGCGATCACGACCGTCACCAACAACTCGATGGTGGTGCGAGCTGTAGCGGAATCGCAGGAGGTCGGCCCGTTCACGCCGCCCGGCGGCCACACGGAGCGCTTCGACCTCAACCCCACGAGCGGTGGCGCCAACACGAATATCGCCTCGAGCGGGGCCGACTTCGTCGATGCTACGGCGGGGGCGAACGCTGCGACGACCTTTACCAGCACCAGTGCCAGCTCCGCCTGGCGCGGTGTCTCTCTCGCTCTGCGACCCGCCGGTCCCGCCAACGGCCATTACGAGATCCGCGTCGACAGTACCGGCGGCGACGACCTCAACGCCATCGGCATCCGAGCCCACGACGGCACCGCAGGCGCCGGAGGCACCGAGCTGCCGGTCTACTACGACTCGCACACCCAGTTCGGCGTCAATCCCGACACCAATCCAACCATTCGCAACTACGACGTCTTCCCTTGGGTCACCAACGGTTGCCAGGGAGTCATCAGCACCTTCGACTTCGACGCCAACAACGGTGGTAGCCAGGGCAGCATCGGGCTGACCAGTCCGTTGAGCGAACCAGGCGGGACCGCCTACACGCAAACCGTTGCCGACGCCGCGCTTTCGGGAAACGACGTCTGGGTGCGGAATACCTTCGGGCCTTGGACGACCGACTCACGGTCCACGCGCTACGGCATCTGGCGCGCGGACGTTGAGATTCGAACGTACACGACGCCGGCGCTCAACGGCAACTACACCAACATGTACCTGGCGCCATCGACGCAGCCGGCCGATCCGCCGACCCAGCCCGAAGTCGGGGTCTACCGGATTTACCTTCCGACCGATGTCAGCGACACCACCATGCCGGTGACGCCGTAC
>JBPOHI010000247.1:0-5930 GCA_052035735.1 Acidobacteriota bacterium
CCGTCCACCGCTTGCGCGGCGGTGATCCACCCGAACTGCGTCACCGCCGCCTGGTTGACGTAGGCGAGCACCGCATACGCCCCACCGAAGGTCACGAAAGCCGCCTTGGTGAAGAAAAAGTAGAGACTCTCCGGCAGACTCCCTCGGCCGAAAAGCGAAAAGACCAGTAAGAGAGGTGTCAGCCAGAGCGCACTGGCGAGGGCCAGCATTCCGGCGACTCGACGACCGGCGCCGCCCCGAGAAGCCATCGCCGACCCGCCCTCATCCCCTTTACTGGAAGCTTCTTGCTTCATAGTCCGGCGAGGCTCCACGGACCCACCCCCGCCGAAGGCACCCATCCAACCGATAACCGCCGCGCCCAAGACGATCCACGGGAAAGCAATGCCGCTCGCCACCGCCGCGAAGGCAGCGATGCCGAGCGCCACGGCAAGCCGACTCTTGAGCGCCCGCCTGCCGATCCGCAGCACCGCGTCGAGGACGATCGCGACGACGACGGTCTTCACCCCCGCGAGCACCGCCGCCACCGCCGGCAGCGCGCCGTGCGCGGCGTAGATCCACGACAGGCCGAGCAGGACGAAGATCGACGGCAGCACGAAGAGGATTCCCGCGGCGAGGCCGCCGCGCATCCCATGCAGAGTCCAGCCGACGTACGTCGCGAGCTGTTGCGCCTCCGGCCCGGGGAGGAGCGAGGAGAAGTTGAGCGCATGCAGAAAGCGCGGCTCGTCGATCCACTTGCGTTCGGTGACGAGATCGCGATGCATCATCGCGATCTGCCCCGCCGGCCCGCCGAAGTTGACGCAGCCGAGACGCGCCCAGTATCTGAGAGCCGTGACGAAGGAGGGCGCCTGCGGCGCGGAGCTCATCCCGGCGACCAGGCGGGCGCGACCAGCCGCCGCCGGCCGTCACGCGACTTGAGGAGACCCGGCTCCTCGAGATCCTCGCGATCCCAGAGCTGGCAGGTCACCTGCTTGTGCATCTGGTCCAGCCCTTCGCAGTAGTTCGAGAAGATGCAACGCCGGACAGCGGCACCGCGACCCAAACGGATCTTCCGGAACCAGTCCGGATCGGCGAGCGACTGGCGCGCCGCCGCGGCGATGTCGGCTGCCCCCGCAGCGAGCAGCGCCTCCGCCTGCGCGAAGCCCGAGATCCCGCCCGCGAGCACCACCGGTGTCGAAAAGCCGGCGCCGCGCACCGCGGCGCGGATCGCGGCCACCGCGGCGACGTTGCGCCCGAACGGCCCGAAGGCGTCCGAGATCGCCGTCGGCATGCACTCGTAGCCGGAGGGGCCGGTGTAAGGATAGGCCGACCAACCGACCTTCGGCTGCTTGGCATCTTCGAACTTCCCACCGCGCGACAGCGACAGGAAGTCGACTCCTGCGCGGGCTAACTCAGTGGCGAAGAACGCGGCATCGTCGACCGTCCCTCCCCCGCCCTCGACGCCGATTCTCTCCTCGGCGAGAAACCGGCAGCCGACCGCGAAATCGGCCCCGACTCGCGCGCGAACCGCAGCCAGAACCTCGAGCGGCAGCCGCACGCGGTTCTCGCGCGGGCCGCCGTAGCCATCATCGCGGGTGTTGAGCGGCGAAAGAAACGACGCCATGGTGTAGGCATGGGCGAAGTGGAGCTCGACACCATCGAAGCCGGCGCGCTGCGCGCGCAGGGCCGCCGCCGCAAACAACGTCGGCAAGACCCGCGGCAACTCGCGCACGCCCGGCAGATGCACATCGGTCACCAGCTCGCGAGCCCCGAACTGCAGGTCGTGCCACTCGCGCTCCGACAGGACCTCGCGCAACTCCGAGTCGGAGAGCGTCAAGAGGGCGTCCCGAGCCTCCAGGTCCCCCTTTACCGAGAGCTTTTCTTTCAGGGAGTCGGTGATGCCAAGGAACCGGGAAAGGAAGACCTCCCGTTCAGGCCGCCGACGAATCGAAAGAAAATCGATGATCTGCAGAAAGAGCTTCGTTCTTCCGCCGCTGGCGCGGCGGACGGTGGCGGCGAGCTCGGAGAGACCGGGTACGAAACGGTCGTCCCCGGCGCGCAGCAACGGCCCGCTCGGCACATCGCGGATCCCGGTCGCTTCGACGACGATCGCCCCCGGCTCGCCCTGGGCGAAGCGCTCGTACCAGGCGAGCACCTCGGGAGTGACGAAGCCCTCTTCGGTAGCGCGCCAGGGGACCATCGCGGGCACCCAGGTGCGCTCGGCGAGCCGGACCGGACCGACATCCACCGGCTGGAACCAGCGCGCAGCGGCCGCCGCCGCGGCGGTCGGCCAAGCCGGCTCGGGAAGCGGGTGGCGAATCCGTTCTGGCGGCTTCCACATCCTGCCTACCTCAGGATGTCGCGGGCGATGACCAGGTGCTGGATCTCCGAGGTCCCCTCGTAGATGCGCAGCGCGCGCACCGCACGATAGAGCCGGTCGACCGTGCTGTCGGCGAGCACGCCGCGGCCGCCCAGGATCTGCACCGCGTCGTCGACGATGCGCTGCGCCGCCTCGGTGGCGAAGAGCTTGGCCATCGCCGCCTCGCGTGTGACGCGCTCGGCGCCGCGGTCGCGTTCCCATGCGGCGCGATAGGTGAGCAGCCGCGACGCCGCGAGGTCGGTCGCCATCCGCGCGACCTTCGCCTGCACCAGCTGGAAACCGGCGAGCGCCGAACCGAACTGGCGGCGCGAACGCGCGTGCGCCACCGCGTCCTCGAGAGCTCGGGCAGCCATGCCGCAGGCTGCGGCAGCGACCGTCGGCCGCAGGAGGTCGAGCGTCCGCATGCCGATCTTGAAACCTTCTCCCTCCCCGCCGAGCCGCGCCGAAACCGGCACGCGGCAACTTTCGAAGGCGATCTCGCCGAGCGGATGGGGTTCGGAGAGGACATAGGGGGCGACGAAGCGCAGACCGGGAGCCTCGGCCGGGACGACGAAACAGTCGAGCCCTCGCGTCCCCTTCTCGGGGTCGGTCGAGGCGAAGACGCAGTAGAAATCGGCGATCCCGGCATTCGAGATGAAGCTCTTGGTCCCGTCGAGCACGTAGTCCGGGCCGTCGCGGCGCGCCGTCGTGGCGATGGCCCCGACGTCGGAGCCGGCCTCCGGCTCGGTCATCGCGAAGCCGGCGATCGCCCTTCCGGCTGCGACCTCGGGCAGCCACCGGTCGCGAAGCTCGTCGCTGCCGGCGAGCGCGATCGGCGTCGAACCGAGCGCCTGCAAGGCGAAGAGCGCATCGGCGAGCGGCGACGCGCCGGCGAGCGCTTCCCGGACGAGACAGAGCGAGCGCAGCTCGGGTTCGCCGGCGGCGATGCCGGCAAGCAGCCCCTCCTCTCCCATCGCCGCGACGAGTCCGGGCGCTGCCGCCCGCGCCGCAGCGTCGTCGGCCGGAGGCGCGAGCGGCCGGAAGCGCCGGCCGACGATCTCCTCCACCCGCGCCGCGAGCTCGAGATGCGACGGCTCGAGGAAGGCGCGGATCGTTCGCGTGCCGGTCAACGGAACTCCGGCTTGCGCTTCTCGCGAAAAGCCTCGTACGCCTCGCGGAAGTTCGCGTCCTGCATGCAGATCGACTGGATCTCCACCTCCGCCGCGAGCGCCGCGTCGAGGTCCATCGCAGCCTCGCGGTAGAGCATCCGCTTGGTCACCTCGAGCGCGAAGGACGGACCCGCAGCGAGCCTCTCGGCCCAACTGCGCGCTTCGGCGACGACCTGCTCTTGCCCGACGACGCGGCTGTAGAGCCCCATCGCCTGCGCGCTCGCCGCATCGACGAAGTCGCCGGTCATCAGCAGCTCGGTCGCGCGTCCCAGGCCAACGATGCGCGGCAGGAGCCAGGAGGCCCCCATGTCGGCACCCGAGAGGCCCACCTTGGTGAACAGGAAGGCGATCTTGGCGCTCGGCGCGGCGATGCGGATGTCGCAGGCCGCGGCGATCACCGCGCCGGCACCGGCCACCGTGCCGTTCAGCGCGCCGACGATCGGCCGGCGGCAGGCGATCATCGACCGGATCAGGGCGCCGGTGGCGCGGGTGAACTCGAGCAGCCCGCGCGCGTCGGTTTCGAACAGCCTGCCGATGATGTCTTCGACGTCGCCCCCCGAGCAGAATGCCCGCCCCGCACCGGTGAGCAGCACCGCGCGGACGCCGGGCTCGGTATCGAGGGCGTCGAAGGCGAGCTTGAGCTCGTCGTAGACGTCGAAGGTCAGCGCGTTGAGACGCTCCGGGCGGTCGAGCGTGAGCGTCGCGACGCTCGTCGCGGTGTCGAGGTGGTAGCGAAAGCTGCGGGGCTGAATCATCTCGCGACTCCGGTCTGGGGGGATTCGGGATCCTTCGGAGCGAGCGCCGCCGTCGCCTCGATCTCGACCAGCGCCCCGGGCTCGAGAAGCGCCGCGACTTCGACCAGCGCCATGGCCGGGAAGTGGCGGCCCATGATCCGGCGATAGGCCGCGCCGACGCCGGCCAAGTCGTTCTCGTAAAGCGCGCGATCGGTGACGTAGATCGTCAGGCGACAGACCTCATCGACCCGCCCGCCAGCGGCGTCGATCACCGTCCGGACGTTGGCCAGCGAGCGTTCGAACTGCGCGGCGAAGCCCCCAGACACGATGCGCTGCTCGCCGTCCCAGCCGACCTGCCCGGCGACGAACAGCAGCTGCGCGCCTGCCGGCGCGAGCACTCCGTGACTGAAGCCACGCGGCACACCGAGACTCTCGGGATTGATCAGCGAAAGGGGCGGGCTCATCCGAGAAATCCTCCGCCGTCGATGCCGATCGTCTGGCCGTTCACGCCGCGAGCGCGCTCGTCGCACAGCGTCAGCGCGAGGAAGGCGACCTCTTCGGCGGTGATCAGGCGGCGCTGCGGATTGGCGGCGACGAGCTTTTCGCGCGCGAGCTCGGCGGCGACGCCCGCCCGCGCCACGATGCGTTCGACCGACTGATCGGTCATCGGCGTGTCGACGTAGCCGGGACAGAGCGCATTGACGGTGACGCCCTTGTCGGCGAGCTCCGCGGCGAGCGACCGGGTCAGTCCGACCAGCGCATGCTTGGTCGAGGCGTAGGCCGAGATGTAGGGCGCGCCGGTGCGGCCGGCGATCGAAGCGATGTTGACGATCCGCCCCCAGCGTCGCGCGACCATGCCGGGCACGAACACCTGCGCGCAAAGGAACGGGCCGGTCGCATTCACCGCGAAGAGCCGGTTCCACTCGTCGAGCCCGACGCGCGCGAGCGGCGCCGAGCTCGCGATGCCGGCGTTGGCGATCAGAATGTCGACCTCACCGAAATGCGTCTCGGCGGTCGCGCGCAGGCGGGAGATCGCCGCCGCATCGGCGACGTCGCAGGCCACGGCCTGGGCGTGCCCTCCGTTGCCGCGGATCTCCTCCGCCACGCGCTCGATCTCTTCCGCGCTGCGCGCCGAGACGATCACCCGGGCGCCGGCCGCGGCCAGGAGGCGCGCCGTCGCGGCGCCGATGCCGCGCCCCCCGCCGGTGACCAACGCCACCCTGCCGGCGAGCGCGATCCCGACCATTCCGCCTGCCTCGCCCGCCATGGTTCTAGGCGCGCGCCCGCAGCAGATCGCGGATCTCGGTCAGCAGCTTCACGTCAGCTGCGACCTCGGGCGGAGACACGGGCGCCGGCGGCTCCTTGCGCTTCGCGGCGTTCACCGCCTTGACGATGAGGAAGACGCAGAAGGCGAGGATCAGGAAGTCGAGCGTCGCCTGAAGCAGGCTCCCGTACTGCAGCAGCACCGGCGCCTCGGCGGTACCGCCGATCGTCAGGGCGAGCTTCGAGAAATCGACGCCGCCGAGAAAGAGCCCGAGCACCGGCATCAGAACGTTGTCGACCAGCGATGCGACGATCTTGCCGAACGCCCCGCCGATGATCACGCCGACGGCAAGGTCCATGACGTTGCCTTTCATGGCAAATTCTTTGAACTCTTTCATCATGCTCATGCAAGTCTCCTCAAGAAACGTT
>JBPOHI010000027.1:0-33260 GCA_052035735.1 Acidobacteriota bacterium
CTCCAGCCGCAGGGTGCCGACGAGCGCGTCGCGGAGGCCGTCGCCACCGGGGTTCACGATGTACTGCAGATCGGGTTGGAGCCATAGCCAGGGCGTGAGGTGGATGCGATAGAAGAGCTCGGCGGCGAGCTCCCAGGTATCGCTGAAGGTCGCCGCCGCGCGCGCCGGCTCGCTGAAGCGCACCGAGGTGGCAAGGAAGCCGAAGCGGTCGTGCTCCCTTCCGGGGACGTAGCCGGTCCAGACCAGGCCGGCGCCGGCGTGCAGATCGATCGGTGAGATCTGCTTCGACGTCCAGCCGAGTTGCAGGAACCCGTCGACGCCGGGGCCGGGTTCGGCCGCTCCGGTCGCCGGATGCTGGCCGGAGCGGCTAGCCACTCGCTGATCGAGGACCAGGTAGCAGGAGGTGGCGCCCTCTTCGGTGCCGCCACTGCCGTCGACCCGTTCGAAGACACCGGTATGGCGGGTCACTCCGAAGGCGAGTCGCCGCAGGCGGCGCTCCGCGGCGGCTCCGTGGACGCCGACCTCGGCGACGAACAGGAGGTCGTCCGGATCGCCGAAGAGCGTCGCCGGCCCGCGCGTCCCGGTGGGCCTCCCCGCCTGCGTCGCGCCGTCGAAGACGCCTCCGCCGAGGTAGAGCCAGTCCGCCGGCGAGGCGAAGAGCACGGCGCCGGTGGCCGGATTCGGATAGGTCGTGAAGCCGAGAATGGTCGGGCTGAATCCGGCCGAGGAGTTGAGCATCTCGGCGCCGTTCTCGACGAACGCGAACTCGTTGCTGGCGTCGATCTTGCCGAGCTTGAGGCGCACCCGGCCGGCGGCGAAGAGCTGCTCGTACCAGAGCTCGTAGAGGGCGGTGAACCCCGGCGCGTCGAGGTTGGAGAAGCCCTGAAAATCGCCCACCAGCAGCTCGGTGCCGTGGCGGCCGTGCTGGGACTGGACGTCGACGAAGAGCGTGCCGCCGGCGAAGCCGAAGAGCGGCTCCGTGTCGAGGGTGAAACTCGCTTCGAAGAGACTGCGCGACGTCTCGCGCCCGGTGCTCCGGCCGCCCTGGAAGTTGCGCGACAGGTCGGCGACCAGAAAGCCCTCGAGCGACATGCCGCGCTCTTCGAGCCACGGGCGCAGGCCGCCGAGGTCTCCCAGCGCCGGCCGCCCGCCCTCCTCGAGCGCCGTCGCCGGCGAGCCGGTGCGGTCCGCGGCGCCCGGCGCCGCGGCGTCGGCGGGGGCTTGCGCGGCGAGCGCGGCCGCCACGGTGAGCCAGCCGGTCAGGAAGACGGCGAGGGGGCCGCGCAGGCCGGCGCGGGACGGATCGGGAGCGGGCTGGGCAGGCAAATGGGCCTCAGGCAGCACGATGCGCAGCCGCTGCACCTGGCGCGGAGTGGCCTCGGTCACCTCGAAGGCGACGCCGTCGACGACGACGCTCTCGCCGGTGCGGAGGATCTTCCCGGAGGCGTGCATCAGGAGGCCGGAGAGGGTCGAGTAGTCCGTCGAAACCGGCAGCTCGAGACCGAGCGCGCGATTGAGGGTTTGCACCGGCGTGTCGGCGCGCACCCGCAGCGAGCCGTCGGCCTCGGCGGCGATCGCCTCCTGGGGAGTCTCGTGCTCGCTCAGGATCTGGCCGACGAGCTCTTCGGCGATGTCGTCGACGGTCACGATGCCGGCGGTCATGCCGTGGAGGTCGAGGACGACGGCGAGCTGCGCACGCTTCGCCTGCAGATCGCGCAGCACCTCCGCGGCGGAGGTGCGCGCGGCCACCAACGGCACCGGCCGCAGAACCGAGGCCACGTCGACCGCACCGTCTTCGACCAGCTGGCGGACGAGGTCGCGCTCGGTCACGTAACCCTCGACGTCGTCGAGGTCGGCGAGGACGACCGGATAGCGCGAATGCGGCCTGGAGCGGAGCAGCTCCCAGACCTCCGCCCGCGTCGCCTGGCGGCGGAGAAAGGCGACCTGGGGCCGCGGGATCAGCAGCGCCGAGATCGGCAGCGCGCCGAGGTCGATCGCTCGCGAGGCGATGTCGCCCGCGGCCTCCTGCAGCGCTCCCGAGGTGGCGGCCTCTTCCACGAGATGCTGCAGCTCGTCCGGCGACAGCCGCGATTCGGTGAACGTGGTGCGGTCGCGGAACGGCCTGAGGAGGAGATTGGAGAGCATCGTGAGGAACCAGACCGCCGGCCGCGCGGCGCGCGAGATCCACAGCAGCGGGCGAGCCACCAGCAGGCTCACGCGTTCGCTGCTACGCAGGGCGAGCGACTTGGGCACGAGCTCGCCGAGCACGATCGACAACACCGAGACGAAGGCGACGACCAAGCCGAGCGCGATCTCCTCCGCGCCGCGCACGATTCCCAGACCGGTGAGCGCGGCGGCGAGGGGGGCTTCGAGCGTCGCTCCGCCGAAGGCGCCCGCGGTGGCGCCGAGCACTGTGATGCCGATCTGCACCGTCGCGAGGAAGCTCTCGGGTCGCTTGCGCAGCGCCAGCGCCGCGCCGGCGCTCGCCTTGCCCTCGCCCGCGAGCTCGAGGAGGCGCGTTCGCCGAACCGAAAGAACGCCGATCTCCGCGGCCGAAAAGAAGCCGTTGAGCAGCGTGAGAATCAGGATGACCGACAACTCGAAGCCGAAGCCCACAGCCTCTCCCGTTCGTCGATGGCGCGAAAGTCAGTTGCCCGGCCCGGGGCCGGGTGCTGCCGGAATGCGGCGATGCCCAGGATTCAGCCTGCCGCCGTGCGGCCGCGCCTCAGGGCTCGACGGCGAGTTGGACGGCTGCCTGGGTGTCGAGCGAGAGGTACGGCAACTCGAGTGGCTGCAAGCGCAGCGCGATCGTCTCGCCGGCGGCCGTGGCGGAGAGCACTTTGGCGCGAAAGCTGCGCGCCGGGTTCGCAGCGTCGGTGACGCGCACGCTGGCACCGGCGACGAAGGCGCTGCTCTCGGCGACCGGAAGCGAGGTCTCGAGCACCGTCTTCGGAGCTTCGACGAACCCCAGCAGCGGCTTGCGCTTCTTCGCCTTGGCGCCGACGGCGAAGAGCTGCCGCACGACGTAGCCGTCTCCGGGGGCGCGGAGGTTGGCGGTGGCGAGCTCGCTCTGCAGTCGGGCGAGGTCGCTGATGGCGTTCGACTCCGCCATCTGCGCATCGGAGACCGCCTGGGCGTTGGCCATGTCGGTCCGGCTGTTGCTCGCCGGCGAGCTGCTGGTGGCGCCGCGCTGCACCGCGAGGCGGCGCTTCTCTTCCTGGGCGCTCGCCAGGTTCTTGCGCTCGCCCTCGAGCTCCTTCTGCAGCTTGGTGATGTCCATCTCGACCAGGACGGCGCCCTTCTCGACCGGCTGGCCCAGTGCCGCCGGCAGCGATCTGACCTCGGAGCTCAGCGTCGCCTTGAGCTCGGTCTCGCTCCCCGGGGGCGCGACGAGCCGGGCGTCGACGACCACGGCCCGGGCTGCAGGCGCGTAGGACAGCGCCACGATCGCAGCAAGAACGATGAGTCGAAAGGGGCGGCTGGCTGGGCTTCGCATGTCGGTTCTCCTCCGCAGCCCGCATCCTAACCGTAGTCGGCGTTTCGCCGCTCGCGCGCCGCCCCGCCGCCCCGCCGGCCGCCGGCAGTACAGAGCTGGGCGCCAGCCGGTCGATGGTACGCTCGCCGCAAGAGGAGACCGCCTCTCGCGATGCCGTGTACCTGCCTGATCCGTGGAACCCGGGCCTGCCGGGCGTTGGCGCTCGCGGGAGCTCTGACGGGCTTTGCGGCGCTGACGCCGCCTGTCGCCGAAGCTCGCCCCCGCTTCTCTCCTGACGCACCTGCGGGCGACGAAGCGCCGCGTTCAGGCCGGCTCGAGACGCTGGTTTCGCAGGTCGGCGCCTACGTCGAACGATTCCAGAGCGAGATGGAGGCGGCAGTACTCGACGAGCGCTACGTTCAGCTCCTGCGCCAGCCCTGCTGCCGCGAGTCGCGCAAGCCGGGCGAGGATCCAGAGCTCGCCTGGGAAGAGGCCGCCGCAGGGGAGCGGCCGAAGGGGCTCATCGCGCGTCGCCAGTTGCGCTCCGAGGTTCTTCTGGTGCGCGTCGCCGGTGGAATGCAAGTCGGATTCCGCGACGTCTACGAGGTCGACGGGCGGTCGGTTCAGGATCGCAACGAGCGCCTGCGCCAGCTGTTTCTCTCCGGTTCCGGCGAGAGCGCGCTCGCTCTCGGGAAGATCGCCGCCGAGAGCGCGCGATTCAATCTCGGGCGGACTCACCGCACGACCAACCTGCCCACGCTGCCGCTGCTCTATCTCGCTCCCGCGATGCACTCGCGATTGCGCTTCTCGCGCGGCGGCGAGGACGAGATCGATGGCAGCAGGACGACGATCCTGGCGTTTCGCGAGGATGCGAGTCCGACGCTCGCCGCATCGGCCCAGGGCAGGGACATGCCGGCGCGCGGCCGCGCCTGGGTAGAGCCCGATAGCGGGCGCATCCGGCGCATCGAGCTGCGCTACGAGACCGGAGCCCGGCGGGTGATGGTCGTCTGGTTCCGCGACGACCCGCGCATCGGCGTTCTCGCGCCGGCCCGGATGTGGGAATGGTACGAGAAGGTGCCGCTCGACGACGAGCCGGCGGCGAGTTCCTCGCAGCGCGTCTGGCCGGCCGATCTGGAGGGCCTCGCGACCTATTCCGATCTGCGCCTGTTCTCGGTCGATACCAGCGAGGAGATCGGCGGCCCGGCGAACTGACGCTGGCTAGTTCTTCGCCGGCGGATCCTGCATCTGGCGGAGGTAGGCGACGAGCTCACCGATCTTGCGCTCGACCTGCGCCCGCCGCTCGGGCGAATCGCTCTCGGGCCAGAGGAAGAGCTCGCCCCAGACCGGCATCTCGCGCGATCCGTGCGCTGCGACCTCGTCGCGTCCGTCGACCGTCAGCATGAGCTTCTCGGCGGGGAAGGCGCCGTCGTTCTTCTCCGCCAAGCGAGTGAGATCGGTCGGCTTGGACGACAGCGTCGCCGCCACTTCCCCCTTGCCGCGCAGATCGACTCCGTGGCAGCTGGCGCAGTAGGTGGCGTAAGTGGCCTTGCCCACCGCCGTCGAGTAGATCGGCGTGTTGTCGCTGGCGATGGCCACGCCGGCGGCGAACGCCAGCCCGAGTGCGGCGGCTACGACCGATGCCAACGTGGCGGTGTTTCGACTCGAGATCCCGTTCATATCGTCCTCCTGTTGCTGCCTGCACGCTCCCCCGCAGTTCAAGGTAGCAGGCTCGCAGCTGCAGCGGCACCACCCGGCGAGGCGGTCCGGACGCGCGTCTGCGGTTGCCCGGGCGCGGTTATAGTCCGCAGCCGTGAGCGGCGAGGAGAGCGGAGGTCTCTGGCGGCGCTTCTCGTGCCGCACCGGCGCCCTCCTCGCTTGCGCCGTGCTCAGTTCGCCTGCGATCGGGGCGCTCTCGCCCGCAGGTGGCGAGACGACCCGTCAGGGCAGCCTGGCGCAACTGGGGCTGGAGAGTTGGGCGCCGGACTCCGGCCTCTCCGGGAGCTGGGTGCGCGCGATCGTCCTCGGATCGGACGGATTTCTCTGGATCGGCACCTCGGCCGGGCTGTCGCGATTCGACGGCCGGCGCTTCGTCAACTTCACGGCCAGCAGCGAACCCGACCTGCCGGCCGACTCGATCGGCGCGCTCGCCGCAAGATCCGGCGGCAGGCTGTGGATCGGACTCGAGCACGGCGGAGTCCGGTCGTACGAAGCGGGTCACGTGCGGCGCGACGTCCGCCTCGATGGCCTGCCCGCCGCGCCGGTGCGTTCGCTGGTCGAATCGGAAGACGGAACGCTCTGGATCGGCACGTCGGCGGGCCTCTGGCGATGGCGACCGGACTCCGGCCTCGAAGTGGTCGCGCCCGACGTCCCGGCGCGCCGCGCCTCGGTCGCGCGCCTGCGCGCCATCGCCGGAGGCCTCTGGGTGCGGACGCGTGACCACGGCCTGTGGAGGGTCGAAGACGGCTCCGCGCGGTTCGTCGAAGACGCGCCGGAGTGCGTCGGTCTCGACTTCGCCGAGGCGGCCGACGGCCGGCAGTTCACCGCCTGCGTCGAGGGAATTTGGCAGCGGCAGCGCGCGGAGGAGCCGTGGCTCCTGGTCGATCCGGAGCGCTCCTCCCAGCGCCTCCTGGTCGATCGCGAAGGGGCGCTTTGGTACGGGACCGACCGGGGCCTGGTACGGCATCTGGACGGGCGCAGGGAGGTCTTGCCCGTCGCCTCGGGCCTCGGTGACAGTCGTGTGCGTGCCCTTTTCGAGGATGACCGGGGCGAGATCTGGATCGGAACGTTCTCCCACGGCCTCGCCCGCCTTCGCCGCGGAGCGGTCATCGCCGTGGGCCAGCCGGAGGGCGTCGCGATCGACCGCGCGACGGGGGTTGTGGGGCGCGCGGACGGCAGCCTCTGGGTCGGAACGGCCGACCACGGGGTCGTGCTCTGGTCCCCCCGCGAGGGCGTCCTCCAGCGCTGGGGCGAGGCCGAAGGGTTGCCGAGCGACCGAGTCTGGGCGGTGGCCCAGGACCGCCAGCGCCTCGACCATGCCTGGTTCGGCACCAGCCGCGGTCTGGTCGAGCTCGACGGCGAGACGGTGCGACGGGTCGAACGTCCGGGGGTACCGCCCGAGGCCGTCGTGGCGACGCTCTTCGCGGACCCGGTGAGCGAGGGTACCGTCTGGGTGAGTGGGAGCTCGGGCGGCGCCGAGGAGCTGCGCGGCCAGAGCGCGCTGCGCCATGATGCGCAGAACGGCCTGGACCTGGGCGTCGTGCGCTTCTTCCATCGCGACCGCAAAGGCGTTCTGCTCGCTGGCGGAGAGGACGGGCTCTACCAGTTCGACGGGGAGAGCTGGCGACCGTCCGTGCTGGGTGGAGAACAGGTGCGCGCACTGCGCGCGATCTGCGAAGAGGACGATGGGACTCTGTGGCTCGCCAGCGACGTCTCGGGCCTGCTGCGCTGGTCGAACGGGTCGCTGGTGCGCTTGGGAGCGCGCGACGGCATGCCGTTCAATCTCGTCCACAGCCTCGAGCTCGACGGCCATGGAGGACTCTGGATCTCCGGCAACGAAGGCCTGCTGCGCATCCGGCTGGCCGACTTCGACCGGTGGGCGCGCGGCGAGCTCGACAGCGTCCCTTCAGAGCTGTTCTCGGCGCGTGACGGCTTGCGCGACCGGGAGTGCAACGGTTGGGGGAGCCCCGCGAGCTCGCGCTTCGCCGACGGCACGTTGGTCTATCCGACGATCTCCGGCATCGCTCTGGTCGAGCCCGAGCGCGTGCTGGCGCAGGAGCTCGTGCCGGAGGAGGTCGTCGTCGACGCCGCTTGGACCGGCAACCGCGAGCTGGAGACCGGCGCACCGGCGCGGCTGTCGCGAGAGGAGCGTCAACTGCTCGTCCGTTTCACCGCGATCGAGTTCCAGCGCCCCGAGGCCGTCTCGTTCCGCTATCGCCTCGAAGGACTGGATCGCGATTGGCTGCCGGCGAGTCTGCAGCGGTCCGCGGTCTACTCTCACCTCGCTCCCGGCGACTACCTCTTTCGCCTGCAGGCCCGGCTCCCAGGGAACGCCTGGGTGGAGTCGTCGCGCCAACTCGAGGTCTCAGTCGCTCCGCGGCTCTGGGAGGCGGCCTGGTTCCGCGCCCTCGTCCTCGGCGCCATCCTCTCGACTGTCGCCGCGCTGTTTCATTGGCGGGTGCAGAAGGAGCGCGAGCTCAGGGCGAAGCAGTCGGAGCTTCGCAAGCTCGCCAGCCGCCTGATCCGCGCGCAGGAGGACGAACGCCGGCGGTTGGCGCGCGAGCTTCACGACGATCTCACCCAGCGCCTCGCGGGGCTGGGCATGCTCGCCGGTGGTCTGGCGCGAGAGGTCCATCAGGGCAGGGCGGGAAACGTCGCACCGCGCGTCGCGGAGCTCGGGCGTGAGCTGGAGCTCCTGGCCTCGGATGCCCAGGTACTCGCGCGCGAGCTTCATCCCGCAATGCTTCAGAACCTCGGCCTCGAGGCGGCGCTGCGCGCCGAATGTGGCACCTTTAGCGAGCGCACGGGGCTGCGAATCCACTTCGTCAGCTGCGAGGTGCCGGAGACGCTGGACGCCGAGGTCAGCCTGGTGCTTTACCGTATCGCCCAGGAGGCGCTGCGCAACGTCCTGTCGCACGCGCGTTTCAGCGAGGCTCGCGTCGCGCTCGAGCGCCGGGGGGCCGAGCTCCGCCTGGAGATCGAGGATACCGGTCCCGGTTTCGACCCCGGGCGGGTTCGGGGCCGGCCGGGTATGGGTCTCGCGAGCATGGCGGAGCGGGCCCTGCTGATCGGCTCCCGGCTCGAGATCGACTCCGCGCCGGGCCGAGGGACGCGAATCGTCGTTCGCGTACAGTTGGGAGAGGCCGCCGCCAGCTGAAGGCTCAGCGGGTTTCGGTGTCGCGCTCGACCACCCAGCGCGTCGCCTGGGTGGATAGCTCGGCGGCGGTCTCGAGCCCGAGCTTCTCCTTGATCCGCTGGCGATAGGTCTGCACCGTCTTCGGGCTGAGGAACAGGCTCTCGCCGATCTGCTGGGTCGTCATCCCGCGGCCGATGCGGTCGAAGATCTCGATCTCGCGATCCGACAGGCGATCCACCGGCGTGACGAAGCGCTCGCGCGCGCCGATGCCCACCATGCGCTGCATCATCCGCTCGGAGGTCGACTCGCTCAGGTAAGGCCGGCCCGACATCACCCGGCGAATGGCTACCACGATGTTCTTCGTCGCCTCGCTCTTCTGAACGTAGCCGAGCGCACCGGCGGCCAGCGTGCGCTCCGTCCAGGTGAGCTCGTCGTGCATCGACACCACCAGGACGCGGAACGAGCGCTCGACGAGCTCGCGGATCAGCTCGAGTCCGCTCGATGCGCCGAGCGACAGGTCGACCAGGACGACGTCGGGGCGCTCGCGCTCGACCAGTTGCAGGGCGTCGTGCGCCTCCTCGGCCTGGCCGCACACGGCGAGATCGACCTCGGCGTCGATCAGGCCGGCGAGGCCGGCGCGCACGATCGGGTGATCGTCGACGATCACCACCCGGCAGACCTGATGGCTTGTCTCTTCCGGCGGGGCCATGCTCGAGCTCCTCTTGCTCCAGGCAGGACAGCAGCCTATGCGCTCGCCCGGCTGCCGTTCAATCGCTGGCGGCCGGGTAGGAATTTAGCTTACATGCTGTTCCGCCGCCGGCCGCTTCCTGCCTCGAGTCGCCCAGTCTTACACTGAAGTCGATTCCCGCCTGCGGTGAACGGCCAGGGCTCGTGACGAGGCTCATTCGCCCGCAGGGAGGCCGCCGAGAATTCGCTCGGTACGACTCTAGCGGGTCTTCGCCGCGGATCCCCGCAGCGAAGACTCGCGCCAAGGAGATGAGAATGAAAAGAGGTTCATGGGCAGCATTGGCCGTCCTGCTGTGTATCTCCCCCGCCTGGGGGCAGGATGCGCCGCCGGTCGACCAGCCGATCCATCACACCGAGGCGGCGCCGGCCAAGGGCGAGGCCGACTCCTTCGCGAACCACGATCATGACGCCGACGGCTTCATCCAGTGGGAGGAGATGCGAAACGTCATGGTCAAGGCCTTCCACGACGCGGATCACGACCACAGCGGGTGGCTGGCGGGAGACGAACTGAAGATCGACGCGGCGCAGCGTGCGGCCATCGACGTGAACAAGGACGGCAAGCTCTCCCAGCGTGAGTTCATCGCCTACGCGGCCGCCGCCTTCGGCCAGGCCGACGTGGATGCCGACGAGAAACTCTCGCGCGCGGAGGCCACCGCTGACCTCGACGTTGCCAAGGAGAAAGCCAAGTGAAGATTGCGACCGTAGCGTTGCTGCTTGCCGCGAGCGTCTCGACCTCCGCGGCGCTCGCCGAGAACGTGACTTGCGCCTCGGACGGGCACGATCATCATTACTGCTACGCCGATACCCGGGACGGCGTCGTGTTGGTCGATCAGTTGAGCCGGGCCGGCTGCTGGAAGGGCGATACCTGGGGCTACGACAACCGCGGCATCTGGGTGGCGAACGGTTGCCGGGCGGTGTTCCGGGTCGGCGGCTACGGCTCCGACTGGGCGAACTCCATGCATCACAACGGCGGCTACGACACCTCGCCGAACTGGCGGGACGATCGTGACGTCGACCGCTGGCGGGACGACGAGTCGCACAAGGCGACCCACAACGAGAAAGTTGGCGCCGCCGTTGGCGCCGCGGTCATCATCGGCGCTCTTGCCGCGGCGGCGAAGCACGAGGACGACCATCATGACCATCAGTCCGGCTATCGCGGCCGCGATGTGGTGACCTGCGAGTCCACCGGGCGCGATCACACTTACTGCTCTCTCGGCTCGGCACGCCATGTCGAGCTCAAGCGTCAGCTCAGCCGCGCATCGTGCCAGTACAACCGCTCCTGGGGCTACGACCGTCATGGCATCTGGGTCGGCGACGGTTGCCGCGCGGAGTTCTGGGTCGATTGAATCAGGGCCGCGCTCCGCAAGTCGGGGCGAGTAGGAAATCTGCTTACAGGTCAATCCGGCGGTGGCCGCTTCTGGGGGCCGGCCGCCGGATCCTATGCTCGCGAGAACTCTGGTCTGCGGCGTACGGCCGGCGACCCAGGGGGAACGCATTCCTCCACGAAGGAGAGCTCCGATGAACCGATCGATGCGATTTTCGTTGGCTCTTGCCGCCGCCGTTCTCGGGGCGAGCGCTCTCACGGCGCAGGAGCCGGTGGCTCCGCTGCGCGACCTCGTCGGCGCCAAGGGCGCAGGCGGCGAGACCGAGATGCAGAACCGCGGCTACAAGCTCGCCGGCGGTTCCAAGGCCGGCGACAGCTCGTTCACCTACTGGCGCGAGCCGATGAGCAACCGCTGCGTCGCGGTGCGCACGACCAACGGCCGCTACGCCTCGATTACGTACACCCGGGATGCCGACTGTCAGGGCGGCGGATCGGGTTCGACGGCGGCGTCCGGTGGGGGCGGCAACGCTCTGGCGACCGTCTGTGGCGTCGAGACCGGCGGCAAGACCTATCGCTACCGCTGCCAGCTCCGCACCGAAGGCTGCGAGGGGCAGGGATTCTGCCGCTCGACGCTGACGATGCCCGACAACGAGCTGCAGATCACCTGGGGGAAGAACGACCAGATCGAAGTACTGGCGTCCGGGATGTACCCGCAGAAGGCCGTCTCCTCCTTCCGGGACGGCCAGACCCGTTTCGACTTCGGCGGCAACACCTATTTCGTCTATCGCAGCCCGGACCGGGCGAAGCGGGAGCTGGCGAACTTCCACGACTGAGCCAGGGCGCGGGGCAGGAGTCAAACCTTCCGGAGAAACTCCGCGTATAGAACTGGCAGTTTCCCGAGATGGTGCGCCGGTCCAGTGGCGGACGGGCGCGACCGATATCCGCAGGACAGCTTGAAACCAAAAGGAGATTCACGATGCAGCGCAAACTCTGGACGATGGCAGTACTCGTAGCACTTCTGGTCGTCGGCCTGTCGGCTCCGGCCGCCGCGGGCGAGTTCTCGGTCGAAGGTCAGTTCGGCTACTACGACCCGGATTCGATCAACGAAAACGGCGAGGTCTACGGCGTCGCCATCGGCTACAAGCCGAGCGACAATTTCGGCATGCTGCTCTCGGGCGGCGTGCTGGATTTCGAGGACGACTTCCTCGACATTGAAGACGCGAATCTCCGCTTCGACCTGTTTCTCGTCGACCTTTCCTTCCAGTGGTTTCCGTCCGGCAAGGGCTTCTATGTCTTCGCCGGCCCCGGATTCGCCACGGTCGATGTCGAGGTCGACATTCCGGGCAACAACAACGACGCGACGGCCACCGAGAGCAGCTTCACGGTCAACGGCGGCCTGGGTTACCAGTGGCAGGTGGGCGAGAAGTTCTTCGTCCGCCCGGTGCTGCTCGCCCGTTGGTTCGACGGCCAGGATTTCCAGGCCGACAACGTCGATTCGTGGGACGGCCTCGACGTGCAGTACTCGGTCGGTCTCGGCTGGAAGTTCTGATCCGCTGAGGTTCAGCTTCGACCGGCGGGCCGGCCGACCCCATAGCGGGGAGGCGGCCCGCTTTTCGTTTGTGGAGGATGCAGCATGCAACGCACCCGACTCGCAGTCTGGCTGGCGCTGGTCGCCGCTCCGGCTTTCGCTTCCGGCTTCGAGCGGACGCTCGAGCTCGAGGGGATCTCCTTCCGCGTCGTCTGCGCGAACGACTCCGGAGCGCCGAGCGTGACCGTGACACCCGCAGGCTTGGCCATCGACAACTCGCCGCTCACCCGGGAGGTCGACGGCCGGGTCGTCGATGCCGAGGTCGCCGATCTCGACGCCGACGGCTCGCCGGAGCTCTACATCTACGCGAAGTCGGACGGCAGCGGCTCCTACGGCGCGCTGGTGGCTTTCGCGGCCAACCGCAAGAAGTCGCTGAGTGACGTCTATCTGCCGCCGGTCACCGACGATCCGGCGGCGGCTGCAGGCTACATGGGGCACGACGAGTTCCGGGTCGTCGAGAACCGGCTCGTCCGGCGCTTCCCTGTCTATCGTGAGGGCGACGTGAACGCGCAGCCGACCGGCGGCATGCGCCAGATCCAGTACAAGCTCGTGGCGGGCGAGGCCGGCTGGAGGCTGAGCCCCGACAAGGTCGTGGAGTACTGAGCGAGCTTCCGCCGGGCTGGGGCCGGCGAAGACAGACGAGCCCGCCCGGGTCTCCCCGAGCGGGCCCTATGCCCTTCGATCTCCGCGGCGACGTTACTTGGCGTCGACGGAGATGACCTTGGTGACGCCGTCCACAGCCTTGACGACCTTGGCCGCCTCGTTGCGGCGGGCGGCGGTGAACTGCTTGTCGAACTCGAGCGAGACCACGCCGTCGGCGGCCGCGGTGCCGATCCGGAAGCCGTCCGTGCCCATCTTGTCGACCAGAGCCAGCCGGACCTTGGTAGAGAGCATCGCGTCCTTGACCTCGGCTTCGGTCTCGCCGGCCGCGACACCGGCCTGATTGGGATTCTGCACGTTGGCTTCGACATGCAGGTCGTTCTTCACGCTCTTGACGCCCTTCACCGACTTGGCGACCGAGTTGGCGAGCTCGAGCGTTTCGCGCTGGACGACCGTGCCCTTGAGGAGCACGTCGCCGGCTTCGGTGGTGACATCCACGTGCAGGCTGTCGGTGCCCAACTTGTCGAGCAGAGCGAGCTTGACGTTCAGGGTGACGGTCCAGTCGGCCTGGTTGTCGGCGGCCTGGGCAGCGGTGCCGCCGATCAGCAACGCGCCGATCAGGGCTACCTTGGAAAGGTCCTTGAGGTTCATGGAGAGCTCCTCGTTCTGGTTGTGCGCGGTAGGGGTCGGCGGAGGGACTTCCGCCTTGTCGCCCGGCAGGCGCGGTGCGTCGTTCTCGTCCGACCGTTACAACTTAGAGAATCGGCGCCCGCGCCGTAAGCGCGTTTTCTACCCGGCTCCGGGGCTACGCCCTAGGTGATTTCCACTCCGCCCAGGCAGGAGTCGGCCAGCCTCAGAGCCGATGGCGCACGCTGAGGGTGAACGAGCGTCCGGGCTCGGGAACAGCGACGCCAGCGCGGAACGGATCGCGCTGGTAGGAGAGGTGCTCGCGATACGTCCGGTCGAAGAGGTTGTCGACCCCACCGGTGAGCCAGAAGCGGCCCAGCTCGACGCCTGCGCGCAGATTGGCGATGGCCCAGCCGGGGGTCGGCGCCTCGTTGAGTCCGGAGTCGACACGTGTCTGCTCACCCGCGGCCACGCCTTCGAGCTCGGCGTACCAGCGGCCGGGCTGCCAGCGCAGCGCGAGGCTTCCCGAGAGTGGCGTGAGCTCCGGCAGATCCCGGTCGACGACGCCCGAGAGCGGGTCGAGATCGCGCGAACCGCGCAGCCAGGCGACGCTCGCCTGCAGCGCGAGCTGCTTGCCGAGCGGCGCGAAGACCGTCGCTTCGGCGCCCCACATCCGTGCATCGTGATTGATGTAGGTGCGGGCGTGGCCGTTCATGACGCCGGGCACCATCTCGAGGCGAACCCCGTCGACCACGGTGATGGCGTCGTCGAGCCGCGCCGCCCAGCCGGTGAGATCGATCGTGACGCGGTCGTTGTGAAAGCGCGCGCCGAGGTCGAGTTGTGTCTGGCGCGGCGGCGCCAGCCCAGGGTTGCCCACCCAGTCGGTGCCCATCCGGCGCAGCGCGAAGTAGCGTTCCTGAGGGTCCGGAGCGCGCTCTGCGGTGCCGAGACGCGCCGTGAGCTCCCATCGCTCCTGAGGCCGGAAGACGACCCCTGCATTGCCCGAGAGCAGCGTGTCGTCGGCTGAGGTCGAACGCGTGCGGTGATAGGCGTAGTAGAGGTCGGTGTTGGCGAGCGCCGGGTCGGCATCGGCCTGGGTACGCTCGGCGCGCAGCCCCGCCTCGACCGTGACGCGACCACCGACCGGGCGCACGAGCTCGGCGTAGAGCGCCGTGCCGTCCAGGCGTACACCGGGCAGGCTCGCCTGCGCCCGGTAGCCCATGCCGGCCATGCTGGTGAAGGCGCTCCAATCACGGCGCTGCCCTTCGACGCCGATCGCGAGACCGCCGTCGAGCGCGACCTCGCCGCGTGCGCTCCAGTCTTCCGACTCGGCCTGCGTCAGCATCGAGTAGGCACGCGGCGCCGTCGCCGAAGAGATGCGATAGCGATCGTCCATGTCGTGCTCGACGCGCGACCAGCCGAGGCTGCCGACGATCGAGACGACCCGGTCTCCGAGGCCTTCGGCGCGATAGGTCGCCCGCGCGCGCGTGGCGTCGTCGCGGCTGGCGTCCATCTGGAGATAGGGGTAGAGCTGCGAGCCGGAATCCTGGCGCGTCGCTTCGATCTCGAGCCGCGTGCCGGCGCGCGGGATCCAGCCGATCCCCGCCCAGCCCGTGGCGACATCGAAGGCGCGCTCGTCGCGTGCCGCGGCGCGATAGCCCGCCGGGGCGCTGAGTGGCAGCAGCTCGGTGAACGAGCGACCGTCGCCGTCTTCATAGGCGTCGCCGCGGCGCGAGGAGAGTCCGCCCTTCAGGCTCCACCGGTCGGTGGCCCAGGTGACGGCCGCCGAGGGCGCGAGGTAGCCGAAGGCGCCCGCGGCCGCGAGCAGATCGACGTGCAGGCCGGGCTCCGGCTTGCTCGACAGGATGTCGACGCTGCCGGCGAGCCCGCCGGTCGCGGCGTCGAAGGGGCCGCGATGCACGACGATGCGCTCGATCTCCGCGAAGTCGATGTGGAACGCCGGCGGGTCCATCCGGTTCGGACAGGCGCCGTGCAGCGCGTGCCCATCGATGCGCACCGCCAGGCTGTCGCCCTTCTGGCCGCGCAGCGAGACATCGTTGGCGATGCCGCCCTTACGCACTTTCTCGAGGCCGGGCAGGAGCGCCAGCGCCTCGCCAGCGTCGCGGGCGAAGCTCTGACGGATCTCTCGCGAACCGAGCTCGTCCGCACCGGCCGGAGCGCGCACTTCGATCCGTTCGACGAACTGATCGATGTCGAGGGCGAGGGTGACGGCGCCCGAGGCGCTCGCCGGCAGATCGAGCACCGATTGCGGTTCGCCACCACCCGGAGGGTGGACTACCAGACGGCAGTCGACTCCATCCGGCAGCGGGAAGAGGACCCGGCCGAGGTCGTCGGCGAGCACGGATTGCGCAGCGGTCTCCGGCGGGCAGGCGATCCCCACCAGCGCGTGCGGCAGCGGGTCGCCAGCGCGGTCGACGACGAGTCCAGTGAGCGTGCGGGACTCCGCGCCGACGCCCGGCGCAGAGAGCGAAACTGCGAGCAAGAGAAAACTGCAGAGGGTTCTGGGTTGCATGGTCGTACCGTCCTTCGCTTCGCCAGTGCGGCCGCTGCGCCCGCGGGTCGGCGCTATCCCGGAGCGGAGAAGGCACGCCCGGGGCCGCCGACACGCTCGGACGGGCCTCTTCGGGGCCTTCGGTCAGGCGGGGCGAAGCGTCAGGCGGGGAGGAGGCGGTTCGGGGGTGGCGGCGGGAGAGGCTGGCCGTTCGGGCTGCACGAAGTAGCGATGCGACGACTCCCGCGCAGACTCCAGCTGGCCCAGTTGGGCGGGGCAGACGCCGGGTTTCTGGTGCGCGAGCATGCCGGTCTCGCCGCCCTGGTGGCAACCACAGCCGGCGCGCATGCCGGGCCCGGACGCTTCGCCGGTGCGCTCGCAGCGCTTGCCGGCGCGCGCCAACGGGCAGGCGGCGCGTTGCGCATTCGTGCAGCAGGCGTGGTTCGAACAGCGGCAGGCGGAACCCGCCGCCGACGGCCGAACTGCGGCCGCGACGAGCACCGGCAGCACGAGCGCTCCGACGAGGAGAGCCAGTAGGCCGACGCGCACTGCCCGGGTCCGCAAGGTCACCACCGCAAGGGTAGCCTCGGACGCTTTCGCCGAAACCCACCGATCGGGTGGGGCTAGGCCTTGGCTGGCGAGCCTCCTCGGCAGGTCTCGAGGTCGGTCAACACCACCGACATGGCGACATCGTGGGGCTCGGCGGGCAGTTGGTCGACGAGCTGCCCGGCGAAGGCGAGCCCGATGGCAGGGAAGGGGCGGCGGGCGAGGAAGCGGTCGAAGTAGCCGCTGCCGTAGCCCAGGCGGATGCCGCGCCGGTCGAAACCGAGACCGAGCACCAGAGCGGCATCGAGAGTGCGATCGACGTCGCCCGCCGCCAGTTCGGGCGTGCCCCGCGGCGGCTGCCGCAAACCGAAGGCGAGGGTGCGGAGAGCGCAGGGATAGGGGTGGACATGCAGCTCCCGGTCGCGTGGATCGGCGCGCGGGACGTAGAGCTCCTTGCCGAGCGCGCGCAGCCGGTCGGCAAGGAGCCAGGTGTCGACTTCGACGCCGAACGACAAACAGGTGAGGATTCGCCGCGCGCCCGCTATCTCAGGCAGCTCGAGCAGGCGTTCGGCGATCCGGTCCGCAGCGCGAGCCGCGCTGGCCGGCTCGACCTTCTCGAGCCGCGCGCGGAAGAGCGCGCGCCACTCCTCTTTGGTGGCGGACGGAGGCAGCGGAGGCGTCGGCGAGCGCGCGGGCATCGCGGTGTGACGAGCGGCTCAGGGCTTCTTGCGCGTCGCGAGGTAGTCGGCGGCGCTCGTCGGGCCGAGGACGAAGGTGTCGGTGTG
The DNA here is from genome assembly GCA_052035735.1 of Acidobacteriota bacterium. GTDB lineage: Bacteria > Acidobacteriota > Thermoanaerobaculia > Multivoradales > JAGPDF01 > JAGPDF01. The sequence continues at coordinate 17,057 of JBPOHI010000027.1, forward strand.
CTCGGCGATGTACTTGCGGAAGCTCAGGAAGAAGTCGGCCCCCGACGGCAGCCCGAGCTTCTTCCAGGCTTCGCCGAGCGCGGCCGACTTCTCGGGCGGGAGCTCCGCCGGCTGAAGAAGCATGAAATCCCAGCTCGCGCCGTCGCTGTGCACGTAGAGCTGGCGCGGCGGGAGGCCGGCGAGACGGTTGGCCTCGTCGTAGGAGGCGATCGCCTCGAGGAAGGCCTGGTGTTCTCCCGGTGCGATGCGATAGATCTCGACCAGCATCCGTTGCGGTTCGGGCGGCGGGTCGGCGGCGACGCCAGCGGCCGGTATGAAGATCGCGGCGGCGAGGCAGGTCAGCAGGGCAGCGGGGCGGTGGCGCATCGAGAGTTCTCCCGTGGTCGTGAAGGCGGTTGGATGGCGCGGCGGTGCGCCCGTCGAGTCAGGGTGCCACCGTTCCGAGGACGAGCTCGCGACCGTCGCGACCGGCGCGGGCGTGGTGGGCTTCGACCATGATCTTCGTGCCGGCGGGTGCGGCGACGATCCAATCGGTCACCCCGCGGTCGGGCGTCCCCGGAGAGTAACCCCACCAGGTCGCGGTCGAGCGCTGCGCAATGCGACCCTGGAGCTCTCCCAGCGAGCGGTGGGGCGCCCCTTCAACGAGGCGCGCTGCCGGCGAAAGAGTGAGGTCGGCGAAGACGCCGCGGCTCACCTGCTGATCGACGGCCTTCTGCGCGCCGGAGGTCGGCAGGAAGCCGCGGTTCTCGACCACCAGGCGGACCCGCCAGAGATCGCCGCCGAGCGCTTCGGCCGCAAGAGACCGGATGGCGAGGCGCGGGGTCGTGAGTCCGAGATAGATCAGCCAGTCGCTGTGCGGCGCGACCTCGCGCTCCAGCCGGTCGAACGGAATGTTGTACCAGAAGCGCACCAGGTCGAAGCCGCCGATCTCGACCTCCCCCAACTGCGGATGGTGGAACTTCCGCCACGGCACGAAGCCCTCGCCGTGGAGCTCGGTATCGCTCCAGCGGAGCAGCGCGACCTCGTCAGCGATCGGGTGGAAACCCCAGAGCCAGGCCGAAGCGGTGGTTCCGGCGAGCGAGATCCCGGCCGCGCGCAGCGGGTCCCAGAACTCGGTGATGAACGACAGGATGCCGCGCTGGTCGTAGAGCCACCCGAAGGCACTCGGCAGGTAGCTCTCGTTCTCCTTGCTGCGCAGGTCGAGATACGACATCGCGCGATAGCCGGTGAGCTCCTCGGCCTTGCCGGCCAGCGTCTGGTAGGTCCGCCGGTCGGCGTCCGGCAGGCGTTCGGCGAGATTCACCGGCGGCGTCAGCACGAGGCCGCCGAAGGTGTGGCAGGTGACGTGAGCGACGATGTTCGGACGTGCGGCGATCGCCGCGACATAGGCGGCGACCTCGGGCTCCGAGGTCGGGTACGGACCGGCGGTGCGCCCGCGCGGACTGTCGCGGAGATCGGCGGGGAAGTTCGATCCCAGGTCGATCGGCTCCCTGGCCGGCGGGTCGGCGATGGTCGCGCCGTCGTAGGCTTCGATCTCGCCTTCCGGCAACACACGCCAGAAGTCGCCGGTCGTCTCGTCGGGGGCGCGCGGCACGAGCAGCCGGCGGTCGCCGGCATACTCCTTCCAGGGTCCGTTCGGATCGCGCAGCCGCAGGAAGACCGAGCGCCCGTCGCCGTCGATGTCGCGCGCCTGGACCCCCGGTTCGGGGGCGCTGGAGTCGAACGGCCGCGGCACCGAGCGGAGGAACCGTCCCTCCGCGAGCGTCGCTTCGACGCCGTCGGGCGTGAGCCGCGGCAGCACGTAGACCGTGCGGCTCTCGAGCAGCGCCGTGATGCGCTGGTCGCCGCCGTAGCCTTCGAGCAGCTTGTGCACGAAGTGGAGCGCAGCGACGCCGCCGCCCCACTCGGTGGCGTGCATGTTGCCGTCGACGACGATCGCCGGCTTCGTGCCTGCGACCCCGGTGGCATGCGCGGTCAGGGTGAGAAACCAGAGTTCCCGGCCCTGTGGCGTCTGCCCGAGGCTCTCGAGCTCGACGAGGTCCGGTCGTGCTGCGCTCCACTGCCGGAGAAGGGAAGTCAGCTCGTCGTAGCTCAGGATGTGATCGAAGGGGAGCGCTGCGAGAGCCCTGCCTGCCGGCGGGGTCGCCGCCGGCGCCGTCGCCGGGAGGGCCGCCAGCGCGGCGGCGAGGAGGAAGCGGACGAGTCTGCGGGTGGGCGGACGTGAGTTCATCTTCTCCTCGGCTTTCTTGCCGGCGGCGCGGTGCGGTGCGGCAGTGCCGCCGCCGCCCGGCGGAGGACCGGCAGCATGCGCTGGAAGGCGTCGCGGAGCGGATCCGCGGGGAAGGCGGTGAAGCCGAAGACCAGGCCCGGCGGGGTCCCGGCGCCCTTCGGCCCGCTGCCCCGGGTGGTCATCGCGTAGTGCGACAGCGCGGGCACATCGAAGCCGGCCTCGGCGAGCTGCCGCGACCAGGCGCCGTCGTCGGAGCCCGCGGGAAGAAAGGCGACGACGTTCATGCCGCCGTCGGCGTTGCCCAGCGTCACCGGCAGGCCGGCGCGCGCGAACAGGTCGAGGAACAGCTTCTGGCGGGCGGCGTACTCGCGCCGGCAGCGCCGAACGTGGGAATAGAAGGCGCCGCTCTCGAGAAACAGCGCCAGCGTCGCCTGATCGAGCAGCGGAAGATGATCGTCGTTCAGGTGCTTGAGCGCGATGAAGCGCTCGAGCAGCGGCTCGGGCACGACGACGTAGCCCAGGCGCAGCGAGGGGAAGAGCAGCTTGCTGAAGGTGCCGGCGTAGATGACCCGGCCGCTGTTGTCGAGACTCTGCAGGGAGGGCAGCGGGCGCGCGCCGTAACGCAGCTCCGAATCGTAGTCGTCTTCGACGATCCAGCACTTCGTGCGTCCGGCGTAGTCGATCAGCGCCAGCCGGCGCGCCAGCGAGAGCGAGACGCCGGTCGGAAACTGGCGGGACGGCGTGGTGTAGATCATCGCGATCCGCCCGGCTCCCGGCGCTGGGGGCACCAGGCCCTGTTCGTCGATGGGGCCGGCGAGCACCCGGGCGCCGGCGTTCAGGCAGGCGAGGCGCGCTTCGACGTAGCCGGGGTCCTCCATGTAGGCCTGATCGCGCGCGCCGAGCAGCTGCAGGGAAAGCAGGAAGAGCGCCTGCTGTGAGCCCGAGGTGATGACCACCTGCCGCCAGTCGCAGCGCACGCCGCGGTGGTCGCGCAGATAGGTTGCGACGCTCTCGCGCAGCGCCGGCAGACCGGCGACACAGTCCGCCTGATAGTGGAGGATGTTCCGGCCCTCGCGCCGCAGGACCCGGCTGCGCAGGCGGTTCCAGGTGAGCAGCGGGAAGAGGCCGATATCCGGCTGGCAGGGACGGAACGGGCGTGGTGCGCTGAGCGGCGGACGATCGCCCGGGGCGGTGGCCGGGAGGGCCGGTTCGCGCATCGCCGAGGCACGCCGCGCATGGCGGGCGAGCGCGGCCTCCGAGCTCACCTGGATGCCCGAGCGTGGCGTCGAGTCGAGGTAGCCCTCGCTCACCAGCCGGTCGTAGGCGTAGATCGCCGTGTTGCGCGACACTTCGAGCTCGGCGGCGAGATCGCGCGTCGACGGCAGCGCTTCCCCCGGGGCGAGGGCGCCGCTCTGGATGAGATCGCGAATCTGGCGCGCGAGCTGATCCTGCAAAGTGAGTCGCGACGAGCGGTCGATCGACAGGTCGGCGAGAGTGCGCATCGTGGAACCGAGCGCGATGATAAGCGATCCCTAGACTTGCGCCGGAGCTTGCCGGCGGCGCTCGAAAGCCTGGAAAGCCACGTGGAGCGGCACGCCGGCAAAGATGAGGCCGACGCCGAGGAGCGCCGGCCAGAAGCTGGCGACAAAGGTGCTGACGAGGATCCCCGCGGTCGCGGCGAGAAAGAAGAGTGGCGTGACCGGGTACCACGGGCAGCGGTAGGGGCGGGCGAGCCCGGGCTCGCGCCGGCGCAGGACCATCACGGCGGCGACGGCGAGCCCGTAGAAGATCCACGACGTGAAGACGAACGAGGTGAAGAGCTGTTGGAACGTACCGACCAGGGTGAAGAGCGCCGCGAACAGCCCCTGGGCGACCGTCGCCACCACCGGCGCGTGGGTGCGCGGATGGAGGCGGGCGAACGAGCGGAAGAAGAGACCGTCGGCGGCCATGGCGTAGCTCACCCGCGCCGCGCCGAGAGTGATGCCGTTCATCGTGCCGAGGATCGAGACCACGATGAGCAGCGAGATCGCGACCGCTGCGCCGGGGCCGAGCGCCTGCTGCACGGCCAGGGCGGCTACCCGGTCGCTGCCGCGGATCGCCGCCGGCTCGAGCACGGCGTAGTAGGCCGCATTGACGACCAGGTAGACCGCGAAGACGAGGACGGTGCCGAGCAGGAGGCTGCGCGGAATCGTCCGCTCCGGCTGCCGCACTTCGCCGGCGGCGAACGAGAGGAAGTGCCAGCCGTCGTAGGCCCACAGCACCGCAACCAGCGCGACGCCGAAGCCGAGCCAGGGAATTCCTCCGGTCTCACCGGGGCCGGCGGGCGCCGGTGACCAGTGGCTCCACAGCCGATCCAGACTGCCGCGCGAGTAGAGCATCACCGTCATCCAGGCGATCCCTGCGACCTTGAGCACGGTGAGCGCGTTCTGCACCCACTTGCCGACCGCGACGCCGGCCGAGTTGACCGCGACGAAGAGCGCGATGCAGGCGAGCTGTAGCACCTTTTGCCCGGCGCCCGAGAGATCGAAGATCGGACCGGCGTAGAGGCCGATCGCCGCCGCGAGCGCGGCGAGCGACCCGGAGTGAATGAGTGCCATCGCGCTCCAGCCGTAGACGAAGCCGGTGCGCGGTCCGAAGGCGCGGGCGAGGTAGACGTACAAGCCGCCGGCGGCGGGCAGCGCCGCACCCAGCTCGGCGAGCGCGACCGCGCCGCAGACGCTGAGCAGGCCGCCGAAGGCCCACACGGCGGCGACGCCCGACAGCGAGTGGAGCTCGCGCCCGATGCTGCCTGCCATGAGGAAGATGCCGGAGCCGACCATGATGCCGGAGATGAGCGACACCGAGTCCCACAGGCCGAGCGCACGGAGGAGCTGCGTCGGAGGCGATGGCGTGGCGGCGGCGGCACCGCCGCCGGAGTTCGGGCTCATACCTCGCCGTCCGCCTGGCGGCCGGCGTTCTCGTGCCGAATCGCCTCGGCGAGCGCCACATGCTGCGGGTCGCTCGAGGCCGCCAGGCGGTCGGCGACCGCAAGAGCGTCGCGCAGCGGCTCGTCCTGACCGAGCTTGAACTTGGCCTCGAAGCGTTCGATCTCGAGCTCGAAGCCGACGATGTGCGGCAACCGGCGGGTGATTTCGGAGTGAGGGATCTCGTCCATGCGCCAACCGTCCGGAATCGGCTGCTCCATTCTGTCGTTGAGGATCCCGAGCGTGCGCTCGAGGTCGGCTGTCGTCTGCTCGCGGACCCGACCGTAGCAGTGAACCGCTGTGTAGTAAAACGTGCTCGGCATCTGCCGCTGCGGGTACCAGGAGGCCGTGACATAGCTTTGCGGACCGTGAAAGACCGCCAGCGCCGGCGTGGCGCTGGCGAAGAGCACCCGGGCGTGATCGTTGGCGCGCGCCAGATGACCGAGGAGGACGCCGTGCCCGCCGCGCGACCGGTCGAGCAGGAGTGGCAGGTTGGTGGCGAACGGGCCGCTGTCGCCGCTGTGGACGAGCAGGGCCCAGGGATGGTCGTCGACGAGCCGGTAGGCCGAGTCGAGCGACCGTGGCTGCCAGCACGATCGGATGAACATGGGGGCCGATTGTGGGGCCGAAGCTGGACCGCGTAAAGAACCAGAAATGAGCCGCTCTGTGGAGCCAGGTCACCGGCATGGACAGCGCCTTTCTGGTTCCACGCAAGCGGCCGAATCTGGTACTTGCGAGATACCAAGCGGGGGTGCCAGCATGCACCGCAACCGACTCTGTCCACGCCCTGCGAGGCAAGAAGGAGCACCCGATGAGACTCGCCGCCGTTCTCACCCTCGTCGTTGCAGCGACCTCGATCGCGAGCGCGCAAGGCTCGCCGTCGCCGGACGCCTGCGTGTTCGACTCCTCGGCGCCGCGCGCCGTGGTCGCCGGCAGGATCGTCGATCCTTCGGGAGCACCGCTCGTCGGCGCGAGCCTGACCTTGCGCTGCGGCAGCTTCCGGCTGGAGGCGCGCAGCATCGGCGACGGCAGCTATTCGATCGCGGCCCCGGCCGGCAGCTACATTCTCGAAGCCGAGGCGCCCGGCTTCGATCCGACGGCGGCTCCCGTCGCGCTCGACGCGTCGGCACCGGCGGCGCTCGACCTTGCGCTCGAGATCGGCACCTTCGGCAGCATCATCACGGTCTCCGAGCCGGGCGGTTTCGTCGCCGCGTCCTCGACTTCGGCGACCAAGTCCGACGCTCCGCTGATCGAGATTCCGCAGTCGGTCTCGGTCATCACCCTCGATCAGATGACGGCGCGCAACGTCCAGTCGGTCGCCGCGGCAATCAGCTACACGGCGAGCGTCGACGTCAACACCTTCGGCACCGAGACGCGTTTCGATTGGATCAACATCCGCGGCTTCGACCAGTCGACCTACGGCCTCTACCGCGACAACTCGCGCTGGCAGAGCGGCCAGGTCTCGGGCCAGATCGACACCTACATGCTGCAGGAGATCGACGTGGTGAAGGGTCCGAGCTCGGTGCTCTACGGGCAGAACCAGCCGGGCGGACTGGTCAACCTGGTCACCAAGCGGCCGCCGTCGCAGCAGTTGCGCGAGGTCGTGCTCAACTACGGCTCGCACGACCGGATGCAGGCGCAGGCCGACTTCGGCGGACCGATCGGCGACGACGGCAAGGTCAAGTACCGGTTCACTGGTCTCTACAGGCAGAGCGATACGCAGGTGGACTTCGTGCCCGATGACCGCTGGTTCATCGCGCCGGCGATCACCCTGACGCCGTCGGACCGCATCACCTGGACCCTGCTCGGCGACTTCCAGCACGACGAGACCGGCTGGAGCCAGTTCCTGCCCTCCCAGGGGACGCTCACCGGCAATCCGTACGGCGACATCGACCGCAGCCTCTTCGTCGGCGAACCGGACTACGACTATTTCGATCGCGATCAGTGGGCTGCCGGGAGCCTCTTCGAGTTCCGCATCGACGACCGCTGGGCGTTGCGCAACACGCTGCGCTACTCGAGCATCGAGTTCGACGGCAAGACGGTCTTCGGCGGCGGCCTGGGGAGCGACCTCAGGACGCTCAGCCGCTTCGGTTTCGGCAACGAGTTCGACCTCAAGATCTTCACCATGGACACCAACGCCTACGCCCGCTTCGACACCGGCGGCGTCGAGCACTCGCTGCTGTTCGGTGTCGACTACTCGACCTCGGAGTCGAAGATCATCAGCGGGTTCTCCTTCGCCTCGGGGCTGGACGTGTTCGATCCGGTCTACGGTGCGAGCGTGCCGGATCTGTTCATCTACGGCAACGTCAACCAGCCGATCGATCAGCTCGGCCTCTACGTCCAGGATCAGATGAAGTTCGGCGAGCGCTGGATCGCGACGCTCGCGCTGCGGGAAGACGCGACCGACATCTCCACCGAGAATCAGCTCTCGAATACCTCGGTCGAACAGAGCGACGACGCCCTGACCGGACGCGTCGCGCTGACCTATCTCGCGGAGAGCGGTCTCGCCCCCTACCTGAGCTATTCGACGTCGTTCCTGCCGGTCGCCGGTGTCGACTTCTACAACCGGCCGTTCGAGCCCACCGAGGGCAAGCAGATCGAAGGCGGCCTCAAGTTCCAGCCCAAGGGCTCGAACAGCTTCCTGACCGCCTCGGTCTTCCAGATCACCCAGAGCAACGTGAGCGTGCCGGATCCGGTCAATCCGTTCAGCTCGGTGCAACAGGGCGAGATTCGTTCCCGTGGCTTCGAGCTCGAAGCGATCGGGAGCCTCGCGACGAGCTTCAACTACTACGCGTCGTACTCCTATCTCGACCAGGAGGTCACCGCCACGACCGACCCGGCGACCTTGGGCAAGCGTCCGCCGCTTGCGCCGGACCAGCTCTTCTCGGCCGGCGGCGAGTACATGTTCACCGGGGGCGGTGCCTCGGGCCTGGGACTGGGCGCCGGTGTGCGCCACGTCGGCTCGCGCGCCGGCGACGGCGCCAACACCATCGAGGTGGGCTCCTACACGCTGTTCGACGCCTCGGTGCGCTACCTCTGGCGCAACATGGAGTTCCTGGTGAGCGCCACCAACGTCACCGACAAGACCTACGTCGGCGTCTGTCAGTCGGTGAGCTACTGCAACTACGGCATCGGGCGCGAAGCGCTCGCCACGGTGCGGTTCCACTTCTGAGGGGAGGGTGAGCGGCGCGCCTGCCGGCCGGCGGCCATCGGACGCCGACCTCGACCCCGAGATCCGGCGCTTCGTCGCCGAGATGTCGGCCGGCTGGGCCGCTCATCCTGAGCTGGCCTCGGCGTCTCCCGCCGAGGCCAGGCAGATCGCCGAGCGGGTGCGCGCTCCATGGACCCGCGGCGGGCCGCAGATGTCGCGGGTCTGGGAGGGCGAGCTCGCGGCCGGTGACGGTGCGGTGCGGATCCGGATCTACGACCCTGCGGGCGCCTCCCGCCAGCCGGCGCTGATCTACCTGCACGGCGGCGGCTGGACGATCTTCAGCCTGGATACCCACGATCGACTGATGCGCGAGCACGCGGCGCGCGCCGGTGTCGTCGTCGTCGGTGTGGACTACGCCCTCGCACCCGAGTTCCGGTTTCCTGTCGCCCTGGAGCAGGTGGTCGCCACGGTGCGGCGTCTGTCCGAAGCGGGCGTTGGCGAGTCCGGAGTCGACATCGATTCCGCCCGCGTCGCGCTCGGCGGCGATTCGGCAGGCGCCAACCTCGCCCTCGCCGCGGCGATCGAGCTGCGCGACAGCGGCCGGCCGCAGGCGGTGCGCGCCCTGCTGCTCAACTACGGAGTTTTCGCCCGTCAGTCGTCGCCCGGGGCCGTCCTTCGGTTCGGCGGTCCCGGCAACATGCTCACCGCCGACGAGATGGAGGGCTTCTGGCGCAACTACCTGCGCGACGACCGTGACGCGGCCGATCCGCGGGCCTGCCCGGTTCTCGCCGGCCTGCAGAGTCTGCCGCCGACGCGCCTCGTGGTCGCCGAGTGCGACCTGCTGGCAGAGCAGAGCGTCGCTTTGCACCGGCGGCTGGTCGCAGCGGATGTCGCCTCCAATCTCGCCGTCTATCGCGGCGCCGCGCACTCTTTCCTCGAGGCGGTGGCGATCGCGCCGCTCGCCGACCGGGCGCTCCACGAGTCGGGACAATGGTTGCGCGAGGTTCTGGCGGGCGAGAGTTGACACGCCGTACGCGCCTGATCGCGGTCCATCGCTGGGTGAGCCTGGTCGCCGCGCTGCTCTGGTCGGTGCAGGCGCTCTCCGGCCTTTTCGCGGTCTTCCATTGGGAGATCGACGACGCCACCATCGCCGGCGCCGAGCGCGCGGTCGATTTCGCAGCGCTCGAGCGGCGGGCGCGTGAGCTTGCCGCGGCGGAGCCCGGCCTCGCGATCGGCTCGATCTGGACCTCTGCCGGGAGTGCCAACCGCTTCGACATCTACCTCGACGCCGCTGCAGATCTGCCGGGCAAGGTGGTGCGCGTCGACGGCGCCGGCAGCGTGCTGCGCATCCGCACCGATGGCGAACCGTGGACGAACGGCGGCTGGGTGGAGAGGCTGGTCGTCCTGCACCAGTCGCTCTCCGGCGGTGACGCCGGCCGCTGGATCGTCGGCGGCAGCGGGCTGCTCCTGCTCGCCAACCTCGTCGCCGGGGCGCGGCTCGCCTGGCCGCGGTCCGGGCAGTGGCGCCGCGCGCTCCTGCCGGCGGCGCTTCCAGCTGGCGCGCCGCGGCTCTACGCGTGGCACCGGGCGCTCGGCCTCTGGGCGCTCGCACCCGCCGCCTGTCTGATCGGCGCCGGCGTGCTGCTCGCTTTCGATTCGGCGGCCGAGCGGCTCCTCGCTGTTCCGACGCCGACCCCCCCGGCGCTCGTGATGCCGGCCGGCGCCGTGCCAGCGGTGGACCTCGCCGAGAGCGTGCGGATCGCACTCGCGCGCTTTCCCGGCGCGGTCGTCTCCGGCATCTCGTTCCCGACCGCTGCAGAGGCCTGGTGGGGGTTGCGGCTCCGCCAGCCCGGCGAGCTGCGGCGCGCCTACGGCAAGACGAGGGTTCACGTGAGCGCTCTCGATGGCACGGTCGGAGCTCAGCTCGATGCACTCCACGCGCCGCCGGCGCGGCGTTTCCTGGATTCCCTGTTCTCGTTCCACAGCGGCGAGATAGGGGGGCTCCCCGGCCGCCTCGCAACGACCGGTGTGGGACTCTGGCTCGCCGCGATGAACTTTCTCGGCCTGCGTCTCTGGTGGGTTCGCCGCGGCCCGCGTGGGGGCCGCCCGCAGCGGCCCGAAGGCCGCTCGGCCGCCGGCTAGTCTCCGCCGGCCGCTTCCCCCAGGCAGGAGGCGCAGCCGACGCTCGAGGACCAGCGGGTGACGTCGTTGATCTCGAAGCCGTCGGAGAAAATGGCGCCGTAGAGGACGTAGAACGCACCCGAGGTGACGCTGTTGCTCCCCGGGTCGACGCCCTCGACCTGCACCGCGCCGATCGCGAGGTCGTCGTGCCCGTTGCCGTCGAAGTCACCGGCGGCGAGAGCGTAGCCGTAGTACTCCGGGCTGTCGACGGCGATGCCGGCGCTGCCGAACGAGCCCTTGGTCCACAGGTTCGCCTGGCCGATTTCGAGGAAGGTGCCGCCCCCCGGCACCAGGGTCACGGCACCCTCGAAAGCGAACGGCGCCGGCGAACCGGCACTCTCCTGGGGGATCCCGATGGCGAGGTCCGATCCGGCGCTGTTGCCGTCGATGAAGTCGCCGATCGCCAGGGCGTAGCCGAAGTTGTCGAAGTCCTCGAGCGTCTCGCCATCGACGACGCCCGACTGGTCGAAGCTCTCCGCGTCGTTCGACGTCAGTCCGACGGTGGCGGACGCCTTGAGGATCGTCACCGCGCCGGCGTCGGGGTGGAAGGAGGCATCCTCCGCCGGCGTGCCGATCGCGAGGTCGTCGAGACCGTCGCCGTCGAGATCGCCGGTGGCGAGGACTTCGCCGAAGTGGTCACCGGCCTCGGTGAAACCGCCGGCATCCACGAGGGTCTCAGACCAGAACTGGTTGCCGTCGGAGCGCAGCCCGAGAAGGACCTGGCCGTAGATCACCTGCACCGCACCGGCGTCGGCCTGCGCTTCGACGTCCTCGCCGAAAACGCCGATCACCAGGTCGTCGGCCTCATCCCCCTGGAAGTCGCCGGTGGCGAGCTCGAAACCGAACTGGTCGCCATCTTCAGCGGTGTCGAGGACGCCGCTCGAGTCCTGGGTCCAGTAGGTGGGCACTGCGGCGCCGAGCTCCTGGCAGACGGCGGCGGAATAGAGCGTCAGCACGGAACCGCGCGCGTTGTCCTCGCCTGGAATGCCCACCGCGAGATCCCGGCCGCTGCCGAAGTCGAAGTTGCCGGTGGCGAGGGCGGCGCCGAAGCGGTCGTCGGCCTCGGCCGTGCCGCCGGTCGTCGCCAGGCCCTGGTAGAAGCGGTGGGGCTCGAAGCCCAACAGGTTCGAGGTCACCAGGCCGAGCGCCGAGCCCTGCAGCACGAGCACCGCTCCGGCGTCGTTCGCGGCGCCGATGTCCTCGCCGGGGATGCCGATGGCGAGGTCGTCCTTGCCGTCGCAGTCGAAATCGGCGGCGGCGAGCGCGCGGCCGAAGTCGTCGGCAGCCTCGCGGTCGAGGGCCCCGGTCTCGGGGATGAAGTCGTAGATCAGCTGCGCGGGCAGCGAGCCCGAGCCCAGGAGTCCGTCGAAGCTCGAGTAGAGGATGCGCACCGCCCCCTCGCCCTGGCCGAGGAGGGATTCCATCTCGGCGACCGCCAGATCGTCGTAGCCGTCGCCGTTGAAGTCGCCGACCGCGAAGGCGCGCCCCAGGCCGTCGTTCGCGAACGCGAAGCCGGGCGAGACTGCGCCTCCGATACCGTCGCGCAGCTCCTGGGAACGGAGCGGATGAAGGGCGCCGGCGAGCGGCGTGGCGGCCAGGCCGGCGAGGGCCAGGGCGCAAGCGAGGCGGGATGTCGAAGGGAGGATCCGCTGGCGCGGGAGGGGCAGACGCATGACGTTCTCCTGGGCGGGAATCGGCCCCGCAATCCGGTGTTCTTCCTTCCAGGCGGAAGAATCCGGACTCACAGGACACCTCGACGGGTCGACGAGGATCCGCAGACGATCGCGACTGCCCGAGACGGTCCGCGCCCGCCGCGCTGCCGGGGAGCTCTGTCCTGTCCGGTGACGATCCTCCGCCTGGAGAGTGAACGCCGGCCTCGAGTCCGAGGCTGGCATAGGAGAACTTCATGAGGATCCCGTCACCCTTTCGCCAGGAGTCTGCGCCCACCCTCCATGCTCCACGCCGGCGCAGGATCCTGAATCTCCTCCCGGCCTGGCTGCTCCTCGGCCTGGCCGGCCCTGTCGCCGCCGCCACCTTCACTGTCGGCGGCGCCGGGTGCAGCCATCCGGACCTCGCCTCCGCCCTGGTCGCCGCGCAGGGCAATCCGGGTTTCGACGAGATCCGCCTGCTCTCCGGGAGCAGCCACCAGGGTCAGTTCCTGATCAACAGCGATGCCCTGTCGGTCGTCGGCGGCTTTGCGACCTGCGCCGCCACGACCTCCACCGGCACCTCGACCCTGCTCGGCACCAACACCAGCCGGGCCCTGTTCGTGAATTCGTTCGGATCGGTCTGGCTCGAGGCGCTCAGCCTGACCGGCGGAACGGTGACCGGCGACGGTGGCGGAGCGCTCCTCCAGGGCACCGGCAGCATCCTGCTCGTCGACGTCCTGGTGTTCGGCAACAGCGCGACGGGAAGGGGCGGAAACGTTTTCGTGAGCGCTTCGCCCGGCCTCACCGTGACCTTCGTCGGCACGTCGCTGATTTCGCAAGGCGAGGCCTTCGACGGCGGCGGCCTCGCCTGCGCCGGCGACGGGCGGGTGGTCTTCCGTGACGACGTCCTGGTCGCCAACAACCTCGCCAGCGGCAACGGCGGCGGCGTGCATCTGTCGGCGAGCTGCGAGCTCGTCCACTCGTCCTCCGGCCCGGGCGACGGCATCTTGAACAACACCGCGGACCTCTTCGGGGGCGGCGTCTACATCGAGGGCGGAGCCGAGATGAACACCGAGCTGGGGCTGTTCGGTCTGGCGGCCATCCGCGGCAACGACGCCTCCGCCGGCAGCGGCGGTGGGGTCTATCTCGCCGGCACCGGCACCGTACTGCGGGCCTTCTTCGCCGACATCCAGGGCAACTCGGCCTTCTCGGCCGGCGGCGGCATTGCCGCCGAGGACCACTCGATCGCCGTGGTCGGGCGCCCGGTGACCGGCATCGACTGGTGCCCCGACAAGGTGCGCTGTTCGCGGCTGCGCGACAACACTGCCGCCACGGGAGGAGGCATCTGGGTCGCCGCCAGCTCGCTCACCGTCCACGGCACCCACCTCGAGGGCAATTCGGCGGATGCCGGCGCTGTCGTCTATCTCTACGACGGCGCCGACGCGACGATCCACTCGAGCGTCATCGCGGGCAACGACGGCACGGCTCCCGTCGTCGTCGGCAACACGGTGGACCTGACGTTGGGCAACGTCACGGCGGCGGACAACACGAACATCGGCCCCAACTTCATCTCTGCCTCCTCCGCCGCGGCCTCGGTGAGGGTCCTGACTTCGATCTTCTCGCAGCCGAGCGGCACCCTTCTGGGTGGCACGGGAGCCGGCACCACGAAGCAGGTCGACTGCGTGCTCTCGCCGACGGTCAACTTCCTCTCCGGGCTGCCCTCCGGGACCGCGGTTCGCGCGATCTACATCGCCGATCCGCGTTTCGCCAACGCCGCCACCGGCAACTACCAGATCCGCGGAAACTCGCCCGCCATCGATCACTGCGACGTCACGCAATGGAACGGCGGCACCGAGGACATCGACTGGCAGCCGCGCGACGTCGACCATGCGTTCCTCGACACCCTGGGTACCCGCGACCTCGGCGCGGACGAGTATCGCGACCTGTTCTCGGACGGCTTCGAGAGCAACGGCACCCAGTTGTGGAGCTCCGTCGCACCGTAGGTTCGATCGATGTCGCCGCGCCGGGCGCGAGGTGGCGGGTGGATCCGGAGCGCCGGTCCGCCGCCGATCGGCTAGGATCGGAACGCGCCCATGAGTGCCGAGGAGCTCCCGAAAACGCTGGCAGAAGGCCCCGCGCCCGAGATCACCACCTGGCTTCGGGCCTGGCGGGGCGGCGATGCCGCGTCGGGCGACCGGCTGATCGCCGCGCTGTACGGCGAGCTGCGCGAGATGGCGCGCCAGCGGCTGCGCGGCGAGCATCGCCGGGTGACCCTGCAGACGACGGCGCTGGTGCACGAGACCTATCTGCGCCTGATCGGCAACGTGCGCATGACGTTTCACGACCGCCATCACTTCCTGGCGCTCTCGGCGACCGTCATGCGCCGGGTGCTGGTCGATCGCGCGCGCGAGCGCCTGGCGGGCAAGCGTGGCGGCGGCGCGCCGCACATCGAGCTCTCCGAGGTGCAGGCCGCCGGACTCGATCCTGGCGTCGAGCTGCTCGACGTCGACCGCGCGCTCGATCGCCTGGCAGCCGCCTATCCACGGCAGGCGAGGGTCGTCGAGCTGCGCTTCTTCGGCGGCCTCGAAGAGGAGGAGATCGCCGGCGTGCTCGAGACCTCGGTGCGCACCACGCGTCGCGACTGGGCGTTCGCTTCCGCCTGGCTGGCGCGCGAGCTCGCGCCGCCCACCGGCTGACGGGGGGCTAGTCGAGGAGGGCGGCGGCCCGCGCTTCGCGGCGGCGGCGCAGGCGCCCGCCCAGCCACTGCCCGCCGAAGAAGGCGGCGACGAAGAGCGGCAGCGTGCGCCACTCGAAGCCCAGGCCGGAGGCGAAGCGCAACGCGACGGCGAGCGGCACCGGCAGGTGCACCGCGACGAACCAGGCGGGAGAGAACTTCCGCACGCCCTCGCGCCAGTAGCCGAAGGGCAGGTTGAGAACCAGGATCAGCGCGGCGATCGCCCAGAGCATCGGAATGGCGGCGGCGGAGGCGAACTCAGCCCCTCCGGCCGCCAGGACAACGCTAGCACGCGGCCGGACGCCGGCAGCCCATCGCCCGTGCGCCGCCGCCTCCCCGCCCCCCGGGGTGTGGCCGCCCGGCCGCCGGCGGAGGACGATGCCTGGACGTGGCACGCCTCTTTGCAGGCGCCCGCGGGAAGGAGACGATGTCCACCAGGCGGCGCCTCTCCATGACGAGGACCGACCCGCAGCCGTCGCTGTCGGCGGCTGAAGGGGAGACTCCCGGCGGCGGCGCCCTTCGCGCAGAAGAGAGCCGGTACCGCGCGCTCTTCGAGCTGATGCCCGAGGGAATCGCGTTCTGCCGGATGATCTTCGAAGACGGCCAGCCGTCAGACTGGGTCTACCTCGAAGTCAACGCGGCCTTCTCCGACCTCACCGGCCTGCGGGACGTAGTGGGCAAGCGCCTGTCGGAGGTCCTCCCGCAGCTGCGGGAGCATCATCCCGAGATCCTCGCCCTGAAGGGCCGGGTGGTCCGGACCGGCGTCCCCGAGCGGATCGAGACGTTCATCGCGCCGATGCGCAGTTGGCTGGCGATCTCCGTCCTCCGGACGGCGGAGGACTGTTTCGTCGCCCTGTTCGAAGACATCACCGCCCGGATGCGGGCCGAGGAGGCGCTGCGCCAGTCGGAGAGCTTCGCGCGCTCGACCTTCGACAGTCTGGCGTCACAGATCGCGGTGGTCGACGGCGACGGCACGATTCTGTCGGTCAACGAGTCGTGGCGCCGCTTCGCCGCAGCGAACGGCGGCAGTCTCGGCAGCGCATGCTGCGAGGGGGCGAACTACCTTGCGGTCTGCGACCGCGCGGCCGGGCACGGCTCGGCGGAGGCCGGTCGGCTGGCGCAGGGTCTGCGCGCCGTCCTGGCGCGCGAGAGCGAGAGCTTCGAGCTCGAGTACGCCTGCCACGCGCCGCACTGCGAGCGCTGGTTCGTCGTCCGCATCACCGCTGCCTGCGCGGAGACGGGGCGGGCCGTGGTCGCGCACGAGAACGTCACCCACCGAGTGCTCGGCGAGCGCGC
>JBPOHI010000223.1:0-6049 GCA_052035735.1 Acidobacteriota bacterium
CCGGCTGGGCCTGGCGATCATCGACGAGCAGCACCGCTTCGGCGTCGAGCAGCGGAAGGTCCTGCAGTCGAAGGGCGACCAGCCCGACATTCTGGTGATGACGGCGACGCCGATCCCCCGCACCCTGACGCTCACGCTCTACGGCGATCTCGATGTCTCGCAGATCGACGAGATGCCCCCCGGGCGCGGCGGCCTCGTCACCGAGGTCCTGCCGGGGAGCGAGCGCCGCGAGGTCTACCGCCGCCTGCGCGCCGAGCTCGCCGCAGGAGCGCAAGGCTACGTCGTCTTTCCGCTCATCGAAGAGAGCGAGGAGATCCCGGCCGAATCGCTGGCGGCGCTGGGCACGAAGGTGCGTGAGTATCTCGCCGACTTTCCGAGCGCCGTTCTGCATGGAAAGATCCCCGCGGTGGAGCGCGAGAAGATCATGCAGCAGTTCGCCGCCGGCAAGATCAAGGTTCTCGTCGCCACGACGGTGATCGAGGTCGGCGTCGACGTTCCCAATGCCACCTGGATGATCATCGAGAGCGCCGAGCGCTTCGGTCTCGCCCAGCTCCACCAACTGCGCGGCCGGGTCGGGCGAGGGAGCGGTGCGTCGCGCTGCCTGGCGATCCACGGCCGTCTGTCGGAGGAGGGCACCAAGCGCCTCGAGGTCTTCGCCGCGACGCGCGACGGTTTCGCCATCGCCGAGGCCGACCTGGCGATCCGCGGTCCGGGCGACCTGCTCGGCACCCGCCAGGCCGGGCTGCCGCGCTTCCGCGTCGCCGATCTCGCCACCCACCTCGCCTGGATCGAGCGCGCACGGCAGGATGCGCGTGCGATCGTCAGCCGCTTCGCCGCGCCCGAGCACGCCCGTCTGTGGGCGCGCGTCGAGGCGCGCGCCGGGCGCCTGGGCGATCAGCTGGCGGGAGGCTAGGGGAGACCAGGCATGCGCGTCCTGCTGATCGCCAACACCCTGCCGCCGCACGATCTCTCGGGCGTCGGCGAGCAGGTCGTGCAGCTCGCCGCCGGCCTGCGCGCGCGCGGCCACGAGGTCGAGGTGCTCGGGCGGGGCGGCGCCGGGGCGCGCGGGCCGAAGGTGCTCTTTCCGCTCGCGATCGTGCGTCCGGCGCTCGCCGCCATCGCGCGTTTCCGTCCCGACGTCGTGCAGCTGCACGAGTCGGACAGCGGGCTGCTCGCCTCCTGGCTCGGTCGCCGCCGGCGGCGGCCGCTGCTGGTCGCGCTGCTGCAGGTGAGCTACGTGGAGGAGCGCCGGGCCGTGCGCGCGCTGCGGTGGGGCGACGAGGTCCTCGGCGAGCCGACGGTCACCGAGCTGCGCTTCCGGCGCTACAAGGCGCCGTTGCAGATCCTCCTCGGCCGGCGCACGGCGCGCGCCGCCGACCTCGTGCTCGCGCCGAGCGCTGCGACCGCCGCGGAGCTCGCGCGCGACTACGGCGCGCACGACACGGCGGTGCTCCCCAACGCTTCAGGCGCCACTCCCGCGACGCCGCTTGCGGTGGCCGGCGTGGCGCCGGAGGGTGCGCCCGGGCTGCTGTTCGTCGGCCGGTTGCGCCTGCGCAAGGGGGTCGAAGTGCTGCTGCGCGCCCTCGCCTTGCTGCGACAGCAGGGCGTCTCGCCGCGCCTCCGCGTCGCCGGCGACGGCGAGCACCGGGCCGCCCTCGAGAGGACCGCCGCTCGCTTCGGCGTCGCCGACCAGGTGGACTTCCTCGGCCGGCGCGGTCCGGCGGAGATCCGTTGGCTGCTCGAACGGTCGGCGGCGTTGGTCGTGCCCTCGACCTATGAGGGCATGCCGCTGGTGGTGCTCGAGGCGATGGTCGAGGGGGTGCCTGTGGTCGCCAGCCGGGTGAGCGGCATTCCGGAAGTCGTGCTCGACCCGGAGACCGGCTGGCTGGTGCCGCCGGAGGACCCGCGGGCCCTAGCCGCCGCGCTCGCCGAGCTGCTCGCGGCGCCGGCGGCGGCGCGGCTTCGCGGCGAACGCGGGCGCGAACGCCTCGAAGCGCGCTATCGTCCGGCGGTGGTGGCCGAGCTCTGGGAGTCGATCGTCGGCGCCGCACTCGAAAGGCGAGGGGACAGAAGCCAGCCATGAACCGCTTCGCCAAGATCATGCAGTCCCTCGGCTGGCTCGGCGTGGTCCTCCTGGCCGCGGTCTGGACGCAGGGCTTCTTCGTGCGCGACCAGCCGCCGGCGCTCGCCCGTCACTCGATCCTCGCGATCGCCGCCGCCGGCCTCTGCATCCTGCCGCGCTTCTGGACCATTGCCTACCTGCCGCTCGCCGCCCGCGGCCGGGCGACCCGCCGGCCCGCCGGGGGGCGCCGCGCGGAAGCGTCGGCGCGTCTCCGGCGTCTGGCCACGATCGCCGGCGTCCTCGCGCTCGTCGGTGTCGCGGGCTCTTTCGCACTTGCGGGTGCGGTCGTCCTGCGCAAGGTGACGCCGCTCGCGCACGGTCTCGTCGGAGGCTTGGCTCTCGCCCTGCAGATCGGCGCGCTCCTGGTCGAGCGTCGCGCCCTGCTCGCCGATGCGGTGGAGATGCGCTCCCTGGACGCCGCCGCGGAACCCGCGTCCGCGGCCTCCTGAGGCCGCCGGCCGGCGCGCCCTGCTGGTATACTGCGGCGCGTTCGTCCCGATCCGTCTCCCCCGGTGGTACAGCTCGAGGAAGCGGCGCCGGCGAAGTGACGCCGGAACCTCTAGGAGCCTTTGTGTCGGACTCTCAAATCGTGCTTTCCGGAATGCGCTCGACCGGGAAACTCCATCTCGGTCATCTCTTCGGCACCCTGCACAACTGGGTCGAGCTGCAGCAGCGGCATAGCTGCTACTTCTTCGCCGCCGACTGGCACGCGCTGACCAGCGACTACGCCGACCCGTCGAAGGTGACGGAGAACACGATCGAGATGCTCGCCGACTGGATCGCCGCTGGTGTCGATCCCGATCGGTCCGTGGTGTTCGTGCAGTCGATGGTGCCGGAGCACGCCGAGCTGCATCTCATCCTGTCGATGATCACGCCGCTCGGCTGGCTCGAACGGGTGCCCACCTACAAGGACCAGATTCGCGAGATCGAGAACCGCGATCTCAACACCTACGGCTTCCTCGGCTACCCGGTGCTGCAGACCTCCGACATCATCCTCTATCGCGCCCACTTCGTGCCGGTGGGGGAGGACCAGTCGAGTCACCTCGAGCTCTCGCGCGAGATCACGCGGCGTTTCAACTCGCTCTACGGCAACGTCTTTCCGGAGCCCAAGGCGCTCTTCACCCGCACGCCGAAGGTGCCCGGCCTCGACGGCCGCAAGATGTCGAAGTCGTACGACAATGCGATCAACCTCTCCGATCCGCCGGCGGTCGTGCGCCAGAAGTGCATGACGATGTTCACCGATCCGACGCGCGTGCGGAAAGCCGATCCCGGGCATCCCGAGAGTTGCAACCTGTTCGAGTTCCACAAGCTGCTGTCGCCGCCCGACCTCATCGAGCGCGTCGCGCGCGACTGCCGGGCGGCGGCGATCGGCTGCGTCGAGGACAAGAAGCTGCTCGCCGAGCAGATCATCGCCCTGCTCGAGCCGATCCAGCAGCGCCGCCAGGAGCTGCTGCGCGAGCGCGGCGCCCTGCTCTCGCTGCTGCGCGACGGCTCGGCGCGGGCGCGCGAACGGGCGCGCGAGACCATGGCCCAGGTGCGCGGCGCGCTCGGCCTCGACTACGACCGCCTCCTGCAGCGGGAGCTGCAGTGAGCGCAGCGCCTTCGGTCAGCCGCCTGCTGCCGGAGGACTGGCGCGTCCACCTGCCGGTTTTCGACGGTCCGCTCGACCTGCTGCTGCACCTCATCAAGCTCAACGAGGTCGAGATCACCGACATCCCGGTCGCCACCATCTGCGACCAGTTTCACGAGTACCTGCGGCTGATGGAGCAGATGGATCTCGACATCGCCGGCGAGTACATCTACGAAGCCGCCCTGCTCATCCAGCTCAAGTCACGGATGCTCCTGCCGCGGCCGAAGAAGGTGAACGGCGAGACGATCGAGGAGGATCCGCGCGGCGAGCTGGTGCAGCGCCTGCTCGAGTATCGGCGGATCAAGGAGGCGGCGCAGGCGCTGGCCGAGGTCGATCGCATGCGGCTCGGGCTGTGGGCGCGGCGGAAGCCCGCCTGGGAAGAGGAGGAGGGGGAGGAGGTCGATCTCGACGAGGTCTCGCTCTTCGATCTGCTCTCCGCCTTTCGCGGCGTGCTCGACCGCTACGACCGCGAGAATCCCGATCCGATCCTGCTCCCCGCCGAGACCTTTCCGGTGCGCGGCCAGTTCGAGCGCCTGCTCGAGATCCTCAATGCCGGCGCACCGTTCGATTTCATTCACGACTTGCGCAACCGCAGCTGCCGGGCCGAAGCGATCGCCGCGTTCCTCGCCGTGCTGGAGCTCGCCCGCTTGCGCCTGGTGCGCATCCACCAGACCGAGGGCGGGGCCATCGTCCTCTACCGGACGACGCTCGATCCGACCGCGGAAGACCTGGAGAGTGTGGACGCATGATCAGCCGAACCGAGCTCGAGGCCGCCCTGGAGGCGGTGCTGTTCGCTGCCGCCCAGCCGGTGCCGGTCGAGCGGCTCACCGGCCTGTTCGAGGGCGTGGAGGCGGAGGACTTCGAAGCCGCGCTGGCGGCGTTGCGCGCGCGCTATCAACCGGAGCCGGGACGCGGCCTGTTCATCGAGGAGGTTGCCGGCGGCCTGCGCATCGTGACCGCGGCGGAGTACCATGGCTACCTGAAGAAGTTCTTCGATGCGGCCGGGGGCAACAAGCTGTCGATGGCCGCCATCGAAACCCTCGCCATCGTCGCCTACCGTCAGCCGGTGACGGCGCCGGAAGTGCAGGAGATGCGGGGCAAGCAGTCGGCGGCGGTGATCCGCAACCTGCTCGAGAAACGTCTGCTGCGCATTTCGGGACGCAAGGAGGTCGTCGGACGCCCGTTTCTCTATTCGACGACGCGGGAGTTCCTGATGCACTTCGGCTTGAAGAGCCTGAACGAGCTGCCGCCTCTCGAGGAGTTCGAGGAGACCTTCGGCAGCGAACCGGGCGATACGCAGGACGCCGGCGAACGGCATGCGGCAGTCGAGGCCTACGACGCGCAGGATCCGGAAGCGGCCCGGGACCTCGAAGCGGCGCTCGATGCCGGCACCGAAGCCGCCGGAGCAGAAGAGCCTGGAAGTGCGGAGGAATCGTGACAGCAGAGAGGTTGCAGAAGATCCTGGCGCGAGCCGGCGTCGCCGCCCGAAGGAAAGCTGAAGACCTGATGCGCGAGGGGCGGGTGACCGTCAACGGGCGCGTCGCGGTCCTCGGCGAGAAGGCCGATCCGGCCGTCGACACCATCAAGGTCGACGACAAGCGCATCCAGTGCGCCACCGGACACCGCTACCTGTTGCTCAACAAGCCGCGCGGCTACCTGACCGCCGTCGAGGACGACAAGGGCAGGCCGACGGTCCTGCAGCTGGTGCCGCAGCACTGGCGCAAGGCCCTGATCCCGGTCGGCCGCCTCGACTATCAGACGGAAGGTCTGCTGCTGCTCACCGACGACGGCGAGTTCGCGCAGCGCATTTCGCATCCGCGCTACGGCTGTCACAAGACCTACGAAGTGAAGGTCAAGGGGACGCCGGAAGAGGCGCAGCTCGACCGGCTGCGCAAGGGCATCGTGCTCGAGGGGCGGCGCACCGCACCTTGCCGCATCACCTGGATGAAGAGCACCGGCAGCCGCGAAGAGGAGGGCGGGAACACCTGGTTCGCGGTCGAGCTGTCAGAGGGCCGCACGCGCCAGGTGCGCGAGATGTTCTTCCGCATCGCTCACCCGGTGCAGAAGCTTCGCCGGGTGGCGATCGGCCCACTCAAGGACACCGAGTTGCCGGTCGGGGCGATCCGCGAGCTCTCGGAGCGCGAGCTGATGACGTTGCGCAAGGCGACCGACAAGATCGTGGCCAAGCCGGCGCGGGTGCGGACTCCGCGCCGCGGCGCGGTCGAGCGCGACGAGCCGATCGTTCGTCCGGCGAGAACGGCGCGCGCCGAGGCCCCGGCGCGCACTGCCCGGCCAGC
>JBPOHI010000190.1:0-14416 GCA_052035735.1 Acidobacteriota bacterium
GCGAAGTGTCGTCGGGCAGCGCGTCGAGAATGCGCTGCGCTTCCTGCTTGGCGGTCGCATTCATGACTCGTGGATTCTACGCCGTGAGCGCTCCTCCTCGTTAGCCGCTGCTTCTGGCGCTTCGGGCGGGAGTGCGAGCACCGAGTCGCGAAGCGGCCCGGCGCGCGCCACCGGCCTGACGAAGGACTCCGTGATCCAGGTCTCGCAACTGCTGACGATCGATCGCGACCGGCTCACGGAGAGAGTGGGCCCCCTGCCCGCGAAACTCCTTCGCGCCCTCGACACCGGCCTGCGCTTAGCCTTCGAGGTATAGGTGTCCCGGCGCACAATCGTCGCTCGCACACTCCCACTCCGCAGAGACCAATCCCCACATGGCTCACTATGAAGTGCGGGTCGCTGTTTCCCTCAGGCTCTCCTAGCCGCCGGGCCTCTTTCGGCTCTGGTCGACGGCTCGCGACTGGCAGGGTCATTGTCCCCGAATCTGCATTCTCTCAATTGGAGACTGAGAGTCTCCCAAATCTGCTTTCGCCTGCCGAAGGCTCAGTCTGGTCTGTCATGAATCCACTTTCCGAACGTCACCAACGAATAGCTCACCACTCCCCACGCAACGATTAGGAAGAGCCCGAAGGGCCACATGCTGCCTGTAGCCGAGGACTCAATAGCCATACTAGCCAGGAAGCTGACGGCAGCGGGCGCTGTTGCTGCGACCGCAGTGCTCCTCGGACTTGCGCCGCGCCACACACCAAGCACGAGCCCAAGGGCCACCGGCCCTCCAAGCCCCAGTGGCACACTCCATGCGTCCGGCCAGTGGAGAAGGTCGGGCCCCAGAAGCGCAAGGCCGCCGATCACGGCCGCCAGGATCGAGTCCAGAATTGGGCGAAGCATGGGTGCTAGAAGCCCTTCGCAAGCGCGCTCAGAATGTTCCAGGTTGTATCTGGCTTAGCCTTGCAGCTATCTCGTCCGTGATCCATCTGGCAGGCAGGAATCGCCGAGTCGAGACTCGGGAACTCGGCAGACGGAATAGTGATGAAAGAGTGCGTCTTTGGACAGTAGTAGCGCGCTGGTGCGTCGGCGCCGACCCCGAAAAGGCATCTTCCGACGCAGACGGAGACCGCAATATTGCACGCAGAACATCCCGCCGGCCGGCACTCCTTCCAGTTCTGGGTCCACGAATCTTTCGAGCACTTGAATGTGTCGTAGCACCTGTCATGGTCTGCACAGCATGACCTGTTGCAGGCGGTAGAATTGACCAGCTTCCCAATGAACTTCGGTCCAGGGATCGTACAGCCGGCCGAATCCAGTCCGAGCGGATCCGTCAACCGCAGAGGGTTGTTCAAGACGTAGTCAAAAAGATTGACCCCTGCCTCGATTCCCATGGGATCCGATTGAACATACCGCCCCGTCTGCGGTTCATACCAGCGGTGGACGTTGTAGTAGATGTCGGCGCCGAGGGTGGCGTTGGAGAAGAGGGCGTCGTCCCATTGGCCGGGGAGGCGGAGGAAGATGCCTTGGGTCAGCATGTCGTTCGCCGTGCCCTCCTGCCAGTCTCGTCCGAACGGCTCGAGGCCGCCGCTCCAGTAGGCGACACCGGACTGGTTGAAGGCGAAGACCGGTGCGCCCAGGTGGTCCGTCGTCAGGTAGGTCGTCGTCGGAGTACCGGTGCCCACCTTCTTCCAGATGGCCACCGGGCGACCAGCAAAGTAGAGCACATTGTTACGCTCGAGCGTACCACCGGCGAACCCTGTCCTCGCCCGGCCTCAGGAGCAGCCGGCCGGTTGCAGGAGGACGTCGTTCTCGACGTGACTCCTCCGCGATGCCTGCCGGGAATCGCGTCGCCGGTCAGCCGGTGTCGCGGCTCGGGGGGAGCCCGAACTTGCGCGCGTATTCGCGGCTGAACTGACTCGGGCTCTCGTAGCCGACCTCCATCGCGGCGGTGGTGACCGAGACGTTGCCCATCCGCAAGAGTCGCCGCGCTTCCTGCAGTCGCAACTCCTTGAGGTACTGCAGGGGCGTCGTCTTGGTGATGGCCTTGAAGTGCCCGTGGAATGCAGCGGGGCTCATGCCCACTCCGCGCGCGAGCTCCGGGATCGCGATCGGCGCGCGGAGGTCGAGACGGAGGCGCTCGATCGCGCGACCGATGGCGCTGGCTGGGCTGTCACCGCGCGCCAGGCGGCGGAGCATTCCGCCGCAGGGCGACGTGACCAGGCGGTAGTGGATCTCCCTCGAGAAGAGCGGGCCGAGGACCTTCGCATCGGCAGGAGAGTCGGCGAGCGCCAGGTAGCGGTGCAAGGCCCCGAGCAGCTCGGGAGTGGCCCGCGCGGTCGCGGCGGCGCTCGCACGACCGACCTCGCGCGTTTGCAGCACGACCTCATCGCACAACCTCCGGACGAGAGCGACATCCACCTCGAAAAGCAGCGCCAAGTACGGCGCTCTCGTGACCCTGGAGCTCACCGGGAGGTCGTGGCTCACCAGCAGGTACTCCCCCGGTCCGAACGAAAACGTCTCCTCCCCGAACGTGACCTGCTTCCTGCCCCGCAGGATCAGGCACAGCACCGGCTCGTACAACGAGGCCTCGATCGGGCTGGGAGTCTCCTGCCGCAGCAGCAGCAGTCGCGGCATCGAGCGTTCGAGGTAACGGTCTTCGTGTCCGCCGGCGCGGGCCAGGCGAGAGGCTAGTTCGAGAAGCGTTGCGAGGTCCATGGTCGGGCGGCCCAGGAGAATTCTAGAGGATTGGGCAAACGGACTGGAGAAACCGGCAGGCATTACCGGCTCCGAGCGGGTAGATTCCTGGCATGAGAAACGCTCGCAAGACGCTGGGCAACAGCACGCTCGAAGTCGGGCGCATCGGCCTCGGATGCATGGGTATGTCGGACTTCTACAGCGGCCAGCTCGACCAGGCGGGCCACATCGAGACGCTGCGCGCCGCCATCGACCTCGGCATCGACTTCTTCGACACCGCCGACATGTACGGCTGCGGCCAGAACGAAGAGCTTCTCGGAAGAGCCTTCGCCGGCCGCCGGGACGAGGTGACCGTGGCGACGAAATTCGGCGTCCTGCGTGGCGCCGGAGGGGAGTTCCTGGGTGTCTGCGGCCGACCAGACTACGTCAAGGAGGCCTGCGAAAAGAGCCTGCGGCGGCTCGGTCTGGAGACCATCGATCTCTACTACCAGCATCGCCCGGACCCCGAAGTGCCGGTCGAAGAGAGCATCGGCGCCATGAAAACCCTGGTGGCGGAGGGAAAGGTGCGCTTCCTCGGCGTGAGCGAATTCTCCGCCGAGCAGATTCGTGCGGCCCACGCCGTCCACCCCATCGCAGCGCTCCAGACCGAGTACTCCCTGTGGACACGAGACGTGGAAGCGGGGATCCTGCAGACCTGCCGCGACCTGGGAATCTCCTTCGTCGCCTACTCGCCGCTGGGTCGCGGCTTCCTCGCCGGCGCGATTCCCGACCGCGAAGCGCTCGCCGACGACGACTGGCGGCGCACCAATCCACGCTTCAGCGCCGATGCGCTGGCGGGAAACAGCCGGTTCTCCGCGCTGCTCCGCGACCTCGCCGCCCCCACCGGCGCCCCCGCCGCGCCGGGGGCGCTGGCCTGGGTCCTGGCCCAGGGCGAGGACATCTTCGCGATCCCCGGTACGCGGCGCGTCGAACGGCTGCGGGAGAACCTCGGCGCCTGGACCGTCGAGCTTTCGCCCGCCGACCTGCAGGAGATCCGCCGACGTCTGCCGCTCGAGACGGCCGGGTCGCGCTACTGACCGAAGTTCGTCGCGCTCGCCGCCGACCCTTCCAGGCCGTCGGATTCTGCCCGAAGACCGCCGTCCCAGCGCCGTTCCCATCCGACTTGCGCCCGTCGGGTGCATTTCGGGTAGGATCGCCCTGTCCCCGTAGTCCATCCTGGTCGCTTTTTCTCTCCCATAGGAGAACCACTCAGATGAGACTCTTGTTCCGCGCCTCGATCGTCACAGCTCTTGCCTTCGTCGCCGCACTGGCTTTCCAGCCAACTTCGGCCGCCAGCGCGCAGGAGAAAGTAGCGTCCGGCCGTCCGACCCCTTCGGTCGCGGACTGCGCCCTGCTCGACAATCCCAAGTTCGCGGGCAGGATGGACGGCCTGCTTCGCTACCTCGCCATCGGTTGCGGCCGGCAGGCCGAGTTCATCGGCAACGTGCGTGAAGAGGGCGGACCGGAAGGGCTCAACTTCGCTCCCGCGGCGGTCGACGCCCCGGTGAGCAACCCGGCGCAGGACACCTCCGGCACCGCCAAGACCGAGAGCGAGACGTCGATCGCCTTCAATCCGGTCACCGGCACCCTGTGCGCCGCCTGGAACGACTCTTTCCATGGCGTCACCCAGGGCACCGGATTCTCCGGCTTCGGCCGTTCGACCGACAACGGCGCCACCTGGGTCGACAAGGGGGCCGTCAACCCGACGGCCAACTTCGACGATGGCGACCCGAGCCTCGTCTGGCGGAAGGTCGACGGCAAGTTCTACTACGCCGCGCTCAAGGGTGGCGGCCTCGGCGTCTACCGCTCGGACGACGACTGCAACTCCTTCACCTTCGTCGCCAACATCGCCACCGGCAGCGACGACAAGGAGATCATGGCGGTCGACAACAACGAAGCCAGCCCGAACTACGGCCGGCTCTACGTCGCCTGGACCGACTTCGGCAGCGGCGCGCAGATCTTCTCCACCTTCTCGAGCAACGCCGGCGCCACCTGGTCGCCGCAGATCGCGCTCTCCGCCACCGGCGAAGACGTTCAGGGGGCCTGGCCGGTCGTCGCACCGAACGGTGACGTCTACGTCGGATGGGTCCACTGGATGGGTGCTGGCTTCCCCAACGGCAACCTCGAGATTCAGGTCGCCCGCTCGACGAACGGAGGCACCAGCTACGCGCTCGTGACCTCGCCGATGGTCAACCAGACCAACCCGCGTGAGGCCGCGGCACAGTCTTTCTGCGGCCGCCCGGCGCTCAAGGGCAACATCCGGTACTTGCCTAATCCGACCCTCGCCGTCGACGCCGCCGGCGTCCTGCACGCCGTCTACAGCTACGACCCGGATGCGACCGGCGTCGGCGATACCTCCAACGTCTACTACCGCCGTTCGACCGACAACGGCGCCACCTGGCAGCCGGAGGTCAAGGTCAACGACGACGCGACGACGACCGACCAGTACCAGCCGTCGCTCTCGGTCGGCGAGGGCAACGTCCTGGCGGTCGGCTACTACAGCCGCCAGCAGGACACCGCCAACAACCTTTTGATCGACTACTACTCGCGCGTCTCCTATGACGGTGGCGTCTCCTGGCAGCCGAGCACGCGGCTCTCCGACGTCTCGTCATCGGTCGTCCTCGACCCAAACCTCGCCGACTGCTACCACGGCGACTACGACACCCAGATCCACCGGCCGGGTGCGGCGCAGTATCTCTGGTCGGACGACCGCAATCCGGGCGCAACCGGGGCCGATCCGAACATCTATACGGAATCGACTCCCGCCGGCGTCGACTTCCTGGTCGCAAGCGGTGCCTCCACCCAGTCGATCTGCAGCCCGGCGAACGCGGTCTATCCGATCAACGTCTTCCAGTTCCAGGGTTTCACCGAGACGGTGAACCTCTCGGCGACCGGGAATCCGGGCGCGACGACGGTCGGCTTCGCGCCCAGCGGCGTGATCCCGCCCGGGACGTCCACCTTGACAATCGGCAACACGACCGGCCTGCCGTTCGCAACCTCGACGATCACGGTCACCGGCACTTCGACTCCGTCGAACATCGTGCATTCGAGCACGGTCTCCCTCACCGTCTATCCGACGGCTCCGGCGGCGCCGGTGCTCGTCGCGCCAGCCGACGCTTCGATCGACCAGGTGCGCAGCCCTACGCTCGACTGGAACGACGTGCCGCAAGTGACCGGCTACCATGTGGAGGTCGCGACCGACGCCGCCTTCACCAACATCGTGCGCTCCGCCGATGTCGCCACCAGCCAGTGGGAAGTGACGCCGGCGCTCGGCATCCTCACCCAGTACTTCTGGCGTGTGCGGGCGGACAATCCCTGCGGCCCGACGCTCTCGGCGGCGCCGTTCTCCTTCACCACCGCCAACCCGACGGTCCTTCTGGTCGATGACGACGACGACGGCCCGGACGTCTTCTCGACCTACCAGTCGCTCCTCAACAGCCTGGCGGTCTTCGACGTCTGGGATGTCGTCGACAAGGGTGGCGAGCCGGCGCTCGCCGACCTCAGCCCCTACCAGGCGGTTGTCTGGTTCAGCGGCGATCGCTTCGGCGGCAACACGACGCCCACGGCCGGGCCGCAAACTCCTGCCGAGACGGCGCTCGCGAGCTACCTCGACCTCGGGCAGAAGTGCTTCCTGATCGCGAGCCAGGATTACCTCTGGGACATGGGAGGCGCGGGGCACAACGTCGCGACACCGTTCATGTCGACCTACCTCGGCCTCGCCTCTGGCACCTCGGACACGGGCGACTACACGATCGTGGATGGTCAGAACCGCTATGCCGTGCTGGAGAACCAGACACTGACCTATCCCTTCACCGACTTCTCGGACATCCTGGTGCCTGCGGCCGCGCCCGGTGTGGAGATCGCCTTCCGTGGTGATACGCCGAATACCAACATCGGCGCCATCTCCAAGCGCGGAGCCGGGTACTTCACGACCTACATGTCCTTCGGCATCGAAGCCCTGCCGGCGGCCTCGCAGGACGACGTCCTCTTGAGGTTCTTCAGCTTCTGCGGCGGACTCCTGATCGACGGCTTCGAGGCCGGAAACACCACGGCCTGGAGCTCGACCGTCCCCTGAGATCCTAGTTCCTGCTGAGTCGATCGGTTCGACGAAGGCCCGCTCCGGCGACGGAGCGGGCCTTTCGTTTTCCGATGCGGTAAGTTCTCACCGCATGCTCGTGCCACCGCCGCTTCCGATCCGGTTCGAACGCTACGTCGCCATCGGCGACAGCTCGACCGAGGGGCTCGACGATCCGGCGGGGGACGGCACTTTTCGCGGCTGGGCCAACCGACTCGCCGAGCGGATTGCCGTCGTGCAGGGGCCCGCGCCGGCGCTGCTCTACGCCAACCTCGGCGTGCGCGGCAAGAAGACTCGCGAGATCCGCGACGAGCAGCTCGCACGGGCGCTCGCCATGCGACCCGACCTCGTCACCATCTTCGCCGGCACCAACGACATCGTCTCGCGGCGCGTCGACCTTCCTGCCGTCGCCGCCGATCTCGCGGCGATGATGGCGGCGATCCGCGGCACCGGCGCTACCCTGCTGACCTTCACCATGCCTGACCTCGCGCCGGTGATGCCGCTCGCCCGGCGACTGGCGCCGCGCCTCGAAGCGCTCAACGACTCGATCCGCGCGGCGGCCACGCAGAGTGGCGCGCTCCTGGTCGACTTTGCGGCGCATCCGGTGGCCTCCGATCCACGCCTGTGGAGCCCGGACCGGCTGCACGCCAACGCTGCCGGGCACGCGCGCATCGCCGCAGCGCTCGCCGATGCCCTCGGACTCACCGAAGCCGGCGACGACTGGCGCCTGCCGTTGCCCCCCTCCGAGCGACGCTCTGCGGCGCGGCGCTGGCGCGACGAGATCGTCTGGGGCAAGGACTACCTCCTGCCCTGGCTGGTGCGACACGCACTCGGGCGCTCCTCCGGCGATCGCCGGCGAGCGAAACGCCCCGAACTCGCTCCGGTCGAATTGGAGTTCTCCGAGGAGTCTCGTCCATGACCTCGATTCCGACGCTGCTGGGCCTGCCCTATGACGCCAGCTCCTCTTTCCTGCGCGGTCCGGCAGAGGCGCCGCCGCTCATCCGCAAGGAGCTCTGGTCGGAGGCGACCAATCCTTGGAGCGAGTCCCTGATCGACCTCTCTGCTCGCGGAGCGCTCGCCGACGCCGGCGACCTCGAGCTGCCGGCCTCGGACGAAGCGCGATCGCGGATCGAAGCCGGCGTCGAACGCGTCGCTGCCGCTGGCGGCAGGGTCATCGCCCTGGGCGGCGACCACTCGGTGACCTATCCGGTGCTGCGCGCTCTCGGCCCGCGTCACCCGGGGCTGACGTTGCTCCACATCGACGCTCACCCCGACCTCAACGACAGCTTCGAGGGCGACCGCTACTCGCACGCCTGCCCGTTCGCGCGCATCCTCGAAGAGCGGCTGGTCTCCCGGCTGGTGCAGGTCGGCATCCGCAAGATGAGCCCGCACCAGCTGGCTCAGGCGGAGCGCTTCGGCGTCGAAGTGATCGACATGCGCGCCTGGGCCGCCGGCGCCCGACCCGCCCTCGCCGGACCGCTCTACCTGTCGCTCGATCTCGACGGCCTCGACCCCGCCTTCGCCCCGGGCGTCTCGCACCAGGAGCCGGGCGGCCTCACCGCGCGCGAGGCGATCTCCCTGATCCAGCAGCTTCCGGGGCCGTTCCTCGGCGCCGACGTCGTCGAGCTCAACCCGCGCTGCGACGTCGGCGGGACGACCGCCCGCCTCGCCGCCAAACTGGTCAAGGAGATCGCCAGCCGGATGATCGAGACCGCCGCGGCGACGCCTCAGCCTCGGGAGCCGTAAGCTGTTCGAGATGAGCCTCTTCGCGACGCTCGCACTGGTCCCCCTGCTGGCGGCCTCGCCCGCCACGCTCGATCCCTTCCCTACGGCGACGTCGCCGCCGCTCTTCCCCGGGTCTCGCTCCGTTCTCTGGGTCGGCGCCCACCCGGACGATGAAGTCCTGCTGGCACCGGTTCTCGCCAAGCTCTGCCTGCTCGAGCGCCTGGACTGTCACCTCCTCGTCCTGACTCGCGGTGAGGCCGGCATCTGCCTGCTTCCCGGGGGCTGCCAGCCGAATCTCGCCGACGTGCGAACGATCGAGATGCAACAATCGGCAGCACTTCTCGGCGCTGAGCTCACTCTTTGGAACCTGCCCGACGGCGGCGGCACCACCGGCTGGAGCGCAGCTGCCGGAGGCCACAGCGCTCTCGTCTCTCGGCTGACCGCGTTTCTCCAGGCGCTGGCCCCCGACGTCGTCCTGAGCTTCGATCCCCGCCACGGCAGCACCTGTCACGGCGATCACAAGGCAGCAGGCGAGCTCGTTGTCGAAGCTCATGCCGGTCTCGACACGCAACCGGCGATGTTCTTCCTCGAGACCCGGGCTACCGTGAATGCGACTCCGCCCTTCGTGGCCTACTCGCCCGCGGCGTCAGCGAGCGCCGGAGCCTTCGGCTATCCGGCGACGCTCGATGTCGGAGACAGCTACGGAACCTGGAGCTACTCTGCGCTCGCTGCTGGGCTGCACCCGAGTCAGTTCGGCCCCGAAACGGTGCGCGCGCTCCGTAGAATGCCGGGAACCCAGAGAGTGGTCTATCTCGCCCCGGCGCCGAGCGCGCTCGCCGACGATGATGTCTTCTCTTGCCCTTAGCCTGTCCTACTCTTCCGGCAAGACGTCGGGCCACCATTCGTTCGCGACGTCGAACTTCCAGGCGCAGGTGCGCTGCAAGCCGAGGTCGTCGAACATCGGCGACGAGGCTCGCAGCGGGAAAGTGACCCCGCCCCGCCCGCCGCAGCGGAAGTTGGGGCCGCCGCCGACCAGCGCGAGATGGACAGCGAGCGCGGCGGCGGCGGCGGCCACGAGGCCGCGCCGGGCGGCGATCGCCGAAGTCGGCACTGCGAGCCGCCGGCCGAGCCAGAACACCACCGGCACGACCGCCGCCTGGAAGAGCGGCACCGACTGCCAGCTCTGCGGGGTCGTCGGCGCCGCGGCGAAAACGGCCACTGCGGCCACGAAGCACCAGAATGCGTAGTCTTCGACGAACCGGCGCGGATCCGCACCTGGCGAGCGCGCGAAGGCGGCCCGCGCGCCGGCGGCGAAGCGGCGGCGGAAGAAGTCGATGTTGGCTGCCAGCACGGCGAGCATCGTCAGGACGCCAGCGCTCGCGACCAGGCCCTTGGCGAGCGGCGTCAGCAGACGATCCGCGGCGGCTCCGGCAAGGGCGGTGAAATCGAAAATCGCGCTCTGCTTGTTGATCAGCAGCGACGGATAGCGCAACCAGTAGGAGAGCCCTTTCAGCAAGGGCTGCACCCAGACGAGGCCGCGGAAGGGAAAGCCCTCGCCGGCGGCGACGATCGCCGGTTCCGCCTGCACCGCCTGCCACCAGGGTACCAGCAGCGCGAGGGTCACCGCGACGCCGGCGGCGACGCCGCCCCAATGCACCTGGACCAGACCGCGCCGCCAGAGCAGGAGCGAAGCGACGATGAGGAGCAGCATCGCCGGATGGAGCTGCGCGCCGACGCCGAGGGCGATGAGGTGCAGAAACGAGGCCCCGAAGTGCGCCCGCTCGCGCTGGTCGAACGCCGTCGCGAGGTGCAGGGCGCCGAAGAAGTAGAGGAAGTTCGGATTCCACAGGAACGCCGACGCCTCGAGACGCCAGGGATTCAGCCAGTAGACCACCGCGAAGGCGGCGCGCTCCCACGGCGAGAAGACGGTGCGGAGGCGGCGATCGAGCAGAATGAAGGCCGCGAGGTGCAGCGCCCAGGTCAGCACGACCGGGGCCCGATGGTCCCGCCAGACGGCGAGTGGCCCTGCCATCAGGAGCGTCGTCGCAATCCCCGGGCCGTCGCCGCCGGACGACAGCGGATTGCCGTAGGGGACGAGCTGGCCGCGCTCGGCGAGCAGCCAGCCGCGAGCGAGCAAATTGAGCTGATCGCCGCCAACCTGCGCGCGGACGATCATCAGCAGGGAGAGCAGCAGGCCGGCGACGACCGCGGCGCGGCGCAGGAGCTCCGGGGGATCCGTCGTTCGGTTGGACATCGCTGATGCCGGAGGGTTCCGGTCCCGGGCGGCAGCCGCGGCGGCGGGTCGGCAATTGCCGCCCGCCGGTGCGCGATCAGTCGCCGAGCGGCCTCGAGATCACGCAGGCGTTGATGCCGCCGACCCCCATCGAGAGCTTGCCGGCAGCGCCCTTGGGCGCCGCACAGCCCTCGTTGAAGGCGAAGCGCTCATGTACCCGGGCGATCTCCGGGTTGAGCTCGGCCCGCGCGAGCGGGGTCGGGAAGATCACGCCACGCTGGTAGCCCAGGTACTGCGCGGTCAGCTCCCAGCCGCCCGAGGCGCCCATGCCATGCCCGAACGTCCCCTTGCGCGCGGTGACCAGGACGTCTTCGTGCAGGATGCTGCGCAGGTTCTCGACCTCGAGGTAGTCGCCGGGCGTGGCGGTGGCGTGCAGGTCCCACGAGCCGATCTCTTCGGGCGCGACGCCCGCGGCTGCCAGAGCCTGGACGATTGCCGACGTCGGGCCGGTCTTCGAAGGCGTGATGATGTGCTCGGCGTCCGAGGAGACGCCGACGGCCAACGGCTCCATCCCCAGGGCCTTGAAACCCCGGGCGCGCAGGAAATCGAGATCACCGACGATCCAGACCGCCGAGCCGCCGCCGACATGCGTGCCGCGCAGGCCGGTCATCGGTTTCGAGACCGAGCCGTCGGCGGCGCCGACACGCGCGTTGTGGAAGGCACCGACCATGAGTCGCAGCGGCGGCGGATCGGTGGCGCCGATGACCACCGCTCGCGCCTCGCCGCGCCGAATGGCGTCGATCGCCAGCTTGAGGGTGACGCCGAACGTCGCGCAGGCGGCGACCGGAGCGAACGTCAGACCGGTGATCTTGCCCATCATCGAGATCTGCGCCGCCGGCGCGTTGTGGATGTTCCACAGGAGATTCGCCGAGACCTCGCGCCACGGCGGCGGCGGGCAGGCCCACGCCTTGAGCATCTTGTTGATGCGCCGCTGCTTCTCCTTGATCAGGCCGAGCTTGCCGGTTTCGACCGTTCCCTGAACGGTGAGCGACTCGATCTCGCGCATCTCGCTGAGGAAATCGCGGAGCTGCAAGGAGTGGCCGGCCCAGAAGTGCCACCACTGCTCCTCCACCTCCTCGCGGTCTTCGTCGGGGAGAGTCGCCGGATCTATCGGCGGGGCGGCCCCGTCCGGCGCGCCATCGCCGGCGCGGAATCGCCGCAGCGCCTCGTTACGCTCGGGCGCTGCCCAGAAGCGGTCCCAGCGGCGCTGCGCGCGGTGCAGATCGAGCGAGATCGACTCGATCGTGCCGAGTGCGCCGAGGCCGGTGCCGACATAGACATGGGCCTCCGATCCGAGCTCCTGGAGGAGCTGCTCGATCCCCGGATTCTGCCCGAGCGCCTGGACGAAGGCGGCGATCGCGAACAGGGTCGGCGAGTCCATCTTCTCGGTGATCTGCGAGAACCGGCTCGGCGGAAACCTCGCCTCGATCCACGGCTTGTATTCGGCGAAATCGAAGTCGGGTTGTCCGACGAGGAAGTTCGAAGGCCCGAAGCCGTCGTAGGGACGGAGCCAACTCTCCTTCGACTCCAGGTGACGCTCGAAGGCTTCGATATCTTTCGAGCGCGGCGCGACCACTCCCCAGCCGAAGACTCCGATCCGCGTCACGATGCACTCCTCTGCGATGGCGCCCCCGAGCCGGCGAGCAGGAAGAGCAGGTCGACGACCCGCTGCGAGTAGCCCCACTCGTTGTCGTACCAGGCGACGACGCGGGCGAAGCCGTCACCCAGGGTCTGGGTCGACAGGGCGTCGAAGATCGAAGAATGCGGATTGCCGATGATGTCGGTCGAGACCAGCGGCCGCGTGCTGTACTCGACGATCCGTCGAAGATCGCCGGAGGCGGCGCGCTCGACGGCGCGGTGAATCTCCTCGACACCCGGCTTCGCCCGCAGGCGGCAGGTGAAGTCGATCAACGAACCGTCCGGGACCGGCACCCTGAGCGCGACGCCGTCGAGCTTCCCCTTGAGTCTGGGCAGCACCTTGCCGACGGCACGGGCCGCGCCGGTCGACGTCGGAATGATGTTCAGCGCCGCCGCGCGGCTGCGGCGCAGATCGTCGTGCGGCACATCGGCCAGACGCTGGTCGTTGGTATACGCGTGGACGGTCGAAACGAAGCCCTCCTCGATGCCGAACGCCTCGTCGAGGATGCGCGCGACCGGCGCCAGGCAGTTGGTCGTACAGGACGCGTTCGAGACGATCCGGTCGGACGGTTGCAGGTCCCCATCGTTGACACCGAGCACGACCATGCGGTCCACCTCGTCCTTGGGTGGAACCGTGAGGATGACCTTGCCGGCTCCGCCAGCGAGGTGGCGCTCGAGCTTCGCGCGGCTGCGGAAGGCGCCGGTCGACTCGATCACCACGTCGACGCCGAGCGCTCCCCAGGGGATGCTCGCCGGATCGCGCTCCGCCGTCATCCGGATCGAGCGGCCATCGACGGTCATCGTCTCCTCGTCGAAGGCGACTGTCCGGCCGAACGGACCCATCACCGAGTCGAACTCCAGCAGGTAGGCCAGGTGCTCGTTCTCGTAGAGATCGTTGATGCAGACCACTTCGACCTCGGGACGGTCGCAGAGAATCCGGAAGACCGAACGCCCGATGCGCCCGAAACCGTTGATGCCGACCCGGATGCTCATCGCGCGTCCTCCGTGGCGAAAGTCGACAACCGGCGCAGGAGGTCGATCACGCGGTGGCAGTAGCCCCAACCGTTGTCGAAGAAAGTGAGGGTCTTCGAGACCCTGCCGGCGACGACCATCGTCGACAGCGAATCGAAAGTCCCGGAGTAGGTCGAGTGCAGGATGTCGGAGGAGACGATCGGTTCGGTCTCGTAGGCGAGGATGCCGTAGAGGCTCTGCTCGGCGGCGCCGCGCACGGCGGCATTGATCGCCTCGGCAGTGACTTCGCGCGGATGCCAGCAGGTGAGATCGACCAGCGAGCCGTTCGGAACCGGCACGTTGATCGCGAGGCCCGAGATCTTTCCCGCGAGGCCGGGCACGAGCGTCGCGATCAGCTCGTCGGCGTTGGTCGGTTGGGGAATGATGTTCTCCGCCGCCGCCCGGCCGCTCCGCATGTCGTCCGCCGGGACGTCGGCGAGCCGCAGCTGGTTCGAATAGGCATGCACCGAGGTGAGGAAGACACGGTCGAGACCGAACTCTGCCGCCAGTACCTGGAGCACCGGCGCGGCGCAGTTCGCCGTGACGGAGCCCACCGAGACGATCCGGTGGGCGGGCAGGAGGCGCTTGTCGTTCACGCCGACGACGATGGTGGCGTCGGGCAGATCGTCGGAAGGAGAGCAGACCAGCACGCGTCCGGCGCCGCTCGCCAGATGGGCTTCGAGCGCCGCGCGCGTCTGCGGCGTCTCGGTGGCCTCGATCACGACATCGACACCCAGCGACTTCCAGTCGGGCGCGACACTCCCCTCGGACCCTGCGGCAGGGGCGGGCGGCGCGAGCAGGGCGATCTCGCGGCCGTCGATCACGAGCCCGCCTTCGCGGCGCGCGACCGGCGTCGGAAACCGCCCGAGCAGGGTGTCGAAGCGCAGGAGATACTCGAGCGTCGCCGGATCGGTCCGGTCGACGATCGCTGCGAGCTCGATCCCGGAGGACCGGCC
>JBPOHI010000238.1:0-4284 GCA_052035735.1 Acidobacteriota bacterium
GTAGTGACGGTTCTGCGTCGCGTACTCCACGTGCGACGTCGCAATCGTCAGAATCTTCGTGGGGTCCCGGCGGCCCTGCGACTCGGAGGCCTTCGCCACCTCGTCGTACGGCACGAACTTCGCCCAACCCTTGTCCGCGGCAACCTTCGTCAGCGCTGCCGTCAGCGTCGTCTTCCCATGGTCCACGTGACCGATCGTTCCCACGTTCACGTGCGGCTTGGTACGGTCGAATTTTTCCTTGCCCATGGCGCCCCGATTGCCTCCTCAGTCAGCCGTGCCCGCGGACGGGCGGTTCTTAGACAAACTCAAGTTGCTGCCTTGAAGCTCCAATCAACCGGCAAATCGATGGAGCCCACGATCGGGCTTGAACCGATGACCTCTTCCTTACCAAGGAAGTGCTCTACCGCTGAGCTACGTGGGCGCAGACTAACGCCGGACCCGCGCCTTACTCTGGCAGCCGGTCAGCGGCGCGACTTTCGGATCTTGCGTCTTCTCTGTTGATCGACTGCCTTTTGCACCCCAACTCCATGCCGCCGCGTAATTTGCGACGGAAGCTGGGTGGACCGCGAATTCTGGCACCTCGGAGAATTCTTGTCTAGCCCCCGAGGAAGCAATTTTTCGGCCCGGTCGCGTCCAGGCCGACCCGTCCCCTCGAATCCGGGCGCAAGAAGACCGCTGATTGACCGAGTCCGGGTGACCCTGGCCGGTTTCGGCCCCCAACCTCCGCGGCAGGAAGTCAGCCGGCACCCTCGACCGACCCGTCGTGAGGCAACGGAGCGCGGGACGGACCCGGACGGCTATCGGGCGGTTTCTCTGCAGGCAGGGCTCGACGTAGCTGGCGAAACGCTTCTCGATCCTCGTGACGGCCTCCGGCCGAGGGCGAGGGGGGGGGAGGGGTGGTGCCGTCGCCCACGCCTGTCGGTTTGCCTGCTCAGCGGCTCAGGGGACCGCCGAGCTCCAGGCCAGCGGGCTCCCCTGCAGGAACCCGTCGTGGAAGATCGGCGCTCCGACGTGGGCACTGACGATCTCTACCGCGCCCGATTCACAGGCGGTGCCACGCGCCACGCCCCGCTGATCCTCTGCAGCACACAGGGCGTCGATCGCGGCGCCGATCGCGACGCTGGTCGAATCGGGCAGGATCGTCGGAGTCAGTCCGCCGTTGCCGCCCAGCGGACCAAGCGCCAGGGCGCCGGACGAAACTCCCGCCTGGTCGCTCCCCTGGTCGAACTGGCAGCT
The DNA here is from genome assembly GCA_052035735.1 of Acidobacteriota bacterium. Taxonomy (GTDB): domain Bacteria; phylum Acidobacteriota; class Thermoanaerobaculia; order Multivoradales; family JAGPDF01; genus JAGPDF01. The sequence goes on from JBPOHI010000238.1 coordinate 1,237, forward strand.
GTTGCCCGACGACTCGACATTGCCTCCGGCCGAATCGACGGCGCCGCTCGTCCCGAAGACACAGCTCCCCGAGACGATCGAGTTCGAGATCGTGACGGTGCCGAAAGCGACCCGCATCTCGTCGCCACTCCCGTCTTCATGAGCGATGGTGCAGTGGTTGCAGGAGAACACGTGGGTCAGAGCCCCGTTGCCACTCCACCGGATCTCGAGGAGCCCGTTGCCTGTCGAGGTGACGTTCTCGAGGGTCGAGACCGCGGCGCTCAGCGTCAGGCCATCGCCGCCGTTGCCGGTGCTGGTGCTGCGCCGCAGGACGAGGGACTCGGCCGCGAGATTCGCCGCGATTCCAGCCCCGAGCGCGATCCCCACCCCGTTCTCGACGAACGCACAGTCTTCGATGAGCGCCGATCCGTCGAGGAGCAGCACTCCGTGGAGATCCGAATGCTGGAAACCGATGCCCCGCAGCGTAAGCTGGAGGTCCGAGTCCGAACCGGTCAGGATCGTCTCGTTGACGCCGTCACCCTCGATGCGGGTGAGCTCGGCGCCGAGGCCGGCGATCTCGATCTCGCCGTTCACGTTGAACCCGCCGTTGGCCGAGCTCCCCCCTCCCGCGTTGACGATGGTGAGAACATAAGTCCCCGCGGAGAGCAGCACGCGATCGTAGGCGGTGTCCGCGGTCGCCGCGATCACCGCTTCGCGCAGCGAACAGTCCGCCGGCAGACAGCCATCCGGCGCCGGATCGTCGTAGCGCGTGACGATGAAGTCGGCGGCGAAGGCGGGAAGTGCGAAAGGCAGCGCGAGGATCAGCAGCCAGAAAGTCCTGCGAGGGGCACGTTCGAATGGTCGAGGCAAGAGCGATCCTCCTCAGATGCGAGGCGGATCTTCGCTCCCAGTCGGCCCGCCGGCCACTCTCCAGGCGCAGCGCTCGCGACCTGCCTTTCGTCAGGGCGCGGGGCACTGAGAGACCGACTCATGGCGACGGCGGTCGGTCCCGGGCTTCCGATCACTGCCGCAGGATCTTCGCCATCTCCTTCCCCCTGGCGAGCTCGTCGATGAGTTTGTCGAGGTAGCGCACCTTGCGCATCAAGGGGTCCTCGACTTCCTCGACACGCACGCCGCAGACCACGCCGCGGATGAGCTCCGCGTTGGGGTGGAAAGCCGGCGCCTCAGCGAAGAAGGTCTCGAAGTCGGTCTGGCGCGCGATCTGCTCCTCGAGCCCCGCCTGCGAGTAGCCGGTCAACCAGCGGAGGACCTCGTCGACCTCCGCCCGCGTCCGCCCTTACTTCTCGGCCTTCTGGACGTAGAGCGGAAAGACGCCGGAGAACTTCATGCGATAGCTGGGGTGCTGGGTCATCGGAGAGGCTCTCGGGTGTCGGCAGGCGGCGCTACTTCGACCAGGGAGGCGTCACTCCCACCGCGCGAGCCTAGGCGATCAGCTGCCCCAAGTGTTCGCTCACGTGGCCGTATCCGGCCATGTAGACCGCCTGTACCGACATCTTGTTGCCGAAGAAATCGACCGTGGGTCGCGAGCGTCTCCGGCGTCACCGCTGCGGCGTTGGCGCGGCCGAAGGCGAGCGACCTCTTCAGGTTCGCCAGAATGTCGGCCTTCTTCGTCGCGCCGGGGCCCTTCTCGGGATCTTTCGGCGCGTCGGCCGGCACCGCGACGCCGGTGACCTTGGCGAAGAGATAGCTCGCGCCGTCGGTGTGGTTCAGCACCTCCCCGACGGTGCGCACGCCTTCGGCCGGGCGGTAACCGTACTTGTCCTCGGGAATCGCCGCCCCAAGATCCTCGATCCTCTTCGCCACCTCGTCGTAGAGCATCAGGTAGTCGGCCTTCGCCGACGCCGCGGCGGCCGCTGCCGTCGCCTTCGGATCGGCCGCCGCCTGGGCGTGCGCCGCCCCAGCGCCGACCACCGCCACCACGAACATCCCAACCAGCCCCATCATGCGTCGCCTAATGTCGCCTCCTTTTCGAGCTAGAAAGCGCCCGCAAGACAACCCAAGTCGTGGAAGATGGCGTCACCGTCGATGATGTCGCCCATCGCCGGTTGCTCCGTCGAGAACAAGGCGGTCGATGGCGCCGCTTCCCAGGAGCTATTCCTTCAAGAAGTGCAGACGAACGGGCGCGGGAACCGAGCGGGTCCGGGTCTACGGGCAGAGGTCGCCGCTGCCCGCGGAGTCGCTCCAGGCGCAGACAACGCCGGCTTCGAAGGCGTCGGCGAAGACGGGGGCGGTGAGGCGCTGGGCGAAGACGCCGGTTCCGTCTCCGTCCTGGTTGTCCCCCATCCAGGCGACAACGAACCGCCCCGCGCCGTCGCCGGCGATCGTCGAATTTGCCTGGTTGCCGGTCGTGAAACTGTTGACCTGGAATTCGCCGGTCTCCGGCACGCCTCCGGCATCGAATCGGCGAGCAAAGGTACCGGCATACGAGCCATCCTGATTGGCGCCGCTCGTCCAGGTGACGACGAACTCGCCCGTCGCTTCGCTCGCGACGCGGGGCCACCACTGGATGTCCGGCGTGAACGTGTTGATGGGGAACTCGACTCCCAGGGTTTGCCCGGCGGCGCTGACGCGGCGGCCGACGAGATCGTAGTCGAGCTGTGGTGACGGCAAGAACCGCTGCCAGACCGCAATGAATCCACCGCCGCCCTGTGCGGCCACCGTAGGCCTGGAGGCGGGGTCGGAGGAGGAGGCGCTGATCTGGAACTCGGGCCCTTGCGCCACTCCGGCCGACGAATAGAAGCGTCCGAAAACGGGCGAGACGGAGCCACCCGTGTCGGGAGTCGTCCAGACGACGAGGAAGTTGCCGGCGCTGTCGGCGGCCACGGACGGCGAAAGTTGGTACCCGACGGTCGAGGTATTGACCTGAAACTCGCTGCCCAAGGTCGAGCCCGTCGAGTCGAAGCGTCGAGCGAAGACTCCGAACTCGGAGCCGTCCTGCCCGTCACTCGACCAGGCGACGACGAATCTCCCGACGCCATCGGCGGCGACGCTGCGGCCGCCCTGTTCACTGGTCGTGTAGCTGTTGACTTGGAACATCCCGCCGGCGGG
>JBPOHI010000022.1:0-5378 GCA_052035735.1 Acidobacteriota bacterium
TGCAACGTCGCCGAAGACGATCTCGCGACCGCCGACAGCAACCCGCTCGTCGCCGAGGTCCGGCAGTGGGTGGCGACGCACCACGGCGCCGAAGCGGTCACCGTCTCGGCGCAGATCGAGTCCGAGCTCGCCGAGCTGCCGATAGAGGAGGCGACGGAGTACCTAGCCTCGCACGGCGTCGCCGAGTCGGGCGTCGGCTCGCTCATCCGCTCGATCTATCACCTGCTCGGCCTGCGCACCTACTTCACCGCCGGCGAGAAGGAAGCGCGCGCCTGGACGATCCATGCCGGCGACACCGCGCCGGAGGCCGCCGCGGTCATCCACAGCGACCTCGCACGCGGCTTCATCAAGGCGGAGACGATCGCCTGGGACGAGTTCGTCCGCGTCGGCGGCTGGGCCCGCGCCCGCGAAGGCGGCAACGTCCGCCAGGAGGGCAAGGAGTACATCGTCGCCGACGGCGACGTGATTCTGTTCAAGTTCAACGTGTAAAGCCCTTCCGACCCGCCGAAATGAGACCGCGGCGGTCTCGCGCTTGGAGCCCGCGATGGCGCAGCCGGGGCGTCGGGGCATCTCGACGAGGATGGGCCGCGCGGTGTCCTGGTCGCACTGACCCGCGGTGTCGATGGGGGTGAGGTCGACGAGGTACAGGCAAACTTCATGTCAAGTTGTCATCGAGCTCGCTGGGCCTCTGTGCGCGCGAGAATCTCTACCAGTCTCGTGTTGATGAAGTAGTTCGAGCGGCCGACCTTGCGCTTTTGCAGGAAGCCTCCTGCCACGAGCTCTTCGAGGTACTTCGTCGCCGTCAGTCGCGAGACTCGAAGGTCCTTCTTGAGGTAGTCGATCTTCGTGTAGGGGTGATTGAACAGGTTGTTGATCAGGTCCTGGCTATAGAACCTGTAGTCCGCTCGAATCTGGTGCTTTACGGTGAGCATCAGGTTCTTGATGGCGTCGATCGTCGCGATGCCCTCTCTCGCGGTCTTCTCGACGGCGACCAGCATGTAGAGGACCCATTCCTCCCAAGCATCCTGATCGCGCACCGCCTGAAGCAGGCGATAGTAGTCGGACTTGGTTCGTACGATGTGGCGGCTCAGATAGAGCACGGGAATGTCGAGAAGATGTTCCTTCATCAGGTAGAGCACATTGAGGATTCGGCCGCTTCGGCCGTTCCCGTCATAGAACGGGTGGATGCTCTCGAACTGGTGATGAAGGAGCGCCATCTTGATCAGCGCGTCTGCCTGGAAGACCTCAGGGTCGTTGACGAAGCGCTCGAGGTCGCGCATCAGTCCGGGAAGGAGTTCGGGCGATGGCGGAGTGTGGACAATGCGGCCTGCGGAGTCCTTGAGCGCGGTTCCGGGCACCTTTCGGAAGCCAGCCGCGTTGTCCACCAGAGCGGCCTGAACCTGGAGAATCTGCTTGTTCGTCAGGAGTCCGCTTCGAAGCACCGAGTCGAATCCCACACGCAATGCCTGGCGATACCTCGCGACCTCCTTCGCCGCGAGCGATCCGGTCTCGCTCTGAAGTGTTGGCTGCTGGAACAGCTCGTCGTGCGTGGTGACGATGTTCTCGATCTCCGAGCTGTCCTTGGCCTCTTGCAGGCCCAGAGTGTTGATGAGGATGGCCTGGTTGGGTATGGACGCGGCGATCCCCTTGAGCTCGGCAAGTTGGCGGCCCGAGGCGACGACCTGTTTCAGGATCTCGGAGGTCTCGAAGCGCTCTGGGCGCAGGCTGTCGAGGGGCGCGAGCGGTCTCACGGCTTGTCAGTCTAGGTTATCTGTATAGCAAACGCCACATTGCTATACATATTGTGTCCGACCTGCATAGAATCATCGGGCCTTTGAGACACGTCGTTCGTGAGCACTTGTGAGCGCTCGGCGGGGCGCGCTTCGTATGGGCGATCGTGGGTCACTTACGCGGCAGCTAGGCTCCCGTTCTGCCGGCAAGATTGGGTGTGCCGATGAAACGAACGATGACGCTGCGGATCGCCTGGGCAGGTCTCTGCGGTCTGGTCGGGCTCGCGCTGCCTTCCGTGGGCGCGGCGAGCTCCTTTCGCGGACTCATCGGATCGGCGGGAGCCGCCCCCGAGCGCGTCGAGGCCTATGCCATTTCTGACGACGGGCGCGTCGTGGTCGGCCCGCTGAGGACCCTTGGCATGGTTCGCGGGGAGGCGTTCCGCTGGACCGCCGAGGCCGGCTTCGAGCGCCTCGGCATTCTCGGCGGCGAAGACCCGGAAAGCTACGCGCTTGCTGTCTCCGCGGACGGCTCGGTAGTCGTTGGACATACGGACTACGGTACTCAGGTGGCGAGGTCTTTTCGCTGGACCGCCGCGAACGGCATGGAGGAACCGGGAGACCTTCCGGGGTCAGGTGGCAACCGGGTCTTCAGGCTTTCCGCCTGAAGCGACTGAGAATCCTGCATCGCGGCTGAGCTTCCCGTGAGAGTGCCTACTTCGGCCGCTCTTGGTCCCACCGCCGCGTTGCGGCCACCGACTCGCGCTTCAACGCCGTGCCGCGATCGAAGCCAGTGCGTGCTCGAGGCCGCCGGTCAGGGCCTGGAGGAGCTTGGCGCGCGGGCCGCGGAGCCGCTCGATGGCGCGGGCGATGTCGAGGACGAGCAGGATGCGCCGGCTGGCGCAGGCGAGCTCGCCGTAGCGGTGGCTGCCGATGCGCTCGAAGCCGAGGACACGGGTGTGGAAGCCGTAGGGCGAGTGCGGATCGTCCTCGAACACCACCGTCAGCAGGTGGGTGTAGCCGCGCGCCACCACCTCGGCGAGCGCCGCCCGCATGAGCGCCAGCACGACCGCGGTGCGGGAGCGGAAGCGGGCGGCGATCATCAGACGGCCGACTTCGACGAACCTCCCGGAGCGCGCGAGCTGTTCGAGGTCGATGCCGGAGTCGAGCTCGACGCCGGCGGCGCTCGGCAGCTCGAGGCTGGGATCGTAGGTCAGGCGTACGACGCCGGCCGGCTCGCCGCCGCAGCGGGCGAGAAACCAGCTCGTCGATGAGGACTCGGGGGGAGCGCCGGCGGATTCCGGCAGCTCGCGGTCGGCATCGGCGAGCCAACCCTTCTCCTCGAGGTACACCTCGCGCACGATGGCGAGGGCCGCGGCCCGCGACGCCGCATCGCGCACACGCTCCGTCGTCAAGGCAGTGGACTTCGCGGCTCGGGATGCGATTCGCTCGAAGGACGGCGCTGCGGGGACGGGGTCGACGGACATGGCGGCCTCCTAGGTGGCAGTGGTTTTCCGCGCGAGATGCGCGAGTGCCGTCTCGAGCTCGGTGGTGAGCGACTCCTCGAGTCGCTGCGGCGACAGCGGCTCGCCGACACGCAGCACCATCCGGCCCAGGCGCGGCAGGCGACCGAGCCGTTCGCGAGCCGGGAAGTCGATGCCGATCGGCACCAGCGGTGCGCCCGAGCGCCGCGCCAGCTCCGCGGCCCCCCGGCGCAGCGGCGCGAGCCGCCAGGGATCGGCATTGCGCCGCCCTTCGGGATAGATGCCGATGCTCTGTCCGTGCGCGAGGACGGCGAGCGCGCGATCGGTCGCTGAAGCTCCTTGCAGACCCTGCCTGCGCACCGCCTCGCGCCAGCGCCAGCGGGCCGGCTTGCGATAGACCGCGATCGTCTCGCCGCGCCGCAGCAGTGCGCCGGCGAGCGGCAGCTCGAGGTACATCCAGTCGACCAGGAATCGCACCGGTCTGCCGCCGCGCAGGGCCATCAAGGCGGCGGGCGCGAGCAGCGCCTCATATGCGTTGTGGTGGCTGAGGGCGAAGATCGCCGGGTCCGGAACCGCTGTCAGACGGTGCGCCCCTTCGACGCGGATGCCGCCGAGGCTCACGCCGAGGACGGCGCGCAGCAGCGCGCGGGTCGTGCGATCGCCCAGGCCGTCCAGCTGTTGCCGCAGGCACCAGACTGGCGACAGCTGCAGGCTCGCGGGGCTGTCGATGAGGGCAGGCAACGCCGGATCTACTCCGCCAGCCCGATCTGCCAGCCGAGGAGCCCGGCGATCCGCCGCGCGATGTCGGTGTTGTCGAGCGCGCCGCCGAAGAGCTCCGCGCCCGGTCCACTGGCGTAGATCGGCACATCCTCGCCGGTATGGCCGTGGGTGTCGTCGTCGGTGACTCTCGCCGACCAGGTGAAGCCGTCGCGCAGGGCGAGCATCCGGCCGAGACGGCGGTTGGCTTCATAAGAGTCCGGCGCGGCGCGAATCGCCTCCACCTCGTCCGCCGTCCAGTCGGCGACGCCGGTGCGGGCGGCGAGGAGCTCGGCCGTCGCGTCGGCGTTCCGGATCTGCGCCGCGAGCCAGGCCACCGAGGAGGTGCGCCGCGCGAGCGCCGTCCAGTCGGCGTGGTCGTTCAACGCCAGACCGCCGGTGGCGTGATCGGCGGTCACCAGAACGAGCGTGTCGGGATGGGTGCTCGCCCACTGGAGAACCGCCGCGACCGCCTCGTCGAAGCGCGCGGTCTCGGCGACGATGCCGGCGGCGTCGAAGTCGTGTCCGGCGTGGTCGATACGACCGCCTTCGATCATCAACAGGAACGGCCGCTCGGAGGCCCCGAGGCCGCCGAGCGCGAGACGCGCGAGCTCCGCCACTGTCGGGTCGCGGCGCTCCGCCGAATAGCTGCGATCGTCGAGCTCGTAGGTCAGGTGAGAGTTGGCGAGCAGGCCGAGCAGGCGGCCCTCGCCGTTCCAGACCAGAGGACCGCGGCGCAGGAGAACCTGCACCCCGCGCGCCCGCGCTTCGGCGACGAGGTCGCGGCCGTCGAGACGGACGCCGTTCTGCTCGCGCGGCAGGAAGTACGACAGCCCGCCGCCGAGCGCGACGTCGACATCGGCGTCGAGCAGTTGCGCGGCGACGGCCTCCTCGTCGTAGCGATTGTCATGGTGGGCGTAGAAGCAGGCGGGCGTCGCGTGGGTGATGCGCGTGTTGGTGACGTAGCCGACGCGCCAGCCGGCGGCCTTCGCCGCCTCGCCGATCGTGCGCGCCGGGCGCTTCTCGGGGTCGAGTCCGAGGAAGCGGTTGTCGGTCTTCGCGCCGGCGGCAAAGGCGGTCGCCGCGGCGCCGCTGTCGGTGACGAAGTTCGACGCCGACCAGGTCGAGACGAGCCCGGTCACCGGCATCGATTCGAACGCGAACCGGCCGCCACGCCCCTTCGTGGCGTAGCGCGCGAGGGCAATCTGCGAGAAGCCGAGCCCATCGCCGAGGAGCAGGATGACGGCGCGCGGAGCGGCGGATGAGGCTGGTGCCGGCATCGGCCGTCCCGGCGTGGCCGAGGAGGCCGCGGCGCCGACGAGAGCGCCGAGCAGCACGGCGAAGAGACCGAGGGTCTGGCGAAGCGCGAGTCGGCGGAGCATCCTCTCTCCCGGAAGAGCGCGCGGCGCGA
>JBPOHI010000312.1:0-3234 GCA_052035735.1 Acidobacteriota bacterium
CGCCGTCGGTCGCGACCTCGAACTTGCAGATGAAGGAGTCGGCGAGGGTGCGCCCTTCGACGCCGTCGTCGAAGCTCATCGCGACGAGCGCCGGCGTCAGGTCGCCGAGCGCCCGGAACGCCGGCAGAGGTGCCGCCACCGTGAAGCTCCCCGTGAGCCGTTGGCTGGCGGCGTAAGGGGGCTGCGTGGCGGAGTAGAGATCGCCCAGGTAGGAGTAGGTCGTGGCTTGCGCCAGCACTGCGGCCGGAAAGGCCGCTGCAAGTGCGCACAGGAGCGCCACTCGGAGAGCGAAATACGCGAGTCGTTCCATAGTCCTTCTCCCGCGATTCGTGGTGCAAAAGGGACACCCGGGGAGTCCTGCTTCTTGCAGCTCCAATTCCTCCGTCCGGCTCTCGACGGCTACGGCGAGTGATTCAGCGCGCAGCACCAAGCGGTCGTCGCCGGGAAGCGCCGCGATAGCCGTGGCGCTCCCCGGTCGCGAGCTGCCGAGTCGTTTCGCCCGACATCGGCGCCAGCCCAGAACGGCACGGCCCTACTCGAACAGCGCTCGCCAGCTGCGGGTAGGGCGACCCTCTCCGTCACGGACCGCGCAACCGCTGTTGTAGTCGTAGACGGACCACGACCAGCCGTGACGCTCCGCGGCGTCGCGCACGGCGCGGAGGTACACCTTGGTCGACTCGTCGTCCGCCCGGCGGTAGACGCCGAACTCGGCGAGGTAGAGCTCCCGTCCCCACGCAGATTGACTCGCCTTCGCGGCGAACCGATCGAGTCGTTCGATGAGCTGAGCGACGGTCGACGGCGTGTTCGCCTCCACCTGCCCGGAACCGGCGTTCGGATCTTCGGCTTCCGCATCCGGCGTCGCACTGGGGAAGTGAACGAGGGGGAGCTGCTCGTCGAACTGTCGCGTGAACTCCGTCGGCTCGTTGAACTCGAACGCGAGCGCTACGTTCCAGTCTTCGGCGATTTTGTCGCTCTGCATCACTTCGGCGAGTGTGTCGAGGTTCATCTCTCGAGATGTCAAGTAGATGACTCGCATCGGATTGCTCTCTCGGACCGCCGCCAACAACGCTTCGTTGTAGCGCCGCATCGAGGCCTCCTCTGGAGCGCGCGGCCGATGCAGAAGTTCGAATCGCAGGCCGACCCCTTCGTTTGCGAAACGACGTGCGACCTTCCACCAGACGTACTCGTGGTCGTAGAGCGCCTCCGGATCGGTGAACGGCGAGGAAGCGTCGCCCGGAGGGGGTGCGCCGAGCAGACCGTGATGATAGCCAGGCATGCTGAACATCGTGAGAACGACGCCGAGCCCGCGCTCGCGCGCGCGAAGCAGGAGTCGATCGAACGGAGCGATCCGTTCCTCGAGAAGCTCGCCGTCCGGGCCGATCCAGAGATCTCCCGCGACGCGGACGCGGATATGGTCGAAGCCGTTCTCAGCGATCCAGTCGACGTCCTCGTCTCCCATCCAGTCGGCGGCGTACGGTGCGTCGGGGAGATAGTTCGCGGAGAGCCAATGCGCCAAGTTCACTCCTCGACGGAAGCTCAAGGACCCCGAATCGGCGATACCGTTGGAGGGTCTTTCGGGCGCGGAGTCGGCGGCGAAACAGTAGAAACGCCCAGCACTTCCCGTTTGTCGGATCCTCGCGGCGTCGCAGCCCCGACTCGGATGCGCGGCCGTCCACGATCGGCGCCAACGCGGAAAGCGGGTTCCGCGGTCGAGGAACCGGTCGTGATGGCCCATCATCGCGTGGCCGTCGGTCCGGCTCGTCCAATTGGCGCACGTCGCCGGCACGCCGAAGGCGTAGGCCAAGCGTCCTTCGGCGTCGCTCCCCGTGAGAATGTCGTGATCGCTCCCCGGAACCGCCGCGCCGGTCTCGTCGAGTGCCGTTCTTCGATCGATTCGATCGCGTCCGCCGAACAGGGTGTCGAGGCTGTCGGCGATCCGCTCCCCTCTCGCGTTGAACCAAGGTCCGCGCCCGATTCGATCGCGCGCATCGACTCCCGGCAGACCTCCGACGGGAGCGAGGCTCAGGTATGCCCGCCAGTCACGGGCTCCGAAGCCGCTGGCCGCCGCCAGTTCCCGGCAGTGACGGTCGGCGCCCGCGAGTCCGCCGAAGTCAGCGCTCCCGTCGACGCCGACGCTGGTGACGAAGAAGCTCATCTTTGGGTCGATCGGAAGGCCAGGGACAGCCTCGGTGGCAGCGGACGAGCGCACCAGCGCGAATGCGACGAGGATGCAGTTTCGGATTCCTCTTCGACAGCAGCTGAGGTCACCGCCGCCTCTTGCGTCGGTCCGGGCGACGGTCGCGAGCCGGGCGGCCCGTTCGGCGATCGCATGAGAGAGACTCATGAAGGACCTTCCCGCGGCCTCCGGAGTGCGATCGCGGCCAGAAGGGCCACGGGATCCGGCGCCGCGGCCGCACTTTACGTCGCGCGAGGTGGCGGCTTCGTCGGGGAGAGGCCACTTTTGCGTCTTTTTACATACGAACGGTCTCTCGCGCTCGTCGCGAAGAGACGACGCCTCTTGCGTCCGCGTCGCCTCCGCGGGGTAGCCGCCGCTCGAGTGGGAGGTTGGGCGAAGGAGGGCTACCGCGCGAGAGCCGCTGCGGCGGCGAGCAGGCCCGCCGTCGGACGGACGCCGCCGCCGGGGTGGTTGCCGGCGCCGCCGAGATAGAGGCCGGGGACGCTGGTGGCGTAGCGCGCGGCGGAGGGGGCCGGGCGCAGCACGAGGAGCTGGTCGAGGGCGAGCTCGCCGTGGTGGATCTGGCCGCCGGTGAGCGCGAACTCCTGCTCGAGATCAGCCGGCGACAGAACCTCCATCGCCACGATGCGCTCGCGCACGGCCGGAGCGTGGCGCACGAGCTCGGCGACGACGGTCTCGCCGAGCGCTTGCCTCGCCGCTTCGGTCCAGCCGCCTTCGAGCGTGTAGGGCGCGTAGCTCGAGAGGATCGAGACGACATGGTGCCCCTGCGGCGCCAGGCTCGCATCGGAGACGGTGGGCACCCGCACGTCGAGACTTGGCCGCGGCGAGAACTGGCGATACTTGATCGCGTCGAAAGCGCGCTCGAGGTCGTCGACGTGGCCGCCGCCGATGCGGATCGCTTCGTGGTTACCGCTGGCTGCCGGCAGCTCGAGCGGACCGGAGAGCGCGAGGTGGATCTTGGCAGCGCTGCCGCGGGCGCGGAAGCGCCGGAACTCCTCTTCGATGGTGATCGGCAGCGACCCCGGCGCGACGAGAGA
>JBPOHI010000037.1:0-5786 GCA_052035735.1 Acidobacteriota bacterium
TGGTAGGCCACGTCGTCGTTGGCGGCGACGATCGCCTCGCGCAGCGAGCAGTCAGGGTCGTCGAAATCGACGTCGATCGCCGTCGTGACGGCGATATCGGCGGCGACGAGCGGTGCGGCGAAGCCGAGCAGCAGGGCGAGCGTTGCGGGCGCGACACGGTTTGCGGGCATGGCCATCTCCTCACCTGGAGATGGCGCAGTCCGCGCTCAGAATCGGACATTCGCAGCGCTCCCGCGAAACACCATCCGGCGACGCCCGGCGAGGCGAGGACTCCCGATCCGCTCGGCCGACGCGGCGACGGCCACGACCTGAACGGCGACCACCCTCGCCCGCTCGCCCTTACGGCGTCGCGCTGCTCCATACCGCGGTCGATCCGGCTCCGAAGCCGTCGCAGAAGACGCCGTCCAGGTCATCGCACTGGAGAACGGTAGCGGCGACCCAAAAGTGGACCCGAAACGTCTCGGTCCCCATAGGGGGTAGGTTGACGAGGTAGACGAAGCCCGCGGTCAGATCTCCTGGACCGAAGGGGACGCCGGAGTTGTTGAAGACCGTTACCGCGCCGTCGTTCAGCGCTTCGCGCACGCTGGTCGCACCAAAGGGCCTCACGAGGAATCCCGCCGCGTCCTGGTCAGCCCAGTAGGTGGCCACACCGCTGGAATCCTCGACTCTCACGACGCGACGTGGATCGAATTGCCAGAGCGTGGCGCTGTCATCGACCGGGCTCGGTCCGGCGAGATCCGCGTCCAGCATGTGGTAGAGGAACACGCCGAGGGTGGCGCTCGAGCTCGGATTGACGATTTCGAGCTCGAACTCGACGAACACGGCGGGGCCGTTGACGTCCACGGTGACCGTCTCGTACGCGTCGAAGGCGCCGCCCCCGAGGCCCAACCACGAGATGGACGAGCTGTTCGTGCTGTAGAACTGGGTACCCGGAGCTCCGAACGGGGTCTCCTGCGTCCCCCCTCCAAGCCGGTACCACCAGCCGTGCTCGAACAGGTGGTCGATCGCGCCATAGCCGGGGACTCCGACGAGATTCGCTGCAGGTGTCGAATCGAACGAGGAGCTCGTCCGTTCGAAGGTCACGCTGCCATGGGTGATCGTGCCCTGCCCGAACGCCGCCGCGGCGACGAAAGCGAGGGTCATGCCGAGGTTCGCTGCTCTCATCGGAACTCCTCCTACCCTGAGAGTCGCGAAACCCGCTCCGGGGCGGACAGGATGAGAGGAGGACTCCTCCTCGACGGGTCGATGACGAGGAAGGCGGGGTCGATGACTTGGCGGACGCAGTCGCTTCCAGCCGCGAAGCGCGAGCTAGCGTCAGGGCACGACGGCGGACCAGCTCGCCGTGCCGTCGTCCTCGAAGCCGTCGACGAACAGGAAGGCGGGGTCGAAGGCGCGCGTGACGTAGACCACGCCGGCGGAGTTGGCGCCGCCGACCGGAGAGTCCGGCACGCCTAGGACGACCTCGTCCTTGCCGTCGCCGTCGAGATCGCCGGCGGCGAGCACCGAGCCGAACGCCTGGCCGTCACCGGCAGTGCCGCCGACGCTCCCTTCGTTGAAACGCGTCGAGCCGGCGAGTGCCGCGAGGCCGCCGTAGAACGACAGCACCGCACCGTCGCCCCCCGAAAACTCGCCGGGCGCGCCGACGGCGAGGTCGTCGCGACCGTCGCCGTCGAAGTCGCCGGCGGCGATTGCCGTGCCGAAGAGCTCGTCCGCGGCCGCCGTCTGCCCCGGGACATCGTCCTCGCCGAGGATGTCGAACTCGTCCTGCACGCCGTCCTCGATCGGCCCGTAGGCGACATAGGCACGCCCCGAATCGGACGGACTACCGGTGCCGTGGTTCTTGTTCGGCGCGCCGATCGCCAGGTCGAGCTCGCTGTCGCCGTCGAAGTCGCCGACGGCGAGGCTCGCGCCGAAGCGATCGTTGGCGGACGCTCCGGCGCTGCCGAAGTCGGTCTGTACCAGCACCGCCGTACTCGAGATCTCGACCGCGCCGGCGTCGGTCGCGCCGAAGTCGCAGTCGGCACAGCCGCCGGCGGTGCGGCCGGAGACGCTCAGCCCGAGGATGCCGGCGGTGGCGGCGGAGGGGTAGTGATCGTCGCCGGCGCTGCCGGTGAAGCCGACCAGCGTCGGATCGACGAAACGAAACCCGTTGTAGTCGTAGGTGAGGAGATAGCCGGTCTGGGAGCTCCCCTCTCCCGGCATGCCGACGACGAGCTCCGGCTGGCCGTCGTGATTCTCGTCGACAGCGGTGAGGACGGCGCCGAAATGGGCGTTGTCTTCGTAGGCCACGCCGGGCGTGTCGTCCTTCGCCAGGTATTGCGAGCCCGTCGTGGTGAGCCCGGAGGCGCTGCCGAACAGGACGTGGACCGCGCCGCCGTTCTGGCAGGTCTGGTCGATGCCGCAGACACTGGTCGTGGCGGAAACGGTCTCACCGGGCGAGCCGATCGCGAGATCGTCGAACCCGTCGCCGTCGAAGTCGCCCACCGCCAGCGCCGCGCCGAATTCGTCCCCGGTCTCGGTCCCGCCGTCGTCGTCGATCAGGCTGAAGTCCTGATCGAAGGCCTGATTCCCGCTCGTGGTGAGCTGCAGCCCGACGCCGTAGAAGACGTGGACGACGCCGGCGTTGTTGGCGGCCCCGTCGGCCTCTCCCGGCGCGCCGACCGCAAGATCCCTTCGACCGTCATGGTCGAAATCGCCCAGCGCCACCGCCGCGCCGAAACGATCCCCTGCTTGCGCCGAGCCGATCACCCCCGGCGAGTCCTGATGAACGCACCACCTGCCGGCATTGCCGGTCGCACAGGTTCCCGCCTGCGCGGCGAGCGACCCAACATCGACGAGAGACAAGACCGACGCCACTAGCCAGCCGAGATGCCGCATGTGCCCTCCGGTTGCGCCCGCAAGCGGGCGAGCCGGGCGAGCCTAAGGCGCTAGAGGATGCTCGCGACAGTAACGAAAGTAAGGTGGAACCCGAGGATCTCGCCGGCGCGGGTCGAGCAGTTCTCTTCGTGCTGCGCGCTCCCATAGACTCCGACGCCTCGGGGACGAACGGTCCGCGACCAGGCCAGAGAGGCGTGTCATGACGCAAGCGAAAGTAGACGTAGGAGTCTGGAGGCGCGGTGCCCGGCGGGGCGTGATCGCTTCACTCTTCGCCTCGCTCCTGGCGCTCTCGGCCAGTGGCTGCGCCACCCACCCGTTCGGGCCGCGCGCGATCCAGCCGGCCCGGCTGGGCTACAACGAGGCGCTGGTGCGTTCGGCGGACCAGCAGCTCCTGCTCAACATCGTGCGCCTCCGCTATCGCGACAATCCACTCTTTCTCGACGTCTCGAACATCGTCGCGCAGTACGGCCGCGATGTCTCGGCGAGCGCCGCCCTCCTCCTCGCGTCGCCGGGAGGGAGCGACGAGGTGGGCGCCGGCTTCGACTTCGGGATGTCCGAGAATCCGCTCATCACGCTCACCCCCTTGCGCGGCGACGAGTTCGCCTCCCGCATGCTCGCCCCGATCGCCGCCAAGGAGGTGGTCGCGCTCGCCTTCTCCGGCTGGAGCATCGGGCGCCTGCTGATCTGCTGCGTGCAGGAGATTCACGGCGTGCGCAACGCGATCACCGCCTCGGGTCCGACTCCGGCGGTGGCGCCGGAGTTCGAACCGTTCCACCGCGCCGCCGCGCTGCTGCGCAAGTTCCAGCTTTCGGGCGCGCTCGCCATCTCGCTCGATGCCGAAGGCAGCGTGGTGCTCAATCTCAAGGCGGACGCCGCCCGCATCGATCCGGCGGAGCTCGCCGAGTTGCGCCGCATCCTCACCCTCGAGGAGTCGACCGAGCGCATCCGCCTGGTGCCGCCGACGATCGACCTCAGCACCTCCGACGTGCCGTATCTCGGCCGCTCGCTGCTCGGGGTCTTCTATCTCCTCTCGCAGGCGGTCGAAGTCCCGGCCGAGCACGAGCAGCGCGGCTGGGTCACGGTGACGCGCGACGCCCAGGGCGAACGCTTCGACTGGTCGAGAGTCCTGGGAAGCATCTTCCGCGTCCACAGCGGCAGCAAACCGCCGACGGAGTCGGCCGTAGCGGTGCGCTACCGCGGCACCTGGTTCTGGGTCGCCGACGACGATCTGGATTCGAAGTCCACCCTGAGCCTCGTGACCCTCTTCTTCACCCTCAAGTCCGGCTCCGGATCCGGCGCCACGCCGCTCATCGCGATCTCGAAGTAACGCCGCAGACGGGAACCGCTCTCGAGGCACGGACGCGGACCAGAGGAGGCTTCATGCAGCGACCCATCCATCGTGTCCTCGACCTCGTGGGCGACGCTCGCCAGAGGCTCTGGAACAGCACCCCCGCGGCAGCCCGCGCGGCCCTCGCAGCCGGCGGCGCCGATGCCGTCCGCGGCCTTTCGGGCTCCTTCGCCCTGGTGGCGCGCGACGGCGAGCGGGTGCGGCTGGCGCGCAGCCTCGACCGTCCGCTACGCTACTTTCTGGCGAAGGAGGAGGCCGGGCCGATTCTCGTCGTCGCCGAACGCATCGACGAGATCGCCGCCGCTCTGGCCAGCGAGGGCTACGCCGAGCAGTTCCATCCCGCCTACACGCGGATGGTGCCGGCGCATCACGTCGTCACCATCCAGCTCGTCGGCTGTCCCGATCCCAACCCGTCCTACGAGCGCTTCGTCGCTCCCCTGCCGGCGCGCCTGCCGGGCGATCTCGACGCCATCGGCCGCGCCTATGTCGGCGCGCTGCTCGACGAGGTGCGCGCGTGGCTCGCCACGGTCGCCGCCGGCGAGCCGATCGGCGTGCTCTTTTCGGGCGGCCTCGACAGCGGCACGGTTCTCCTCGCGGTCGAACGCGCGCTGCGCGACGCCGGCCAGAGCCCGGCTCGGCTCAAGGCCTTCACCCTGGCGGTCGACGGCGAAGGGAGCGACGCCGCACAGGCGCGCTCCTTCCTCGCTGCCTGCGATCTCGAGATGCTGGGCGAGGTGGTGGAGGTGCCGGCGGGCGCCGTCGATCCCTTCCGGGCCATCGAGGTGATCGAGGACTACAAGCCGCGCGACGTCGAATGCGCGGCAGTCGCCCTCGCTCTGGCCGGGGCGCTGCGCGAGCGCTACCCGGCCTGGCGCCTGCTCGTCGACGGCGATGGCGGCGACGAGAATCTCAAGGACTATCCGATCGAGGAGAACCGTGAGCTCACTATCCGCAGCGTGGTCGGAAACCCGCTGCTCTACCAGGAGGGCTGGGGCGTCGAGGCGATCAAGCACTCGCTCACCTATAGCGGCGGTCTCTCGCGCGGCTGCGTCCGGAGCTATGCGCCGCTCGCGCGGTTCGGCTTCGTCGGCTACTCCCCCTTCATGCGCCCCGCGCTGGTCGCCCTGGCGAGCGCGATTCCGTTCGCCGACCTCGCCGCGGGTTCGCACGAGCGCCTCTACGCCCTCAAGGGCGAGATCCTCTCGCGCGGCGTCGCTGCCGTGCTCGGCCGCGAGCTGCCGCGCTTCGCCAAGCGGCGGTTCCAGGAGGGCGCCGGAGCGGCGCGTCTGGCGGAAGCCCTCTCGGTGCCTCCGCAGCACTACCGACGGCACTTCCTCGCCCAGTGGGGCTCGGGCGGGAGGCCATCGATGCGTGAGGCGGCGGCTCGGCGCGCCGTGTCGCGCGCCGGGCAAAGGAGTCTGCCTCCGGCAGGAGAGCCCTACGCCGCGCTCGTCGAGCGCGAGCTCGCCTGGGGCCCGCACGGGGTTTCGCCAGTCGATACGCTGGCGGTCTTTCTGGTCGGTCGCGAGTGCCCGTTCGGTTGCGTCTTCTGCGACCTCTG
>JBPOHI010000133.1:0-7757 GCA_052035735.1 Acidobacteriota bacterium
ACGGTCGGCAGGACGAGCAGGGTCAACAACGTCGACGTCACCAAACCGCCGATCACCACGGTCGCCAGGGGTCGTTGTACCTCGGCACCGGCACTGGTCGCGAGCGCCATCGGCACGAACCCGAACGAGGCAACCAGCGCGGTCATCAGCACCGGCCGGAGTCGCACCAGGGCTCCCTCGCGCGCCGCCTCGTCCGCACCGAGGCCGCGCTCGCGGCGCTCGACGATGTAGGAGACCAGCACGACGCCGTTCAGCACCGCGATGCCGAAGAGCGCGATGAAGCCCACCCCGGCCGAGATCGAGAACGGATAGCCCCGTAGGGCGAGCGCCGCGATGCCACCGCTGATCGCGAGCGGCACGTTGAGGAAGATCAGCACCGCGAGCCGCGCCGAGCTGAACGTGGTGTACAGGAGCAGGAAGATGAGGAGCAACGAAAGCGGCACGAGCAGCGCCAGGCGGCGCGAGGCCGACTGGAGGTTCTCGAACTGTCCGCCCCAGTCGAGCGACCATCCGGAGGGCAGCTCGACTTCGTCCCGCACCGCCGCCTGGGCGGCGGCGATGAACGACCCGAGGTCCCGCCCGCGCACGTTCGCCTCGACGCTGATCCGCCGGCTGATGTTCTCGCGGCTGATCTGCGCCGGGCCGTCCTCGAGGGTCACGTCGGCGACTTGGGAGAGCGGCACGAGCCGCCGCGGACCGCCCGCAACCGCCGGTGGCGCCGGCACGCGCAAGTCCCGGATGCGCTCGAGGCTGGCGCGGGTCTCCCCTCCGAAGCGCGCCTGGAGCAGGAACCGCTTCTGCCCCTCGAAGACCATGCCGGCAGGGATGCCCCCCACCGCCTCGACCACGTCGAGGATCTCCTCGGCGTGGATGCCGAGCCGCGCGGCGGCCTGCCGGTCGATGCGCACGCGGAGCACCGGCAAGCCGGTCGTCTGCTCCGCCTTGACGTCGGCCGCGCCCTGCACCTTCTGGACAGCCCGGACGACCTCGTCCGCCTTCTTCTTGAGCATCGCCAGATCGTCGCCGTAGATCTGGATGGCGACGTCCGAGCGCACGCCGGAGATCAGCTCGGAGACCCGCAGCTCGATCGGCTGCGAGAAGCTGAAGATGGCTCCGGGAACCCGCTTCGTGACGGTCGCTTCGATCGCCTCGATGAGCTCCTCCTTGCTATCGAACCGCCACTTCTCCGGAGGGTTCAGCATGATGTAGGTATCGCTGATCTCGACCCCCATCGGATCGGTCGCGATCTCGGCCCGACCGGTTCGCGAGACGACGGTGTCGATCTCCTGGGCGAACTCTTCGCGCAATACTTTCTCGGCTTGAAGCGAGATGCGGTTCGACTGCTCGAGCGAGATCGACGGCAGCCGCCAGATCTGCATCGCGATCGCGCCCTCGTCGAGTCTCGGGATGAACTCCGTCCCCAGGAAGGGGGTGATCGCAAGGCTGACGAGAAAGACCAGCACGGCGACACCGACCGTGATCTTGCGGCGGACCAAAGCGCCATCGAGAACCGGTACGTAGATCCGCTTCGCCCAGCGGAAGAGCCACGGTTCCTTCTCCGAGACCTTGCGGAGGAAAAGGCTCGCCAGCACCGGCATCAGGGTGAGCGCCGCGACGAGCGACGCGGCGAGCGCGAAGACCACGGTCAGCGCCATCGGCCGGAACATCTTCCCCTCCACCCCGCGCAGCGCCAGAATCGGCAGGTAGACCAGGATGATGATGCCGACCGCGAATACCACCGGCCGGGCCACTTGATGCGCCGCGGAGCGGACCTTCTCGACGTGCGAGACTCCATGGTCGCCGCGGCGCTCGTGGAGCACCCGCACGATGTTCTCGACCATCACTACCGAGCCGTCGACGATCAGACCGAAGTCGATCGCGCCGAGGCTCATCAGGTTGCCCGAGATCCCGAGCTGCTTCATGGCGATGAACGCCGCCAGCATCGACAGCGGAATCGCCGAGGCGACGATCAGGCCGCCGCGCAGGTTGCCGAGGAGAAGCAGCAGCACGACGATGACCAGGAGTCCGCCTTCGGACAGGTTCTTCGCCACAGTTCGAATCGTCCGCCGGATGAGGTCGGTGCGATCGTAGAAGGTGTCGATCGTGACCCCGGCCGGCAGGGTCTCCTGGATCTCGGTAATCTTCTCCTTCACCCGGTCGACCACCACGCGCGAGTTCTCGCCCATCAACATCATGACGATGCCGACGACCGCCTCGCCCCGCCCGTCACGAGTCACCGCGCCCTGGCGGATCATCGGCGCGAGCTCGACCGCGGCGACGTCGGCGATCGTCACCGGCGTCCCCGCCGCATCGTTCGCGAGAACCACCGAACGGATATCGGCGAAGTCGTCGAGCAACGCCTCGCCGCGGATCAGGTACTGCTCGCCCTGGTGCTCGATGTAGCCGCCGCCGACCGACCGGTTGCTCGCCCGAAGGGCGTCGAGGATGTCCCCCACCGCCAGGCCGTGTGCGGTCAAGCGCTCGGCGTCGAGCGTCACCTGGTAGGTCTTGAGCTGCCCGCCGAACGAGTTGACTTCGACGATGCCCGGCACCGACCGAAGCTGGTAGTTGACGTTCCAGTCCAGGATGGTGCGCAGCTCCATCGCCGTGTAGCAGTTGTCCGTATCGGGACCTTCTGCTGGGCACGGAGACTCGGCTTTGACCTCGAACTGATAGATCTCGCCGAGGCCGGTCGAGATCGGGCCCATCTCGGGCTCGCCGTAGCCCTCGGCGATCGCCTCGCGCGCCGCGGTGAGTCGCTCGCCCACCATCTGGCGGCTCCAGTAGATATCGGTCCCCTCCTCGAAGACGACGGTGACTACCGAGAGCCCAAATTTCGAGACCGAGCGGATCTCTTCGACCTTCGGCAGGCCGCTCATCGCGGTCTCGACCGGGAAGGTCACGAACCGCTCGACCTCCTCGGGTGCGAGACCCGGGCTGTTGGTCAGAACCTGCACCTGCACGTTGGTGACATCAGGCACCGCGTCGATCGGCAGCCCAAGGAGGGAGTAGACGCCGGCCGCGGCGACCAACAACCAGAGCGCGACGACGAGGAGGCGGTTGTCGAGCGAGAAGTCGATGATTCGTCGGATCATGGCGGCCTCAGTGACCGTGTCCGCCGCCCAGCTCTTCGCGGGCGAGCTCCGATTTGACGAAGAAGGCGCCTTCGACGACCACCGGCTCGCCGGCGGCGACGCCTTCGAGCACTTCGACGAACCCTTCGCCGCGCCGCCCCAGCTTCACTGTCCGCGGCTCGAAACGGCCTTCACCGAGCGCGACGAAGACGACCGAGCGATCGCCCTCTCGTTGGACCGCCGCCTCGGGGACGGCGATCACTTCGGCGGTACCTGGCGTGTCTCCTGAGGTGTGGGGATCGAAAATGCGCACCCGCGCGAACATTCCGGGTCGCAAGCGTCCTTCCGGATTCGGCACTTCGATCCGCGCCCGCGTCGTTCGCGTTTCGCTCTGGACGCTGGCGCCGAGATAGATGACCTCACCGGTGAAAGGGGTGCCGGGATAGGCGTCGACCTCAACCGTGACCCCGTCGCCCAGATGCACGCGGGAGAGGTCGCGCTCGTAGACGTCGATCCAGACCCAGAGCCGCGACAGGTCCGCGATCTGGAAGAGCTGGCTCTGGGGCTCGACCATCTCGCCGCGAGTAACCTCCTTCGCGACGATTGTGCCGACGAACGGGGCGCGGACCTCGAAAATCGAGACCCGCGGCTGGTCGTAGCCGAGCTTCGCGACCTCCTGGTTCGACATGCCGAGCAGGTGCAACCGCTCCTCGGCGCCGCGCAGGGCCGCGTCCGCCTCGCGGGAGGCGGCACGGGCGGTCAGCATCTCCTGCTCCGAAGAGACCCGCTCGCGGAAGAGGCGTTCCTCGCGCTCCAGGGTTTCGCGCGTCAGCTCGGCCCGCGCGCGGCTCTGCAGGTAATCGCCGACCGCCTGCCCGAGCTCGATCGAGTCGATGCGCGCGAGCACCTGCCCGGCGCGAACCGCCTCCCCGAGCTCGACAGGCACGCTTTCGACCCGACCGCCGACGCGGGGGCTCACGTGCGCGAAACGGCGCTGGTCGAAGTCGACCGAGCCGGTGGTCTCGAGCTCGGCGCGCAGCCGGCGGGAGGCTGCCGGGGCGGTGACGATGCCGGCGGTCGCGACGGCCTCGGCCGACAGCTCGATGGCCTCACCCTCCTCATGGCCCTCCTCAACCTTGCCCTCTTCCTCGTGCGCCGCCTCGCCGGGTGCGTGATCTTCGTCGCCGGCCTTCTCTCCGGCTGCGGTGGGGGCGGACGAAGGGCCGGACTTGCCGCAGGCGACGAGCGCCAGGCCGAACAGCAGAGTGAGCACGGGAACCTTGTAGCGAATCCAAAATGTCATCGGGAAGTCTCCGAAGAGCGGGCAGGGTCAGAAGTCGGGGGGACGGGGGTCGAGCCGGTCGCGAGATCGAGCTCGATCTGCGCCAGCCAGGCGTCGGCGGCGGCTTCGATCAGCTCGCGCCGACTGTCGATCAGCTCGCGCCGGAAGACCAGCACCTCGCTGCCGCGCAGCTTCCCGGCCGCGAGGCCACGCTGCACCAGATCGAGGTTTTCCTCGAGCGTTCCGGAGACCGTCCGCCGAAAGACCGCGAGACCGCGCGCGGTCGCCTCTGCCCGGCTCCACGCGGCGGCGACTTCGCGCCGCACCGCAAGCTCGGCCGAGAAAAGCTGGGCGGACAACACCCCTTCTTCGGCACGCGAGGTGGCGATGCCGCCCTGGTTACGTTGGAACAGCGGAATCGTGAATCCGGCGCGCAAGGTGTCCAGGTCATCGCGATCGGCCTCACGCCCCTTCGCGACCCCGACCACCAGGTTCGGGGTCGCCAGCGAGCGCTCGAGTCGGATCCGGGCTGTCGCCGCCTCGAACTCGGAGCGCAGGGCGAGCAGGTCGCTCCGCTGCTGGATCGCTAGGCGCTCGAGCTCGCCGAGCGCGGCTGGCGCCGGCCAGGCGTCCGGGAGCGCGCCGGCGGCGGCGGGAAGCTCCGCCATGGGGAGCGCGACCACCTCGGCGAGAAGCGCTCGGGCCGCCGCCTCGTCCGCCGAGGCCAAGGCAACCCGCCGCTCCGCGCGACCTTCCGCGGCGCGCGTGACGTTGAGGTCGATCAGGGTGCCGGCGCCAGCATCCAGTCGACGCTGCTCGAACGCGGCGAGCTCCGCGGACACCTGGCGCTCGAACGCGGCGAGCGCCGCGAGCTCGCGAGCGCGCAACACCGCAGCGAAGGCCGATGCCACACGTGTTGCCAGCTCCTGGCGCGATCGGTCGAACGTGGCTCGTGCCGCCGCGGTCGCCGCGCTCGCGGTCGCTATCCGCTTACCGCGCTGGCCGGCGATCTCGATCTCCTGCGAGAGGGCGATCTCGCCGTCGGAGGTGCGCTCGTTCCCATCGTCCCGAGAAGCGCGCTCGGCCGCGAGGACCGGGTTGAACGGATAGGTACGAGCGCCCACGAGGACGCCTTCCGCGAGCGCCACGCGCGAAGCGCTTTCCTGTACCTGGGGACTGCGCGCGAAGGCCAAGGCGAGCGCCTGCTCGAGCGTGATCGATCCGCCGCTCGGAAGCGAGGGATCAGGCGTTTGGGCCACCAGCGGTGCCGCGAGCGACACCACAGTGAAGGCGCAAACGCGGCGCCACCGGCGAAGCCGGTTCAGTCGGACGACTGGAAACAAGGTTGGATCTCCGGGAAACGGGGCCACGCGCGCGGCCGGGGCACACGCGCGGCGCTGCCGGCAGGGGCAAGGGCTCGGCGCACAGCGCGCTGACACCCCGGCCTGGGGGGATCCCTCAGGCCCCTGCTGGACGGCTACCGGAGATCAGGCCCGAGGAGGGCGTTCGGCGCTTTGGAGATCGACGTCGAGCGGGCGGGGCGAGGTGGCGGCGGACGTCAGGGCGCGATCGGCGCCGTCACCCAGTCGAGCGGCCACCGCGAGGACACCGGTGACCTGCATGCAGCATGAGCAGAGGTGGAACGTTCCGCCGCAGCCGTGCTCGGACCCCGAAGGCTCGTGCTGATCGGGAGTCCCCGCGGCGTGCGCGGTGTGCCCGAAGCCGACCAGGTGCACCGCGTTCTCCACGGCTTCGCCCGTGCCCGGGAAGAGCACGAGAAGAAGTACGAGTGCGGCAAATCGGCGAATCCAACTCACAGGGCGTGACGATAGCACGGTCGTCGCGCAGGCCAGCGCGACCAGGGACGGGACCCGGCCTGCGGGCGCCCTGTCGCCTCTCAGATCAGAACGCTCCACGCTGGCGGAGGGAGACAAAGGCAGGTGCCTCTCCGATGATGATGTGGTCCACGACCCGGACCCCGACGATCTCCCCCGCCTCCGCCATCCGGCGGGTGAAGGCGAGATCCTCGGCACTCGGCGACGGATCGCCGCTCGGGTGATTGTGGAAGAGGAGGATCCCAGCGGCGTTGGCGAGCAGCGCAGCGGTCAGGATGCCCCGCGGCTCCACGGCCGCGCGGGTCAGTGTTCCGATGTAGGCGAGCTGGTGCCCGATCGCCCGGTTGCGGGTATCCAGGAACAGGGCGCCCATGACCTCCCGGTCCCAGGACGACAGGATCGTGTGGAGGAAGCGGGCAGCGGCTGCGGGATCGCCGCAGTGCTCAGGCGACTCGTAAGGAGTGGCCTCTTCGCGGACGAGGGCCACGCGGTAGCGGGCGATGGTCTCCGGTTCGAAGCTCGGCTCACCGGGCTCGACGAAGTTCAGGCGGTTCTGGGACTGGGTATCTTGGCTCTCGCGGTTGGGTGTCGTTCGGCGCATGCCCACCCGAGATGTAGCCGCGCAGCGGCGCGACAAGGCTGGCCACGGGCCACCCGGAGGGCTTGGCCTTGCGCGCCGCGAGCAGCGGAATCGAATGTGGGGCGCCGATGGACGACACCGGGCCGTGAGTGTTCTGCTCGCTCCCGGTCCATCGTGTCGCCGCTAGGCAGGCGGTACGAGGCCACCCCCCGATCCTGGATCGACTGGGAGGGTCTCAGGATCGTTCCCCGAAGAAATCTGTTTGGAGTGGTCAGTTCGTTCGTTAGTACCCAATTGAGGCTAGATTGGCCGCGCGGCCATCGGTTTCCTCTAGCGGGCGAGCCAGATGCAGTTTGTTCCATAGGTCCGCGTGGAGGTCGGTGATACAGAAACGGCAGGGCGTCGCTGAGTGGCCGAATAGGCAGGCTAGGCCGGGAGGTCCGAGGGATGGTCTCGGGAAATCAACAGCTTCATGCTGTTTCCGCTGGGCAAGGGCACATGAGCGATCACACCAACACGACGAGTTCGACATGCACAATTCCGTGATCGCCTAGAAGAGGGAGAGCCGCAATGTACAGCCGCATCGCTACTTGCCTCATGTTTCTGTTCGCAAAAGCTGCCTTGGGCGATGTTCAGGTTGAAATTCTCAACCTGCCTGATGCCGTGTTTTCGACGGAGCCGATTCTTGTGCTCTATGAGATCCGGAACAGTGGGAGTGAGTGGGTGCACCTCCCGAACGAGGGGTCGGAGGGCCGAGGTATTGAGATCTATTGGTCTCGCGATGGTCAGGAGATGCGGCCGGTACGCAAGGTCGTTGCGGAATTCGCGACGCCACATGCAGTCCGGTCGATGTGGCTTGCGCCCGGAGAGCGATTTCTCTACCATGTAGACATTGACTCGTCACACCGTGTAAAGGACGGTCGGAAAGCTCAACAGGCCGTTCTTTCTAGCTCAGGCGTATGCGGTAACGAGCTCTCCGGAGAGCG
>JBPOHI010000206.1:0-8912 GCA_052035735.1 Acidobacteriota bacterium
GCGCCAGGAGTCGCGTCGCGTCGGGCCCGGTAACCTCGTACTTGAAGAGCGGCGAGACGTCGAGCAGCCCCGCCGTTTCGCGGAAGGCGAAGTACTCGCGCTCGTGGCTGGTGTCGTAGCTGCAGACGGCGCAGTACCCCGCCCAGTCCTTCCAGGCGTAGCTCCGGCAGAGGGGGGCGGTGCGCTCGTGGAAAGGCGATGGGGTCGGCATCGGTGTCTTTGGGATTCGCTGGGAAAGTGGCGGTCAGAATATCATCGTCGCCACCAGAAGATCGATTTCGGTGACCCGCCGGTCACCGCCCGAGGAGGAAGGCTCCGATGAAGCAGCGAACGTCGTTTGGCCAACACACCCTGCCCGGTGAGTACTTCACCTCGGCGGAGATCTTCGCCCAAGAGCGCGAGCGGATCTTCGGCCGCCACTGGCTGCTCGCCGGGCATGTCTCGCAGCTGCCGGAGCCGGGCAGCTACATCCTCTTCGAGCTCGACCGCGAGAGCGTCGTGGTGATGCGCGACGCCGCGGGGAAGATCCACGCGCACCACAACTTCTGCCGCCATCGCGGGACCCGCCTGTGCACCGAAGCGCACGGCCAGATGAAGGGCGGGCTGCAGTGCTCGTACCACGCCTGGACCTACGGCTTCGATGGCGCGCTCAAGGCGGCGCCCAACATGCAAGACGTTCCGGGCTTCGACAAGGCGAAGTTCGGCCTGAAGCCGGTGGCCCTTGCAGAGTGGCGGGGTTTCCTGTTTCTCAACCTCGCCGCCGAACCGGTGCCGTTCGCGGAGGCGCTGCCGGCGCTCCAGGGCCGGTTCGCGCACTGGCGGGTCGAGGAGCTCCAGTCGGTCCACCAGACCGTCTACGAGGTCGAGGCGAACTGGAAGCTCTTCTTCCACAACTACAGCGAGTGCTACCACTGCCCGAATGTGCACCCGCATCTCAACAAGCTGACGCCGTACAGGAATACCGAGAACGATCTCGACGAGGGGCCGGTGCTGGGCGGGCCGATGTGGATGTCGAACCCCGAGGGCAGCATGACGATGCACGGCGGACGCTGCGCCGCGCCGTTTGGCGACCTCACCGAGGCCGAGCGCGGCCGGGTCTTCTACTACACGCTCTTCCCCGGCGCCTTCCTGTCGTTCCACCCCGACTACGTGCTGGTCCACCGCGCCCAGCCGCTCGCCATCGACCGCACGCGCATCCGCTGCGACTGGTACTTCCATCCGGAAGCGATCGCCGCCCCCGGCTTCGACCCGCAGCCGGCGATCGACTTCTGGGACCTCACCAACCGCCAGGACTGGCAGCTCTGCGTCGACGCCGGGAAGGGCGTCTCGTCCCGCGCCTGGGAGCCCGGCCCCTACGCCGAGCTCGAGAGCCAGTTGGCCGCCTTCGACCGCCAGTACCTGCGCGCCCTGGGCGTCGAAGATCCCGTCGCCCGGTTGCGCCGCGCCTGAACCGGCCGGGACTCGAGCGACCCTGCGGCGTGCCGCAGGAGGGCCGAGCGTAGCGAGTGAAGGGCCACCTCGTGCGGTAGAGTCCGACTCAGGTTCCTCAATCGATGCTGGAGGGCGCATGACGCTCGCGGTCGGAGATCGTCTCGGGTCGTACGAGATCCTGGGCGAGCTCGGGTCTGGAGGGATGGGGCAGGTCTATCGCGCGCGCGACATGCGGCTCGAGCGCGATGTCGCGCTCAAGGTGCTGCCGCCGCAGCTCGCGGCGAGCGCCGACGCGCTCGCCCGCTTCGAACGCGAGGCGAAGGCCGTCGCCGCCCTCTCGCATCCCAACATTCTCGCCATCTACGACGTCGGCCGGGAGGGCGAGCAGGCGTTCGCGGTCATGGAGCTCCTCCTCGGCGAGACGCTGCGCGAGCGCCTGAACGGCGGAGCGGCGCCGGCGCGGAAGGCCGTCGAGATCGCGGCGCAGATCGCCGCCGGGCTCGCCGCGGCGCACGACCGCGGCATCGTCCACCGGGATCTCAAGCCGGAGAACATCTTCGTCCTCCCCGACGGGCGAGTGAAGATCCTCGACTTCGGACTCGCCAAGCAGCAGGAACCCGCGGCAAGCCACAGTCAGCTTCTGGGCGCCACGACGATGGGGCCCGGCGCTCCGGGAACCGAGCCCGGCACCGTGCTCGGCACTGTCGGCTACATGGCGCCCGAGCAGGTGAAGGGCCAGAGCGCCGATGCGCGCTCGGATCTCTTCGCGCTCGGCGTGATCCTCTACGAGCTGCTCGCGGGCCGGCGGGCGTTCGCGCGCGACTCGGCGGTCGAGACGATGTCGGCGATTCTCAGGGAGGAGCCGCCGGCGATCGACCTCCTGGCCGCAAAGATCCCGCCGGCGCTCGATCGTGTCCTCCGCCGCTGCCTCGAGAAGGTGCCCGGCGAGCGGTTCCAGTCGGCGCGCGATCTGGCGTTCGCCCTGCACGACGCGGTGGACGGCGCTTCGTCCGGAACGTCGTCGACCGCCTCAGCGAAGTCCCTCACTTCCGGCAAGGAGCGCACCGTCCTCTGGCCGCTCGCCGCCACCGCGCTCGTAGCGGTGCTCGCGGGGTTGGGACTCGGCTTCCTGCTCTTCCGCAGCGCGACGGCATCGCGAGCTGCGGGAGCTCCCGGCGCGCTCCCGGTGCCCACCTTTCGGCAACTCACCCGCCTGCCCGGCGGCGAGGGCGCGCCCTCGCTCTCGCCCGACGGCGGCTCGATCGTGTACGAGAAGCGGGTCGACGGTCAGGAGGATCTGTTTCTGCAGCGCGTCGACGGGCAGACCGCGATCCTGCTCACCGGCGATTGTCCTGCGAGCGACCGCGACGCGGCGTTCTCGCCCGACGGCCTCCGGATCGTCTATCGCTCCGAATGTCAGGGCGGGGGTCTCTTCGTCATGGGAGCGACCGGCGAGAACGCGCGGCGCATCGCCGATTTCGGACATCACCCCGCATGGTCGCCCGACGGCCGCGAGGTGGTCGTCGCGACATCGAGAGCGGAACGACCGTGGAATCGGCCGAACACCTCCGAGCTCTGGGCGATCGAAGTCGATTCGGGTGCGAAGCGACTCGTCACCCGGGGGGACGCGATCCATCCAGCGTGGTCGCCCTCGGGAAGGCGGATCGCATTCTGGGGTCTGCCCCCGGAGTCGTTCCAGCGCGATCTCTGGACGGTTGCGGCCGACGGCAGCCAGGCGGAGACAGGGCAGGGCGTCCGGCTCACCGACGACGCGGCGATCGACTGGAACCCCCTCTGGTCGGCGGACGGCAAACATCTCTATTTTGCGAGCTCGCGCGGTGGCACCTTCAACATCTGGCGCGTGGGGCTGGACGAGGCGACCGGCCGGCGACTCGGCGATCCCGAACCGGTCACCGCCCCGACGAGCTGGGCCGGCTGGATCTCGCGCTCTCGCGACGGCGGCCGCATGGCGTTCGTCGATCGCAACATCCGGACGAGCGTCTTCCGCGCGCCGATCGACCCGGCGCGTGGCGTGCTCGCCGGCCCGCCGGTCGCCATCCCCGCCGGAGCGATGGAGGTCAACGACGTCGATCTCGATTCCCGAGCCGAGCGCGCCGTACTCTCTTCGACGGATCCTCCGCAGCAGCTGTTCGTGACGCGCTTCGCCGACGGTTCGTTCCGCCAGGTCACCGACGGCCCGTTCCGCAGCCGGCAGGGCACCTGGGCTCCCGACGGCCTCCACCTCATTTTTCAGTCCAGCCGCTTCGCGAGCGGCATGGGGCTCGTTCGGGCCGATGGCGGCGGCCTGCGCGAGATCGCGCACGGCGCCGGCCCGACGGCCGAACCGGTCCTTTCGCCGGATGGGCGGAGGGTCGCCTACGGCGGCGCAGGTGGCTCGTTCCTCATCGAGCTCGCGCCGTCGTTCGAGCCCCTCTCCGCCCGCGCGCTCGTGCCTCCGATCGCGGGAGACAACTTCTATCCGACCTCGTTCTCGCCTGATGGCCAGTGGCTCGCCGGCCAGCTCCGCAGCGGCGGCAAGGCCAACGAGATCGCGCTCTACGCTGTCGCCGACGGTCGCTGGCGATCCTGGGAGGGAACCCCGGCGATGGCTCGGACCGATGGCAAGGTGCGTTTGCTCGGCAACGACGGTCGCGTCGTCATCGACACGCCGGGCGCGATTCTCGCCATCGATGCGCCCGGAGCGCCGCCGCGCGAGCTCGTGCGCGCGGCGCCGAGTCACCGCTTGCGCGGCTTGGGCCTGTCGCTCGACCGCCGGTGGCTGGTCTGGATCGACGAGACCGACGAGTCGGACATCTGGCTGATGTCGTTCGACGGCGCTGGCGCGTCCGCTGAGGCGCGATGAACCTCCGACGACCAAGCCCGCGGGGCGACGGCGCCCAGGGGTCCTCCAGCACCTGAGCGAGCACGCGGCGAATGGGCTCGGAAGGCCCTAGGGACCCCCTCCTCCGCCACGATCGCTGTGTTAGCTTGAACCCATGTCGCCGCTGCTCTCGCGCCAGCCGATCGGTCTCGACGAACAGGGGCTGTCGTACTCCGTGCTCGCGGCGCAGAGCCGGGTGCTGCAGCTCCTGGGCGACGGCGCGGCCGGCCGGGAGGTCGCGGCGGAGATCTGCCGCATCGCCGCCGAGCGCTTCGCCGGCGTCGGTTGCGCGATCCTCACCCGCGAGCCGGAATCTCCCCATCTGACCCTGCTCGCCGCGGCGGCGTTGCCGGACGCCTTCACGGCGGCGCTCTCCGGCCTCGAGGTCGCCGTGGCGCGCGCCGTGTTCAAGGCGCTCGACAGCGGCGCCGCCGACTTCTGCGAGGCGATGAGCGAAGAGCCCGCCTTCTTCCCGCTGCATGGCGCCGCCCGGAGTGCCGGCCTCGAGTCGTGCTGGTCGGCGCCCATTCGCGCCGTCGACGGCGAGGAGTCCCCGCAGTTCAGCGGCGTCGTCTGTCTCTTTCATCCCGAGCGCAAGCGCCCCGGTCCGCGCGGCGTCAAGGTGCTCGAGCTCCTGACCTCGCTCGCCGCTTTGGCCGCCGGGCGTGCGGCGCGGGCGCGCGATGCCTTGCGAACCGCCGCCAGCGCAGCGACGCACGAGCGCTGGATCGACCCGCTCACCCAGTTGCCGGGCCGGCAACTCTTCGAACGCATGCTGCGCGACCTGATCGGTGCCTCCGATCCGGAGGGCACCCGCTTCGCCCTGCTGCTCGTCGACATCGACCGCTTCCTCGACATCAACGAGCAGTACGGTTCGCGACTGGGCGACATCCTGCTCGCCAATTTCGCCCGCCGGATGCAGAAGGCGCTGCGCCGCGGCGATCTCGCAGCGCGCCTCGAAGGCGATTGCTTCGCGCTCCTGGTGCGCATGGGGGGCGATGCCGACGAGGCGTCGAGGCTCGCCGGGCGTTTTCGCGAAGAGGGCCGGCGGGGCTTCGAGTTCGACGGCCAGGCGATCTCTCTGACGGTGAGTGTCGGGGTGGCCATCTTTCCGTGGGACGGCACGCAAGGCGCGATGCTGCTGGCCAACTCCGAGGTCGCGCTGCGCGTGGCACGGGCCGCCGGCGGCGACGGCTTCCGCATCTACTCGGCGAGTCTGCGCGGCGATCCGGCGCGCTCCTCCGAGCGCAGCGAGAGCGCCGCAGGGGCGCCGGCGCCGTCGATCGCGACGACGGCGCTGGGGGCGACGGGGGCGATCGCGCTGCCCGGCCCCGGCGCCCTCGAGGGCACGCCGCGGCTCGACGAGCTGGCGCTGCTCTGGGAGCCGGTTTTCGAGATCAGCTCGCGGCGCTGGGCCGGGCTCACCGCGCGGCTCGCCTGGCGGCGGCCCGGCGGCGGGCGGGTTGGTGCGGCCGATCTCTGGCGCGTCGCGGCGCGCGCCGGAATGGTGCCTGGCATCCTGCGCTGGTACGTGCGCAATGCGCTCGCCGAGTTCGGACGCGTGACACGCGAGCTGCCGTCGCCGGTGCGGCTCACCCTGCCGGTCGCGGCGCCGACGCTCGCCAGCGAGGGCTTCGTCGGCACGATCGCCGAGCTCCTGGCGGGCGAGCGCGTCGTTGCGGAAACGGTCGCGATCGAGATCCCGGTGCAGGTGCTGGAACGCGATGCTGCGGCGCTGATGCCGCGCCTGACTTCACTCGCCGCCGAGCGCGTGCGCCTCCATCTCGCCGGCGTCGGCGCCGGCAACCTGCCGCTCGAAGCGCTCACCGAGCTCCCCTGGAGCGGAGTCAAGCTCGATTCGTTCCTGGTGAGCTCGGCGCGCAGCCGTCCGGCGGCAGGGGCGCTCGCCTCCGGCCTGCTCGCGCTGGCGCGCGAGCTGCGGGCGGTGTCCTCCGCCGAGCAGGTCGACGATCCGCTCGATCTCACCTGGTTGGGACTTCATCGCTGCGACCTCGCCCAGGGGACGACGCTGCGCCGTCCGGTCGAGGCCGACCAGCTGGCGGCGGTCGTGGCCGAGCTGCGCAAGAACCTCTGAGCGGAGGGCCGGCGGCCGCTCAGGGGCGGCGCTCAGTCCAGGCTGGCGAGGAGACTCGCGAGGACGAGTGCGGCGAGCACCGCGAGGGCGATCTTCGCCCAGCTCCATGGCGCCGTGCCGGTGGCCTTGCCGGTCGCGCCGTTGACGACGTAGCGGAAGCTCTTGCCCTGATAGACGTAGGCGGCGATCCACACCGGTACGAGTCCGCTCTTGTAGAGCCAGTGCGAGTAGACCGTCGACACCCGGAGGTTGC
The DNA here is from genome assembly GCA_052035735.1 of Acidobacteriota bacterium. Lineage (GTDB taxonomy): Bacteria > Acidobacteriota > Thermoanaerobaculia > Multivoradales > JAGPDF01 > JAGPDF01. Next base: position 6,661 of record JBPOHI010000206.1, read on the forward strand.
GGCACTCGTCGCCCGGGACTTCGGCGCGGCACGCCTTGCGCAGCGTCTCGTCCATCCGCTGACGGGCGATGGTCTGCGCCTCGGCAAGGCCGACGGCGTACTCTTCGGCGAGGAATCCCGAAAGGTACGACGGATCGTAGGCTACGAACTGGGCGGTGGGGAACGGCTCGATCTGGCGCGCGGTCGCGGCGTCGACACCTTGCGAAGCCGGAACCGGCAGGTCGTCGAAGCGGTGGTCGAGGGTGCCCGACGCCGGCCGCCACTCGACGCGGGCGTTCTTGCCGCTGCCGCGGCGGTAGCCGGCGTCGGCCGTCCACTCGGAGCGGCTGTCGGCGTCGAAGGTCCAGAACGGGACGTAGATCCCCTGGATGCCGGTGAGCGCAGCGCGCTCCTTGAGATTGTTCGGCCGGAACCAGAGCGAAGAAAGCCAGCCGCGGAAGCGCTGCAGGGCATCGTTCTTCGCCACGGTGAACGGCAGCACGCCCTCGGGCCGGACGAGCTCGACGTTCGGCGGGGCCTCGACGACCGCGGGCGTGCCGCAGAAGGCGCACGCCTTCGCGGCGACGCCGGGCTCGAAGGTCTCGACGGCGCCGCACTTGGTGCACCGCACGGCCTTGCGCTCCGCTCCCCAGCCGAGGTCGGCCTTGCGCGCGAGGCCTTCGGCGAGCGCGCGCTCGACGATCTGCGCCGCCTCCGGCTCCGCCGCAGGCCCGGCGGCGCTGTCTCCTCCAACCGCCTGCTCGAAGCCGCAGTAGTCGCAGCGCAGCCGGCGCGTGCCCGGACTCCACACGACATCGGCCCCGCACTGCGGACAGGGGAACTTGCGCGCGCTCGCGCCGATAGCGGCGCGGCTTTGTGGCGCGGCCGGAAGGTCGGGGGCGGACACCGCTGCGGCGATCAGCCCTTGGGCGCGGGCGGCGGAGGCGGCGGCGCGTCCGCCGATCCGCTGCCGAAGCCGGGATAGCTCGAGAGCGGCGCCCAGCCGGCGGAGCCGGGGCTCCACGCCAGGGTCGAGGGCAGAACCTGCCCGGCGGCGACCATGGTGCGCAACGCTTCGTCGGTGTAGGGACCGTAGGTCTTGCCGTCGACGGTGAGCGACCAGCGCGGTCCGGCTGCAGGCGGCGGCGGAGCGCTGGCGCCCCCCGGCGGAGGCGCTACTGCGCCGGAGCCCGCGGATGCGGCGGACATCGCCTGTCCCATCATCTGTCCCATCGCGACGCCGGCGCCGATGCCGACTCCCGCTCCCGCCAGACCGCCCGGATTGGCGGCCGCGGTGCCGATCGCCTCCGCCGCCTGCATCTGGGTGTACTGCTGCATGCGGTCGCCCAGAACGCCCAGCTTCGAGCGCTGGTCGATCGCCTTCTCGACCTCCTCGGGCAGCGAGATGTTCTCGATGAAGAAGCGCGAGAGCTCGAGACCGAAGCCGGCGAACTCGGGGGAGAGGACGCCGCGGCCGGCGACCGAGAGCTCGTCGTAGTGCGCCGCAAGGTCGAGCGCGGCGATCTTCGACTCGGCCAAGGCATCGGAAAGACGCGACAGGATGGTCGAGCGCAGCTGGCCGGTGACCTCGTCGGTCGACGTCAGGCCGCGCGTGCCGACGATGTTCTGGAAGAACGTCCTGGCATCGGCGATGCGCATGGCGTAGGTGCCGAAGGCGCGCAGCCGAATCATGCCGAACTCGCTGTCGCGCATCATCACCGGGTTGGTCGTGCCCCACTTGAGGTCGGTGAACAGGCGGGTATTGAAGAAGTAGACCTCGGCCTTGAACGGGCTCTGGAAACCGTACTTCCAGCCTCGCAGGGTGGTCAGGATCGGCACGTTCTGGGTCTGGATCTCGTAGCGCCCGGGGGTGAAGAGGTCGGCCGCCTTGCCCTCGTTGACGAACAGGGCGACCTGGTTCTCGCGCACGATGAGCTGGGCGCCCATCTTGATCTCCTGGTTGTAGACCGGGAAGCGCCAGACCAGTGAATCGGTCGTGTCGTCGAGCCACTCGATGATCTCGATGAACTGCGAACCTAGCTGCTTCTTGATGTTGTCCATCAGACCCATGGCCGTACCTCCAGAGAGCGCCATCCGCGCCGAAAGCGCTGGAATTGTAACCGAGATGGACGCCGGAATCCGGCACCCGACCGGGAACCTACTCGTCGGGCGCCGGCGTGGCGGCGGCCGGCCCGCCGGCGGGGGGGGCGGTGTCGCAGGCGGGCCGGGAGAGCCGGGCGGGGCGCTCCGGCGGCCCGAAATTGCCGGGCCTC
>JBPOHI010000310.1:0-18367 GCA_052035735.1 Acidobacteriota bacterium
TCAGCGGTTCCATCTCGAACTCCGGCCTCGCCATCGCGAGCCCTCGCCCCCCCGACCCCCGCCCCCCGCCCCCCCGCCCCCCCGCCCCCCCCCCCCCCCCCCCCCCCCCCCCCCGCCCCCCCCGGCCCACCCCCCCCCCCCCCCCCCCGCCCCCCCGCCCCCCCCCCCCCCCCCCCCCCCCCCCCGCCCCCCCCCCCCCCCCCGCCACCGCGGAGGGGTGAGGGTCGACCCTCCCGCTGCGGCGGAGTCGTTTCGTGCTCGGAGTCCCGGGTCCCGATCCCGCACCCCGTAGGCGGCCGCCTTGGGAAGATCGGCGGCCACGGGGTCAGCAGCGGGATGTGGACACCGGTCTCCTGCGCGCGAAACGACTCCGCCTCCGCTCTCATCCTGCGAAGGGGCTCCCGCCCCCTTTGAGATTTCAGATCACGGTGCCCAGACCGGGCCGGCGGCGGTGACGGACATCGCCTGGACGTTGGCGCGCAGCGGTGTCGTGACGCCGCCGACGGTGATCGAGCCGAGGGTTGAGGTCATCCCCTTCTGGAAGGTGATCGTCGTGCCGGCTGCGAGCGTCACGGTCCAGGAGGGCCCGTTGTCCACCACCGCGGGCGAGAGGCTCGGGTCGGAAGCTCCCTTCGCCTGCAGCACGGTCAGGATGTAGCTCTGCGCGGTACCGGGCGTCGTGTCGACCTCGATGCGGTACTGACTGTTGGTGTGCGAACCCTCATCGACGACGCGGTAGTCCCGCTGGGCGGGCAACAGCGTGGTCATGACCAGCGCCTGGGTTCCCACGGTGCAGGTTGCGGCGTTGTCCCCCGAGACCGCGGGGTTGGTCTCGCAGTGATGGAGGAACGTCTTCGTCGCCACGGGGCTCGCCGTCTGCAGGCGATCGAGGATCACCAGGGTTTCGAGCGGGCGCACGAAGACGAACTCTCGCCGCCACTCCTGCATCTGGGTGGCCGGCGGCACCAGATCGACGACGGCGAAGGCGTAGTCCGTTTGCGACTCGAGGCGCTCGACGACCGCCGTCCGGTCCGAATACTGAGGGCCGGGATTCGCGCCGTTGACGAGCACGGTGTTGTGGGCGATGCCGGTCGCGCTGTCGACCGAGCCGACGCCCGCGTAGCCCGCGACTTCGGTCGAGGAGTCGCCGGAGTAGCCGGCGGTCTCGTGGGAGACGAAGCGCCCCTCGCGCCAGATCTGGAAGGTGCCGTAGTCGCCGTGCTGGTGGCCGATCGTGCTCTCGGCGGCGTCGCCCAGTTGCAGCTGGAACGCCGTCGAGGCAGCGCCCCAGGCGTTGCGGCCGTAGAAGTAGCGCGGGCCCGCGGCGTAGAAGTCGAGCGGCAGGCCGGTGAAGGCGAGCGGCGAGTTGGCGACATCGACCGCCTGGACGTGGCGCCACGGCAGGATGCCCACCATGTTCGCCCACTGCCGGGCATGCCGGCCGACGTTGGCCGTCGGCCAATACGAGGCCGCAGCGACCATGAAGTCGGGGAAGTAGTGGGTCTGCACCTGGAACCGATCGTTCCAGCCTTCGTCGTCGCTGAACGGAAAGACCGTGTACCCGGTTCCGGCGACTCCGGGAACGGTGGTGGGGGCGGGGGTCGTCGAGTGGATCAGCGCGTAGACGAACTCCCACCAGAAAGAGGTCTCCTCGTAGAGGTTTCGCCCGAGGAGCCCGGCGGTGGTGAAGGGGATGAGCGGATAGGCCCCGACGACCGGGCCGTACTCGGAGCCTTCATAGGCGACGCCGCCCCGGCTCTTGCCGGCCGCGAGCGTCGAAGGGTTGAACGCGTTCGCCAGCCGGTTCGTGAAGACCCAGTCGAGCATGTTCTCGGCCCAGACCGGGTCCTCCTCGTACGCGGTGATCGCCCACTCGAGCTCGTTCCGGAGGTAGCCCCAGTAGTAGTTGTTCTGGTACATCGACGGGCCGCCCCAGGCCTCCTGGCTCCACGATTGGAGCCCGGTGGAGACTCCGAGGGCGAACGCGTCGCGCTGACCCTCCGACAGATACGCATAGCACCAGTCGTAGACCAGGATCAGCTGCTCGCCCGTCCAGCGACAGGGGTCGCAGGCGACGCCGCCGGTGTCGGCGAGATCGCCCAGGCGGGTGAGCGCCCAGTTGATGGCTGTCGTGCACGAGCCGGTGGCGTTGTCGGAGAGCAGGCCGTGCAGGGCGACGTCGCCGTAGCCGCCGGCGGTGTCCTCGTTGGTCGGCGGCGTGAACGGGTGACTCTGGAACCAGGTGCGGGCGCGAGCCAGCCGGGTCGGGTCGAACCAGAGCCGCGGATGCGCGGCCGGCAGCGTCATCCCGTGCGTCGTGACGAGGACCCCGGGGAAGGTCGAGCTCCAGGCCGAGGTGTCGCCGCTCTCGAAGCCGTCGCTGAAGACCTCCGTGCCGGCGAGCCGCGCCTCGCCGCGCATCGCCGCCGCCGAAAGGTCGGGGAGGGCGAGCAAAGCAGCCGCGAACCCCACCGCGAGAGACCATCGTCCGATCCTCTTGGCTTGCATTCGAGTCCTCTCCTCCGGGAAGGCGTCTGCGTCGAGCCTACACCTACGGCCTCCCAGGCCAGGCGGCCACACCAGAGCGGCGCGCCCTAGCTAGACAACGCGGGAAACGGGGGCGCGAGGGGACAGGGCAGAGGGAAGAGGGGATCGGCGCGAGAGGGATCCAGGCGCGCCGAAGCACTGGACTCCATCCGGCGCACCGAACGAATCGCCGCAAGCTGCGGACGCCGGCGGTCAGCGTCGCGAGCGGCTGCCGACCTGGATCCGCACCTCCGAGCTCTGCACCTCTGGCGAGCTCGGTTCGAAGACGACGGTCCATTGACGATCGAGCAGGGCGCGGACGCTGTCGAGGCTACGGAGCCAATCCAGGCCGGATCTGGCGGTGAGGAAGGCGCCGCCACCGGCTTTGAGACGGGCGACGAACTTGTCCCGGGCAGACGTGGCCAGCGAGCCGACGAACTCGACGGAAACTTCGACCGGGCCGGCGAGCGGATTGGCCGGATTGCGCTCCGCGAGGCGCACGGTGGGGCTGCCCGACGACGTCTGTTCGCGACAGGTCCACTCGCCCGAACCGGCCTCCTGCTTGCACGTCGTGTTGCGGCACTCCCGCCGCCCGGGAGCGATCAGCACGATCGGAATCGCCAGTTTCGCAGCCTTGCTCAGGATCCGATCCCCGGCACCGTTCAGGCGCAACGAGTCGCAGCCATCGGAGGCGACCAGCAGTACGGCGCGCGGAGAGGAGTTGCGGAAAGTGGAGAGCGCCAGGTCCACCCCGTCGAAGAACCGGGTCGGCCGCACTCCTGGCCGCGGGTCGATCGCCAGCGTCGCGATCGAGCTCAGGGACGCATCGAGTCCGTCGGTCACCAGCTCGACGCGATCCGAGAAGGTCACGACGAAGACGCGGTCGGCGGAGGAAAGCTCGGAGCCGAGGAAGTCGCGCAGCGCGGACTTCATCGCCTCGAGGCTCCGCTGCATGCTCGCCGACAGGTCGAGCGCGATGCCGACTTCGATCGCGCTGCCGGGCCCGCCGAGCGCCTCGCGGACGGTCTGCCGCGTGCCCTTCCACGAGACCACGAAGTCGTTCGCCTGCAGCCGCGCCGCTTCCTCCTTCACGAGCACACGCGCGAAACCCGAGCGGACGTCGACGAGCTCGCCGACCGTCTCCTGCGCCTGGGCGGGAAGGCTCGCCTGAAGCAGCGCCGCGAGCGCGACCTGGAGCGTCACCGAGAGTGCCCGCAGCGGACCGAATCCGGGGCGTCGCTGACTCATCGCGGTCCCCACCGGCAGCCTGCACGTCTCATGGCTCCTCCCGGCACCGCGGTCCACAGCCCTGCGTTTCTCGCCGCCGGCCTGCCGAGGCCCACTGCGCTCCTGCCGGCCCGAGCTGTCGAAAAGGTATCAGAAGTAGAAGTAGTCCACGAAGATGTCGTTCGCCTGGATCCCCGCCTTCACCGCCGCCTGCGGTACGGCCTCGTTCCGGTCGGAGATCACGACGCGCTGCTTCGCCTTCTTCTCGAGCGCGTCGAGGAGCGGCTTCGCCGGCATGTCCCAGCCCTTGGGCTTCTTGGTGCGCGGATCCTTCCTGCCCTGGGCGGCGGCGGTCGCCCGGTCGAGGGGAATGAAGGCCACCAGGCGGTCGCTCGTCATGAGCTCGAGGCCGTCCTTCTTGAGCGTCGCATTGTGGCTGGCGTGGTGGCCGACCTTGTAGAAGACCGTGCGCCGGACGAGGTCCTGGGCCGCGACTCTCCCTCTGCGGCCCGGCACCTCGAAGCTCACGTCTCTCCACGAAAGCCAATTGCCTACCTGTGCATCCCCGACGAACAGCAGGACATCCTGGGTGTCGCCAAACTCCATGGCGAGAACGAGGCTGGTGTTGTTGGTGTCGTTGGCGAGCTTGAGCGCCAGATCTCCGAACGCCTCCGTCCAGTCGTGGTCGATCCGGCGCCAGGTCTGCTTGCGGTCATCGTAGGTCGTGCGCACGAACTCCTGAATCTCGCCGAACCAGTGTCCGTCGCGGGCGATGGAGTGTTCGGGCGAGAAGGGTTGGCAGGGCACGGATTCGCTCTCTCCTTCGTCTTCGGCCTCTACGGCCACCGTACCCACCATCGCCTCGTTGAGGGCGGTGATGGCCGAGCTGTCGCCGCGCGATAGGTGGTAGACGCCCCCCTGGCTCTTGAGCGCCTCGGTGACTTCGCTGCCGAGCAGGAGCTTCCGGTCCCGCGGCGGCCCGAGGATGTACGCGCGGACGTCCTCGACGCCCGCGAACTCGAGAGGCCCCGCGCCGGGCTCGAGGTAGCGCAGATTCCGCGTCGCCTCGCCGCGAAAGCGAAGGTAGTTCAGGGCATCGGCGATCGTCTTGCGCTCCGGAATGGCGGTGTCATCGCCGGCGCTGAACGCGTGGAGGTTTGCGACACCGTTCAACTGCCCGGCCGCGACGGCGGCGCGGCCGCGAGGGCTCGCCAGGGCCGCGCCGACGCTCGCGAAGGCTTTGGAGCGGTCGCGAGCCAGGCGTTTCGCATCTGCATCCGCCGGATCTTCCGTCCAACCCATCCAGACTCCACCGATCTCGATGCGGTCGAAAACCTCTCGCGCCTGGTTGAAGCCGGAGAGGTGATCCTTGTGTTCGTGGGTGGCGATGACGAGATCGAGGCGCGCCTTCCCGGAGGCGCGCCTTGTGGCCGCCTCGATCTGTTCGGCCAGCCGGGTCATCTCGGCGCTCGTGCGTTGCAGCGCGCCACAGTCGATGAGGATCTCGAACGGCTCACCGGCGCGACGGGTCAGCGTGACGAGAAAGCAGTCCCCCAGCCCATGCCGGTACATGCGAACTCGGGCCCGGAAGGTGCCGGGCGCATCCTGGGCGCCGGCGGCGCCAGTACGGGCACGGGCGCTCCGGCCCTGCCTCCGGATCGACTCGCCTCCCGCACGCGCCACCGGCTTGCGGCGGCGGGGGGGAGGTGCTGACTTCTGACCTCGGTTCGAAGTGCTCTTGGCCATATCGGATCGCCCTCTCTTAGGCTGTCGGTCCGGCGTGAAGCGCCGCGAAGACCTCTCGACTCTCGCCGAAATAGGTTGTGGCGGGGCTCTTGGCCGAGAACGCGAGACCGCGCTCGAAGAACTTCAGCGTGCGGTCGAGACGGCCGCGGTCCTGCAGGCCCTTGCGGACGACATAGGTGACGCGTTGCTCGCCCAGGTCGATCACCAGCGTGCTGCCGCACCGTACGGCATGCCGCTCCCCGCGGTGTTCCAGGATCTCTTTCTGGAGAATCGTGATGAAGACCTGGTTCAGCAGGCGCCCGTCGTCCGTGACGCGGCGAGCCTCGCGCACCGCGTGGACCTTGAACACCGGCACGCCGTCGCGATGAAGCCGGACGCCGGGAGGCGCCTGGAACTCCTTCAGCGCCAGACCGGTGATGAACCCCAGGGTCTCGGCCTTGTGGACCTGGGTTTGGATCGCCCCGTGGAGGTCCTCACGAATGGTTCGCATCGCCTTCCAGATCTCCCTGCGCGACTTGAGGTAACGCAGGCGGTCGACGCGCTGACGCAGGTCCGTCGACACCATGAACGCCTCGAGCCTCGCCTCCATCTCGCCGGGCGCCAGGCTGGGATCGTCCTCGGGGCGGGTCCAACGCAGGCTGTCCACCGACAGCGTCCGGACGTCGCGCGGATAGATCCCTCGCCGGCGGAAGGCTTCGACGAAGGCGACTCGATAGCCGTGCGGATCGTCGGGAACGAGATCGATGTCCGCCGTGATCAGTGCGCGCAGATACTCGCCGAAGGTGAGATCGACCGGCGGGCAGTAGTCGAGCGCCCGTATGCAGATGTTGAGCACTCTGGATGCGGCCCGCGCGGCTTCTCTCGCCAGGCGGTCCACCAGGTCGGGATGCAGCTCGCCGGACGGGAGCACTCCGGTGCCGCCACTGGCGAGCCGTGTGAGGTCTTTCGAGTGCGAGTGGTAGATCGACAGAAAGGCATCGAACACCGCCGCCACCAGAATGGCCCCGCGATCATGGACTTCGGTGGCCTGCTCGAGCTCGGCGGGGTCCGGTTTGTGGGGCATCCAGCGCCCGAGCTGCTCATCGAAACGGCCGATGAAGTCGCGCAGCGCGCCGCGGGCTCCCCGCGCGTGACCGAATTGGCCGGCGAGCTGCGACAGCAGGTTCTCGCTGTTGCCCAGGTCGCCGCGGGTGCGAGCGATCTGGTGCCGCAGCGCCTCGGGGAAGGTGAAGTGCTGAAAGAGGGCGACGATGTCCGCGAAGGCTTCGTGAAAGGCGTGGACATCCGGGTTGGTCGCCTCCATGAAGTGCTCGTGAAAGCCGTCCAGCAGTGCGTGCGTGGTCTCGTGCGCGACGATGTCGTGGGAGAGACAGGTGAAGACGAGCCCCCCCGGATACTGGCCAGCCGCGCGCTCGGAGGTCGCCGGGAAGTAGCCGAAGAGCAGCGCCCGCTTGTCGCGGCTGTAGTAGGCGTTGGCGTCGCGCAGGGCATGCGGGTAGATGCGCAGACGCTGGACGAACTCGTCCTGGCGATCCTCGTCGCGGCGCCAGCGGTCGGACCAGAAAGCGCGACGCCCGAGGGCGCGTTCGAAGCGGTCGATCGTCGTGGAGGCGACGGCATAGACCATCTGCTGGTGAAACTGCGGGTTGCCCTCGGAGGGGGTCAGGCCGTTCTGGGCGAGGAGCGCCGGGGCGTCGAGATCCACGGGGGCATAGAAGCACTGCGAGGGAGGGTCGTAGTCGACGACTTCGAGGTACTCGCCGCGGGGCCCGGGCTGCAGCGGCTCCCAGGGTACTTTGTAGGTGATCTCACTGACCAGGGCGGTCTCGAGGCGCGTCGCGAGACTGGGATCGAAGGAGTAACCGCGCAGGAGGCGCTGGTTCGGCGAGGCCGGTTGGGAGGGAAGGTGCTTGCGGTGGGGAGCGGGACGGATTCGAGGAACTGCCTTGCGCGTACCGGGCTTTCGGATGGCCATCGGTCCCCCTTTGGATGCGCTCCGCGTCCGATCTGCACGGATTAACGAACCAATCGACGAAACCGAACAGATCCCTTCGAAGTGACCCCGCCGTTCGCGCCTGTTCGGTATCCGGCGCCCGTTCGTTAACTCCCTCGAGGCCTGCGGTCTCACTCCAGAAAGGAGTCCAGCCATGCCCGTTCCTGACCTCAGAGATGCGCTCTCGCCTGTCGAGGGGGAAGACCGTCCGCCAGAGACCAGGGCCGTGGAGCCCGGCCCCGCACTGGCGCTCTCCGGGGGTGGGTATCGAGCCATGCTCTTTCACGCCGGTGCCCTGATCCGATTGAACGAGGCTCGTCTCCTCGGCGCCATGAAGAGGATCTCCTGCGTGTCGGGAGGCTCGATCACCGGCGGTGTGCTGGGACTCCGATGGGGCGCCCTGCACTTCCAGAACGGCTCGGCCACGAACCTCCTGGAGCAGGTCATCGCGCCGGTTCGCCGGCTGGCCAACAGGACGATCGATCGCAACGCCATCGTCGGCGGGCTGCTGCTGCCTGGCGACATCTGGGAACGCGTTCGCGACGCCTACCGGGAGACGCTGTTCGGAGAGGCGACGCTGCAGGACCTGCCGGCCGGTGAGCCCCGCATCGTCCTCAACGCAACGAATGTCCAGTCCGGCGCACTGTGGCGCTTCATGCGGCCGTACATGCGGGACTGGAAGGTGGGCGAGTACAAGAACCCCGACGTTCTGCTGGCGAGTGCGGTCGCCGCTTCCTCGGCGTTCCCTCCGGTCCTCTCGCCGGTGCGGCTGAAGCTCGAGGCGGAGAGGTTCACCCCGGGCTCCTGGGAGGCGGAGTTCGCCGACCCGGGATTCCGCGAGGAGGTCGTCCTCTCGGACGGCGGCGTCTACGACAATCTGGGGCTCGAAACGGTCTGGAAGCGGTACGAGCAGATCTTCGTCAGTGACGGAGGAGGGCGGCTGGGCCCCGAATTGGAACCCCACTCCGACTGGGCCCGGCACGCGTTGAGGGTGAATGGGCTCATCGACAGTCAGGTCCGCGCCCTGCGGAAGCGCCAGGTCGTAGGCTCTCTGGAGGCGGGTATCAAGACCGGCGCCTATTGGAGCATCCACCTCGATCCGGAGGATGCCGACTGGTCGCCCCACTTCGGTCCCGCCTTCCGACGGGATCGCGCGAGGGAGCTTGCCGAGACGCCGACCCGCCTCGCGCGACTGGACGCGCCGTACCAGGAGCGGCTGATCAACTGGGGCTACAGCGTTGCGAACGCCTCCTTGGCGCGATTCTGGAAGAGCCCGGCGCCCTTGCCCGCCGCCGCGCTGCCTTTTCCCGCAGCGGGCGTTTGAAAGACCCGGAACCCGCTCGTTTACCTCGGAGAAGGGGGCGCCGGGCCGCGTGCTGCGCCGCCGCGCGGCCAGTGGAAGCGGAGGCCGTTCGAGAGGGCGCGTGGGTAGACCGAGTTGTGGGTCTCGTCATCGAGGATCTCGTGGCGGATCTCGATCTGCGGCCAGCGCTCGCGCGTCAGCCGGGTGCCGAAGCGGCGGAGATCGGCCGGCATGTCGTGCTCGGCATTGATCTCGAGCGCGCCGGTCGCGGCGTAGACCCGGGCCAGTGCCATTCGGGCAGTGGGGGGGAGCGCCGCTTCGCGCCGGAACAACACGCCGTCGTCGTACCAGAGCGACGGGCTGACCAGGATGTAGCCGTCGAACAGCCCGGGGCGCTCAAGGAGAGCCCAGGCGCCGAAGAGACCGCCGTAGGAGTGCCCGACCAGCACGCGCGTCCCGGTCGCCCGATAGCGCTCGCGCAAGCGAGGCAGGATCTCGCGCGCCAGGACCTCCGCGAACTGCGGCCCGCCGCCCGAGTGGCGCTGGATCTCCGGGCCGTAGCCGCCCTCGAGCATCCGCGTCGGAGTGTAGTCGCGAGTGCGGTGAAGTCGATAGGCCGGTGGGCCGGCGTAAGCGACCGCGGCCACGATCAGATGTGGAAGGTCGCCGCGGTCGGACAGGTGCGTGACCACGCTCCGGGCGATCGGAAAGCTGTAGTCGGCGTCGAGCAGGACGAGCAGCGGATAGGTATTCGTCCCGTCGTCGCGAAATCCCGCCGGCAGACCGATGTCGAGGAGGTACTCGACGCCGTTGATGGCGCTCGTCAGCGATTCGACCCGCGTACCGGCGAGCGTGACCGGCGGTGCCGGCGCTTCGGCTGGACGAGCGGCGAGCGGCGGCGACGCGGCGTGGCCCAGCCCGATCGTCGCCAGCCCGAGCGCCAGCAGCCCAACGGCGCGCCCCCGATTCACGGCGTGGCGAGCCAGTCGGGTTCGCGCGGCTCGGCGCCGGGACGCCGCCCTTCGCGCAGCGAGTAGCGATGAATCCACGAGAGCCCACGCCGGCCGACGTAGCCGTCCGGGGCCGCGTACGCCGGATCGGCGAGCGCGCGATCGAGGGAGATCGTGCGATAGCCCCGGCCGCGGATCGTCGCCATCACGCGGTCGAGCTCGTCGGCGTTGATCTCGTTGGCGTGGAGGAGGAGTACCTGCGGCGTCTCGCGCCCGAAGAGGGCGACCGACTCAGCCTCGAAGAAGGCGAAGGCGGCGTCGAGGTGGGCGAGATAGGCCTCGACGATGCGTCGCATGCGCGCCGCGTCGCCGCTCCGCTTGGCCCGCGCGTAGTGACTCGCGAAGACCCACTCCTGATTGTCGATCGTGACGATGCCGGTGCGGTAACCGTGCTCGCGCAGCCAACCGGCGAGCTTCGCCTGCTTCTCGGGAGTGTCGCCGGTGTGTAGGAGCGGCGCGCGGAAATAGCGCTGGCCGCTCTCGCTCGTTGGCAGATAGGCGCCCATCGCGGCTTCGCCACGCGCGAGGTCGGCGAGGTAGTCGTCGATCGCCGTGCGGTTGAGATCCCAGTGCGAGAAGCCGTGGTTGCCGAGGAGGTGCCCGGCGGCGCGCCAGCGCGCCAGGACCTCCGGCAGCAGCATCTCCCGCAGCGTTTCGCAGAGGCTCCCGCCGACCACGAAGCCAGTGGCGGTCACCTGTTCGCGTGCGAGGGCGGCTAGCAGTCGATCGGTGAAGGCGAGCGCCGCCTGGGCGTCGCAAGTGCCGTGCACGGTCGCCGAACCGGGTATGTCGTCGAACGTGACGGCGACTTCGCGCACGGTCCTCACGGCGCCCGCAGCCGGCGCGAGCAGCGCGAGCGCGAGACCAGCGAAGGCGGCCGCCCGCACCGCGCCGCGCGGTGGGCACGTGGGCAGCGGAAGCGGCGTCGAAGGGAGGAAGTGCAAGCGCGAGCTCCGCGGGACCGGCATGCCAGCCGGGGTCGCCCCGCCGTACACCGGTCGGGACGCGGGCACTATACCTGCCGGGCACCCCGGGTAGCTCAGCACGAAGCGCGCCCGGCCCGAGCGAGCGCCGCCTGAAGGGCCCAGGCTAGCCCTCTAGCAGGATCGGATCGCCGACGGCCAGGCGCCCCGGCTCGACCGTCGTGGCGTAGACCCCGAGGAAACCCTGCCGCTCGGCGGCTACCTGGCGCAGGATCCTCGGGTCGCGCTCGCTCGTCGCGGGATCGATGGTGATCACCAGGCAACGGCCGTCGCGCTTGTCGATGCGCAAACGGAGCGCACCCAGCCGCAGCACATGCCCGACCCAGCGATCCTCGGGATAGGGCTCCGCGGTCGCCGCCTCGACGAGGATGTTCGGCCGGAAACGATCGACCTCCAGGCACCGCCCGACGCTCTCGCCGAGCCGGGCGATGGTGGCGGTCGAGATCAGCGACAGCGGAAAGGTGTCGTAGATGCCGCGATGCTGCCGGATGGGCCAGACCCCTTCGGGGCCGATCTCGGCGGCGAGGGCCGGGTCGGTGACCGCGAGCCGGGCGCCACTCGGCGTCTCGACGACGGTCGCGGACTGCTCGGGTCTGGAGGGGTCGACCGAGCGTGACGGAATCGTTCCGCTGCAGCGCCTCTCGACGAAGGGGTGCGCCACCGACCGCGGCGCTTCGCGGGAGATTCTACCGCTCCCCACCCGAACGGTGCGTGCTCTTTCGCCGCCGGTCCCTATACTCGGAAGCGAGACTCCCGGAGGGCGGAGGCTCCCCGGGGAGTCGTCCTGCACGGCTGTGCACTCTGGGAGGGCTGACCGATGATCGGCTTCCGCAAGCTCCACCTCGCCTGGGAAGTGGCTTTGGCGATGGCTGTCGTTCTCACTCTGTCGACCGGCTGCGGCAAGTCCGCGCCGCCGCTCGATCGCGAGCAGCTCCGCGAGTTCGCGAGCAACTACGCGAGCGCCTGGAGCAGCCAGAATCCGGCCCGCGTCGCGGCCTGCTTCGCGCCGAACGGATCGCTCGCGATCAACGACGGCGCCCCGGCGGTCGGGAGAGAGGCGATCGCCGCCCTGGCGGGTCAGCTGATGAGCGAGTTCCCCGACCTCGGGCTGAAGATGGACGAGCTCAGCTTCTTCGAGGGCGACATCGACTTTCACTGGACCCTCACCGGCAGGAACAGCGGCCCGGGGGGAACGGGCAAGGCGATCAAGATCAGCGGCTACGAGGAGTGGAAACTCGCCCCCGACCTGCTGATCGCGGAGTCGAACCGCTATTTCGACGAGCCCGAGTACCAGCGCCAGCTGGCAGCCGGGGTCCCGCGCACCCGATAGGCAGCGACCGGCGTCAGCCCGTTGCAGCCGGGCCGTGAGCCCTATACTCCTCCGCACCGCGCCGGCGCAGCGGAGCGCCGCGGCGGTCGATCTCGAGAGGGGGAGCGATGGGACTCGTCGTGCGGGCATTTCCGGTGCTGGAGGGGATGGAGGAGAACGTTCGCGAGATCGCGCGGACGATGCAAGGGGAGCGCGCGCAGCAGGCGGAGGAGTTCTTCAGCGGATTCGGCGTCCGCGCGGAGTCCTGGCACCTGCAGGAGACTCCGGCGGGGCCGTGGGTGATCGTCGTGTCGGAGATCGACGAGCCGGAAGAGCGCGCCCAGCAGTATTCGGCCGCACGCGAGGAGTTCGCTGTCTGGTTTAAGGAGCGCACCCTCGAGCTCACCGGCATCGACCCCTATACCCAACCCCTCGGCCCACCCACCGAAACGATCTTCGGCTGGACCCGCCGCACCTAGCAGCCAGCCAAGAAAAATAGGTAGAAAAACAGGGACAGTCCCTGTTCTTGTTGTTTCTTGTCCCGAAAAATAGGGACAGTCCCTGTTTTTCGGAAAATGGGGACTGTCCCCATTTCTTGTCCATTTTTTCGGGTCAGGGGGGAGGGAGGGTCGCGGACCAGCGGTCGGTGTTCTCGAGCTCGAAGCCGTCGGCGAAGAGCGGCAGGGGGTAGGCGAGGAGCGACTGGTGGGTGGCGGTGCCGGTGCGCGGCCAGGCGAGCTCGCCGCCCACCAGGAGGCGTCCGTTCTCGCGCGAGAGCGCCCAGGTTCCGGCGACGCCGCCGGTATCGGGATTCCACGGCAGCAGCGTGCCGTCGGCGACAGTGAGTGCGAAGAGATCGCGCTGCTGCGTGCCGACGAAGAGGGGATCCGTCCCGCACTGCGCCGGACTCGCGTCGAGCGGCGTGGTGGAGTCGATCCAGGCGCGCACGCAATCGAAGTGTCCGCCGACGAAGAGTACGCCGAGATCGGGGTCGAGCGCGCAGGCCTGCACCCCGCCGTCGGTGGCGATCCAGAAGTCGGTGTCGACCGCCCCGGACGACGGTGCGAAGCGGTTCACGTTGCGCTGGTTCTGCTGGTCGCCGAGGCCATCGGTCGCCCACCAGTCGCCACAGAGGTAGATCCAATCGCGATCGACCTGAATGTCGTAGACCTGCACCACGGGATCCCCGGGATTGGCGTCGGCGAGCGCGGGTGCGAACAGGCTCGCCGTCGCTCCCGTGGCGCTGTCGATGGCGGCGGCACTCGAGCGGCGTGCCGCATCGACGCTGTCGAAGACACCGCCGAGATAGAGCGTTTGGGCGTCCGGGGAGAGGGCGATCGAGTAGACCGTGGCGAAGCCGCCGCCGTCCGACTCGATGAGCGGATCGAAGCTCAGGTCGAGCAGGCCGGTCGTCGGCGAGACCGCCGCGAGGTGGGCGTGGCAGGGGGTCGAGCTGCAGCCGCCGACGGCGGTGAAGTTGCCGGCGATATAGACCCGCGCGCCGTCGGGCGCCACCAGGAGACGCTGCACGCGGTCGTTGGGTTCGGGAAGCCAGCTCGGATCGAGCGCGGCGTTGGCTCGCGCCACTTTCGCGGCGTCGCGTCGCGTCACGCCGCCGATCGAGCGGAACTTGCCTCCGAGGTAGATCGACAGACGGTCGGCGGACAGGGCGAGCGTCTGGCCGCGCGGCCCGTTGCTGCAGGAGGGAAACGGCCCCGGGTCGCAGGTCGCCTGCGGATCCCAGGCGAGCACCGCACCGGTCGCGGCATCGCACGCCGCGAACCAGTTGCGCGCCACCTCGAGCGGTCCGCCGATGACCTCGCCCGGCGGGCGCACCTTCTGGAATCGCCCGGCAAGATAGACGACGCCGTCCACCACCAGGATGTCCTCGATCTGACCGTCGGCGAGACAGGCCGTTTGCGGCGCGTTGCCCGGCATCTGGGCGCCCCAAGCGCCGGTGGCGACGAAGAGAAAACAGGCGAAGATGGAGCGCAGCATGCCGGGAGTCTAACCGGACGGCAGGGGGAGGGGAGCGGGTGCGGCAAGACGACGTCGCCTCTCCTATACTGAGGGGCGATGCAGATGCCTCCCATTCCCTTCGGAATCACCGACTGGGCCGAGGTCGAAACGACCGAGCATCCGGGCGAAAGCGGGACGGCGACCTGGCGGACGCGGCAGTTCGGCAGCATCCGGGTCCGGCGGGTCGACTATTCGCCCGGATACCGCGCCGACCACTGGTGCGCCAAGGGGCACATCCTTTTCTGCCTCGCCGGTGAGCTCCACACCGAGCTGGCCGACGGCCGGCACTTCACCCTCTCGCCCGGGATGAGCTATCAGGTGGGCGACGAGGCCGAAGCGCACCGGTCTTCGACCGCAACGGGCGCCGCCCTGTTCATCGTCGACTGAAACGCTTCGAGCTCTGTCGCCTGCGCAGCCTCAGAAACTCTTCTGCTGCACCCGCTTGTGGACGTCGTTCACCAGCATCAGCGCCGCCGAACCGAAGTACTTGTGGAACTCCGGCACCATCTCGCCGCTCGCGACGACCGGGTCGGTGGCGACGAGCTTCTTCGCCTCCTCGATCTCGCTGACCGCGAAGATGAACAGGCCGCGCCAGCCGTCGACTCCGTCGAACGGGCCGGCGAGAGCGAGCTTCCCCTCGTCGGCGAGGCGCTGGATGTTGGCGAAGTGGCCCTGGAACATGGCGTCGCGCTGCGCACCGTCGGGCATCCGGTTCGGGCCGGTCTTGAGCACGACCAACACGTACTGGCGCATGCCGTGTTCGTCCGCGCCGACTTGGGCGGCGAGCGCGGCGTCGAACTTCGGGCTGGCGCTCTCCGTGGCGGCGGGCGCCTGAGCGCTCGACGCCTGCGAAATGGCGAAGGTGAGAACGGCGGCGACGATCGTGGCGTACGGTCGAGTCATGCTATACCCCCGGAGACACTCTACGCAGGAGCGCGCGATCGGTTCAACGGTGCCCGTGCCGGCCGCGCCCCGGGTTGCTTGCGTACAAGACGACGGGCCCGCGCCACGAGAGGATGGCCGCCATGCGACCGATCGCTCTCTATTCGCCGGAGCCCGCCAGGGGCTGGTTACCCTGGGGCCCGCTCGCCCCGCTGCTCTGCCTCGTCATCGTCGCCCTGCCGGCCATCGCCGCCTGGAAGATCGAGCATCAACTCGGTCTGGTCAGCGCCAAGGGCGACCCGCTCGGATTCGGCGGACTCTGTTCGCTGCTCTTTCTCGAGTTCGGCGTCACCGGCGCCCTGCTCTTCGCCTGGGTCCGATTCGTCGAGCGGCGGCCGCTCTCGACGATCGGCCTGGTGCCTGGGCGAGCCCTGCGGACCTTTCTCTCCGGCCAGGCGGTCGGCCTCGCGACCTCCGCCGGACTCGTCGCGGCGATCTGGCTGGGCGGCGGCTACGCCGCGGGCGGGCCTTTCCTGGCGTGGAGCTCGCTCGCGGCGCTGGCGAAGATCGGCGTCCTGTGGTGGGGCTTCGCGGTGCAATCGAGCGTCGAGGAGATCCTCTTCCGCGGCTGGCTGATGTCGGCGGTGGCGCGCAAGCTCAACGTCTCCTGGGCCGTCGTACTGACCTCGCTCGTCTTCATGCTCCTGCACTACGGCCCGGGGCAGCACTGGAGCCTCATGCTCGGGACCTTTCTCTTCTCCCTGTTCGCCTGTGCCTGGGCGCTCCGGGCCGGCAACATCTGGGGCGTCATGGGTTGGCACGCGGCGTGGAACTGGCTGCTTGCGGTCGGCTTCGAAGTGCCGATCACCGGACTCGACGTCGACGTGCCGGCGTTGCTGGTGAAGCTCTCTCCGGTCGGTTCGGACGTCCTGACGGGCGGCGGCGAAGGTCCGGAAGGGAGTTTCCTCTGCACGCTGTTTCTCGCTGTCGCGAGTGCCTGGCTCTTTACTCGCCGGCGGACCGAAAAGGAGCCGATGACCGCCGGCTCCTGAGCGAAACCCGCAGGCCCGGGCTGCGTAGACTCGGCATGGGTCTTCCGCAGTGCGGGGAGGGAGCAGACGGGCAGCCGCGTCGCTGCGCGTTCGGCAGCTTCTTCGGACGGTCGGCCGAAGAGCATCAGGTGGCGGGCTTCCGGCTGGCGAAGTTCACCCCGACCCTGCCGAACCGTGCGGTCGCCCGGCATCGCCACGACGAGGCGCACTTCGTCTTCGTGCTGCGCGGGCGCTACGAGACCAGCGCCGCGCCGGCACCGGATGGCTCGCTACCGCGGATCATCTACAGCCCTCCCGATACGCTCCACCGCGACTGCTTCACGGCCGAGACCGACCTCGCACGCGCGGCCTTCGCGACGTTGTCGATCTCTCCCGCGGCGTTCTCGGAGTTCGAGACCGAAGAGAGACTTCCGGAGAAGGGCGTCTGCCTGGAGGAGTCAGCGGTACCGCTCGTGCGAAGACTGCTGGCGGAGGTGCCTGCGGCGGACGATCTGTCCGCCTGGGTCACCGAGGAGCTCTGCCTGGAGCTGCTGCAGCGCACCGGTGTGCCGTGCGGCGCGGGGGACGGTGCGCCACCGTCCTGGCTGCGCCGTGCGCGTGAGCTGCTGCGCGATTCGGTCCTCGCGACGGCCCCCCGCTCGGTGAAGGAGATCGCCGCGACGCTCGGCGTCCATCCGGTGCATCTCGCGCGGCGCTTCCGCCAGGCCTTCGGACTCTCGCCTGGCCAGTACCTGCGACAGTTCCGGCTCGAACGCGCGCGTCGCATGATGCGGCGGACCTCGGTGCCGCTCGCCGACATCGCTTGCGCCGCCGGCTTCGCCGACCAGAGCCACTTCAGCAACGCCTTCAGGAAGACGTTTGGCATGACTCCGAAGAGTTTTCGTCGTACCGTCCGCTGACTCCGGCACGAAGAACGGACAGACTGCGATCCGGAGAGAGCCCATGAAGCGGTCGGCGGCATGCCTCGAGGGGCATCCGCCAGCCGGTTCAGCGAGGGGGCGTAGAATCCGCCGCCAAAGTCACGTCTTCGAACGACTGGAGATCCAAATGAACAAGTACGCGGCGGAGTTCGTCGGGACGTTCTGGCTGGTGCTCGGGGGCTGCGGCAGCGCGGTGCTGGCAGCGGCCTTCCCTGAAGTGGGGATCGGTCTGCTGGGCGTTGCGTTTGCTTTCGGCCTGACGGTGCTGACCATGGCCTACGCCATCGGCCCGATCTCGGGCTGCCATCTCAATCCGGCGGTCTCGATCGGCCTCTGGGCCGGCGGGCGCTTCCAGGCGAATCAACTGGTGCCGTACATCGCGGCACAGGTTCTCGGCGCGATCGCCGGCGGCGGCGTCCTGCTGCTCATCGCCAGCGGCAAGGCCGGCTTCGATGTCGCGGCGGGCTTTGCTTCCAACGGCTACGGCGCCCACTCTCCCGGCGGATACTCGATGCAGGCAGCCCTGATCACCGAGATCGTGATGACCATGATGTTCCTGCTCATTATTCTCGGCGCGACCGACAAGCGCGCGCCGCAAGGCTTCGCGCCGCTGCCGATCGGCCTCGGTCTCACCCTGATCCACCTGATCAGCATTCCGGTCACCAACACCTCGGTGAATCCGGCGCGCAGCACCGGCGTCGCCCTCTACGTCGGCGACTGGGCAGTCGGGCAGCTCTGGCTCTTCTGGGTAGCGCCGATCGTCGGCGGGCTCCTCGGCGCCGCCGTCTACCGCCTCGTCCGGGGCAGAGAGGTTTGAGCCCCCGCCCCGCGACGGCCGGCCGCCGCGCACGCTCGAGGAGCTGCCGCGAGGCCGCGAGATGAAGCGCAGCCAACCGGCTCCCTCGGCTCTCGGCAGGGAGGTCTCGTCCCTGTGGCTGATCCCCCTCGGCCTCGTGGGGTTGCCCTTTCTCCTTGCGGCGCTCGGGCGGCTCTGCGGCGCGCTCGGGTCGGCCGCCGCCGGCGAGGCCCTGGTCTCCTGGGCGCAGGCTTACGGCAGGTGGCCGCTGCAGGCCCTCGGCCTGCGGTCGGCATTTCTCGAAGAGAGCCTCTTGGGCTACGTCGCCGCGGGGATTCTCTATTCCAGCCTCGTCTTTCTCGCGATCGCCGGCGTGCGCCTGATCAGCGGCGCCGCCCGGACGCCCTGAACGGCGCCTCGAGCAGACAGTTGCGTTCGTACAAGAGAGCCGCCGCGCGATCGGCTAGATTGGCTCCATGAGCCGATCTGTCCGTCGCCGTTCGACCCTCGTCGCCTGTTTCGCCGCGACGCTCGCCTTCGTCGCCGGAGCCTCACGCTCGCACGCTGGTGCCTCGTCGCCTGTCCCTCCGCCGTTCGCCGC
>JBPOHI010000267.1:0-1719 GCA_052035735.1 Acidobacteriota bacterium
TCGCCGCCGCTTCGTCCGGAGAGCTCGTCGGAGCCGAGCGCAGCGTCGCGGTTCCACGCGACGAAGCCGCGGAACTCCCCGACCGCGGTGTGGACGACGCCGGAGAGCCGGCAGGCGAGACCGCCGAGCGCCGGAGTGGCGAGGAGGTCGATCTGGCGGATGCGCAGACTGTCGAGGTCGGTCGCCTGGCCTCGCGCGTCCCAGACGCGCAGCTCGTCGTCGAAGTCGCTGGCTTCGAACCGGTCGAGGTCGATCACGCTGCCGTCCTTGAGCGTCACCCGCACCTCGCCGCCGCGCGCTTCGATGCGGGCGATGGCGCCCATCGGAGCGACGAACGGGCGCTTCACTTCACTCGGCCGCTCGCGGCGCGCGACGACAACGCCGAAGAGCTCGAGCGGATCGCTCTCGATCGGGCGTTCCGCCGGCGGGAGCTTGGCGAGCCACGGGTTCTCCTTCTTGGTGCCGTTGAAGACGTCGTCCCAGAACGCCTCCTCGCCTCCCCCCCAGCGCAGGCGGCCATCGAAGGTCGCGCCGTCGACGGTGGTGATGCGGCCGTAGAGGAAGCCCTGGCTGTTACCGGCCGCAGGCGGCGCCGGCTCGGCTCCGGGGGGCGTCGAGGGGGCGAGCCTTTCCGCCGGGCCCTCCGCGGCCGGCCGCCCCTCCCGTCGCAGGGCCAGATAGCCCGCCGCGACGACGGCGAGAACCGCCCCGGCGACTGCCAGCCGGGTCCAGGTTGGACGCCTCACGCGACCGGCTCCGGTCGAAGCGCATCAGGCACCGCCACGCTTCTCCCTCGGCAGGGTCCAGACCCTGAGCTTCGTGTGCTTGGCGGCGTGGAGGAAATCCCTGTCCGCGCTCAAGAGAGTCATGCCGTGGCGGATGCAGAGTTGGGCGATCAGGGCATCCACCGTTCCAAGTCGCACGCCGGCCCTGCGGCAGGCGTTGCGGAGATCGGCAGCGGCGATGTGGTCCTCGCGGTCGGGCTGCACGAGCGCCAGCGCCCCGAAGGTGTCGATGATCTGCGTCCTCGCCCGCGCGCCGGAAAAACCCTGAAGAAGCTCCTGCAGCGCGATTCCCGTCGTCACCACCACGTCGGTACCGAGGAGCGCCTCCTTCAACGCGGCGACGTGCGGATCGGTCGAGGCGGCATCGCGGCGCAAGGCGAGCGACCAGACGCTCGTGTCGACCAGCAGCGTCACTTGCGGGAACGCTCCGCCTTGTAGTCGTACGCCGGATCCCACTCGAGCTTGCCCATGAGCTCGAGCACGCGGCGCTGCTGCCGCCGGGCGATGAACTCCTGCAGAGCCCTGGTGACCGCCGCCTTCTTGGTCCTCTCGCCGCTCACTTCGAGCGCACGGTCGAGGAGGTCCGGATCGATTGCCAGGTTGGTCGCCATGTGTAGCTCCTTACACAGGAGTCTACACCCGCCCGACAGTAGCCGGACCCGGGGAGAGGACGCGCTACGAGCGCGCCCGGGAAACGCCAGACGAACAGCGAGCCACTCTGCCAACCCTCGACGAGGCCCGCGAGCGAGGGCGACATGAACTGAACTCGCCGCTACCCGGGTAGCACGCCCAGACCGACTCGAAGTACTCCGAACCTTCGAATCGCTCTTCGAGTGGCGCGCGACGGAGGCTCATTCAAGCCGGCCCGGACCGAACGGAGACATTCCTTGCGAGGGTCTTGAACCGCACGCCGTTTTCCTGAACGACGGTGATC
>JBPOHI010000064.1:0-14243 GCA_052035735.1 Acidobacteriota bacterium
TGGCGAGCGCGACGAAGAACGGCAGGCCGGGGGCGCGAAAGAAGGGCAGATTCCCGCGTTCGGGATAGCCCTCACCGGCGCAGATGGCGGCGGCGAAAGCGCGGTAGTCCCGGGCATCGCCGAAGTCGAGCTGTTCGGGTCCCACCGCCGCGATGCCGATCAGCCGCAGGGCCAGAGCGCCGACCAGCACCCAGCCGAGCGCATGGCGAGCTCCGGCCGAAAAGCAGGAACTGGACCGTCTTGGAGAGAAAGGTGGTGCCCAGGACCGGATTCGAACCAGTGACACCGGCATTTTCAGTGCCGTGCTCTACCAACTGAGCTACCTGGGCGGTAAGAGACGCGCGAGCTTCCGCGGTGCGAAGCGTTTTTTAGCAGCTTCGAGACCTTCACGTCAACTAGAATAGCGCCGATGCAGCTCTTCGGGCGTTTCGCGCTGGCCATCTTCCTCGCGCTACTCGGGCCCGGGGCCGTTTTCGCCTGGAAACCGGCAACCCAAAAGGCGATCGCCCTCGAGGCGGCGGCGCTCGCTCCGCCGGACCTCGCCCGCCTGCTCGTCCGCCACCGCGAGGCGTTTCTGCGCGGCACCGTCGCGCCGCTCGCCGACGCCGACGCCGCCCAGCACATGAAGAACCCCGACGGCACGGGCAGCCTCGACCGCGTCATCGCCAGCGAAATCAGCGCCGCGATCGAGCTCATCCGCCGCCACCGGCCGTTCGCCGAGGTCGTCGAACGCCTCGGCCGGATCTCCCACTTCGTCGCCGATGCCAATCTGCCGCTCAACACGGCCAACTCCGATCCGCGCGAGGGAGTCTACTTCCGAGACTTTCTCGACTACGCCGACGCTGCGCGGCAGCGTTTCGCGGTGGTCTACTACGGCAACATCGAAGCGGTGCGGAGCGCCCGCGATCTGGACAGGTGGACGCAAGCCACCCTGGCGCGGGGACGCAAGCTCTATCCGGCGATCGGCGAGGAGTATCGGCGCATCGGCGGCGGTATCGGCGGCATCGGCGGCATCGGCGGCATCTCCGGCACTGCCGGGTTCGACGACCGCTCGACCGCATTCGCCGTCGCCGCGCTTTCCTACAGCCATGCCATCTCCGACGTCGCCCACGCCCTGCGCCACGTCTGGCTCGCCTCCGGGGGGGCCGACCCGCGCACCCTGAGCGCCGGTCGGCAGGAGAGCCTCGTCCTCGTCGGCCCCACCGCCGGACGCTGACTCTCGCTGCACCCTAGAATCGAGGAACCGATCATGACCGCTTCGCCCGCTACTCCCCCGGCGCTTCGCGCGCTGCTCTCCGTCTCCGACAAGACCGGCCTCGCGGAGTTCGCGCGCGGCTTGGCCGGACTCGGCTTCGAGCTCGTCTCGACCGGCGGCACCAAGCAGTACCTCCAGGCGGCCGGCCTGGCCGTCACCGGCGTTTCCGAAGTCACCGGCTTCCCCGAGATTCTCGATGGCCGGGTGAAGACCCTGCATCCGAAGATCCACGGCGGGATCCTCGCCGACCGAGCCAAGGCCGCGCACACCGCCGCCCTCAGCGAACATGGTATCCAGCGCTTCGACCTCGTCGCGGTCAATCTCTACCCCTTCGAGGCGACGATCGCGCGCCCCGGGATCCGCGACGCAGAGGCGATCGAGATGATCGACATCGGCGGGCCGGCGATGATCCGGGCAGCGGCGAAGAACTTTGCCAGCCTGGCCGTCGTCGTCGACCCGGGCGACTACGATCGCCTGCTCGCCGACTTCCGGGAACGCGGCGGATCTGCCGCTCTCGAGCTGCGCCGCAACCTGGCACAGAAGGCCTTCGCCCACACCGCGGCTTACGACGCCGCCATCGCGACCTGGCTGCACGCGACCGCCCCCGCCGAGACGAGGCCGGACGAGGCCGCGAAGCTCCTGCCAGAGCGCCTCACGCTGTCGCTGGCGCGCGAGTTCGAGACGCGCTACGGCGAGAATCCCCACCAGCCGGCGGCGGTCTACCGCGTCGCTGGCGGCGTCGGCCTGCTCGGCGGGATGCGGCAGCTGCAGGGCAAAGAGCTGTCGTGGAACAACCTGCTCGACGCCGACGCCGCGCGCAAGCTCGTGGCGCTCTTCGACGAGCCGGCGGTAGTCATCGCCAAACACAACAACCCCTGCGGCGTCGGCCGCGGCGACGACCTCGTCGCCGCCTACAGCCGCGCCCTCGAATGCGACCCGGTCTCCGCCTTCGGCTCGATCGTGGCGGTGAACCGGCCACTCACTGACGAGTTGGTCGCCGCCTTCGGCGATCTCTTCATCGAGGTCCTGATTGCAGCGGAGGCCGAGGAGAGCGCCATCGCGGGCCTCGCGGCGAAGAAGAACCTGCGCCTGCTGCTCTGCCCGCCTTACGCTCCGCAGCCAGGCGAGATCGAGCTGCGCGGCATCGACGGCGGCTTTCTCGCCCAGGCGCCCGACGGCTTCGCCGAGCCTCCCGCCGCCTGGACCTGCCCGACGCGGCGCGAGCCCACCCCGGCCGAGCGTCGTGCCCTCGCCTTTGCCTGGGCGGTGACGCGCTACACGAAGTCGAATGCCATCGTGCTCACCGACGGCGACCGGACCCTGGGAGTCGGCGCCGGGCAGATGAGCCGGGTCGACTCCTGCCGGATCGCGATCTCGAAGGCGCGTTTCCCCCTCGTTGGGTCGGTCGCCGGGTCGGACGCCTTCTTTCCGTTCCGCGAGGGGCTCGACGTTCTCGCCGACGCCGGGGGCGCCGCGGTCATCCACCCCGGCGGCAGCGGGCGCGACGACGAGCTCGTCGCCGCCGCCGACGAACACGGGATGGCGATGCTCTTCACCGGCCGCAGGCATTTCCGCCATTGAATCGCTCGGGCATCCGCAGCGCAGCGCGGACCGCCGCCGCCATCGGCGTCGCGACCCTGACCTTCGCCGCGTCGGCGCTCTCCGCCGCTCAGCCGCCGGCGATCGAGCCCTGGCAGGCCCTCACCGAGCTGCGGCTCCATCTCGCGGCCTCCGGGGCGGTGGGCGCCAGGTTCCACCAGAGTTACGTCCCGGCCGGCTTCGCCACCGGCGACGAAGAGAGCGGGCGCGTCGCCCTTGCCCTGCCGGACTGCCTGCGCTGGGACTACAGTGAGCCCTATCCCAAGGCCTACCTGCTCTGTGGAGAGCGCCTGCATACCTGGGTCTCCGGCGAGCCGCAGGGCGAACGCCTGCACGTCGAAGCCCGCGACGAAGCCGGGCTCGACCTGCTCCTGCTGCCGGTCGAGCAGCTCCGGGAGCGGTACCGCGCGAGCGCGAGATCGGAGAGCGGAGGAGCCATCCTCGTCGAGCTGGTGCCGACCGATCCCGCTTCGCGCATCGCGCAGGCGGAGATCACCTTCGACCTCGCCGCCGAGCGCCCGACCGCCCTCTCCTACCGCGACCGCGACGGGAACCGTTCGACCTTCCGGTTCGAGACTTTCGAGCTGCTCGACGACCCCGCCCTGTTCACCCCGCCGGCGTCGATCGTCTGGAAGGAGCCCTGAGGCGCCGCACCAGCCGTCCGGCGCTCGCTGGCTGATGCCGCGGGCGACGTTGTAGGATCCGCACGCCTCTCAGGCAACGCCCATGGCCGACACCAACTCCTTCGACATCGTCTCCGAAGTCGACTTCGCGGAGGTCAAGAACGCCGCGAACCAGGCCGAGAAAGAGATCGCGACACGCTACGACCTCAAGCGCGTCGGCTCGAAGCTCCTGATCGAGGACGAGGCGCTGGTCCTCGAATCGGCCGACGAGTTCACGCTCGAGCAGGCGCGCGAGGTGGTCGAGACCAAGTTGGTGCGCCGCGGCGTCCACCTGAAATC
Organism: Acidobacteriota bacterium; assembly: GCA_052035735.1. Lineage (GTDB taxonomy): Bacteria > Acidobacteriota > Thermoanaerobaculia > Multivoradales > JAGPDF01 > JAGPDF01. The sequence continues at coordinate 3,817 of JBPOHI010000064.1, forward strand.
GGTGCGGCGCGGCGACATCGAGCCGGCTTCGGGAGGGCGGGTGAGGCAGAAGCTGACGTTTCAGAGCGGCATTCCGCAGGAGACGGCGAAGAAGATCGTCGCCGAGCTCAAGCGTTTGAAGCTCAAGGTGCAGGGGGCCATCCAGGGCGAGACGGTGCGCGTATCGGGGAAGAGCAGGGACGATCTGCAGACCGCGATCGCCGCCCTCAAGGCCCTCGAGCTGGACGTTCCGCTCACTTTCACCAACTACCGCTGACACGGCGACGTCTGGACCCCAGAGCTTGACCCACAAACTGCTCGATGCCGCGACGCCCTCCGACTCCCGGGAGGCGGAACAGTTCCTCTCCCTGGTGGCGGACAAGCTGGCCGCGACCGACCGCCTGTTCCGCGACTGTCTCGCCTCGGACGTGCCATTCATCCAGATGTCCGGCGAGTACATCTTCGACGGCGGCGGCAAGCGGATGCGCCCGGCCCTGCTGCTCCTGTGCGCCCGCATGCTGGATCGCGACGGCGAGGAAGAGGTGACCTACGCCGCAGTCGTCGAACTGATACACACCGCGACGCTGATCCATGACGACATCATCGACCATTCGACGCTGCGGCGCGGGCGAAGGACGCTCAACGAGCTGTGGGGCAACAACCTCACCGTGCTGCTCGGCGACTGGCTCTACACGACGGCGATGAAGATGGCGCTGCGGCACGGGTCGGTCGCGGTGCTCGACCGTCTGTGCGACGCGACGCTGCGGATGACCGAAGGCGAGCTGCTCACCCAGAAGCGCCTCGGCGCCGTCGATCTCACCGTCGCCGAGTACTTTGCGATCATCGACCGCAAGACGGCGCAGCTCTTTGCCGCCGCCTGCTCGCTGCCGGCGCGTATTCAGCCGGTGCGGGAAGAGGCGATCGAGCCGCTCGAACGCTACGGCCGGGCGCTCGGCACCTGCTTCCAGCTCGCCGACGATCTCCTCGATTTCACCGCCACCTCCTCCACCGTCGGCAAGCCGGTGCTCTCCGACCTCAAGGAGGGCAAGCTCACCCTGCCGCTGCTCCTCCTGCTGCCGCGCGTCGGCGCTTCCGACCGCGCCAAGATCGAACGCGTGCTCAGCGAACGCGCTTTCGCCACGGTCGCACCGGAGGAGATCCTGCAGATCGTCGAGCGTGAAGGCACCCTCGCCGAGGTCGCCGCCGAGGCAGAGCGCATGGCAGCGGCGGCGCGCGAGGCCCTAGCGGTCTTCCCCGACAGTCCCGCGCGCCGCGCGCTCGAGTTCGCGCCAGACTTCGTGCTCCACCGGCGCGCTTGACGGCGGCGGCCGGATGCCGAGGATGCCCTCGGCAAGCTGTTCCGGGAGCGCCAAGCGCGGAGCGGAGTCGGGCGTCGTCGCCAGGACCTCGGCGCTGAAAACCCCTGGAAGTCCCGCGACCGCGACGTAGCGGAAGCGGCGCACGGTCGAATCCTGATACAACCCCGCGCTGGGAATCGGCTGGAAGATCGCCTGCGCCGACCACGGCAGGCCGGCGACCGGCTCGTCGCCGAAGGCGAGCAGGACGGACGATGGCCGCGGCGCCTCCCTTCCCCGCGACTCCTCGCGAAACGCGAGCTGCAGGTATCCCGTCTGCTCGGCCCCGAAGTCGAACTCGACCAGCGGCCCCAGGCTGCGCGGACGCCGGTTGCGCGGCGGGCAGGCGCGCCAGGGTGCGGGCTCGCCGAGGACGCGCACGGCTCGCGCCGGCACCGGCTGCGGCGCCGCGAGGACAGCAGGAAAGACCGGCCGTAGTTCTCCCTCGGCCGGACTCCCCCAGCGGCCGAGCGGACTGCGCCCGAGCAGACGCGGCCGGCTGCCCGGCGGCATCGGGCGCTCGCCGAAAAGGCCCCGCCAATTGAAGTCGTAGACCGACCACGAGCCGTCCGAGCGCGCGAGCTGCCGTCCGCCGGAGGAGAGCTCGAACCAGAAGCCGCCGGACCCGGTCGAGCTGCGCAGCTCGACGACCAGGCGATTGCGGCCGGGCACCAGAAAGTTCTCGACACGGTAGCGGTCGAGCGGCGCTCCCGAGGTATAGCGATTCGATCCGATTCGCTCGCCGTTCACGGTCAGCACATACTCGGCATCGCCGAGGATGCGGATCTCCGCCTGGGCAGGAGCCGCCACGAGGTCGAGCTCTTTGACGGCATAGAAGCCCGCAGCCTGAACGTGCCGCAGATCGTGATCGCGCCAGATCCAGGTCGGAGCGTCCCGGGCAGCGCTGCCGCCGAAAGCCGCCGAGCGGTGCCGCAGCTCGACGGCCGACAGGGCCAGAAGGACCAAGGCGGCCGCCGCCCAGACGGCCCGGCGAGTCCGCAAGCGAGGGGTTTCGCGGGGTGGATTCCTGCGCAGCACCGCGCGCGACGGTAGCACAGCGCGGCCCGGCCGCGGCCGGAATGGCTCGTCCAGGGCGCCGCGGGCGCGAGCGGGGTGGGCGCGATTGACTCGCCCGGCGGGGCGAAGTAAATTGAGACGTGCACCCCTACTCAAACGAGGCTCCACCCGAGGGACCCCCGGCAGAGCCCCGCGGCGCCGCCATCGTCGGCGCGATTCCGGCACGTTATGGCTCCCAGCGGCTGCCGGGAAAGCCCCTGCAGTCGCTCGCCGGGAAGCCGATGGTGGAGCATGTCTACCGCCGCGTCTGCCAGGCGAAGGGGCTCGACCGGGTCGTCGTGCTGACCGACGACGAGCGCATCGCCCGCGCCGTCGAACTTTTCGGCGGCGAGGTCGAGATGACCCCCGCCGACTGCGCCAGCGGCACCGACCGGATCGCCTGGGCGGCGCGCCGGTGGGACTGCGCCGGCGTGATCAACATCCAGGGCGACGAGCCGCTCATCGACCCCGAAGGCATCGCCCGGGTGGCGCGCCACCTACGCACCTGTCCGCACGACCCGATCGTCACCCTGGCCTCCGACGCCCAGCCGGGGGATCTCACTGCGCCGAGCGTGGTCAAGGTGGTCCTCGACCGGGAGGGCTACGCGCTCTATTTCAGCCGCTCTCCGATCCCCTATCCGCGGGTCGCCGGCGGCGCGGCACCGCTCTGCCACCTGGGGATCTACGGCTACCAGCGAGCCGCCCTGCTCGAGCTCGCCGCCCTGCCGCAGACGCCGCTCGAAAAGAGCGAATCCCTGGAGCAGCTGCGCGCACTCGAGAATCGCATGACGATCAAGGTCCTGACCGGCGCCCGCCCTTCCCGCGGGGTCGATACCGCCGAAGACGCCGCCGAGGTGGACGCGCGCATCCGCCAGGAGTTGGCCGAGACATCCGACACCTCTGAAGAAGGAGTGCAGCGATGACGACGAAGTACATTTTCGTGACCGGCGGCGTGGTTTCGTCGCTCGGCAAGGGCGTCGCTTCGGCGTCGATCGGCGCCCTCCTCGAGTCGCGCGGTTTCCGCGTCACGCTGATGAAGTTCGACCCCTACGTGAACGTCGATCCCGGCACGATGTCTCCCTACCAGCACGGCGAGGTTTTCGTCACCGACGACGGCACGGAAACCGACCTCGATCTCGGGCACTACGAGCGTTTCACCCACACCATTACCTCGAAGCTCAACAACTACACCACCGGCCGGATCTACGAGACGGTGATCAACAAGGAGCGCCGCGGCGACTATCTCGGCAAGACGGTGCAGGTCGTGCCGCACATCACCGACGAGATCAAGGAGGCGATGATCCGCGTCGGCAAGGGGGTCGACGTGGTGATCGTCGAGGTCGGCGGCACGGTGGGCGACATCGAGTCGCTGCCGTTCCTCGAGGCGATTCGCCAATTCCGCCTCGAGCTCGGGCGCAACAACGCCGTGAACGTCCACTTGACGCTGGTGCCCTACATCGCCGCCGCCGAGGAGCTGAAGTCCAAGCCGACGCAGCACTCGGTGCGCGAGCTGCGGTCGATCGGCATCCAGGCCGACGTCCTGCTCTGCCGCGCCGACCGCGCGATTCCCGACGAGGTGCGACGGAAGATCGCCCTGTTCTGCAACGTCGCCCCGGAGCAAGTGATCGCCGCCCGCGACGTGTCGACGATCTACGAAGTACCCTTGATGTTCGCCCGGGAAGGTCTGGACGAGACCCTCCTCGACCAGTTGAATCTGCCGCGCTACGACCGCGACCTGTCGCGCTGGGAGAGCCTCGTCTCGCGGGTGAAGAGCCCGAAGCACAAGGTGCGCATCGGCATCGTCGGCAAGTACGTCGAGCTGCCCGACGCCTACAAGAGCCTCAACGAGGCGCTCGCCCACGGCGGCGTCGCCAACGAGGCCAAGGTCGAGCTGGTCTATATCAACGCCGAAGAAATCGAGGAGGGCAGCTGGCCGCGGGCGCTGTTCGAGGTCGACGGCCTGCTGGTGCCGATCGGCTTCGGCAAGCGCGGCACGGAAGGGAAGATCCGCGCCATCCGTTACGCCCGCGAGCACCAGGTGCCGTTCTTCGGCATCTGTCTCGGCATGCAGTGCATGACCATCGAGTTCGCGCGCAACGTCTGCGGCATCAAGGATGCCACCTCGACGGAGTTCGACAACGACGCCGCGCAACCGGTCATCTTCAAGCTCCGCGACCTCTTGGGCGTCGAGGAGATGGGCGGCACGATGCGCCTGGGCGCCTATCCCTGCCGGCTGGTGGAAGGCTCGCTGGCGCGCTCGATCTACGGCCAGGAGGAGATCTCCGAGCGCCACCGCCACCGGTACGAGGTCAACCACAAGTACCTCGATACGCTCGAGGCGCACGGTCTGGTGATCGCCGGCCGCAGCCCGGACGGCAAGTTCATCGAGATGGTGGAGCTCCCTGGCCACCCCTGGTACCTCGGGTGCCAGTTCCATCCGGAGTACAAGTCGAAGCCGACCGAGCCGCATCCGCTCTTCGTCTCCTACATCGCCGCGGCGCTCGCCGAGCAGCACAAGCGCGCCGGTGAAGCGCGGCCGGCCCGGGTCGAGGCGCGGGAGAGCCTGCTCGCATGACGCTGCGGGCAATCGAGCTCGCCCCCGGGATCACGATCGGCGGCAAGGCGCCGGCGGCCTTTCCGGTCATCGCCGGACCTTGCGTCATCGAGAGCGCCGCCACGACGCTCGGGGTGGCGGAGAGTCTCGCCGGCATCGCCGGCCGTCTCGGCCTGAAGCTCCTCTTCAAGGCGTCGTTCGACAAGGCCAATCGCAGCTCCGGCAAGGCGTTCCGCGGGCCGGGCCTGGTCGAAGGGCTCGCAGTCCTCGCCGAAGTCCGGCGCCAGTTCGCGCTACCCTTGCTCACCGACGTCCACGAGCCGGCACAGTGCGCACCCGCCGCCGAGGTCGTCGACGTCCTGCAGATTCCCGCATTCCTCTGCCGCCAGACCGATCTGCTGCTCGCGGCGGCGGCCACCGGCAAGGCGGTGAACGTGAAGAAGGGGCAGTTCATGGCCCCCGACGACATGCGCCGGGTGGTCGACAAGATCCGCACCGCCGGCAACGACAAAGTCACCGTGACCGAGCGCGGCGCCTCGTTCGGCTACCACAACCTCGTCGTCGACATGCGGAGCTTCGCCTGGATGCAGCAGGACGGCATCCCGGTGATCTACGACGTGACCCACTCGCTGCAGCTGCCCGGAGCCGGCACGGACGGGACGGCGGGAGCGCGCGAGTTCGCCGAACCGCTCGCCCGCGCCGCGGTTGCCGCCGGCGCCGACGGCCTCTTTCTCGAGGTCCACCCCGACCCCGAGCACGCCCTTTCCGACAAGGACACCCAGCTCCCTCCCGACCGCGCCGAGGCGCTCCTCGCCTCGCTGCTCCGGGTGCGCGCGGCGATCGCCGGCTGAGGTTGCTCCTCGACGGCGACCTCGACCCGGCGCGCGGGCGCTTCGACCGCGAGCCCGCGCGCCGTACAGGCCGCGGCTCTCCGCGCACCATATAATCCCGACGCGATGCTCAAAGCCCCGCGTGCCCCGCGAGAAGTCGCCCGTCAAGTGCTGGAGATCGAGGCTGCGGCCGTGGCGGGTCTGGTCGCGCAGCTCGACGAGACCTTCGACCGGGCGGTCGAGCGGCTGCGCGCCGCCCCGGGCAGGGTGGTCTGTTGCGGCATGGGCAAGAGCGGCATCGTGATGCAGAAGATCGCCGCGACGCTCGCCTCGACCGGCACCCCTTCGTTCTTCCTGCACCCGGCCGAGGCGATCCACGGCGACCTCGGAATGATCGTCGAGGGCGACATCGTTCTCGCCGCTTCGTACTCCGGAACGACCGAGGAGCTCCTGCGGCTGGTCGAGATCCTGAAGCGCCTCGGCGTGCCGCTCGTCGCCATGACCGGCAATCCCAACTCCCCCATCGCGCGCGGCGCCGAGATCCACTTGCCGGTGGTGATCGACAAGGAGGCCTGTCCGCTGAACCTCGCGCCGACCGCTTCGACCACCGCGACGCTGGCGCTGGGCGACGCCCTGGCAATGGCGCTCCTCGAGGCCCGCGGGTTCACGCCGGAGGACTTCGCGCGCTTCCATCCCGGCGGCCAGTTGGGCAAGCAGCTGCTGCACGTTCGCGAAGTGATGCACGCCGGCGACCGCCTGCCGGCAGTCGCGACGACGGCGTCGATGCGCGACGCGATCTACGAGATGTCGAAGAAGGGGCTCGGCATCACGGCGGTCGTCGATGGCGAAGGCAAGCTCGTCGGCGTTATCTCCGACGGCGACCTGCGGCGCCTGCTCGAGAAAGACGAGCAGATCCTCCGCCGCACCGCCGGCGATTGCATGAAGCCCGGCCCGCGCACCATCGACGGCGACGAGCTCGCACCGGCGGCACTGCAGAGGATGGAGCAGAACCGCATCACCTCGCTGTTCGTCTGCGCCCCCGGCGGCCGCCTGGAGGGCATCGTGCACCTGCACGACCTCTGGGGCCTCGAGCTGTTCTAGGACCGGTGCGTGGCGGCCCCACCTCCATCGCCGGGAATCTGGAAGCCCGAGCTCTCGGCGCGCGCCCGCGGCCTCAAGTGGCTGCTGCTCGATGTTGACGGCGTCCTCACCGACGGCAGGCTCTGGTTCGACGCTCAGGGAGAGGCGCTCAAGGTCTTCGACGTGCGCGACGGACTCGGCATCCGCCTGCTGACCGAGGCGGGAATCCAGGTCGGCATTCTCTCCGCGCGCAGGAGCGCGATCGTCGAGAAACGGGCGAGGGACCTGGGCCTGACCGAGATCCTTCAAGGGCACGAGGACAAGCTCGGCGCCTTCCGCGACCTGCTCTCCCGGCAGGCCCTCGCAGCCTCGGAAGTCGCTTATCTGGCCGACGACCTGCTCGATCTCGCGGTGCTCGGCGCCTGCGGCCTCTCCGCCGCTCCGGCGGACGCCGTGCCCGATGTGCGCAGCCGGGTGCACTACGTCACCGCGGCGGGCGGCGGTCGCGGTGCCGTGCGCGAGCTCGCCGAGCGTCTGCTCACGGCGCGCGGCGTCTGGGATGCGATCGTCCAGCGCTTCGTCTCGCCCGCGGATCCGTTCGACTCCGGCGAGGCCGGCGATTCCTGAACGCAGGCGGCGCTCCGCCGGCAAGGCTTTGCGTTCGGCGCTGCTCACTGCGCTCGGGCGGTTCCTCGATCTCCTCTTCTCCACTCTGAGCTGGGCGCGCGCGCAGCGGCTCGGCGCGGCCTTCGGCCGCTTCGCCTGGCGGGTGGCGCGCCGCGACCGCAGGCGCACGCTCGATCATCTGGCTCTTGCCTACCCTGAGCTCGCGGCAGGCGAACGCGGAGCGCTCGCCGAGCGCTGCTTCGTGCACCTGGGAACACTCCTCGGCGAGTGCCTTCATCTGCGCCATCTGGCGCCCGAAGAGCTCTTCGGGCATCTGACGCTCGAGGGTTGGGAGCATGTCGAGGCGGCGCGCGCGCAGCGTCGCCCGATCGTCATCGTCACCGGACACTGCGGCAACTGGGAGCTGCTGGCCGCCGCGCTCAACGCTCGCGGGCTGGGGATGCTCGTCGTGGCGCGGGAGATCGACGAACCGGGCCTGCAAACGATGTTGCTCGACCTGCGCGCCCGGTTCGGCACGCGTACGATCGTCCGCGGCACGCCCGGCGCGGCGCGAGCGCTCCTCGGCGCGCTGCGCGGCGCCGGTGCCCTCGGCATGCTGATCGACCAGGACACCAAGGTCGAGGGGGTCTTCGTCGACTTCTTCGGCCGCCCGGCCTGGACGCCGGTCGGCGCCGCCGAGCTCGCGCTGCGCTTCGACGCCGCGGTGCTCCCGACCTTCATCGAACGCTGCGCCGACGGCAGCCATCGGGCGGTGATCCACCCGGTGCTCGCGCTACCGGCCGACGCCACCGCGGCGACGGCGCTCATGACGACGGCGATCGAAGCGCAGATCCGCAGCCATCCCGAACAGTGGGTCTGGCTGCACCGCCGCTGGCGCCGGCAGCCGCAGGCGCGCCCGTGATCCGCGCCGAGGCCGGCAGCCCGCTCAAGGTGTTCGGCCAGCCGACCGACGAGCGCCGGATCTGCCGGATGATTTTCGACGAGCTCTGCGTGCTCGCCAATGGCGACATCGTCTGCTCGTGCGGTGACCCTGCAGGGAAGCTCGTCTACGGCAACGTCTTTCGCGATCGCATCGCACCTGTCTTCGACGGCAAGACCTACCGCGCGATGCGCAGCTGGCAACTGCGCACCGAATCGACGTCGTGGTGTCCGGTCATCCTGCAGCGCTGCGGCGGACGCGTCTCCACGCCGGAGACCGGCGATCGGCCCGACGGCCGCCAGGTGCGAATGCTGCAGCTCGAACCGATCTCACACTGCAATCTCGCCTGCCCGGCCTGCCCGGTGACGCAGTTCGCCGCCGATCCGGCTTACCGCGACGACCGGGCCGCGATCCTGCCGCTCGCCACCATGCTCGAGGTCGTCGACCAGTTGCCGGCGCTCGAGAAGATCCTGTTCTACAACTTCGGCGAGCCGTTCCTGCATCCGCAGGCGGTCGACTTCTTGCGCGCGATGCGGGCTCGCCGCCCCGAGGTCGTGCTCCACACCAGCACCAACGGGCTCGCTTTCACCCCGGCGAAAATCGAGGCGATCGCCGCCGAGGCGCTGCTCGATCGCGTCGTCTTCTCGATCGACGGCGCCACCGAAGAGAGCTATCGCCGCTATCGCGTCGGCGGGAACCAGGCGCGCGCGGTGGCGAACCTCGCGCGCCTGGCCGAGGCCGCCCGTCGCCACGGCACGCGCGATCGGATCGACCTCGTCTGGCAGTACATCCTCTTCGAATGGAACGACTCGCCGGTCGAGCTCGCGGCAGCGCGCGCACGGGCGGCGGAGATCGGAGTGCCGCTGCGCTTCGTCCTCACCCACACGGCGGGAGCCTCCCGGCGGCTGGTCGCCGGAGCACCGGAACTGCGTGATCAGTTGGGCGTCGAGGATCCCTGGTCCGCGTCGACCTGCGACCTCCGGGCCGCGGCGCTCGAAGCCACCGGCGGCCTCGCGGCGGGCCGATTCGCGGCGGCCCTGAAGCCGGCAAACGATCGCCTCGAGACGCGCCCCGGCGGCCGCTTCGCGCTCCAGCTCTCGGTTGCCAACCGGTCGCAGCAGGATTGGCGCGCCGACTGCGAAGATCAGTTTCGAATCGGGGTTCAACTCCGTCCGGCGAGCGGGCCCGGCCGGCGCGACCTGCGGTCGGTTCCCGTGCCGGCGGCGGCGCGACGCGCGGGCGGCTCCGCCGAACTGCTGATCGACGGCTGGGCCCCCGCGGAGCCGGGTTCCTACGAGCTCTTTCTCGACGTCGTCGAGGAGGGAGTGACGTGGTTCCACGAGCGTGGATCGCCGCCCTGCCGCGTGAGACTCGACGTCCTCGAGGGCGCCGCGGCGGTGGACTTCGCACCGGAGGAGATTGCCGTCGGGCTCGGCGCAGAGCTCGTCGATCGACCGGTTCCGGGCTGGCAGGTCGCCGAGTGGGCCGGTCTGCTCGTCGCCGGCACTCCCATCGCGACCCTCGCCAGTTGGATTCTCGCCGGCCGCGACGCGGTCGAGGCCGAGCTGCGCCGGACGCGCGCCCACGCGGCGATCTGCGCCCGGTTCGGGCTGCGACCGGACTGAAGCGTCAGGCTTCGGTCTGCTTGCCGCGCGTCACCAGCCAGGCGGCGCCGGTGCCCAGCAAGTAGAGGGCGATCGTCGGAACGGCGAAGATGCAGAGGTTCACGATGTCGGAGGTCGGCGTGATGATCGCCGAGACGAGGAAGATCACCAGCACTGCCCAGCGAAAATTACGCATCAGGAAGGCGGGGGTGACGAGGCCGATCTTCGCCAGCAGCACGAGGAGGATCGGCAGTTCGAACATCAGCCCCAGCCCCAGCATGATGGTGAGCAGCAAGCCGTAGTACTTCTCCGCGGTAATCAGCGGCATGAAGTCCTTGCCCATCTCGAGCAGGAACTGCACCGCGAACGGAAAAGCCACCAAATAGGCGAAGACTCCTCCGGCGAGAAAGAAGAGCCAGCCCA
>JBPOHI010000055.1:0-7681 GCA_052035735.1 Acidobacteriota bacterium
GAAGCTGTCCGAGTGGATCGAGTCCAGACTTCCGAGCGGCAAGCAGCGCGAGAGCTCGGAGGTGTTGCCCGAGGGGTCGGTCACCGCCAGCGCGACGTAGGGAAGCGTCGGCACAGCGCCGAAGAAGAAGAGCGTCCCGCGAAAAAGACCGCGGTTGTCGGTGAGGAAGGTAGACGACCCCAAGTGCAGTTCGGGCTGCAGCTCTCCCGCTGCGCTGCAGTATCCGGCATAGGCGTCGACGGTGAACTGGGTGTTGGCGGCGCTCATCAGCCCCCATGACAGCTCCCAGGTCGTGGGGCCGTATCCGCTCGCGAAGGCGATCGGACGATTCAGTTGCTGGTTCGGGCCACCGTCCAGGTCGTAGGGATCGTTCGGCGGGTGGCCCGTCCCGAGCACGATCGCCTGGAGCTGATCCGTCAAGATGTTGCCGCGAATGACATTGCCGGTTCCCGAGGCGACCCGGACGCCGAAACCGCCGTTCGCCCGGATCTCGTTGAGCGAGGCCGACCCGATTCCGCCCACCACGTTGCCAGAGGCGCCGTCCAGCCGCACCCCGTCGAGCGCATTGCCGCTCACCTGGTTTCGGTAGAGCAGCGTGCCGGAGGTCGCGGCATCGGCGAGCTGGATGCCGTGCCCGAGGTTTCCGCGCACCACGTTCTGCGCGATCTCTGCGCCCAGGACTCCGCCGGCCAGGCGGATGCCGGAGCCCGTGTTGGGGCGGTCGACCTGATCGGCAGCGTCGCGGCCGATCAGGTTGTCCGTCACCGGTCCGCTGGCCAGTCCCGGGCCCAGGAGCTCGATCCCCGCGCCGCTGTTGCCGGCGATCACGTTGTCGTGCAGTGTGTTGAGATCGGCGTCGTTCCAGACCAGAATGCCGGTCTGCCCGTTGCCGATCGCGCTCGAGCCGGTCGCGAGTCCGACGAGATTGCCGCGCACCGTGTTCTGGTTCGTACCGGTGCCCGCGACATATATCCCCACCTGGCCGTTGCCCGAGATGGTATTGCCGAGCGACGCCGCGCCGCCCAGGTTGGTGAGCTTCGGTCCCCAAAAGAGGGCGACGCCGCTCCAGTCGTTGGGTACCGCTTGGTTCCGCGCTGCGTTCAGGCCTACGAGGTTGGCGTAGATCGCAGTGCCGTCGGTACCGGCGCCGTTGACGTGGATCCCGTCCTGGGCGTTTCCGGCGATCTGGTTGCCGAGGCCGGCTCCGGAGCCGATCTGGTTGTTCTTGGCTGCGCCGGTCACGATGACGCCATGACCCGCGTTGCCGCGATCGAGCGCACCGGTCGGATCGACACCGATCAGATTGGCGTCGAGGATGTTGCTGTCGGTCGCCACGCCGTCGATGAGGACGCCCGCGCCGCCATTGGCCGAGATGACATTTCCTGCGACCAGGTTCTGACTCGAAGCGCCCTCGATCCGCAAGCCGTCTCCGCCATTTCCTGCCTGCGTCGCGTTCGGAGCGAGACCGACCCAGTTGGCTCGCACGAGGTTCAGATCGCTGTTGTTCGAGAGCCTCATTCCGGCCCCCAGGTTGAGAGATACGAAATTGCCCGATCCGGCTGCAGTCCCGCCGATCTCATTGTCGTGCGCCCCCGCGTTCAGCACGATCCCTTCGGCGTTTGCCTTGGCAACCCACAGTCCGCCCGAGTCTGCGAGGCCGATGAAGTTGCCGACGACCTGGTTTTCGCGCGCTTCGCTGCCGTGGAGCAGGAGACCGGGGCCACCGTTTCCAGACAGCCGATTGCCGTACGCCGGGTTGGTGGTCCCGATGATGTTGCCGCGGGAGTTGACGAGAGCCAGACCGCCAGCGTCGTTGCCATGCGCGCCGCCCGCGTCGGTCGCCGACCAGCCGACGCGGTTGCCCTCGAACCGGTTTAGCGACGAACCCGTGCCGAACGCCGGATTCACCTCGGCATAGATCCCCCATTGGGCGTTGTCGCGGATCTCGTTGCCGAGGCCCACGCCGCCGCCGATCTGGTTCTTGAACGGATTGCGGCCGTGCGCCGCCTCCGGAATGAGCGCCAATCCGTGCCGGCCACAGTCGTGCAACAGGAGATTGCGGAACGTCGACTCGGCCGGCGCCTGCGCCAGAATGCAATCGCCGGGGAAGCCGGAGATTTCGAGATTCTCAACGACGATCTGAAGCGGCTCGTAAGCCTGCACGGTGCCTGCCCGCATCATGACGAGTCCAGGAGCGTTCGCTGGAGCCGAAGCGGCCACCAGTGCGACACGGCCGCCGCCCGGCCGTGAACCGTCGAGCCGGTCGCGGCGGAACACCCAGAGGTCGCCTGAGACCGCCACCGATGCGATCGACGGATGGAACTGAATGGTATCGGCGAAGTCGCGCCCCATGCCCGGTCCTGACTGATTTTCGAAGCAGTCGTTCCGGAAGGTCCATCGCGGACCGTCGGTCAACGGATTGTGGACGCAGCCGGCGAGGTTCGGTGCCGCCAGCTCGACACAGTTCTCGATGTCGCCCCACATCTGATCCCACTCCGCGGTCGTCAGGCACGAGATGCCGACCGTGCCGTCTGCCAGGGCGCCGCTGCGCAGTCCGTGGAGCAGCGCCTCCCGGAGCGTGAGCACGTTGTCGACAGCCACCGTGTCAGCGGTCGAGTTGACGATCAGCAGGGTGTCGGCGGCCGCGGCGGTTGGAGTCCCGCCCGCCCACACCGCGGCGAGGAGGGCGGCGACGGGCACGATCGATGGGCATTGGACACTGGCGCTTCGGTTCATGGGGTCGTTTCCTTTCCTGGAGGGGCGGCGATTGCGGTCTGGGGCGGGTCGAAGCAGAGGCTGTCGCTGCCGTGGACGAGCGCAGTTGAGTCCTCATCGGGCATTCGTCCGATCACTTGAGCGCAGATCAAGGAGAGGCCGGGCGCGGGTTCGATTTCGAATGCGACTTCGACCGACTCGCCGGGAGCCATCGGTTCCGGCAGGTTGCGATCCAGGGCCCAGCCGAGCGGGCTCCGAACCCGGAGCCGGGGGGCAGGGAGAGCCTCCGACGAAGTCCTGAGCACGCGCAGGTGGAGCTCCGTTCTCGGGCTGTTCGCAGCCGTTCTGCGATCCTCCGTCGGGACCAGCGACAGCTCGAACGCTTGGGAATCTGCCGCTGGATTCGACGTTTCGGGCGAGCGCGGCCGCCAGAAGCCCGAAGAGAGCCGCCCGCCCGCGGCCAACGCCAGGGCGAAGACGAAGCCTCCCAGCAGGGACTTCTTGGCGAAAGACATGGCCGGCACGCTAAGGCGGCGCGCCCTCCGGCGTCGCGAGGAAAGTGCTAGGGACTTCGAAGGAAACGGATTGGCTTCGGCGCATCGCTGGCTGGGCCCTGCGGAGTTTCCTTCCGGACGAATCCGCCCGCCTTCTTGTCTCGGTCCGCCCGTTCGACGGCGCGAGCCAGAATCTCCTCGAAGACCGGGTCGCCGGCGAGCGCGGCGAAGGCCGGATCGCCGCGGAAGCAGGCGGCGCAGGCGAAGCCCTGGTGGACGGCTCGCCCCAGCGCCTCGAGGGCGAGACCGGCGGCTCCAATCCTGGCCGCGAGCGACGCGACTTTGAATGTGACCTCGCCGTCCGAGCCGCCGGACCGCAGCCGGTCGCGTTCGAGCGCCTGCAGCACGGCCAGAGCGCCGGTCGTGTCGCCCGCGAGATACAGTCGGTAGCCTTCGCAGAGGCGGGCGAACAGATCGCCTGGATTCGCGGCGAACGCAGCCTCGAGAGCGGCGCCCGCCTCGCGAGTGCGCCCCGCCCGGACCAGCGCCTCGGCTTGGTAGTACTTCATGAGTGGCGAGGCCGTCGCCGGAAGAAGGTCCAGGAATCTCCCGGTCTCGCCGGCATAGAGCAGGGCGTTCGGGGTCCAGCTCGCATAGGAGAGGAGGATCGGGTTGTTCGTGACGCTGCGCTCGAGCTCTTCGCTCGCGCGGCCCACCTCGCCGACGTAGTTGAGCAGGAGCGATCGACCGAACATCCATGCCGCAGCGTGGGTCTCGTTCTCCGGCGCGCCTTCGATCGCCCGCCAGGCCTCACTCCAGCGCCCCGTTTCGGCCAGCACCGAGATCTTGAGCATCAGCGCTGCCGGCCAGCCAGGCGCGAGCACGAGGGCCCGCTCTGCCGAAGTCAGGGCGTCGGCGTAGCCCGCCGCCGGTCCGGCGCAGTAGGCCACCTGCCCGTACTGCGCCCACCCCAAGACCTCCCAGGCCGGCGCGAAGCGCTCGTCGCGCGAAAGCGACGCCTGCAGGAGCTCCGCGAACCTCTCGTCATCACAGCTCACCTCTTCACTGATGTCGTTGGCGAGCAGATAGAGGCGATAGGCCTCGGCATCTCGCGGCGCCAATCCCTCCTGGGCGGGAGCGAGATGGACCGCCGGAAGCAAGAAACCGACGACGAAGTTGGCGATCGCCTCGCGTGCCTGATTGAACGCGGCGAGATCCGCCGCTTGCGAGAGAATCGGCACGTCGAATCGGCCGATCGGGGCGTGCGGCCCGCCCGCCGGGTTGGACAACATTGCGCGCAACCGGGCCCGGTCCTGGCGCCGGTCGCGCTCCAGGGTCAGGAGCAAGGCCGGTGCCCCGGCCACTCCTGGCAGACCAGGTTCGTCGGGGCGCAGCGAGAGTCCGGGCACCTGTTCGAGGCGCGCCCGGATGGCATCCACCAAGGACACCGCGAGCAGGTGAAGCTCGGCGTCGCCGTCGGCGACCTGGGGCGTGGCGAACACCAGAATCGCCTCGTGCGGCGCTGCAGCAGCGAGGTCCTCGGCGGTCTGCCTGGGGGTGAAGCGAAAGGCAACGGCGCAAAGCGCCAGCAGCAAAGTGGCGAGAACCGCAGCTGCCCTGAACCGCCTGCGTTGGCTGGGAGCGCCGCTAGACGGCGGGCCGGATTCCTCGCTCGCGAGAACCGCTGGCCTTGCTTGCAGGTCGGCCATCGAGCCGGAGAGGTCCGGAGCCGGCGCCCTCGCTGCCGGCTCCGCGGGTGGGGACGACGGCGGCACGAGTTCGACGTCGGTATCCAAGCGGTAGCCACGCCCGTGCACCGTGGCCAGCGTCACTCTCGGATCGCCCGCGATCGCACGGCGGACCGCGCCGACGGAGTAGGTCACAGCGGCGTCCGAGACGAACTTGCCCTGCCATACCTCGCGGACGAGCTCTTCCTTGGTGACGACGCGCCGCGAGTGACGAGCGAAATAGGCGAGGACCTCGAAGGCGCGCGGCTCGAGCTCGACCCGCAGCTCGCAGCGGGTGAGCTCGAAGCATGCGTCGTCGAGCAGGAAATCGCCGAATCGACGGATCACGTTCGCTCGTCGTCCCCCTTTCCCCTGCCCAGTCCGGAGCTCGGATTCGGTTTCTACCGTTGCGGAGCTCCCAGCTCCAACCTACGTCGAAGTCGTTGTCTTCGCGACCGACCTGCCTGCGACGTGCAGGAAGCCGAGCACCGCCAGGATGACGGCGAGAGTCAACAGCTCGCCGGCGAGTCCGCCGACCCGCGGATCGGCGCTCTTCGGAATCCACTTGAGTGCGGCCGCGGCGGCGATCGCGATGCCGGCCAGGCCCTCGCCGGCGACGAGCCCGGAGGCCGCGAGGATGCCCGGATCGCTGTCGTGCGCTCCGCCCGCCGCCTTCTTCTCGAAGCGCTTGCGCACCAGGCCGCCGACATAGAGGCAGGCCATCGAGGAGAGCGGCAGATAGACCCCGATGGCGAAGGCGAGTCCGGAGACCCCGCACAGCATCGCCGAAATGGAAACGCCGGCTCCGGTCGCCACGAGATCCCAGGGGAGATTCCCCGACAGCACGCCCTCGATGATCGTCTTCATCAGCGTGGCCTGCGGCGCGGCGAGCTCCTTGGTGCCGAACGTGTAGGTATTGCCGAGGAGCAGCACCGTTCCGGCGACCGCCCAGCAGGCGACCGCGGCGCCGATCAACTGGCCGAGCTGCTGCTTCGCCGGGGTCGCGCCGACCAGGTACCCGGTCTTCAGGTCCTGCGCGATGTCGCCGGCCTTCGAGGCGGCGATGGCGACGATCGTGCCGACGGTGAGCACGGCGGCGCGGGCCCCGCCGTCGATCCAGCCGGCGGCGGCGAACGCCGACGCCACCCCGAGCAGAGTCACCAGGGCGATGCCGGAGGTCGGCTGCGACGACACGCCGACGATGCCGACGATGCGCGCCGCGACGGCGACGAAGAGCACGCCGAAGATCCCGACTCCGGCGGCGCAGACCGCCCGCTGGGTGAGATCCATGCCGCCGGCGAAGATGCCGGGGACGAGCCAGGAGGTCGCGACGACCACGGCGATCCCGCCGAAGACGAAACCGCCGGGAAGATCACGGTCGGTCGCCAGTCCGGCGAGCGGGTTCGCCGAGGCGGCCGAGTCCGCCTTCTTCTTCAACCCTTTCGCCACGGCGGAGAAGGAGGCGACCATGGTGGGGAAGTTGCGCACCACGGTGAGAATTCCCGCTGTGGCGACCGCGCCGGCGCCGATGTAGCGCACGTACCGCGACCAGATGTCACCCACTCCCATGTCGGCGACCAGGCGCACGGTCTCGGGGTAGAGCGGCGCCCCGAGGTGGGCGCCCATCCAGGCGAGGAGCGGAATGAGGACCAGTGAAGAGACGATCGAGCCGGCGACGCAGACCGCCGCCTGGCGGTAGCCGAGGATGAAGCCGACGGCGAAGAGCGCCGGCGAGAGCTCGAGCGCGAGCTCGGCCTTCGGCAGGACGGGGAGGAGATAGGAAATCTCGGAAGGCATCAGGTAGGCGACCGAGATGAGGATCTTCACCGCCGCGCCGACCGCCATGCCGCGGAAGATCCAGACGCCGGCGCCGGTGCCGCTCTCCGAGGCGCGCAGCACCTCGGCGCAGGCGCGGCCCTCGGGGTAGGGGAGCTCTTCGTGGGCATCGACGATCAGCAGGCGGCGCAGCGGGATCATCGCCGAGATGCCGAGCAGCCCGCCGAGGAAGCAGAGCGCCACGACCTGCATGTACGGCGGCACCATGCCCCAGAGGAAGAGGGCCGGGATGGTGAAGATCGTGCCGGTAGCGAGCGCCGTCGAGGCGGAACCGATGGTCTGAGCGAGATTCGCCTCGAGGATCGTCGAGCGCAGCTTGAGGGCGCGGAAGACGACCACCGCCATGACTGCGGCCGGGATCGAGGCCGAGACCGTCATGCCGACCCTGAGGCCGAGGTAGGCGTTGGCGGCGCCGAAGAGGACACCGAGGACGACGCCCGCGGCGACCGCCTTGAAGGTGAACTCGGCGACGCTCTCCGAGCGCAGGGCGAGGGGATCCCGTGTCATGTCTTTCTCCTAGAGACGAGCGCGATACTACCTGAGCGAAATCGTGCCCGGCAGGATAAGTTTGCCGGATGTCCGGGGGCGTGTCGCGAGAGAGCTGGCGGGAGGTCCGCAAACTGACGCTTCTCGCGGCGCCGGTGGCGCTCACCCAGCTCTCTTCGATGCTGCTGTGGACGATCGACCTGTTGATGGTCGGGCGGATCGACGTCCTGTCGCTGAACGCGGTCTCCCTCGGCCGCATCTGGGTGATGGGAACCTCCGTCTGCGCCATGGGCCTGATCTTCGGTCTCGACGCCATCGCCTCGCAGGCGCACGGAGCACGCGACCGCGACCGCCTGGGCGACGTCTTGCTGCATGCGGCGGCCCTGGCGGTCGCGGTCAGCGTGCCGCTCGGCGCCCTCTGGC
>JBPOHI010000109.1:0-1978 GCA_052035735.1 Acidobacteriota bacterium
CACAAGGTCTCGAGCCCCCTCCGCTCTCCTTCCAAAAAGGAAGCGGCCCTCCGGCGTAAGCCGAAGGACCGCTTCTCGAGGTACGAGTGGCCGAGCCTGTCAGGAGGAGGTCAGGCGGCCAGCTCGCGGGGGGTATGAATTTCGCCGTCGACACCAGGCTCAGCGTCAGCTCCTTCGATCTCGGCTTCACCAACCTCCGGTGCAGCGGAGGCGAAGCGCATGACCTCAGGCACCCAGGCCAGAGCCTTTTCACGGACCTCGACTTCGGTGATGTAGGTGCCAGAGAAGACGCGCTCCGCGCTCATCGCGAGGTCCCCCTTCTTGACCGAGGCAAAGCGCGAGGAGAGCTCGAGACCGCCGACATCAGTCAGCGCGTCAAGGATCACCTGCTTCGACACCCGGTCAAAGTAGTTGGCCGCTGTCGGACGCCACCACTGCGCCATGTCGATGCCGATCAGGCTTCCGAGATGATCCTGGAATGGCAGCTGACGCTCACCGGCCATGTTGAGGCTCGCCTCGAGCGACCGGGCAACGACATAGCCAAGCCAGGCCACGCGGCTGTCATCGGGCAGCGCGCGAAACAGATCGAAGCGGGAGATCGCATCGTCACCAACGCGCCAGCTTTCGTCGAGACTGGAGCGGAACTCGGCAAGCCCGCTGCTCGCCGGAGCATCCTTAGCTTCGAAGCCGATGATCGGGCCTGCCGGAACAGGCGCGCGCAGCGTGCTCGCAGCCCGCGCCCGCCAGTCGTGGGTATCGGCATCGGCAAGCGTGAAGACCATGATGGCGAGCGCCAGACCGGGGTCAGATGCAACGTGCAGTGCCAGGACATCCCGGCGCTGCATCGCGAGCTCGTCAGCCAGGCGCTTAGACAAAGTCGTCCGGCGCCTGTCCGAACCTTCATCGCCGGCAACGACTTCGATCCCATCGTCAGCTTCCGCGGGATCAGCCTGACGCTCGCCGTAGAACACCGGTTGGAGAACCGGCGTCCCATCACGCGAGAGCACCAGGATCATCCCTGCCTCGGCCTTGAGCTCGGGCGCGATGACGGGCGGGCGGGCGCGAATGTCCTGACACTCGCGTTCGATCGCCTCGATTGCCGCTTCGGCCGCTGCCACAGCCTCCTCGGCGCTGTCCTCATCTTCGAGGATAGCCGCATGTTCGTCATAGGAGGCATCGAGTTCGTCGAGCCTTGCCAATTCGGCTTCGGTCATCGGCGCCGGGTCGGCAGGAAGCCGGACCAGCCCTTCGACCAGATCGTGGCTGGCGTAGGGATCAAGCGTTGGCTTCACCCAGGCAAGACCCTGCTCGGTGGCGAGGGCTTTGGCCTGCTCTTCCATCTCTGCCGCCGCTAGGCTTTCGAGCAGCGCAACATCGACCCAGGATTCGCTGTCATCGTCATCGAACAGTTCGCGCTCGATGCGCCCGCCGGCGGCAATGTAGGCATCGCGGCCAACGAGTCGGGCGCGCGGATCGCTGCCCCGGACAGTCCCGGACAGAACCATGCGCCGGATGCTGTCTGGATTGGGGGCATAGTAGGCCGAGGAAACCTGCTCGAAGACGCGGCGCCTGGATCACTGCAAGAATTTTCAGCACATCGAGGCTGGGCGGGGAGCGCGAGGGCCAATCGCCGCGCCCCCCCGAGCGGAGCCGGGTTCGTGGGGGGTGCGGGCTCAGGCGGGCTTGGCGGCGTGACCGCACTCGGCGCAGAACTTCACGCCCGCGGCCATCTTGGCGCCGCACTCCGCGCAGAAGGCGGCGGCGGCCTTGCCGGTGGGCTTGCCGCACTCGGCGCAGAACTTCACCCCCGCGGCCAGGCGGGCCTGGCAGTGGGCGCAGGCGCCCGGCGCGGCCAGCGGCGCCGCCATGTCCAGCCCCCCGGTCTGGTCGTGCTGGCGCGCCTTCTCGCCGATCTGCTCCACCGCCACCTGCGCCTGGACCGCGGCCGCCGCCTCCTGCAGGTCCGGCGCGCACTCCT
>JBPOHI010000281.1:0-3227 GCA_052035735.1 Acidobacteriota bacterium
GGCGCACCGGTCCGCAGAGGAGCATCGCCCAGGACATTCTCGACATGGTCGGCATTCACGGCTGGGAGAGCCACGGCGCGACTGCCGACATCATCGGCATCGTGATGTTCGCCGGCCTCTGCGCGCTTTTGCTGCGCGCCGCGCAGAAGAAGCTCGACTGAGCCAGCGCCTTCTCGTCGTACGTTCCGGCGGCCGGTTCCCACTGGGGGGACCGGCCGTTTTCTTCTGCCGGCGCTCCGGGGTGCGACAACAAACCGCATCGGCGCATCCGCCCTTTCTCCCTATCATGGGCGGTGAAGGATTGGTCGCAAGCGTGAACTCGAGGCGCTGGGCCGACTCCCTTACCTCGTGACGGAGAACCTCATGCCGGACACCCGATCCTCCCGCCAGGGGCGAGGCCCCCTCGCCGCCTTCGTTCTCGTCCTGCTCCCGGCAGCGGCCCTGCTCGCCGCGACTCCACAGCCGGACCCGGTCGCCAAGGGCAAGAAGCTCTTTCAGGAGAGCCAGTGCGTGAACTGTCATTCGCTCACCGCGAAGCGCGAGTCGTACCAGGTCGGCCCGGCGCTCCTCGGCGTGACCGGCCGCCCGGGCCGCACCAAGGAGTGGATCATCCGCTGGATCTCCGATCCCGAGGGTCTGCTGCGCAGCGACCCGCAAGCGAAGAAGCTCCTCGCCGAGTTCAACAACATTCCGATGACGCCGATGCTGCGGCTCATGTCGCTCAAGCCGGACGGCACGCCCGACCTCGAGGTGGTCAAGGCCAAGGCCGAAGCGATCTACGCCTTCCTGGCCGCGAACGACGCCGTCGCCAAAGGTGGCAGCGCTCCGCCTGCCGCCAAGAAGCCGGGCTCCTGAACCTCTGGCGGGCCGGCGCTGGCCCGCTCGCCGCGGCATTTCTCTAGACTCTCGGTATGAGCCCGACCGGCATCGCAGCAGGATCAGGAACGCACGTCGATTCGATCTCCGCGGACGGCGCGGCGGCCGAGCGTCTGCGCAGCGAGCCGGACGCCGCCGCCGTCGCTCTGCCGTGGCTCTTCCGCTTTCGCTGGGTCGTGCTCGCCGGCCAACTCCTGTTCGTTCTTGCCGGCCAGTCCTGGCTCGGCACCCCGATCGCCGACTGGGCGCTCACCAGCCCGGCGCTCGTGCTGGCGAGCAATATCGCCGGGCTCCTGCTGGCGCGGCGCTTCGAGGCGGAGGCGATCGCCGCCGGGCTGCTCATGCTCGACAGTGTCCTGCTCACCGCGCTGCTCGCGGCGACCGGCGCCGCCGCCAATCCGTTCACCATTCTCTATCTGGTCCAGATCGCACTCTCGGCGCTGGTCCTCCGACCGCGCTGGACCTGGGCGATCGCCGCCGCCAGCGTGCTCGGATTCTCGGCGCTGTTCTGGGTCTCCCCCGGCGCCGACCCGCATGCGGCACACGGCATGGCGCGCAGCATGGTGTCGCACCTGCGCGGGATGTGGGCGGCGTTCGTCGTCGCCGCGCTCGCCACCGCGCTGTTCGTGACCTTGCTGCGTCTGTCGCTCGATCGCCGCGTGCGTGAGCTCGCCGCGCTGCGCAGCCTCGCGGCGCGCTACGACCGACTGGCGACGCTCTCGACCTTCGCCGCCGGCGCGGCGCACGAGCTGGCAACGCCGCTCGGCACCATCGCGCTGGTCGCGGCCGAGACCGAAGCGCGCCCCGAGGCGGCGGCGGTGGCGCCGGACCTGCGCACGATTCGCGGCGAAGTCGAGCGTTGCCGACTCATTCTCGACGACCTCGCCGGTCGCGCCGGTGAGACGGCCGGCGAGATGGCGCATCCGGTCTCGGCAGGCGAGCTGGTGGCCTCCGCTCTGCGGCGCCTGGCTGGCGAGGAGCAGTCACGCGTCGAGATCGAAGCGCCCGTCGATTTTGAGGTCGAGGTTCCCGAGCGCGCCGTGGTGCGCTCGTTGGTGACCCTGCTGCGCAACGCCTTCGAGGCTTCAGCCCCCGGAAGCCACGTCGAGATCCGCTCCGAGCGGCTCGGCAGCACCTGGAGGACGAGCATCCTCGATCGCGGCGCCGGGCCGCGGGCGGGCCTCGTCGAGCGCATTGGCGAGCCGTTCCTGACCACCAAGGAGGAAGGGCTGGGCCTCGGACTGTTCGCTACCAAACGACTGGCGGAGCTGCTCGGAGGCGAGCTCCGCCTGAAGGCGCGCGACGGCGGCGGCGCCGTCGCCGAGCTCCTCCTTCCGGTCGCCGCGCCGTCCGCGGGAGGTCGCCAAGTTCGATGACCCCGACGGACAACGAGACCCTGCTGCTGGTCGAGGACGACCCGATCTTCCGCAGCACGCTGGGCCGCGCGCTCACCTTTCGCGGCTTCGCGGTGACCGAGGCCGGCAGCATCGCCCAAGCCCGCACCCTGGCGGAGGCCGCTGCGCCCGCGACCGCGGTGCTCGATCTCCGCCTACCGGATGGCTCGGGCCTGCGCCTGCTCGAGGAGCTGCGCCGGCTTTCGCCCGGGCTCCGCGCGGTGATCCTCACCGGTTGGGGCTCGATCGCGACCGCAATGGAGGCCGTACGGCTCGGCGCCGTCGACTTCCTCGCCAAGCCGGTCGACGCCGACCGCGTCGCCCTGGCGCTCCGCCCAGCGGCTCCCGGCGAGGCGCCCCAGACCGAGGAAGCGGAGCACTCCGTGGCGAGCCTCGATCGCGTCGAGTGGGAGCACATCCAGCGCGTGCTCGCGGAGTGCGACGGCAACGTGTCGCGGACCGCGCGGCTGCTCGGATTGCACCGCCGGTCGCTGCAGCGCAAACTCGGCAAGCGTCCCGCACCGCGATGAGCCGGGAAGGGGCGGCGGGGTGCGACGTTTCGCCGCATTCCCCGCCCGCGGTGGCGCCGCTAGGATGGTGATTCCGCCGGTCGCATGCGCGCCCGACCGTCCGCCGCGCGGCGTCCTCCACCGCAGCCTGTGGAGCCTCTCATGAACATCACGAAAAGCCTTCCCTGTACCCTTGTCGCCGGTCTCTCGCTGATCGCCGGCAGCGCTCTCGCCGAAGTGCGCGCAGTCGAACCCTGGGCGCGTCTCCAACCCCCTTCGAGTCCGATGTCGGCCGCCTTTCTGGTGCTCGAGAACACCGGTAGCGAGGCCGATGCCTTGGTCGGCGCCTCCTGCGACTGTTCCGAGGTGGTGGAGCTGCACGTCATGCAGGAGACCGACGGCAAGATGAGCATGCGCAAGGTGGAGCGCTTCGAAATTCCCGCCGGCG
>JBPOHI010000089.1:0-6723 GCA_052035735.1 Acidobacteriota bacterium
ATGGAGACGAGAACGACCGCAATCGCGAGCGGGAGCCAGGGGATCCGACCCCGGGACGTTACATATCCCACCCCGGCCGCCAGCAGGAAGGTGAGTCCGCCGACCAGCAGGAGGGAGCTCCAGCTGATCAGCACCGCGAGGGCCAGAATGCCCGCCGAAAGCAACCAGCTCCGGCCGCGAATGACGCGCCGGCCGCGGGCGACCCCGAGGAAATAGCAGGAGACCATCATCGCGGTCAACGCCAGCGATCGCGCCAGCCCGAGGAATCCGCCCAGAGAGCTGCCGAATCCCGAGAGCGTGCCCGCCAGAAAAAGCAGGCCAATCGCGAGACCGTAGAAGACGATCTTCCTCAGCTGCAAATCGGAAAGCAAACCCAGGAGCTGCTTTTCCGGCGCGCGCACCTTGCGCAGGAAGAGAAAGGAGGTGAGCGTTGCCGTCGCCAGATAGAGGCTGATCGTCGCCGCGGCGCGCAGAATGTCCTGATGGGCGTACTCCATCAGGTCCTCGCGGCCGCGGACGATGGGGATGGCGTAGTAGAGAATGCTCAACGTCGCGAGCGCCGGAAGGATGGGGACACCGGCTCTCCCGCGACTGATCCACAGGACTGTCGGAAGCAGTGAGGAAGCCACCACGAGCAGGTATGCGAGCACCGCGGCGGGCGAATCGGCCCACCAGATTCCCGCCAACACCAAGAGAGTGGCGCCGATCCAAAGCGCGCGCCAGGTAGCCCTGCCCTGTCGCCGCTCGCTTGCGCCGGTCCCGCTCACCGGCGAATCGCCGCGGCGAGAGCAGCCTGTGCCGTCGAGCTCTCGGTTCGGAGGATGTCGAACTTCCCGGCCCTCTCGGATGCCCCTTCGCCGAGCCGCCGGAGGTTCTCGCGTTCGGAGGTCATCGTCCGGAAGGCCGCAATGATGGCCGCTCCGTCATTCCACGGGAAGATCGCTCCGCACGTGCCGTCGACGACATCCTCGGCGCAGCCGGCCCGGTCGCTCACGAGAACCGGGCGGCCACAGGCGAGCGCTTCGTTAACGGCAAGTCCCCAGGAGTCTCCCATCGTCGGCAGAACAAAGGCCTCGCCGAGCCGATAGACGGCGGGCATGCGGCTCTGATTCTGAAACGGCAGGATGCGAAATCGGCCCGGGCTCGCGGCGGCAAGCGCGCTCATCTCGGCCTCCAACTCGCCCCCCCCGACCAAGACCAGCACCATGCCAGCGCTCCCGAAGTTCCTCATCGCGTTCATCAGCAGCAGCGGCTGCTTCGTCGGCTCAAACTTGCCGGCAAACAACAGTACCTTCTCTGACTCCGAGATGCTCAGACCCCTTCGCCATTCGGCCGCCTCCCGTTCCCAGGTCTCCGCAGGCCGCGCGAAGCGGCTGACATCGATCGAGGGAGGACAGGCCAGCAAACGCTCGTCGTTCACACCGAAGGCCCGGTAGTACGCCCGGTTCGCCGAGCCCACGACCAGGAACGCAGTGGGCCAGGAGTAAATCCGCCTCAGGAGGAACCGCTTGGCCCACCAGCGCGGGCCGGAGAGTGCGGCGTTCATCAGATGCGAGTCGCCGCGAAAGAGGACCGGCACCTTCAACCGGTGCAAGGTCCGCAGAGCCTGGAGATGGGAGAGCCAGGCCCAGCCGGTGATGTGAACGACATCCGGGTTCCACCCCAGCAGCCTCTCGACCAAACCCGGATTCCTCAGGCCGAAGAAATGATGGGTTCCGGGATCCGTCGAAGTATTGGCGACCACCTCGAAGTCATAGCCTCCGGTGAGCGGGATATCCCAAGCGAATGGCTTGGCGAATCCACGATCCTGCACGGGTCTGTCGCCGCCGTGCCAAGTGAAGAAGACCCGGATACTCAGATCGTCCCGCAGCGCCAACCGTTGATAGAGCGGAGCGTAGTACTGGATCGGGTGCGAGACGACGATGGCGAGGCGCTTCCTGCCGCCAATCAAGGAGCTCGCAGGCGGCGGAAGGCTAGACGAATGCACCGACGGCCTCGGAAACCTGCTGGCGGTAGCTCGCCCAGGTGAAACGAGCGGCCTGATGTCGCGCGGCGAGAGCCATCGAAGGCAACCGCCCCTGGTGCACCACGAACCATTTCAACCCCTCCACCAGGGCTTCCAGACTCCCGCAGGGAATCAACCGGCCGCAAGACTCGGTGAGCACATCCGGACCCGCCGTGGCTTCGCTCGCGAGAGCTGGGAGCCCCGAGGACATGGCTTCGAGGAGCACCAGGCCGAAGCCCTCGAAATAGGACGGAAAGAGGAATACATCGGCCGTGCGGTAGCGCTCGCGGAGCGCTTCGCGGGAACAGGGTGGCCAGACCGTCACCCCGGCGGGCAGCACGGCGCGCTTGTTCGCTGACAGCTGCCAGACTCCGACCAGATCGAGGTGAGCTTCCCGCAGGTCAGCCGCCTCCCAGGCGTCGAGAAGAAGTGGGATCCCCTTGCGCAGCGAAATCTGGCCTGCGTACAGGAACCGGACGGGATGATCCCAACTCTTGCCCGGCTCGGGCTGCCAGAAGTCCAGGTCGACGCCGTAGGCCGCGCGCTTCACCTTCTTGTCCGGATGAAAGCTGCGAATCGTCCTTTCGACGAAGCTGCTCGGCGCGAGCACGAGGTCCGCCAGCTCCATCTCGCGTCGCTTCTGCTCCGGGCGCACGTATCGATTCGAAGGCAGGCCCTGGGTTGGTATCCAGTCGGAGTAGCGGCGTGCGAGGTCCGACTGCGTTTGCTCCCAAGCGGGGTAGTAGCCGATCGGCATGTCGTAGATGCAAGCCTTATCGAGTCGCTTCGCCTCCTCGAACTGGTCCGCCGAACAGTCCTCGTAGGAATGGACCGCCGTCACACTGGCCCGGCGGCACTCCCTGCGCATGGTTCTCATGAGCCAGTCGTTGGCTTGGTACGAGAGACGCTCGTCTCCCCGACCGAGGGCGCGAATCGCCAGGCGCAGCCACTCTCCCGCCCTGCCCTGGATTCGCGGGGCACCGGCGAGCGGAGGAAACGTCCGCCGCGAGAGCCGCTGCCCCATCGCGCGCGTGGGGCCGAATCGCTGGAGCGCCTGCAACGTACTCTCCGACGGCATCCACGGCACGCAGAAGGCCTCGAGCCAGCCGGACTCCAGGTGGGCCAGTGCGGCTTGATGGGAGTTGGGATTGCCGCCCGGATGACCGAAGAGCACGGTCACCTGGCCTGGCCCCCCGCACACGACTCGGCGAACAGCTCGGCATGGTGGCGAGCCATCGTGCTGGCGAGAAAAGGCTCGCAGGAGATTCTGCGGTCCGTCGCCTCGTGCCGGCGCGCCATGCCGAGCCAGGTCTCGAGAACAGCGGCACCCTCGCTCGGGGAAATCTCCCGGTCGGCCTCGAACCACAGCGCGGCGCTGGGATCCTGCAGACCACGCATCGCTTCGTACGCCGGACCGTCGCGACGCACGACCGCGAGCAGTGGCTTCCCCGAGTATCCGTAGGTGAAGAGTTTCGAAGGCATGTAGGCGGCGTCGTCCACGCCGAGTATCAGAGCTCCCCTGGCGGCAAGCAGCAGTTGCAGCGACCTGCGGTACGAGACTCTTCCGGGATCCTCCTGCACGAGGTCGGCCACTCCGTGCGCCGCCGCAGCCTGAGCCAGGGGCCTCGGATCGCCCTCGCTCCAGCCCATCATCGTGCCGTAGAGCCCCACGCGAAGTCCGGCAGCGGCCTCGGGAGCGGCCTCGCGAACGCGCGCCATCGTGCGGCAGAACAACCCGAAGGACCTCGCCATGACGGGCCCGCCGACGCCGACGTAGACGAGGCACAGCAATTCACCCGCCGGCACCTCGGCTGCTTCGCGCGCCTTGCCCGCCTCCTCGAGATCTCTCGGCAGCACGCCGAAGGGAATGGTGGCGCACTTGCCGGGGAGAAGCCACTTCGGACGCTGGTGCGCGTATCGCCGGCGCAGAGTCGCGAGGTAGTCCTGCGAAACCGCCACGAGACCCGAAGCCGCGGCGACAGCGCGCGACTCGATGTACCTGGCCAGGCGCCGGCTGACTTCGTGGCGGAGAGACCGCTGCGCCCAGACCGGGGGCGCGGCATCCTCGCGGAAGCACGGGTCGTGGAAGTCCAGCACGAACGGCACGCCGTGACGGCGTTGCCACCTCGGGCCGAGGAGAAAGAGCGGAAACTGGGTGGTCGAGATGTAGACGAGATCGAAGCGGCCGCGGGCCAGGAGGCGATCGCCCGCCCGCCGCATCGCTCGCATGGATCGCCAACCGATGCTCCTCATGCCGAGCGCCCGGTACAGCCACGGCCGACTCTCCGGCGCCGCCGCAACGGGGGTTCCGGGAGCGAAGAAGCCGGCGCTGTCCTCATCGAGGCAGGAGGGGGTCTGGTAGCTCTCGTCCGGGCTCAGGACCTCGACATCCCACCCATGGGCCGGCAACTCCCAGGCGAGATGACGAGCACGATGCATGTCGGCGATCATCGCCGGAGCGTATGAGCTCGTGACGATGAGAACACGCCGCCGCGCTGGGCCCTTCAATCCTTCACCGCCTTGGCGTAAACGGAGAACGGTACAGACGGGTCCGGCGCCGCTGACCAGACGAAGGGCAACGCGAGCGGGAGCAGCGGCAGCGCCGCGATATCGCCCACCCGATTTCGAATGGCGCGCACCATCCGGTCTGCCTGGTAGAGCCCCGGCGTGCCGATGCCGACGATCCGTTCGATCCGGAAACCCGCAGGCTCGAGCAAAGCCCGGTAGTCCTCCGCCGTGTATCCGGCGCGGACATGGCCTCCCCGCTCCTCGGTGTCGAGAATCTCGGCCAGGTGTCGCGGATGAAGTCGGTTGGGGCAACAGACGTGGAGGGCTCCTCCCGGCCGGAGGATGCGGAAGAACTGGTCCACGACCTCCCTGTCCCGCCGCAGATGCTCGAGGACTTCGAAACAGATGATCTCGTCGAAAGTCCGGCTTTCGCGCGGCAGGTCATAGAGGTTGCACTGCTCGAAACGGATCCGCGCCGGATCCGCACCACGGTAGTCGACGATGAACTCTCGCGCCCTCTCCACCTGGTCACGCTCGAAGTTCATCGCCACGACGCGAGCGCCGGAGCGATAGGCGAGCCACGAGAAGTACCCGTTGCCGCTACCGGCATCGAGAACGTCACGATCGCCCGTCCGCCAGAATGCAACGAGCGATGCCCGATTGCGCGTATGGAGGTCGAGACCGGGATAGACGAGATCGCGCAGCCGGTCACGCAGGCGCCGCATGGTCACAGGGGTTCGGCCCAGATGTCGGTGTTGGGAGGCCAGATTCCGCTTGCCAATGGCTTCGCCCCGCCGCGGCCCACAGAACTCAATCGATAGCGAAGACGGGCGAAGAGCTCTTCGAACTGCTGCACCGTAGCGGACCCCCGCGGAGCGTACTCGGCGTTGAACTCGAAGACGATCTGGGGTCGAAACCGGGCAATCGACTCTTCGGCGCCGCGAAGAACCGCGAGCTCGAATCCCTCCACGTCGATCTTGAGAAGGTCGAGCCGGGCGATACCGGATTCCGCTACGACCGAGTCGAGGCTCCGCGTCTCCACTTCGAAGGTCCCGCTCTCGGCAGCCGAGCCGGGTACGAGATGACCGCTTCCCGAAGCTCCATCGGTGGCCGATGGACCCAGAAAGGCCACCCGCGATGGCGCTTCAGCGAGCGCAAGCGGGAGAATCGAGACGTTTTCGAGTCGATTGGCCGCGATGTTTCCTGCGAGGCGCTCTCTCACCGAAGGATTGGGCTCGGCGGCGAAGACCCGCCCTTCAGGCCCCGCGAGCCGGGCCAGCAGCAGCGTGTGCCAGCCGATGTTCGCGCCGGCATCGACCGCCACGCCGCCCGCCGGCATGGCGCCCCGGAAAACTGCGCGCAACTCGGGTTCGTAGGTGCCGAACAGCAGGACGTTCCAGCCGAGCGGTGTCGTCGGCTGGATTCGAAGGACGAATCCCTCCCGTTCGACGACCAGCTCACCGAGCTGCCCACAGCTTTCGGGCGGCGCGGCCAGGCGAACCAGGCGCTCCCAGCCGCGCGGCTTCCCGATCCATCCGCCGATGCGGGCGAGGCCAGCGATGCGAAGTCTCACGTTCGAGAATCCTAGCCCTTGGCAGCGGCCAGCGCCCGGTCCGCCGCCTCGACCAGTCGCCCTTCCTGCTTCTCCCAGCAGAAAGTCGCGGCGGCGGCCCTCAGGGCAGCCGCCTTTCCGGCCGCCAGCTGGGCGGGGGAATCCAGGAGTCGATTGAGCTCTGCCGCAAGCGCCGCCGCGTTGCCTCCCGGGTAGAGGCGCACGGCGTTGGGTGCGAGCCCCGCCACCTCGCGCTGCCCGGCGGTATCGCTGGCTACGACAGCCAGTCCACCCAGGAGGTAGTGGAGCACCTTGTTCGTCACCGTCAGGTCGCGGCTCCGGATATCCGAACGCTCGCCGGCAAAGCCGACATCGTGCTCGGCGATCCTGGAGAGCAGCTGGTCATTCGGCACCAGCGGTTGGATGAAGATCCGCTCCCGCCAGGCGTCGGGGGCGCGGTCCCACAACCAGGCCTCGAAGCCTGCTGCCAGCGCGCCGCGCAGGTGCAGCTCGGCTGCCGCTCGAACATCCCGCAGGCCAGTGACGAGGTCTTCCAGCCCGCGCCCCGGCCCCAGCGTCTGCGAGTACCAGTGAATCGACGGAACGGTCCGCCCGCGGCGGTCCTCCGCGCGCCCGTCGCGCAGCTCGCGCTCGTGCC
>JBPOHI010000081.1:0-3182 GCA_052035735.1 Acidobacteriota bacterium
TCGCCGCCGCTTCGTCCGGAGAGCTCGTCGGAGCCGAGCGCAGCGTCGCGGTTCCACGCGACGAAGCCGCGGAACTCCCCGACCGCGGTGTGGACGACGCCGGAGAGCCGGCAGGCGAGACCGCCGATCGCCGGAGTGGCGAGGAGGTCGATCTGGCGGATGCGCAGACTGTCGAGGTCGGTCGCCCGGCCTCGCGCGTCCCAGACGCGCAGCTCGTCGTCGAAGTCGCTGGCTTCGAACCGGTCGAGGGCGACCGCGCTCCCCCCCTTGAGCGTCACCCGCACCTCGCCGCCGCGCGCTTCGATGCGCGCGATGGCGCCGAAGGGGGCCACAAACGGGCGCTTCACCTCACTCGGCCGCTCGCGGCGCGCGACGACGACGCCGAAGATCTCGAGCGGGTTGCTTTCGATCGGCCGCTCGGCGGGCGGGAGCATGGCGAGCCACGGGTTCTCCTTCCTGGTGCCGTTGAAAGCGTCGTCCCAGAACGCCTCCTCGGCTCCGCCCCAGCGCAGACGGCCATCGAAGGTCGCGCCGTCGACGGTGGTGATGCGGCCGTAGAGGAAACCCTGGCTGTTACCGGCCGCGGGCGGCGCCGGCTCGGCTCCGGGGGGCGTCGAGGGCGTAGGGGCCGTGAGGGGCGTGGGGGCGGCGAGCGCCTCCGCCGGGTTCGCTCCGGCCGGCCGCCCCTTCTGCCGGAGCGCCAGATAGCCCGCCGCGACGACGGCGAGTACCACCCCGGCGACCGCCAGACGGATTCGGCTTGCGCGGCTCACGGGAGAAGGCTCCGGCGCGCCCGCGGCGCCGTAAGAGAGAGCGGATCAGGTCGCGAGGCTCGCATCGAGGTCTCCGGGATCCAGAGCTGCCGGCCTGGGCCGCAGCTCCTGGGGGATCCTAGACGACCGGACGCCGGCCCAGCCAGACGATCCGGGTTCAGTACGGTCCGGCGACCAGGCGCTGCGAGATCCACCACAGATTGCCGAACGGGTCCCGGATTCCCCCTTGCCTGTCGTCGTACGGCATGTCGGCGACCTCCATCACGGTGGTGCCGCCGGCGGCGACCGCCCGTTCCATGGCCCGATCGGCGTTCTCGACATACAGGTAGTACGAAGCCGGCATGGCTGGGTACTCGATCGACGCTTCGCTGACCATGACGGTCGAAGTGCCCAGCCGTACTTGCGCGTTGGCGATGCGGTCTCCATTCATGTGACGCCCGATCTCCTCGCCACCCAGCCCGCGAATCAGAAACTCGAGGAAGCCGCCGGCGTCGCGGACGAAGAAATACGGGGTCACGGTATGGAATCCGGGTGGGATGAGCACGCTTCCTCCTCGCGTCGGGCCGGCGTCGCCGCGAACGCCGCTGCGCCTACTCTACGCGAGCGCGACCCAGAGCGCGCCGGCACCCAGGACCAGACAGAGCGGCGAGAACAGCAGCGAGTCGAGGCCTGCGAACCGCGAGCCGCGGACGCGCTTGAAGAAGCCGACGTAGCGGAAGTCGCCAATCGCCCGCGCCACGAGGACGACTCCCACAGTCGCGGAGCCGGCCGTGCCCAGCCAGCTTGGCCCCGGCAGGGCGAGGTGGCCACCCTTCGCGAGCAGGACGAAGGCCGCGACCGCGAGCGCCGCGGCGACTCCGAAGCTCGCGAACCGCGTCGGCACGAAGACCGGGCGGCCGTCGACCTCCGGCAGCGCCGCGGATCTACCGCGCACGCCGACGATGCCCCAGTAGAGGTGCAGGGTCGCGATGGCGGCGAGGATCCCCGCCGCGATGGCGGAGGCTACCCCAACCATCGATACTGAAGCCGTCATGGCAGGGACTCCGTCAGCGCGAGCGCACGGGAAACGCTAGACGAACAGCGAGCCATTCCGCCAACCCTCGACGAGGCCCGCGAGCGAGGGCGACATGAACTTGAACTCGCCGCTACCCGGGTAGCAGGCCCAGACTCCGGATCGCCCGGCACGATAGCCGAAGAGGATTCCGTCGACACCCGGGCGCGCCACGCCGAGAAACTCCCCCTGTTCCGCCAACTCGATCTCGCTCTCGGGAAGCACCAACCTGAGCTGCGACGACTCGTCGTAGAGGCCGGAGAGCGCCCACGCCGATTCGAAGTACTCCGAACATTCGAATCGCTCTTCGAGTGCCGCGCGATGCAGACTCATTCAATCCGACCCGGACTGAACGGAGACACTCCTTGCGAGGGTCTTGAACCGCACGCCGTTCTCCTGCAAGACGGTGATCGTTACCTGGCCGGTCTTGCTCCCAACCTCCCCGGTCGTCTGCTTCTTCATGACGCTCCCTGTCGACGGCGTTGCTTTCCGCCCTTCTTGCGCGCGGGCCTCACTTCAGGATGACCTCTCGAATCAGCTCGGTGCCGAGACGCTTCCGATAGGCGCTGCGGGCGATCCTGGCCGCATCCTGTTCCTTCGCAGTGCCGATCATCTCCTCAGCAAGCGCATCCTCTTCGGCCCTTCGATCCAGCGCGGCCATATTCGGGTACGTGATCATGAAGATCACATTCGGCTCATCGGGTTTCCTCGGACTCGCGGTGTATACCCGGAAATCGACGATCAACCCGGCCTTCTTCTTCGCCTCGTTGAGCGGCTTCCAGGTCGAGTTGAGCCACACAACGTACTCGTCAAAGTGGCCATACTCGATGTTCAGATAGGTCACCTGAGTCACCGGTCCCTGGTCGTAGGTCGTGCCGAGCTGGGCACTGGCAGGAAGCGAGAGCAGGAAGGCTCCGAGCAGGAGGAAGCGCCGAGCCATCTGGTTCATGACTTCACCTCGCAGAAGGATCAGTGGGATCGGGCGAAGAGGTACCTCACGATCGCCTCATCAAGGAAGTCTACAGAAATCAGTGGAGAGGCACTCGAGTCCCGCGTCGCCGGCCGACGGGCGCCGCCACTTCTCCCTCGAATCCTTCGCGCAACGCAACCGCAACCCCGAGCTCGAGCCGCCGATCGAAGCCCAACAGCCTCAGCTCTTACCCGCAGCCTGAGCTCTGCCGCATGACGATCCCTGGCCCTCGTACGCCACTACGAGAGCGCGGTCGGCGCTCCCCTGCTTGCCCGAAGCACGACCGACCAGACGCGGATGGTCTCCCGCACCGGTGCATCCTCCGACTCGGCGTCGGGCTCGCATTCGAGATCCGTCCACGGAATTCCCTGAAGCCACGGCGACGTGA
>JBPOHI010000306.1:0-6516 GCA_052035735.1 Acidobacteriota bacterium
GAACCCGAAAGCCGTCGAGTCCTGCGAAATCACTTGACCACTTCGGTGACGGTTCCGGCGCCGATGGTGCGGCCGCCTTCGCGGATCGCGAAGCGCACGCCCTTCTCCATCGCGATCGGAGCGATCAGCTCGATCGACAGGTTCACGTTGTCGCCCGGCATCACCATCTCCGTGCCCGCCGGCAGCGTCCCCACACCCGTCACGTCCGTCGTGCGGAAGTAGAACTGCGGACGGTAGCCGTTGAAGAACGGCGTGTGACGACCGCCCTCCTCCTTCGTCAGCACGTACACCTCGCCCTTGAACACCGTGTGCGGAGTGATCGAGCCCGGCTTCGCCAGCACCTGGCCGCGCTCCACGTCGTCCTTCTTCGTGCCGCGCAGCAGCACGCCCACGTTGTCGCCGGCCTCGCCGCGATCCAGGAGCTTCCTGAACATCTCCACGCCCGTCACGATCGACTTCTGCGTCGGACGGATGCCGATGATCTCGATCTCGTCGCCCACCTTCACCACGCCACGCTCGATACGGCCCGTCACCACCGTGCCGCGACCCGAAATCGAGAAAATGTCCTCGATCGGCATCAGGAACGCCTTGTCCACGTCGCGCTCCGGCATCGGGATGTACGAGTCCAGAGCCTCGTACAGCTTCAGGATCGAATCCTCGCCCAGAGGACTCTTGTCCCCCGTCAGCGCCTTGATCGCCGCACCGCGGATCACCGGAGTGTCATCGCCAGGGAACTGGTACGAAGACAGCAGATCCCGGACCTCCATCTCCACCAGGTCCAGAAGCTCCGGATCGTCCACCATGTCGCACTTGTTCAGGAACACCACGATGTACGGCACGCCCACCTGGCGAGCCAGCAGAATGTGCTCCCGCGTCTGGGGCATCGGGCCGTCCACCGCCGACACCACCAGGATCGCGCCGTCCATCTGCGCCGCACCCGTGATCATGTTCTTCACGTAGTCCGCGTGACCCGGGCAGTCGACGTGAGCGTAGTGACGGTTCTGCGTCGCGTACTCCACGTGCGACGTCGCAATCGTCAGAATCTTCGTGGGGTCCCGGCGGCCCTGCGACTCGGAGGCCTTCGCCACCTCGTCGTACGGCACGAACTTCGCCCAGCCCTTGTCCGCGGCAACCTTCGTCAGCGCTGCCGTCAGCGTCGTCTTCCCATGGTCCACGTGACCGATCGTTCCCACGTTCACGTGCGGCTTGGTACGGTCGAATTTTTCCTTGCCCATGACTTGTCTCCGTATCGTCCCCGGAAAGCGCCGGCCTCAGCCGGCTGCCTTCGCGATAACTTCTTCGCTGACGCTCTTCGGCGCCTGTTCGTAAGCGGCGAACTGCATGGTGTAGCTCGCGCGGCCCTGCGACATCGAACGCACGTCGGTCGCGTAACCGAACATCTCCGAGAGCGGCACCTTGCAGGCGATGACCTGCACGTTGCCGCGCGGCTCCATGTGCTGCACGCGGCCGCGTCGGGAGGTCAGGTCGCCGATGATCTCGCCCATGTACTCGTCAGGCGTAACGACTTCGACCGCCATGATCGGCTCGAGCAGCACCGGCTTGGCCTTCTTCGACGCATCCTGGAAGGCCATCGAACCGGCGATCTTGAAGGCGATTTCCGACGAGTCGACATCGTGGAAGCTGCCGTCGTAGAGCTCGACCTCGACCCCCGAGATCGGATACCCCGCCAGCGGACCATTGTCCAGCTGCTCGCGGATGCCCTGCTCGATCGGCTTGATGAACTCCTTGGGGATCACACCGCCGACGATCTCGTTGTTGAAGATGAACTCGGCCTCGCTGGTCGGGCGCAGGCGGATCTTCGCGTGACCGTACTGACCGCGACCACCCGTCTGGCGGACGAACTTGCCCTCGCCCTCGGACTCGACCGTGATCGTCTCTTTGTAGGCGACCTGCGGCTTGCCGACGTTGGCGCCGACGTTGAACTCGCGCACCAGGCGGTCGACGATGATCTCGAGGTGCAACTCGCCCATTCCCGAGATGAGGGTCTGCCCGGTATCGGGGTCGGTGTGCACGTGAAAGGTCGGATCTTCCTGCATCAGCTTGCCCAGGGCGAGGCCCAACTTCTCCTGGTCGACCTTGGTCTTGGGCTCGATCGAGACCGAGATCACGGGTTCCGGGAAGTTCATCGCCTCGAGGACCACGGGGAACTGCGGATCGCAAATCGTGTCGCCGGTCGTCACGCTACGCAGACCGACCGCAGCCGCGATATCGCCGGCCCACACTTCCGAGATCTCCTCGCGCTTGTTGGCGTGCATCTTGAGCAGACGCCCGATGCGCTCCTTGGAATCCTTGGTGGCGTTCAGAACGCCGGTGCCGGAATCCACGTGCCCGGAATAGACGCGGAAGAAGGCGAGCTGCCCGACGAACGGATCGCTCATGATCTTGAACACCAAGCCGGCGAACGGCTGACCCTCGGCGATCGAACGCTCGACGGTCCGCTCACTGCCAGGCTCGAGACCCTGCACCGGCGCGATGTCCTCCGGCGAAGGCAGGTAGTCGACGACCGCGTCGAGCAGCGGCTGGACACCTTTGTTCTTGAAGGCGCTGCCACAGACCACCGGCTGCAGGCGATTGGTGATCGT
This sequence comes from Acidobacteriota bacterium, assembly GCA_052035735.1. Lineage (GTDB taxonomy): Bacteria > Acidobacteriota > Thermoanaerobaculia > Multivoradales > JAGPDF01 > JAGPDF01. The sequence continues at coordinate 2,604 of JBPOHI010000306.1, forward strand.
CGCGGCGCGCAGCGCCGCCTTCAGCTCTTCGTTGGAGATCTCTTCGCCCGAAAGATACTTCTCGAGCAGCTTGTCGTCCGTCTCGGCGATCGCCTCGACCATCTTCTCGCGCAGCTCTTTCGCCCGCTCCCGGTACTCCTCGGGAATGTCGACGAGTTCATAGGCGGCGCCCATGGTCTCGTCCTTGTAGGCGATTCCCTGCATGCGAACCAGATCGATGATGCCCTTCAGGGTGTCTTCCCGGCCCCAGGGAAACTGGATCACGACCGGCGACGCGGCGAGCCGCGTGACCATCATCGAGACGCAACGGTCGAAATCGGCGCCGATACGATCCATCTTGTTGACGAAGGCGATGCGCGGGACCTTGTAGCGGTCCGCCTGGCGCCAGACGGTCTCGGACTGCGGCTCGACACCGGCAACGGCATCGAAAACCGCAACCGCGCCATCGAGCACGCGCAGCGAACGCTCTACCTCGGCAGTGAAATCGACGTGCCCTGGAGTATCGATGATGTTGATCCGATACTTGTTCCAGAAACACGTCGTCGCCGCCGCGGTGATAGTGATACCGCGCTCCTGCTCCTGGACCATCCAGTCCATGGTGGCAGTGCCTTCGTGGACTTCACCGATCTTGTAGTTGACCCCGGTGTAGAACAGGATCCGCTCGGTGGTCGTCGTCTTACCGGCATCGATGTGAGCCATGATGCCGATATTGCGAGTCATCGACAGGGGTGCTTGTCTCGCCATAATCCTTGCGCCCCGAAGGAACGCTCGATCTCTCGTCTATCGTAAGCGGCATAAATGGAGCTTGAGGGAGCTCCGCGCCGCTTCAGCTTCGCCTTACTTCCGGCCGCGATCAGGGATCGGCCGGCATGCCACTGCCAATCAGACCCTACCAGCGATAGTGCGCGAAGGCCTTGTTGGCCTCGGCCATGCGGTGAGTGTCTTCCTTCTTCTTGATCGCTCCGCCGCGATTCTCGGCGGCGTCCAGCAGCTCGCCAGCAAGCTTGGCCTTCATCGTCTTCTCGCCGCGCTTCTGGGCGCTCTGAATCAGCCAGCGAATCGAGAGTGCGAGCTTGCGGCTCGGATTGACTTCCACCGGAACCTGATAGGTCGAGCCGCCAACTCGTCGCGACTTCACTTCGACGGCCGGCTTGACGTTCTCGATGGCGCGCTTGAAGACCTTGACCGGATCATCGGAGGTGCGCTCCTTCACCGTGTCGAGAGCATCGTACAGAATGCGCTCCGCGACCGTCTTCTTGCCCTGGCGCATCACCACGTTCACGAACTTGGTGACCAGCTGCGAACCGTAGAGCGGATCCGGCAGCACTTCTCGCTTCGGTACTTCTCGTCTCCTGGGCATCGATCGACTCCGTTACGACTTCGGCCGCTTGGCGCCGTACTTCGAGCGCCCCTGCCGGCGGTTCTGTACACCCACGGAGTCGAGCGTTCCGCGGATGACGTGATAGCGCACACCAGGAAGGTCCTTCACGCGACCGCCGCGGATCAAGACGATGGAGTGCTCCTGAAGATTGTGCCCGACGCCCGGAATGTAGGTGGTGACCTCGATTCCGTTGGTCAAACGCACCCGCGCGACCTTGCGCAGAGCCGAGTTCGGCTTCTTGGGGGTCTGAGTGTAGACACGAACGCAGACTCCGCGACGCTGCGGCGCCTGCTGAAGAGCCGGGCTCTTGGTCTTGCTGATGACGCGCTGGCGACCCTCGCGGACCAGCTGATGAATCGTCGGCATGCGAACAGACTCCTGAAGTTCTGCGTCCTCGAATCCGAGACGCGCCAGTGGCCGGGACACAGCCCGACCACATGCTACGACTCGCACTGCCCGACTGGTCCTGGGGACTACAGCGGGGGGAGAGGAAAAGTACCACCTCGCGCAACCGTCCGTCAAGCGCGAAAGAAGAACTCTTCTGCAAATGCCCAAGAGAGGTTCGCTTCCTGACTTCTCCTTTGCCGTGTCAGGGGCTGCGGCGCGCTCGATCGAGACTATACTTCGTGACATGGCGAATCGACGAATCGACGGCGCGACCCAACTCGACGACCTCGTGGAGACCGCCAAAGGCCTCGCCCACCCAGCTCGACTGCGGATCCTGGCGATGCTGGCCGAGGGTGAGCTCTGTGTCTGCCAGATGACCGCCGTGCTGGAGCTCGCGCCCTCGACCGTCTCGCAGCACCTGTCGGTGCTCTCCCGGGGCGGGCTACTTACCGACCGCAAGGAAGGTAAGCTGGTCTTCTATCGCCTGCGCGACGACGGCGCCGCCGCCGCGCTGGTGCCCCCCCTGCTCGCCCTCTTCTCCTCCGGAGCCATAACCGACGCCGACCGGGCCGTCGTCGCCCGATTGCGCCAGATTCCGATCTCGACGATCTGCGCCGCCGAGCTCGGTCTGGCGGCGATCGGCGCTCGCCGGGCGGTCGCACCGTGAGTCGCGGCGTCCTCTTCCTCTGCGTCGCCAACTCGGCCCGCAGCCAGATGGCCGAGGGGATCGCCCATCAGCTCGCCGGCGACCGCCTGCGGGTCCAGAGCGCCGGCTCGGCGCCTTCGAAGGTCAACCCGCTCGCCATCCGCGCCTTGGCAGAGATCGGCATCAACGCCTCAGACCAGCGCTCGAAGTCGGTCGACGATGTCGATCGAGCAACGGTGGACACCGTGATCACCCTTTGCTCCGAGGAGGTCTGCCCTGTTTACCTCGGCACCGCTCGGCGGCTGCACTGGCCGCTACCGGATCCCGCCGGACACGGCGACGATGAAGAAGCGAACCTCGAGCGCTTCCGGTCGGTGCGCGACGAACTCCGCCGGCGCATTGCGGAATGGCTGCAGCAGGAAGGGCACTCTCCGGCAACGAAGACAGGAGGCTGATATGCAACCCAGCGTCTTCGGGAAGATGTCGCTGCTCGACCGATACCTGACGGTGTGGATCTTCCTTGCCATGGGCGTCGGCGTCGGCGCGGGGTTCCTCTTTCAGACCTCGGTCCAGCGCTTCAATGCCGCGTTGACGGTTGGCAAGCACACCAATCTTCTGATCGCCGCCGGCTTGATCCTCATGATGTATCCGCCGCTCGCCAAAGTGAAGTACGAGCTGATGCCGAAGGTCTTCGCCGACCGGAGGATCCTCGGCCTGTCGCTGCTGCAGAACTGGGTCGTCGGCCCGATCCTGATGTTCGGCCTCTCGATCGGCTTCTTCGGCGTCGTCGCTCCGGCGCTGTTCGGTCCCTCCGCGCAATGGAGCGCCTACATGGTGGGCCTGATCCTCGTCGGCATCGCCCGCTGCATTGCCATGGTGCTGGTCTGGAACCAGCTCGCCCGCGGCAGCAGCGAGTACGCCGCCGGCCTCGTCGCCCTCAACAGCGTCTTCCAGATCGTCACCTTCGGCGTCTACGCCTGGGCGTTCATCACCGTCCTGCCGCCGCTCTTCGGGATGCGAGGCGCCCTCGTCCCCGTGACCATCGGCGAGATCTTCGCCAGTGTCATGATCTACCTCGGAATCCCGTTCGCCGCCGGCATCCTCAGTCGATTGATCCTCGTGCCGTTGAAGGGTGCCGCCTGGTACGACCGCGAGTTCATCCCGCGGATCTCGCCCGTCACGCTCGTCGCGCTCTTGTTCACGATCGTGGTGATGTTCTCGACCCAGGGCGAGCGGATCATCGAGCAGCCGCTGGACGTCTTGTGGATCGCGATCCCGCTCGCCGCCTATTTCGCGATCATGTTTCTGGTCAGCTTCTTCATGGCCTGGAAAGTCGGCGCCGACTACCCGCGCGCCGCGACACTGGCCTTCACGGCCAGCGGCAACAACTTCGAGCTGGCGATCGCGGTCGCCATCGCGGTCTTCGGCATCTCCTCGCCGATCGCCTTCGCGACCGTGGTCGGCCCCCTGGTCGAAGTGCCGGTGCTGATCGGCCTGGT
>JBPOHI010000179.1:0-4484 GCA_052035735.1 Acidobacteriota bacterium
TGCATAGGTCACCGCCAGAGCTACTAAAGCCAGCAGTCCGAAAAGCGTAGTGACCTTCCCGAGACGGCTCATCTGCCCGCTAACGGATCGCGAGTTGAGCGGCGCGGCAGGATTGCCGCCCCGCGAAGCGGGTCGCCGCTGCCCAACGCGTCCGCTCGAACGAGTTGTTAGGCGGCGACTCGATCACGTCTCGCTCTCAAGAGAACCCGAGCCAAGAGAGCACCGACAACGAGTGTCGCCGAGAGTCTCAGGATCGAAATGGTCCAATTGTCTACCGCGCCGCCAAAGTCGAAAGTTGCTAGTAAGACGTCATTGAATCGCGCTTCCGCCCATGCGAATCCCAGCAGCAGGCCTGCAAGCGAGGCGAAAGCAACTACATAGAGCTTGACCCTAGCCAGGCCGAGCGCAATTCCCATGATGAACATTGCGAGGTGAGCGGCGACTCGAACCCTTGAGATCGCCCCACCAGTTGGGTACGTCAGAAACCAGCCGCAGGCGACTGCCAGCAAGCAAGACAGCGCCAAGAACCAGATGAGCGAGGACAGAAGGCGTTGAGTCGAGCCTGGATGAGAAGCCATGCCGCTGATTCGCCGCCTAACGGATCTGGAGCTGAGCGGCGCGCCACGATGCCGAACCGGCGAAGCCGGACCGCGGGCGCTGAACGCGTCCGCTCGAGCGACTGGTTAGCGGGCAGGCCATCATGGAGCCTTTGGAGGGTACTTCCTGAGATGCTCAACGAGTCCTGACGTCATGAACCCCGGAGCAACCCTCAGGCGCTCTCCAATGCCGGCGATGAGTCCGTCGCGTTTGCCTCGGGTGTAGGCCTCGGGAACGATTTCCTCATTTAGGTAAGTGTCGGTCACGCCTTCACGGTAGCCCCTAACGAAGGCGGCGAAGTAGACCTCGCCATCAGTTTGCTGGGTGAAGACCTGACCATACGGGGACCACGGCGAAGGAACCGGAAGCAACCAGAAGTAGGTCCAACCGAGAGCGGCATACAGGAGCACGATAGCGAGCAGGCGCGAGAACTGGCTGCTCACGGCTCGATAGAGCGGGCGACTGGCGATTACGGCACCAGCTAGAAGCAGGATCCATGAGTGTGGCAGCCCTAGACGCGCGAAGAGAAACGCAGGCCACGCAAAATGCTGCGCGCCAAACCTCACCGTTTGCCAAACTGGACCGCCAGGCCCCGGTGGCATCCACACGGCTGAGGCCCAGCCACCGATCCCTGATCTCCAGGAGATAGACGCTGCATAGGTCACCGCCAGAGCTACTAAAGCCAGCAGTCCGAAAAGCGTAGTGACCTTCCCGAGACGGCTCATCTGCCCGCTAACGGATCATGAGCTCAGCGGCAAATGGGCGCAGCCCATTTGTCCGCTGGAGCGAATGGTTAGACGACATGTCACTGAACTCGATCAAGGAACTCGACGCCGCCGATTCTGCTGCCCTTCAGCAGGTCGAGAACGAGATCGCCTTCGGGAGTTGAGAGGAGCATCACGTTCTCTTCGAACTGCCATGCAGAACCTGGCTGGTTTGGCTGACTCTCATCCACGAAGTACACGAAAGCCTCGCTTCCCCACCTAGCCCGCCGGCACTGCGCTAGGGCTTCCTGAAGCTCCGGGCGCTTGGGGTGGCAGCGAGCTGCTTCGGCCACCAACCAGGTGGGATCGTAGTCAATCCACTCGCCTAGCGATTCTGGGTGTCGGCCCTTGCGAGGTTCGTTGCTCATGTCGTCTAACGGATCTGGAGTTGAGCGGCGCGCCACATCTGCTGCCCGGCGCAGCCGGACGCCGCCGCTAAACGCGTCCGCTCGAACGACTGGTTAGACGACAAGTCACCGATGCTGTTCAAGGGCCTCGGTGGACACCTCAAAACCGGCCATTTGTCGACGTGTCAAAACCGGCCATTTCCGGCCGGTGACCGAGACGGGTGAGTTTTACTCCTTAGCCGCCTCCGAGCGCAAGTCGGTGTGGATTTTGGTGCGCCAGCTGCGAGGCCCGGACTTGAGGACGTGGGCGTGGTGCAGGAGCCGATCCAGGAGCGCAGTGACTGCCGCCGTGTCGCCGAGGAGCTTGCCCCAATCGTCGACAGGGCGATTCGACGTCAGAAGCGTTGAGGCCCGTTCGTAGCGCCGCATGATCACCTCGAGCAGGTCTTCCGCGGCCGTGTGCGGGAGCTTCCGCATGCCGAGGTCGTCGATGATCAGCAGCGGGTAGGCCGCGAGGTCGGCGAGGTAGGCCTTCCGAGTGCCGTCGAGCGTCGCGTCGGTGATCTCTTCGAGCAGCGTGTGCGCCTCGCGATACGCGACGCGATGCCCTTGATGGATGGCGGCCCGCCCGAGCGCCTGCGCCAGGTGACTCTTGCCGGTGCCTGGCGGCCCGAGTAGCAGGACGTCTTCGCGCTGCAGGATGAAGCGGCCCGTGGCGAGCTCGTGGATTAGCGCTCGCGGCATCTTCTTGTTGAAGTCGAAATCGAAAGTGTCGAGCGACCGGTCAGGATCGCGGAAGCGGGCCTGCTGCAGGCGCCGGGTGATGAGGCGGTCTTCGCGGCGTAGCAGCTCATCGCCGACCAGCGCCGAGACCAGGTCGAGCGGCGCGTGGCGATCGGTCTGGGCCTGCCGGAGCCGCGCTTCAAGAGCGTCCGCCATGCCGGAGAGGCGGAGTTTGCGCATCGCGTGATCGAGTTCGACGAGATTCATGCAGGATCTCCTGTCGTGCGATCGATGAGATCGCGGTAGAGAGTCAGTTGACGGATGAGGGGGTCGACCTGCCGGAGCGTGAGCGGCGCCGGCGGGAGCCGTTCCAGATAGCGCCGCAGGAAGCGGTAGTTGGGGGCCTCGAGGTCGAGGGCCACCTTGGCGGCTTCGTCCGCGGCGGCCGGACCAAAACGCTTGGCGAGACTGAGGACGCCGAGGATGCGCCGGACGCCAGCGGCGCCTTCGCGGGCTTGGATCGTGACGCACACGGTGTGCAGATGAGGGCCGGCATGGCGAGCGCGGTCCAGGAGCGCGAGGGTCGTCACTGGAGTGCGAGGCGAGCGATCGCTGTCGTCGATGCGGTGCCAGCCGCGCTTCGTCCGCACGTGCTCGCGCAAGAGCTCGCCGGTCGTGAGCACAAGGACACGGACGTGGAGCTCGGTCCATTGCACCTGGACGCGCTGGCCGATCCAGCCAGGGGGCACCGAGTAGTAGGCGGCCTCGACCTCGACGCAGCCATCGAGATGCACGGTGCGCAGGCCATGGCGGTAGTAGCGAAAGGGCTCGAGCGGCAGCGGCTGGAGCGCCGGCTGCTCCTCGGCAAACATCGCGGCGACCTGCCGCTTCGTCGTGCCGTGGATACGTGTGTCGGCCCAATTCTCCTCCCATCGATCGAGATAGGCCTGCGCCGCCTCGAGCGTTTCGAAGCGAAGCCCGCGCAGGGGGGTTCGCTGCGCGTGCCCGACGCTCGACTCGACCTTCCCCTTGCGATCGGGATCGCGGATGCGGCACGGCAGGGCGACTACTCCGTAGTGCGCGAGCACCTCGCGGTAGAGCGGATTGAGCGTCGGCTCGTAAATGTCCGGCTTGAGCACGCCCTCTTTCAGATTGTCGAGGACGGCGACGCGCGGCGCCCCGCCGAGTCGTCGAAAAGCGCGCTCGTGGAGCTCCGCCCAGACCTTCGTACTCGACGACATCGTCAGCAAACGCACTGCTTTGCGGGAGTAGCCCAGCGTCAGGACGAAGAGCCTCGCGCGGCGGTACTTGCCAGTGTCCGCGTCGCGCACCATCGGACCTTCGCCGTAGTCGACCTGCGCCTCCTCGCCCGGTGCGGTCGTGATGACCACGCGCGCCTCGACCGCTGGCCGTGCCCGCAGCAGGCGGACAAATCGCCGGACGCTGGCATAGCGGGCGGTGAAGCCGTGATCGTCCACCAGGTCTTGCCAGATCGCCATGGCGTTGCGGCCGCGGCCGAGCGCCTCGACGATCAGCTCGCGATAGATCCCGCAGGCGCTAGTGCTCGGCGCACGGCGCGGCTCGGGCGAGGGCGCTGGCGGGTCGGTGGACACCCCCGGCGAAATGGCCGGTTTTGCCGGGCCCTTCCCAGGCCGGCCACGGCCGCGGACGGCCACCCCAGCCGCTTTCAGGTAGAAACTGGCGGTCTCGCGACGCACCCCTGTTGCCGCCTCGATCCGCCGAAGGGACCAGCCCAGCCGGCCCAACGCCACCACTTGCTGCTGTTTGCTCGGTTCCAAGACGTTCCCCATGCGACGGAGGGAGCCATAAGCCCCTCCTCGCCGTCAACGTCTCGGCCCCTACAGCCTCATTTAATGGCCGGTTTTGAGGTGTCGATTAATGGCCGGTTTTGGGTGTCCACCGAGGTCAAGGGCTTTCTCTATGCGCTGTAGCGCCGCGATGACTTCGTCGTTCTGCTGTTCGACTCGATCCATGTGGGCACGACCTCGCTCCATGTGGGCCCTGTTGTTCCGGATGCCGCTCCCCCGCATAA
>JBPOHI010000134.1:0-15451 GCA_052035735.1 Acidobacteriota bacterium
AGGTCGATGGCCTTGATGCCCATGAACGGAACGATGAGGCCGCCGAGGCCGTAGACGACGAGATTGCGGCGGAGCAGGAGAGAGGCCGCGAGCGGCCGGTAGCGGACACCGCGCAGCGCCAGCGGAATGAGCGCGATGATGATCAGCGCGTTGAAGATGACCGCCGACATGACGGCGCTCTGAGGGCTCGCGAGATGCATGAGATTGAGTGCCTCGAGAGCCGGGTAGGTGGTGGCGAAAGCCGCCGGCAGGATGGCGAAGTACTTCGCCACGTCGTTGGCGATCGAAAAGGTCGTCAGCGCGCCCCGGGTCATCAGGAGCTGCTTGCCGATCTCGACGGTCTCCAGGAGCTTGGTCGGATTGGAGTCGAGGTCGACCATGTTCGCCGCCTCCTTGGCCGCCTGGGTGCCGCTGTTCATCGCCAGGGCGACGTCGGCCTGGGCGAGCGCCGGCGCGTCGTTGGTGCCGTCGCCGGTCATCGCCACCAACCGGCCGCCTTGCTGGTAGTGCTTGATCAGCTTCATCTTGGTCTCGGGCGTCGCCTGGGCGAGGAAGTCGTCGACTCCGGCTTCGGCGGCGATCGCCGCCGCGGTGAGCGGGGTGTCGCCGGTGATCATCACCGTCGTGATGCCCATCCTGCGGAGCTCCGCGAAGCGCTCGCGAATGCCGCCCTTGACGATGTCCTTGAGGCGGATCACGCCGAGGGCCCGGCCGCCGTCGGCGACGACGAGCGGCGTGCCGCCCGAAGTGGCGATCGCATCGACTTCGTTGCGTACGCGCTCCGGGACCTTGCCGCCCTGGCTCTCGACGAAAGCGAAGATCGTGTCGTCGGCCCCCTTGCGGATCCTGCGGCCCTCGAGGTCGACGCCGCTCATCCGCGACTGGGCCGAGAACGGAATGAAGGTGGCGCCGAGCTCCTCGACCTTGCGCTCGCGGAGCTTGAATTTCTCCTTGGCGAGGATGACGATGCTGCGGCCCTCGGGGGTTTCGTCGGCGAGCGAAGCGAGTTGCGCCGCATCGGCGAGGTCGCCTTCGGAGACTCCCGGCGCGGGCAGAAACTCGGTCGCCTGGCGGTTGCCGAGCGTGATCGTGCCGGTCTTGTCGAGCAGCAGCACATCGACATCGCCGGCGGCCTCGACCGCACGGCCGGAGGTCGCGATGACGTTCGCCTGGATCATCCGATCCATGCCGGCGATGCCGATGGCCGAGAGAAGGCCGCCGATGGTCGTCGGAATGAGGCAGACCAACAGGGCGATGAGCACGGTCAGCGTGATCGGAATGCCCTGTCCGGCCGCGGTCACGCTGTAGATCGACATCGGCAGCAGCGTCGCGGTGGCGAGCAGGAAGACGAGCGTGAAGGCCGCGAGGAGAATGGTCAGCGCGATCTCGTTCGGCGTCTTCTGCCGCTTGGCCCCTTCGATGAGGGCGATCATGCGGTCGAGGAAGGAGTGGCCGGGCTCGGCGGTGATGCGCACGACGAGCCAGTCGGAGAGCACCCGGGTGCCGCCGGTGACGGCGTTGAAGTCGCCGCCGGCTTCGCGGATGACCGGGGCACTCTCTCCCGTGACCGCGCTCTCGTCCACCGACGCGATGCCCTGCACGACCTCGCCGTCGGCCGGCACGAGGTCGCCTGCTTCGACCAGGACGAAGACGCCGCGTTCGAGCTGACTGGCCGGGACGAGGTGGAAGGGCGCGCTGCGCTCGGGTGCGCCGAGCTCCTTCGCCATGATCTCGCGTCGCGACTTGCGCAGCGCATCGGCCTGCGCCCGGCCGCGACCCTCGGCCATCGCTTCGGCGAAGTTGGCGAACAGCAGGGTGAACCAGAGCCACAGAGCGATCGCGAGAATGAAGCCGGCGGGCGCCTCACCGTTGCCCGCCAGGGCCTGGACCCACAACGCGGTCGCGAGGAGGCTGCCGACGAAGACGACGAACATCACCGGATTGCGCAGCTGCAGCCGCGGATCGAGCTTGCGGAACGCTTCGATCGCCGCGCGTCCGGCGATGCTGCGATCGAAGAGGGGGATCTTCTTGCGCGACATTTCGTGACCTCTATTCCTTTCGGGAGCTCAGTGTCCGCACGTCATCTGGCGGCGGGCATCTGCAGATGTTCGGCGATCGGGCCGAGCGCGAGCGCGGGCAGGAACGTCAGCGCGCCGACGACCAGCACCACGCCGACCAGCAGGACGACGAACAGCGGGGTGTCGGTCGGAAGCGTCCCTGGCCCGACCGGTACGAGCTTCTTGCGCGCCAGCGATCCGGCGATGGCGAGGACCGGAATCGCCAGGAAGTAGCGCGCGAACAGCATCGCGAAGCCGAGCCAGAGGTTGTAGTAGGGCGAGCTGACCGTGAGACCGCCGAAGGCGCTGCCGTTGTTGTTGCCGGCGGAGGAGAAGGCGTAGAGGACCTCCGACAGGCCGTGGGCGCCGGGGTTGCCGAGGCCCGCCAGGCCCGGGGGGGAGACGACGGAGACCGCGGTGCCGACGAGAACGACGAACGGCGGCACCAGCAGACAGAGCGAGGCGGCTTTCATCTCGTGGGCTTCGATCTTCTTGCCCAGGTACTCCGGAGTCCGTCCGACCATCAGCCCGGCGACGAAGACCGCGACGATGGCGAACATCAGCAGGCCGTAGAGACCCGACCCGATGCCGCCGTAGACGACCTCGCCCAGTTGCATCAGCCACATCGGGACCAGACCGCCCAGCGGGGTGAAGGAGTCGTGCATGGCGTTCACGGAGCCGTTCGAGGCTGCCGTCGTCGCGGTCGCCCAGAGTGCCGAGTTGGCGATGCCGAATCGCACCTCCTTGCCTTCCATGTTGCCGCCAGCCTGCCCGTTCGCGGCGGCGAGGTCGACTCCCGCCTGCCGCAGGGTGGGTGTCGCACCTTGCTCACTCCAGGCGGCGAAGCCGAGCAGGGGGACGAAAACGATGGTCATCGCTGCGAGGAGCGCCAGACCCTGTTTGCGGCCGCCCACCATGGTGCCGAAGGTGAAGCAGAGCGCCGCCGGCAGGATGAGAATCGCCAGCAGTTCGAGAAAGTTGGAGAGCGGTGTCGGATTCTCGAACGGATGCGCCGAGTTGACGTTGAAGAAGCCGCCGCCGTTCGTTCCCAACTGCTTGATGGCGATCTGCGATGCTGCCGGACCCACGGCGATGACCTGCCCGGTGAGCGGCTCACCCTCCGCGCCAGCCCTGGGCTCGACGAGCGTCGCCTTGGGGTAGGGGCTCATCGTCTGGACGACGCCCTGTGACACCAGCACCAGCGCCAGGATCAGCGACAGAGGGAGCAGGATGTAGATCGTCGTCCGCACCATGTCGGCCCAGAAGTTCCCGATCTTGTCGGTGGAGTGCCGCACGAAGCCGCGGACCAGAGCGAGCAGCACCGCCACGCCGGCGGCGGCCGAGACGAAGTTCTGCACCGTCAGACCCAGCATTTGGGTGAAGTACGACAGCGTCATCTCGCCGCCGTAGTTCTGCCAGTTGGTGTTGGTGGCGAAGCTCACCGCGGTGTTCCAGGAGCTGTGCGGCGCGACCGCCGCCATGCCTGCCGGGTTCCAGGGCAGGAGGTTCTGCAGGCGCAGCAGGAGGTAGACCGCGAGCAGGCCGACGAAGTTGAAGGCCAGCATCGCGAAGGCATAGGACTTCCAGGTCATCTCTTCTTCGGGTCGCACGCCCGATAGGCGGTAGGTCCACCGCTCGACCGGACCGAGAACCCGATCGAGACCGCAGGGGCGATGCTCGAAGACGCGCGCCATGTAGGACCCCAGGGGCTTGGCCAGGGCGAGCAGGACGAGCATGTAGAAGGCGAGTTGGAGCCAGCCGTTGGCGGTCATCCGAAACGCTCGGGATCGAAGAGGGCGTAGAAGAGGTAGACGGTCAGGGCGACCGCCAGGAGGAGCATGAGCAACTGAAGGCCGCTCACGGCTTCGGCTCCAGATGGTCGAGCAGCAGGGTCAGGCCCCAGCAGGCGGCGAAGAACACCACCGTCAGGGCGAGGTAGAGCAGGTCTTGCATCGAAACCTCCGGACGCTGGGGAGATGGAGGTGGTGCGCCTCCAGCGTCAGGAAGAGTGTCGCTTCGAAGGTCGAAGAGAGTCCTTAAGAGGGGCGAAAGGAACTCTGAAGATCGAGCGGTTCGGCGAGAAAGCGGTAGCCGACCCAGGGCTCGGTCCCGATGTAGCGCGGTTCGGCGGGGTCGGGCTCGAGCTTGCGTCGCAGCGTGCTCATGTGCACCCGCACCGTGTCCTGCGACGTCGCTGGAGCTCCACGCCAGACCCGGGCGATGATCTGGCGGAAGGTGAGCGGCTTGCCGGGATGGGAAGAAAGCAGGTCGAGCAGCGCGAGCTCGGTCGGCGTGAGGTGGATCTCGCGCTCGCCTTGCAGCACGCGCCGGCGAGCGAGATCGATCTCGAGGCCGGCGAAGCGGCGAAGCGAAGGCGCCGAGGCTCCGGCGCGCCGCAGTTGCGCGCGAACTCTGGCCGTCAGCTCGCGCATCGAGAACGGCTTCGTGAGGTAGTCGTCGGCGCCGGCGTCGAGCGCCCGGACCTTGTCCTCCTCTTCGCCGCGCACCGAGAGCACGACGATCGGTGTCGAGGAGCTGCGTCGCAGCTCGCGCACCAGCGAGAGTCCGTCGCGCCGCGGCATGGCGAGATCGGTCAGTACGAGGTCGGGCTCGACCGCTCGGCAACGTTCGAGTGCCTCTTCGCCGTCGGCCGCCTCGAGAGTGACGAAACCCGCCGCGGCGAGCTCCGTCGCCACGGCGCGGCGGATTGCCGCATCATCGTCGACGACGAGCAGGAGCGGTGCCTGTCGGGTCATTCCGGCCTCTCTTCGAGCTCCGTGGGGTCGGGCAGGAACGCTGGCAGGAGCAGGCGCGCCGAAGCGCCGCCTTCGGCCCGGTCGCGCAGTTCGAAACTGCCAGCGCAGGCAGAAGCCACTTGACGGACAATGGCGAGCCCCAGGCCGCCCCGACCTCCCTCCAGAAAGCGCGGCCCAGGGAGGGTGGCGGTGGCGCGCCGGCCAGCCGGGTCGGCGACCGGCTCGACCAGACTCGCGGACACTCCCGGGCCGCGATCCGCCACTTCCAGGACGACCTTCAGCGGCACGCGGTCGCCGTGACCGGCGCCCTCGCCGGCTTCGATGGCGGCGGACAGGCGCAGCACGGAATGCGCGGGCGAGACCCGCGCCGCGTTCTCGATCAGGTTGACCAGCGCCTCGATGACCAGTGCGGCATCGGTCGCGAGGTCCGGGCAGTCGCGGGCGATTTCGACCTCCACCGTGAGATCGGCGAGGACCCGTTCCAGATTCTCGCGCGCCGCGCGAAAGAGCTCGGCCGCCGGGATGGGTTCGAGATGCGGGTGGAGGAGACCGGCCTCGAGCCGGGCGGCAGTCAGGAGCTGATCGACCCGCCGGCCGAGGCGTTCGCGCTCGCGCGCCACGGCAAGCAGCCGGATGCGGTCGGGGGAGCTCTCGGGAGTGTCGCGCAGCAGCGCTTCGATTCCGATCGCCATGGCGGTGAGCGGCGAGCGCAGGTCGTGCGAGACCGCCCGCAGCAGCGCGGTCTTCAAGCGATCGCTCGCCGCCAGCGCCTCGCTGAGCGTCGATTGCTCGATCAGACGGTCGCGTTCGATGGCGAGTGCCAGGAGGCGACCCGCCGAGGCGAGCAGACCGGCATCGGCGCGCCCACCGGCGACGACCAGGGCGCCGGAGAGCCGCCCGCCCACCGCGAGCGGCGCCGCCTGGCGGCGGACTGCACCGCTCGGCGCGAGCTCGACGACCCGCTCCGTCGCGATCGCCTGCGCGACACCTGGCTCCTCGGCGATCGCCGCCGGTTCCCCGCGCGACCAGACGCAGCGCGCGCCCGCCTCTTCGACGAGTACCAGACCGCCCTGAGCCGAGCCGAGGGCCGCGAGCGTGTGAGCCGCGGCTTCGTCGAGGCGTCCGGGTTTGTTGGTGGCGGTAAACAGGCCGAAGCAGAGGTCGTAGAGTGTCTGGGTGTCGTGCCGCTTCGTCTCCGCCTCTTCGGCGCGATGCCGCTCGGCGGCGACCAGCCGACCCGTGACGACGGCGGTGAGCCCGAAGGCGGCAAGCGCCGCCCAGTTCGACGGCTCGGCGATGGTGAAAGTGTGGAGCGGCGGCAGGAAGTAGTAGTTGAAGGCGAGTGTACTGGTGAGCGAAGCGGTGGCGCCGGCGAAGAGCCCCCAACGAAGGGTCAGGAAGAGCACTGCGAGCAGATAGAGAAAACCCGCCGTGGTGGCGTTGGCGCCCGCGAGTCGGCCGGCCAGCGTCGTTCCGGCGACGGCGGCGAGCACCACCGCCAGAGCGACAGCGCGTTCGCTCGTGGAACGTTGCACCGGTCGATTGTAGGCTGAACGCGGACCCCCGGACTCCACTTTTCGAGAGTGACCTGTTCCACAGGGAACTCCCAGCTGTCCTATCCTCTGGGAGGGCGACAGCGCCGCCGAAGATCCACAGGATGGGTCGCGGTTCGCTTCTCCCGAGAACTGCCCTCGACTTGCGATCGACCTGGAGGACCTCATGCAAACGACCCCTACCCGCCGTGCCGCCGGTCTCGTGACCTCCTTGCCGGCGGCCATCCTGCTCGTCTCGATCACCCTGGCGCCGGGCGCCGCGGCCCGTGCCCAGGTTGTTCCGCTCGAAATCCTGGTGGACGAGACCCGGCCCGTGCTCGGCGAGGAGGTTCAGATCGTGCTGCGCACCGTCGAGAGTCGCCCGCTGGCGAGCGCGACGTTCGGGCTCGAGATGCGCGACGAAGACGGGCTGCCGGCGGTGCTCTTTGCCGAGCTCAACTCGGCGGCGGTCTTCGCTGGTAGCGCCGGTGGCGCCGGCGACGCGACGATCCAGACGCAGTGGAATCCACTGACCCAGCGCATCGACGTCACGCTCGAGTCGGCGAGCGCGACGCTGAACGAGGTCTTCGGGCCGCTCGCCGTTCTTCGCTTCACCCTGGATCCGGTCGTCGCGATGCTCGACCGCCCGCGCTTCGAGATCGCGCTGGACCCGGACATGGCGCTGCTCGACGCCGCCGCGGAGCAGGTCGTCACCCTGCCTGCCAACGGACGCGTTCGCGTCGTCGATCCGGATCCAGCGCAAGGTCTGGGCGCCCTCGGCGGCGAGGTCTTTCCGGGCGGCAACATGGTCCTCGGCGCCATGACCGTGCATACCTATGCCATCGGCAGCGGAACTATCGAAGTGCTCTACGACGCCGCGCTCGCCGAGGGTCCGCCGGTGGTCTCCCTCGACCTGCGCTACGGAGCCACCGTCGTCGACTCGCTCGACACGTCGGTCGCCGGCCGGGTCCTCGTGACCTTCCACTCCGACGGTGCGCTTTACAACGCGACCTTGCACGGCGCGATCTTCACCGTTGTCGTCCCTTCGCGGGCGGAAGTGCCGGTCGGGACGACCTCCGTCGTCGCCGTGGGGCCGGCGACGGCGTTGTTCGATGCCGCTGGCGACCCGATCGCGCTCGAAACCGACGTCGAACAGCTGGATTTCATCGCCCCCGAGGCCGTGGCGGCAGCGGGGTTCGAAGCCGGCGGCTTCACCGAGTGGTGGCGGGCGGTGAACTGAAGGCCCGTCGACTCATCCTCGCGGTCTCCCTCGCCGT
This sequence comes from Acidobacteriota bacterium, assembly GCA_052035735.1. Lineage (GTDB taxonomy): Bacteria > Acidobacteriota > Thermoanaerobaculia > Multivoradales > JAGPDF01 > JAGPDF01. The sequence goes on from JBPOHI010000134.1 coordinate 7,623, forward strand.
AGGGCAGGGTGAGAGACTCTGACCATGCCGAGAACGAGCCCTGCCGGTGGCGGCGAAGCCGCGAGTTCGCGCACGTTTTCCGACTTGCGTCTGCGCCTGGCGGAGGATCGGCCGCCCCGCCCCGACGGCGAGTTCGTGCTCTACTGGATGATCGCTCAGCGACGTCTGGTCTGGAACTACGCGCTCGACCGGGCGATCGGCTGGGCGACCGAGCTCGGCAAGCCGCTGGTCGTGCTCGAGGCACTGCGCTGCGACTATCGGTGGGCGAGCGACCGGATCCATCGCTTCGTGCTCGAGGGCATGGCCGAGAACACTCGGCGCGCAGCGGGGAAGCGCCTGCTCTACGTGCCGTACGTCGAGCCGGAGGTGGGGGCCGGCAAGGGTCTGCTGCGCGCCCTGTCGCGGCGCGCCTGCCTGATCGTGACCGACGACTTCCCATGTTTCTTTCTGCCTCGCATGGTTGCGGCCGCCGAAAGCCAGGTCGAATGCCGTCTGGAGTCGGTCGAGGGCAACGGTCTGCTGCCGCTCTCCCTGACAGACGCCGCGCCGCCGACCGCCTACGCTTTTCGGCGCATCCTGCAGCGCAAGCTGCCCGCGTTTCTCGACTCGGCACCGGCTGCTGCTCCGGTCGACAGGCTCGACCTGCCGACGCTGAAAAAGCTCTCGGTAAGGGAGGGCGATCGTAGCTGGGACTGGGCGACCGACGCGCTTCTTACCGGCGATGGGAGGGCGCTCGCGGCCTTGCCGATCGATCCTTCGGTCGCGCCAGCCCTGGCGGGCGGCGGCAGCCAAGCAGCAGAAGAACGGTGGTCCGCTTTCCTTTACCAGAAGCTTCTGCTTTACGCCGAGAATCGCAGTCAACCCGACGAAGACGGCGCGAGCGGACTCTCGCCCTATCTGCATTTCGGACATCTTTCGGTGCACCAAGTTCTTCACGACCTGGCGGCGATGGAGCGCTGGTCGCCGGAAAATGTCGCGCCGAGCGCGACAGGGGCGCGCGTCGGCTGGTGGCGGATGTCGCCGCCGGCAGAGGCCTTCCTCGATCAGATCGTGACCTGGCGCGAGCTGGGCTACCACTTCTGCCACCATCGCGCCGACTACGATCGCTTCTCGTCGCTGCCGCCGTGGGCGCTGGCGACGCTTGCGAAACATGCCGCGGACCTGCGCTCACCGCGCTACGAGCTCGGCGATCTCGTTGCAGCGCGCACCTACGACCCGCTGTGGAACGCCGCCCAGCGCCAGCTCGTCGCCTCCGGAGAGATGCACAACTATCTGCGGATGCTGTGGGGCAAGAAGGTGCTGGAGTGGTCGGCGACGCCCGCCGAGGCGGTCGCGATCCTCATCGAGCTCAACAACCGCTACGCCCTCGACGGACGCAATCCGAACTCCTACAGCGGCATCTTCTGGTGCTTCGGCCGCTTCGACCGGCCATGGGGACCGGAGCGGCCGATCTTCGGCACGGTGCGCTACATGAGCTCGGCGAACACCGCACGCAAGCTCCATCTCAAGGGCTACCTCGCGCGCTTCGGCGCCCAGGCGGCGCTGCTCGACTCTCCGTGAGAATGTAATATCATCACCGGGTGGACGAGCCGGTCGCAGCGCAGCCCTCACCGCCGCTGGCCGACCTCGTACGGCTTCGCGACGTCGGGTTCCGTTTCGGGGCGGACGTCGTGCTCGAGGGGATCGATCTCGCGCTCGCGCCGGGAGAACGACTGGCGCTTCTCGGGCCGAACGGAGGGGGCAAGAGCACCCTGGTGAGGCTTCTGCTCGGCCTCCTGCGACCGGCCAGCGGCACGCTCGTTCGCCGGCCGGGCCTGCGTCTCGGCTACGTGCCACAGTTTCCTGCCTTCGATCGCCATTTTCCGGTGCGGGTGGAAGAGATGATCCTGCAGGGCCGCCTGCGCGACCGCGACCGGCTGCGGCCCTTTCGGGTAGGCGGCGGGCGCGACCGCGAGCTGCTCGAGCAGGCGGTCACCCGCCTCGGCTTGGGATCGCTGCGCCGCGCCTACCTCGACGAGCTCTCGGGTGGGGAGATGAAGCGCGCCCTGGTCGCGAGAGCGCTGATCGCCGAGCCGGATCTGCTGATTCTCGACGAGCCGACGGCGGCGCTCGACGAGCCCTCTCGCCGCGCGCTGTGGGCCCTGTTGGCGGACCTACCGGCGAGCACGGCGATCGTTCTCGCGACCCACGATCTCGCACCGGAGACCTTCGCGGCAGCGCGCGCTGCGCTCGTCGACCGCCGCCTCGAGACGCTCGATCTCGCCGGGCTGCACGCCCATCCTCTGGTCTGCGGACACGGGCACGGCTGAGATGGGCGCCCTCCTCGACTCCGCGGCCCTGGCACTCGGCGTGAGTGCCCCCGCCCTCGGCGCGGCGGTTCTCGCCAGTCTGCTGTGCGGCTTCGTCGGCACGGTGGTGGTCCTGCGCCGGCTCGTCGCGCTCGGTGGCGGCATCGCTCATGCCGCTTTCGGCGGCGTGGGGCTCGCCATGCTGCTCGGCTTCGACGCCAGGCTCGGTGCCGCCGGCGTCGCCGCCATCGCCGCAGCGGCGCTCGCGCCCCTGCGCAGCGAGCGCCTGGCCAGGCTCGACGCCGCGATCGGCGTACTCTGGGCGGTCGGCATGGCCTCCGGCATGCTCCTGCTCGCCGGCGCGGCGCACAGCGATCTCGACGTGGAGGCGATCCTGTTCGGGGACCTCAGTCAGGTACGCTCGTCGGATCTCGGCCTGCTCGCCGGCTTCGTCGTGGCGATGATCGCCCTGCTGCTGCTGTTCGGGCGCGAGCTCGTCGCCACGGCTTTCGACGACGAGCATGCCCGCCTGCAGGGGCTGCCCGTCGGCGGGCTGTCGTTCCTGCTGCTGCTCGTCGTGGCGCTGTCGGTGGTGGCGTTGCTGTCGCTCGTCGGCGTGGTGCTGGCGATTGCGCTGCTCGCCATTCCGCCGCTGGTGGCGCTGCGCCTCTTCCGCAGTCTGCCGGCGATCGTCGCGGGTGGCTGCGGAGTGGGGCTCGCCATCACCGTCGGGGGGCTGGCCCTCGCCGCCCGGAACGGCCTGCCCGCGGGGCCTGCGATCATCCTGCTGGGTGGGTCCCTGCTCGGCCTGGTCCATCTCCTGCCGCGCCGCCCGCTGCGCGCGGAGCGCGGCAGGGAGCGCTCAGGGTAGCAGTTCGGCGAGGGCTCGTTCGGCGCGCTGGTGGAGATCGGGAGGAGCGCCGTAGAAGATCTCGCGCGTCTCTCCCCTGGAGTCGAAAAGGAAGAGCGTCGGTACCGCCGAGAGGTCGCCGAATTCGACGGCGAGCGCCGGCGAAGCCATCGCCCAGTGGAGCGGCAGATCGAGGTCGGCGACGACTCGCTGTACTTCCGCCGGATCGGAGTCGATGGCCAGAGCCACGACTTCGAGGCGGCCGCGGTAGCGGCGCTCGAGCTCGCCCAGCCAGGCGAGCGTGCCGCGGCAGGGTGGGCACCAGGTGGACCAGAACTCGACCAGCACGGGCTTGCCTCCGAGGTCGGCTCGGGTCAGCGTGCCGCCGTCGAGTGCTGCAAGCCGCAGCGCGGGCAGGCGGGCCGGCTGCAGCTGGCGTGGGGCGCCCGCCGGAGCGGCGCGCTCGTCACGCAGCAGCTCGCGCTTGCCGTCGAGCACCTGATTCAACATGCGCGCGAGGTCGGCGCGGAAGCGCTCGTGACTCGCGGCGTCGCGCCAGGGGGCGTAGCGGCCGCCGTCGGGCCCCTCCCCTTTGCCATAGAAGCCGAAGTCCTTGGGAGTCGCGACCAGGATGTCGTCGATGAAGATCGCCGGATACCGGGTCACGCCGAAGCGGGTGGCGAGCTCCGAGTAGCCGTAGTTTTCGACGACGAAACGGACCCGACCCGCGTACTGCCTGATGACGCTCTGTGCCAGCAGACCTGCTGGATCAGAGACGTTTCACGTGTAGGGCCACCGGACGAGTGTCACGGTGGCCTCGGCGAGCTGTTGCTGGGGTGCGGGCGGCGCCGGACCCAGGAGGACCGGAAAGTAGGGCAGGACGTCGTCGAAGATCGCGGCCGCGATCTCTCCTCCTCCCGCGGCCGGATCGGGATGGGCGGCGGAGAAGAGGGCGGTCTCGAGGAAGAGTCGCTGCAGGGTGTTGTCGAGCGAGCTGGAGGCAAGTCCGGCCACGAAGGTGGCGGCGCGCGCCGCCGCCGCTTCCGCGCTCAGGCTGCGGCCGGGATGAAGGAGTCGCGCGACGCGGGCTTTCGCGTCGAGCAGGCGCAGCAGGGCGCCGAAGCGTGCGCCGGCCGCACCGAGCTCATCGGCCTCCTTGAGCAGGGCGCTGATGCGAATGAAGACGGCGTGACGCTCGATCGAAAGGGGAGGCCGGTAGGCGGCCAGGAGCTCGTCTCGCACGGCAGCGACCTCGCCGCTCACGTCGCGCGGGGCGAGCGCGGTCCAGTTCTTCGGCCGGCGCGGAAGGCTGGCGAGCAGCGAGATGAAGTCGCGCTGCGCGCGGGCCGCCCCGAGGTAGTAGAGGCCGTACTCCGGAGCTGTATTCCGCCCGTAGTCGAGGCTCGCTTCGTAGTAGACCGGCATCTGGGCGAGCGCCGCTTCGGCGAGCGCCCGTGCGGCCGCTGACAGGACTTCGAAGGCGGGCCGGGGCCCCGGGGCGCGGTTGGCGCCGAGCTCCGGCGCAAGGCGCTGCCATTCGCGCTCGAGCTCGCTCATCTGGTGACGCAGATCGCCGGGAATGGCGTTGCTGTAGTCGGCGGCTTCGAGGTCGGTAAAGACGCGCTCCAGCCGCGACAGCGCCAGCCAGCGCTTCCCCTGGGCGAGCGCCTGATCCGCTTCGGCAAGCAGCGGTGCCAGCGAGGCGCGGAGGTCGCGCACCTCGTCGTCCACGGATGCCGAGCTGTGGACCTTCTCCTGCCAGCGGGCGATCACCGCGGCCAGCGGATCGTGCGCCGAGGGGGGCGTCGTCGCCGCGGCCTGGGCGAGTCCGGGCGCCGGCAACGGGGTCAGCCCACAAGCGAGAGCGAGCGTGAAAGCAGCGCAAGCGAGAGTTCGCGGAGCCATGACCCGTCTACGCAGCCTTCAGGAAAGAGTTCTGGCAGGAGACGTTCTGGCCCTGCGCTGCGGCTCAGCCGCGCGCGCAGGCGGCGCAGCGGCCGAACAGGGTGATGTCGTGGCTTTCGAGGCGGAAACCGCGCGGTGTCAGGGCGGAGAGGTCGGGCGGGCAGGCATCGACGTCGAAGACGCGGTCGCAGATGCGGCAGCGGAAGTGATGATGGTGGTGCTTGCCGGCGATCTCGTAGCGACTCGGAGCTCCGGGCAGGGGCACTTCGGAGAGCCAGCGCTCTTCGACCAGCGCCCTGACGTTGCGGTAGATGGTCGCGATCCCCAGGCCCGGCACGATCGACTGGGCGACCTCGAGCGCTTCGGCCGGCGACAGCGGACGGTCGGCGAGCTCGAAAGCGCGGCGGATCGCCGCCCGCTGCTGGGTATTCCTCGTCACGGCGGAATTCTATCCGCGAGCGGCGGGCGAGACGCGGCGGTTTTTCGTAGGATGCCGGGATGAACAGCCAAAACCTGCGCCCGTTTTCGGGATCGAACCTGCGTCGACTTCTGGCGGCCGGCTCTGCGCTCGGTGCGCTGGCGAGTCTGCCCGCCTCCCTCGGTGCCGCCTCGCGGGCCGTTTCCGCAAGCCACTCCTCGAGCCCCTCCGCCGCGGCGAGCCCCGGACTCGACGCCGACCTCCTCGCCGGTCTCGCGCCGCGCTCGATCGGCCCGGCGGGGATGAGCGGGCGTGTCGCGGCGATCGCCGCGGTCGAGTCGAATCCCGATGTCGTTTATGCCGGAGCGGCGACCGGCGGCGTCTGGAAGTCGCTCGACGGCGGGATCTCGTGGAAGCCGGTCTTCGACGACCAGCCGGTCGCCGCGATCGGCGCCATCGCCATCGACCGGAGGAACCCGGCGATCGTCTGGGTCGGCACCGGCGAGGGCAACGTCCGCAACAGCGCCTCGGTCGGCAACGGGATCTACCGCTCGGCCGACGGCGGCGAAACCTGGACGCACCTCGGGCTCGAGGGCACCGAGCGCATTCATCGCATCGTGCTGCACCCCGAGGACCCGGATGTCGCCTGGGTTGCGGCCCTCGGTCGCGAGTGGGGAGAGAACCCGGAGCGCGGCATCTTCAAGACCACCGACGGCGGTAAGAGCTGGCGGAAGGTGCTCTACGTCGACGAGAAGACCGGCGGCGCCGACATCGCGATGGTCGAAGGCAGCCCGAACCGGCTCCTCGCCTCGATGTGGCAGTACCGCCGCTGGCCCTACTTCTTTCACTCGGGTGGGCCGGGCTCGGGTCTCTACCGTTCGCTCGACGGTGGCGAGAGCTGGCAGCGGCTCGAAGTGGAGGACGGCCTCCCCGAGGGCGAGCTGGGGCGCATCGGCCTGGGCCTGTCGCGGTCGCATCCGGAGGTGGTCTACGCCATGGTCGAGGCGAAGAAGAGCGCCCTGCTGCGTTCCGACGACTTCGGCCGGAGCTTCCGCACGGTGAACTCCGAACCCAACGTCAATCCGCGACCGTTCTACTTCGGCGAGTTGCGGGTCGATCCGCAGGATCCGAACCGCGTCTACAGCATCGACTTCACAGTGCGGGTTTCGCACGACGCCGGCAAGAGCTTCCAGACGCTCATCCGCTGGGACGAGATCCACGGCGATCACCACGCCCTGTGGATCGACCCGGCGAATCCGCGCCACATGGTCGCCGGCAACGACGGCGGCGTCGCGGTGAGCCACGACGGAGGCAAGACCAACCGCTTCGTCTCGAACCTGCCTCTGGCTCAGTTCTACCACGTCGCCTACGACATGGACCGGCCGTACAACCTCTACGGCGGCCTGCAGGACAACGGCTCGTGGCGCGGTCCGTCTTCGGTGCGGCAGAGCGGCGGCATCCGCAACCATTTCTGGAAGGTCGTAGGCGGCGGCGACGGTTTCGAGACGCTGCCCGACCCGACCGACTCGCTGCAGGGATATGCGCTCTGGCAGGGGGGCAACCTCTCGCGCTGGAACTGGCGCACCGGCGAGTCGAAAGAGATCAAGCCGGCGCCGCCTTCGGGCGTCACGCTGCGCTTCAACTGGAACGCCGGCCTGGCGCTCGATCCGTTCGATGGGAAGACGGTCTATCTCGGCAGCCAGTTCCTGCACCGTTCGAACGACCGGGGGGAGACCTGGACGATCGTCTCACCCGATCTGACGACGAACGAGCCGGAGTGGCAGAAGGCCGGCGAGAGCGGCGGCCTCACCCGCGACGCCTCGAACGCCGAGAACTACACGACGATCGTGACCATCGAACCTTCGAAGAGGGAGCGCGGGCTGATCTGGGTCGGCACTGACGACGGGCGCCTTCATCTGACCCGCGACGGCGGCGCCAACTGGGCGAGCCTCGAAGGGAACGTGCAGGGCGTCCCGGCAAACACCTGGATCCCGGCCATCGAAGCCTCGCCGCACGCCGCCGGGACGGCGTTCGCCGTGTTCGACAACCACCGGCGCTCCGACTGGACTCCGTACGTCTACCGCACCGACGACTTCGGCAAGAGCTGGAAGAGCCTGGCGACGCCGCAGCTCAGCGGCTACGCCCTCGCCGTCGCGCAGGATCCGGTCGACCCCGAGCTGCTGTTTCTCGGCACCGAGTTCGGGCTCTGGGTGTCGCTCGACGGCGGCAAGGGCTGGACGCGCTGGTCGAACGGTTTTCCGACCGTCTCGGTGATGGACCTCGCCATCCATCCGCGTGAGAACGACCTCATCGTCGCCACCCACGGCCGGGCGCTCTGGGTCATCGATGACATCTCGCCGCTGCGCGG
>JBPOHI010000236.1:0-20735 GCA_052035735.1 Acidobacteriota bacterium
TGGCCGCGGAATCCGCATCAGAGCAGCCATGAACACGGTGTCAGCTTGTCGTCTAACAAATCGCTGCACCGGACGCGCCACATGCGCCCCGGCCGGCTCCGCCGGTCGGTCGCCGTGGGGCGCGCCGGTGAGCTCATGATCCGTTAGCCGGCCCGGCCACATGATCGAACGCGCGATCTTCGTCTCGACCGATCTGTTTGAGGTGACGACTATGGGCGAAGACTTCATCAACCCGCGGTGTTTCGGCGAGGACTTCGCCCGTTTCTTGCGAGAGAAACTTGTGAAAGAGGGCATCACGAGTTCCGATCCAATCCAAGAGGAGTTTGGTTGGGTACTGCTTCTTGGCGAGGCGCCGCAAAGACTCACGCTCTCGCTGGGCGTCCTTGACGATTCGATCGGGCAAATCCCTGCTGTGTGGCGGGTCGATCTCGCGTTCGAGAAGGCGCTGAACGGCCTCGGTGCGTGGTTCCGCAGGGTGCCCGAGACCGAGCTCGATTCGACATTCGGGCTCGTTCAATCGCTGCTCTCAACTGACCCCAGACTTCGTGTGGCCAAGGAGGAGCCTGCTTGAGCGTTCTTGACGGGCCGTCTAACCCCTATCAGGCCCCACCCTGTCAACACCCGTAGCTCCTCCGTGACGAGCCTCAGGACTCGTTGCGTCCTTGCGAACGATCTCGCTTTCCTTCGTCGCTGACTTTGGCTTCTCGGTCCGGTGTCGAGCGACGTCTCGTCGCTGCACCCAATACCTATCGAGGCTCTGCGCGTGCCGGAAGGCGCGTGGCCGCGGTGCCTTTCCGCGGCGTCCTAGAAGCTCGTTCGTGCCCTCCTTCCGTCCGGTCGAATCGTGGAGTTCGGAGCGCGCAGATGCGCCTGGCGCGCTCACCCTGCTTCGCGGTTCGGCAGTGGAGCCGCGCCGCGGAACTCCGGATCCGTCAGCTGGCGGTAGAATCGCCCGCGGAGACGGGAGACCTGGCCATGGATCTCAGCCGCGAATGCGAGCGTGAAGTGGAGGGCCGATGGCTCGCTCCAGTGCCTCAACTTCCGGGCGTCCTGGTTTACGCGTCCACCGAGAAGGAGGCGATGGCCAAGGCTGAGGTCCTGGCGTTGCGAGTCGTCGCAGAGCAGGTCGCGCACGGTGTGCGCGCCCGCAACCTGTCCGGTGGCCGGGGCCGGCTGCATGACCTTCGTTCGGCGGCAAGGGCCAGCCGTGCGCTCGGAGCCCCTCTTCTACGGATTGGCTGGGTGTCTTGCGCACCGATGGCCTTCATCCAGCGGTCGACTTCCGTTTGCTTTCGGCCAGAGGAAAGGGGTTGAACGATGTCTCGAACGGACCCTCTCGAGAAGGACTGGAAGATCTTCCGCGAGCTGCGCGAAGTGGCGCTCGAACGCCTCTGCGAGCGGGCGCTCCGCAAGGCCAGGGCGGTCGTCGAGGATCCGTCGAAGCCGGCGCTCGCGCGTTTTCGGGACCTCGCCGCCCTGGTCGACGAGCGCCAAGACTGGATCGCCAGGGGCTTCGATGACGCGAAGCGGTCCGCGATGCTCTTCCAGCTCGCATTCCTGCACGCAATCGACCTCGTCGAGGGCGAGGAGCTGGCGAGATTTTCCGCGGCCACCCGCGAGCGAGTGGTGTCGCTCGCGAGCGTCATCTCCGGCGCCGCGGAGCAGCGGCGCTAGATCCCCGAAATGACGGGCCGCTTCCTCACCGCCCATTGGCGCGACCTCGTGATGCTCAACTTCGAGGCCGATCCGGAGATTCTCGCGCCGCTCGTCCCCGCCGGCACCGAGCTCGACCTGCTGGAGGGGCGGGCCTTCGTCAGCATGGTCGGGTTCCACTTCGGACGCACGCGCGTCCGTGGACTCGCGATCCCCGGGCACTGCAATTTCGAAGAGGTGAATCTGCGCTTCTACGTCCGCCGCGACGGGCCGGACGGATTGCGGCGCGGCGTCGTCTTCGTCAAGGAGATCGTGCCGCGCGTCGCCATCGCCTGGGTGGCGCGCACGGTCTACAACGAGAACTACGTCGCCCTGCCGATGCGCCACGCGATCGTCGAGGAGGCGGCCGGCGAAACGAAGATCGTGGCTTACGAGTGGCGACAGGAAGGGCGCTGGGGCCGGCTCGCGGTGACGACGCGAACACGGCCGGAGATTCCGCCGCCCGACTCTGCGGCGGGCTTCATCACCGAGCACTACTGGGGTTACGCGCGCCAGCGCGACGGCGGCACGGTCGAGTACCAGGTGGAGCATCCCCAGTGGCGGGTGAGCGCCGCGGTCGAATCCGACTTCGTCTGCGACGTGGCGGCGCTTTACGGGCCGCAGTTCGCCGCCTTTCTTTGCGCTCCGCCGGCCTCGGCGTTCCTGGCCGACGGTTCGCCGGTGACTGTGCGAAAGGGAGAGCGTCTGCAATGACCTCCGGCGTTCCGGGCGGGGGCGAACTTGCTATCGTCAGGCGCTCCGTGCGACGAATGCACGTCCAGGATCCAACGAGCTGACGAGGACCATGGAAACCGAACCGCGCAGACTTTCGAGAACGTTCAATCAGTTCTTCGACTCGGAGAAGTCGAGCGGCGTGCTGTTGATGTTCTGTACGGCGCTCGCTCTCGCGATCGCCAATTCTCCGTTCGGCGGACGGTACCTCGCCTTCTGGCATACGAAGTTCGGCGGTCTCACTCTCGAACACTGGATCAACGACGGGCTGATGGCGATCTTCTTCCTGCTCATCGGCCTCGAGCTCGAGCGCGAGCTCTACAGCGGCGAGCTGTCGAACCTCAAGAGCGCGCTGCTCCCGATGTTCGCGGCGGTCGGCGGCATGGTCGCGCCAGCGGCGATCCACTTCAGCCTCAACGAGGGAACGCCGTCGCAGGCCGGCGTCGGAATCCCGATGGCCACCGACATCGCCTTCGCGCTCGCCGTGCTCGCCATTCTCGGCCGGCGCGTCCCGGCGTCGCTCAAGGTCTTCGTCGTCGCCTTTGCGGTCATGGACGACCTGGGTGCGATCGTCGTCATCGCCGCCGTCTACACGACGAAGTTCTCGCTCGCCTACCTTCTCGGTGCCCTGGCTGTCTGGGCCGTGCTGGTAGTGCTCAACCGGCTCCTCCGCGTCATGGCCATCATGCCTTATCTGCTCGGCGGCGCGGCGATGTGGTACCTGATGCTCCAGTCCGGCGTGCACGCCACCATCGCGAGCGTCGCCCTGGCGTTCGCGATTCCCTACTCTTCGAAGGCCGAGGATGAGGCGTCGCCCTCGCACAGGCTCGAGCATCTCCTGCACAAGCCGGTCGCCTTCATCGTCTTGCCGCTCTTCGCTCTGGCCAATACCGGCGTCGTCATCGGCGGCGACTGGCTGCAGGGCCTCGCCAGCATCAACAGCCTGGGCATCGCCGCGGGCCTCTTGCTGGGGAAGCCCCTGGGCGTCGTGCTGCTCTCGTTCCTCGCCGTGGCGAGTGGACTCTGCCGGCTGCCGTCGGGCCTCTCCTGGCGGCACATCTTCGGCGCCGGCATTCTCGGTGGCATCGGATTCACCATGTCGATCTTCATCACCAATCTCGCCTTCGCCAGCGAGCCGGCAGCCCTCAATGCCTCGAAGATGGCGATTCTCCTGGCGTCGTTGACCGCTGGCACGCTCGGCTTCCTCTGGCTTCGGTTCCTGGGCCGTGAGTCGGCAGCCGCTGGCGCTCCGGATCCGGCGGGCTGAACGGAGTGGGCGACCCTGGCCGTTCGAATCGCGAGGCTCGCCAGCCCCGGAGCGGCGGGCGAGGCCGCAGGGCGTTGCGCGAACTGATTGCCGAAGGGGGAGCCGATGTCGTTTAGCCCGACCGCCGACGGGCGGCTGGAGATCGAGGATGCGACGGCGGGCGACGTCGAGGCGACGGCCCCGGCGCTCGCGGCCTCGTTCGCCCTGGATCCGCTCATCGCCTACTTTTTTCGCACCCATCCGCGTGGCGTCGCTCCTGCCGCGCGCGAGTTCTTCTCCCAGCTCCTGCGCCTGCGCATCGCCCTCGGCATGCCGGCGCTGGTGCTCCGGGCGGGCGATCGGATCGTCGGCGCCGCGATGGGCTACGACACCGAGCGACCGGTCTGGCCGGAGCCGTTCGCCAGCGCGTGGACCCGGTTCGAAGCGGAGACGCCCGGTTTTTCCGAACGACTCCACGCCTATGAGGAGCTGGCGCGAGCGCATCAGCCGCCGGCGCCGCACTACTACCTCGGCGTGCTCGGGGTGCATCCGGGGACGCAGGGCACGGGGGCCGGCAAGGCGCTCCTGCTCGCTTTCTGCCGCAGGTCGGCCGGCGACCCGCTATCGAGCGGCGTCTACCTCGAGACCTCGAATCCGCAGAGCCGCGAGTTCTATCTGCGCAACGGGTTCGTCGAGCGCGGCGCGGGAGCGCTCGATGGCACGCCCCTCTGGTGTCTGTTCCGCTCCGACACCGAGGCGGGCCGCGGATGAGTGACGGAGCCCCCGGCGCGGGCGGCCTGCAGCCGATCGTCGAGTTCATCCTCGAGCTCGACCGCCTGAAGGGTGTGACGCGCAAGACGCGGCCGCTCGGGCTCGAGCGCTACGAGAACTCCGCCGAGCACAGCTGGCAGCTCGCGCTGCTCGCGACTTCGCTCGCGCCGCACGCCGGCGCGGCGATCGACGTCGATCGCGTCATCCGGATGCTGCTGGTGCACGATGTCGGGGAGATCGACACCGGCGACACCATGATCTACACCGAAGGCGGCTGGGAGGAGCGCAAGGCGGCCGAGGCCGCCGCGGCGCGGCGCATCTTCGGGCTGCTGCCCGATCCGGCGGGCGCCGGCTTGCTCGCGCTCTGGCAGGAGTTCGAGGCGGCAGCGACGCCGGAAGCGCGGTTCGCCAACGCCGTCGACCGGGCGATGCCGGTGCTGCTCAATCTGGCGAACGCCGGGCAGAGTTGGCGCGAGAACGGCATCAGCCATGCGCGCGTCATCGGTCGCGTAGCTGTGCCGATCCGCGACGGCTGCCCGGCGCTCTGGGAGTATCTCGAAGGCAGGCTGGAAGAGGAGCGCCGCCTGGGCTGGTTCGGAATCCCCGTAGGCTGATCCGGCGAGGAGCGAACGATGTGCCGCAACATCAGGACGCTGTTCAATTTCGAGCCGCCGGCGACGACCGACGAGGTGCGTGCCGCTTCCCTGCAGTTCGTGCGCAAGCTGAGCGGCTTTCAGCGCCCCGCGAAGGCGAATGCGGCGGCTTTCGAGCGCGCGGTGGAGGAGATCGCCGGGGCCGCGGAGCGGCTGTTGGGGGCGCTCTCGACCTCGGCGCCGCCGCGCGACCGGGAGGTCGAAGCGGCGAAGGCCCGGGCACGGTCGGTCGAGCGCTTCGCCTCCGCCGGCAAACGCTCCGCCGCGGAGGCGGGATGACCGCCGTACCGACGAGCTCGACCGCCCGGGCTCGGGCGCTCGCCCTCACCCTGCTCCTGATGCTGGCCGGCGGCCTGCTCCCCTCGGCGGTCGCCGCGCAGTCGGGGCGGTCCACGGTGAGCGGCATGGTGTTCGACGAGTCCGACACCCACGGTATCCCCGGAGCGAAGGTCGAGCTCGTGGGCGACGGCAGCAGCGAGCGGCTGCGCGCGGTCAGGCTCGCGCAGGTGGCCGACGAGGCGGGCCAGTACCTCTTCGAACGCGTGCCCTATGGCCGCTACGAGTTCCGCGTCAGCGCCGCGGGCTACGCGACCTATTCGATTCCGCTCTACGTCGCCTCCGACGCGCACACCCAGCTCCATGCCCAGCTGCGGCGGGCGGCGGGGAGCTCCTGAGAGGATCGCGGCATGAAGATCGCCACCCCGCATCGCGCCCGCCACACCGACGTGCAGCGGCTGATAGCCCAGGGGCACACGGCCGAGTTCTGTCTTCGACTCCTGCGCGAAAGGCAGGCGCGGAGGAATCGCTCTCTCGCCGCGGGGGCCCGTCTCAGCGGCGAGGTCGGCGCTGGACCGCTGCCGGGACGAAGGCTCCCAGGCAGCGCCGCGATCGGGCGGTCCACGTGAGGACTGCCGTCTAGTGGCCGCGCCGAAGGCCGCGGAGGCCAGCGCGGGCTACTCCGGCACGCCGCTGGCGAAGAAGCTGGGAATCCGCGCCGGCACCGAATTGGCCGCGCTCGGAGCGGAGGCTGGCTACGCCGCCTGGCTGGCGCCGCTGCCTGCGAACGTCGCGCTGGTTTCCGCGCCCACCGCCGACACCGACATCGTCCACCTCTTCGTCACCCGCAGGGAGGAGTTGCAGGTGGAGTTGGAGCGGCTGCGGCGCCTGCTGAAGCCGGACGCGGCGCTCTGGGTCTCCTGGCCGAAGAAGGCTGCGAAGGTGCCGACGACAGTCACCGAAGAGACGATTCGCGAGCTCGCGCTGCCGCTCGGATGGGTGGACATCAAGGTGTGCGCGGTGACCGAGATCTGGTCCGGCCTCAAGCTGGTCGTGCGCAAGGAGCTGCGCGGCGGCTGAGCCGCCCGGATCAGGGAACGACGGCCGACCAGGCGTTCGAATTGCCGAGGTCGAAGCCGTCGCTGAAGATCGGTTCGGACTGCTGGTTCAGCCAGACCTGGTGGTCGCCGTCGAAGGTCACGAGCAGGATGTCGAGGTCGGGGTCGCCGTCGAAGCTGCCGATCGTGGAGTCCGTCGACGAAGTCCCGCCCACCGCCCAGCCGCTGTCGCTGAAGTGCCCGGTACCGTCGTTGAGCCAGACCTGATTCGGCTCCGTCGTACCCTGTCCGTTCGTCGTCCATGCGTCGAGATCGCCGTCGCCATCGACGTCGAGCAGGTGCACGGCTACCGTCACCAGAGAGCCGAGCGCCTGCGCCGAGTCGGTGAACAGCCCGTTGCCGTTGTTGAACCAGACGGTGTCGGCGTCCTCGTTGCCGAAGTAGGCGTCGAGGTCGCCGTCGCCGTTCAGGTCGCCGATCGCCAGGGAATAGGTGACGGCGGTGCTCGCGAGCGGCACGAGACCGGTGAAATTACCCGTTCCGTCGTTGCGCCAGACGCGCGCGGCTCCCCCCAGGCGGGCAAAGAGAATGTCGAGATCGGCGTCGGCGTCGAGTCTCCCGAGAGCGACGGCGCCGAACATCCCCGTACCCAGAGCTTGCGGGCTCTGAGTGAAGTTCCCCGCGCCGTCGTTGAGATAGAGGCGATTGGTCCCGTCGGAGAAGAGGGAGTCGTAGTTCGACGCGACGATGTCGAGGTCGAGATCGCCATCGACGTCGCCGATGGCGCCGTCGGTGGTGTAGTCGCTGCCGAGCAACTGGCCCGAGTCGGTGAAGTGCCCCGTTCCGTCGTTGGTCCAGATGCGGTCCGCCGGGTCGTCCGTCGCCCCTCCGCCGACGCAGCAGAGACCGGTCCAGAGGTCGAGGTCGAAGTCGCCGTCGAAGTCGGCGAGTTTCACCGCCACGGCGCTCGGAAAGCCGTCCGCCGAAAGCCACTGGTCGTCGTCCTCGAAGGCGCCGCTGCCGTCGTTGCGCAGGATGCGGACGATGCCGCCATAGGTACCGACGACGGCGTCGAGATCGCCATCGCCGTCGAGGTCGCCGGAATCCACCGACTCGGCGGCGCTTCCGCCCAGCACCTGGCCGCTGGGGGTGAAGTGACAGAGACCGTCGTTCAGGAAGACCTGCTCCGGCTGGGAGAGGTTGGCGAGGAAAAGATCGATGTCGCTGTCTCCATCGAGATCGGCGGCGGCGACCGAGATGGCGCCGCCAAACCCCAGGGACTCGCCGCTGTCGCTGAAGAGGCCGCTGCCGTTGTTGAGATACAGGACGTTGGGTTGGCCGGTGTTGTTGCCGACGAAGGCGTCGAGATCGCTGTCGCCGTCGCAGTGGAAGAGAACCACGGAGAAGGAGTAGTCGTCGCCGAGCGACTGCCCGCTGTTGGTGAACGAGCCGAGGCCATCGTTGATCCAGACCTCGTCCGGGTCGCCCGAGCCCGAGCCGTTGGCGAAGTAGGCGTCGAGATCGAGGTCGCCGTCGACGTCCCCGAGCGCCACCCCGAAAGTACCCTGGGCTCCGGGGGTCTGTCCGCTGTCGGTGAAGGTCCCCGAGCCGTTGTTCTTCCACAGCTTGTTGGCGCCGTTGTTGCCGATCATCGCGTCGAGGTCCAGGTCGCCGTCGACGTCGCCCAGCGCGACGGCCAGGCTGGAGTAGCTACCCAGGGCCTGGCCGCTGTTGGTGAAGACCCCGGCGCCGTTGTTGAGGAAAACCTGGTTCGAACCGCTGGCCGAGTTGCTGGGAAGGTAGGCGTCGAGGTCGAGGTCGCCGTCGAGGTCACCCAACGCCGCGCCGCGCCGGCTGAAGTTGGGGCCGATCGATTGCCCGCTGTCGGTGAGGGATCCCGCGCCGTTGTTCAGCCACACCCGGTTGTCGGAGAGATGGCGGGCGAGAAAGAGGTCGAGCGAACCGTTGTTGTCGAGCGGCGCGAGCAGCGCGCAGCTGCCGTAGCCCGAGTCGAGCACCTGCGGGCTGCGCGAGAACTGTCCACTGCCGTCGTTGAGCCAGAGGGTGTCCGGGGCGTAGAACTCGGCGACGTAGGCGTCGATGTCGCCGTCGCCATCGATATCGCCGAGCGCCACCGAGTGGCTGTCCGCGCCTGGCTGGAAAGTCCAGCCCTGGAGGAAGCCGCTGCCGGCAGAAAGGACCGCGGTCGTTTCTGCCGCCCGGGTGAGAGCCGTCGCCCGCAGTCGGCTTGCTGCCCAGGGGTTCGCCCTGCCCAATTCTCCCGGCCGCCAGTTGAGTCGATGCTCCTCCGGCCGGCTTGGAGCCGGTCCAAGGCGAGGTCCAAGTCTGCCCTCGACCTAGATGGCGCGATCCGCCTGGCGAATTGGACATCGCCTGCCGTCCGCTCGCAGGGCGCTACTCGCTGCGGTGGAAGCGGCGGGTGGCGAGGGTGAGGACGACGGTGGCGAAGAGGGCGAGAGCGCCCAACTCCGGCAGGACGTCGAGCGGGCCCACCCCCTTGAGGAAGATGCCGCGCACGACCACCAGGAAGTGGCGCATCGGGTTGGCGAGCGTCACGACCTGGAAGAACCGCGGCATGCTCGCCACCGGGAACATGAAGCCCGACAGCAGGACCATCGGCATGTAGACGAGAAACGCGGACAGAAAGGCCTCCTGCTGCGTCTTCGAGATGGTCGAGATCAGCAGGCCGTTGCCGAGCGCGCAAGCGACGAAGAGCAGGGTGGCCGCGAGGAGGAGCAGCGGGCTGCCGCGAAACGGCACGCGAAACCAGAGCAGCGCCATGCCGGTGATGAGCACGAGATCGACCAAGGCGATGAGCGCGAACGGAATCGTCTTGCCGAGGATGAGCTCGTGCGGACGCAACGGCGAGACGGCCAGCTGCTCGAGGGTGCCGATCTCGCGCTCGCGCACGACGGCCAGGGCGGTGAGCAGCTGGCAGACCAGGCTGAGCAGCAGGCCGATGACCGCCGGCACGTTGTAGAGGCGGCTGGCGAGGTCGGGGTTGTACCAGGCGCGCGAGCGCACGTCGAGCGGGGGCGCGCGGCCGGCGAGCGAGCGGGCGAGGGCGACGTCCTGCACGATGCGTTCGGCGTGGCCCTTGGCGATGGTCGCCTGGTTCGAGTTGGTGCCGTCGAAGAGGAGCTGGACGGTCGCCGTGCCGCGGGCGAGATCGCGTGCATAGCCCGGAGGGATCGCCAGGGCGACCGCCGCGTCACCATGGTCGAGGGCGAAGGCCAGGTCGCGGTCGTGCGCCGCCGTCTCGACGACATCGAAGTAGCCGCCGGCGGTGAGCGCGGTCACGAGCTCGCGGCTGTCGCGACTCTGGTCGCGGTCGAGGACGATCGTCGGTGTGTGGCGCACGTCGGTCGAGACGGCGTAGCCGAAGACCAGGAGCTGGACGATCGGCGCGACGATGACGAGGCGCGCCATGCGCGGATCGCGGAACACCTGGACCAGTTCCTTGCGGACCATCCAGCCTACCCGGCCCAGACCGCCTCGCATCAGTCGAGCTCCTTGCGGAAGGCGCGTACCGCGAGCGCCAGGCCGACGACGGCGAAGCCGAGCATCAGCAGCGCCTGATAGCGCAGGACCGGGATCCCGACCCCCTTGAGGAAGATGCCCCGCGTCACCACCAGGAAGTAGCGCGCCGGCACCAGGTAAGAGATCGCCCGGAGCACCGGGGGCATGTTCTCGATCGCGAACATGAAGCCCGAGAGCAGAAAGGCGGGCAGGAACGTGGCCACGAGGGCGAGCTGGGTGGCGAGCACCTGCGAGCGCGAGACCGCCGAGATGAAGAGCCCGAGTCCGAGGCTCCCGCAGAGGAAGAGAAACGCCAGCGGGAGCAGGAGCAGCACGCTGCCGCGGAAAGGAACGCCGAAGAGCGTCACGCCGAGCACCGAGACGGCGGCGACGTCCACCAGGCCGATGACGAGGTAGGGCAGGAGCTTGCCGAGCACGACTTCGAGCCGCGTCACCGGTGTCGAGGCGAGCTGCTCCATGGTGCCGCGCTCCCACTCGCGCGCGATGGTGAGCGAGGTGAGCATCGCCGCGATGACCATCATGATGACCGCCACCAGTCCGGGGACGATCATGTTGCGGCTGGCGAGCGTTTCGTTGTACCAGACGCGCGACTGCGCGGTGAGCGGCAGCGTCAGCCGCTCGCCGTGCAGCGCGATGCGCTGGCCGAAGCTCGCCGCCACGCCCTCGGCGTAGGCCAGGGCGATGGTCGCGGTGTTGGCGTCGGAGCCGTCGAGCAGCACCTGCACCGTGGCGGTGCGGCCGGCGCCGAGGTCGGCTGCGAAGCCGGGGGGGATGGCGAGCACCAGACGGGCCGTGCCGCGGGAGAAGAGCTCACCGGCGAGCGCGACGCTCTGCGGGCGGGCGGCGAGATGGAAGTAGCCCGACGCGACGAAGCTCTCCACGAGCTCGCGGCTTTGCGGGCTTGCGTCCTGATCGACCACCGCGAGGGCGATGTCGCGCACGTCCCAGACGATCGCGTAGCCGAAGATGACGAGCAGCAGGAGGGGCAGGGCGAAGGCGAGCAGGAGGCTGCGGCGATCGCGGCCGAGCTGCCGCGTCTCCTTGCGCGCCATCGCCCAGAGGCGAACCGGGTCGAGCCGGGGCATCGCGGCTAGGACTCCACCGCCCCGCCCGCCGCGGAGACGAGCGAGATGAAGACGTCTTCGAGCGACGGCGCGATCCCGGCGAGGCCGGAGACGGCGATGCCGTGCGCCGCGAGATGGCCGGGCAGGGTCGCCAGCGCGCGCTCACGGTCGCGCACGGTGACGTGCAGGTCGCGCCCGAAGAGGCCGGCGCGCACGACTTGAGGAGCGGCGTCGAGTGCCGCGAGCGCGGCGATCGCGTCCGGCGTGCGGAGCTCGAGCAGCTGCTCGCGGGCGGCGGCGCGCAGGCCGGCCGGCGTGTCGAGGGCGATCAGCCGGCCGCGGTTCATCAGAGCCAGGCGATGGCAGGCTTCGGCCTCCTCCATGTAGTGGGTGGTGACGAAGACCGTCGTGCCGCCTTCGGCGAGGTCGTAGATCAGGTCCCAGAAGCGCCGGCGGGAGATCGGATCGACCCCCGAGGTCGGCTCGTCGAGGAAGAGGATCGGCGGCTGGTGGAGAACCGCGCAGCCGAGAGCGAGGCGTTGCTTCCAGCCGAGCGCGAGCTCGCCCGCCGGACGGTCGCTCTGGCCGGCGAGACCCGCCATCTCGATCACCCACTCCCGGCGCGCTGCGAGACGCGACCCGGAGACGCCGTAGAGCCCGGCGAAGAAGCGGATGTTCTCGTCCACGGTGAGATCGCCGTAGAGCGAGAAGAGCTGCGACATGTAGCCGATGGCGCTCTTGACCGCGGCGCGTTCGCTGCCGATGTCGAAGCCGGCGACCCGGCCGCTGCCCGAGGTCGGGGCGACGAGGCCGTTGAGCATCTTGATCGTCGTCGTCTTGCCGGCGCCGTTCGGACCGAGGAAGCCGAAGACCTCGCCCGGCGCGACGGAGAAGGAGACCCTGTCCACCGCGACGAAGTCGCCGAACCGTTTCGTCAGCTCGTGCACCTCGACGGCGGGCGCCGCGCCGGAGCTCACGCCGCGAGGCCCTCGGCGTCGGCGATGCGGGCGAGAAAGACGTCCTCGAGTGTCGGCGGGATCGGGGCGATGGCGCTCGCCTTGTGTCCCGCGGCGGCGAGGAGGGCCGGCAGCGCCGCGGCCGCCGCCTCCGACGTCACCGTGACGTGCAGGCGTTCGCCGAAGAGCTGGGCACGCTCGACGCCGGGGAGCGCTTCGACGATCGCCTGCGCGGCACGCGGCCGGGGCAGGTCGATCGCCAGCAGCGTGCCGCGGAAGGCGGCCGCGAGCGCCCGCGGCGTGTCGAGGGCGAGCAGCCGGCCGGTGTGCAGGAAGGCGAGACGGTCGAAACGCTCGGCCTCGTCGAGGTACGAGGTCGAGACGACGGCGGTAACGCCGCGTCCGACCATCTCGTGCACGATGCGCCAAAGGTCGCGCCGCGACACCGGGTCGACGCCGAAGGTCGGCTCGTCGAGCAGCAGGATGCGCGGCTCGTGGATCAGGGCACAGGAAAGTCCGAGCTTCTGTTTCATGCCGCCCGACAGGGCGCCGGCCAGGCGGTCGCGGAACGGCGCCAGGTTGGAGAATGCGAACAGGCGCTCGCGGCGCGCGGCGCGCTCCGCCGTCGGGACGCGAAAGAGGTCGGCATAGAACTCGAGGTTCTCGTCGACCGTGAGGTCGGTGTAGAGGCCGAAGCGTTGCGACATGTAGGCGAGGCGGGGTTTGACCGCCTCCGGATCGGCGACCACCGAGATGCCGTCGAGGAACGCGTCGCCGGCGCTCGGGCGGAGAACGCCGGCAAGCATGCGGAGCGTGGTGGTCTTGCCGGCGCCGTCCGGGCCGACGAGGCCGAAGAGCTCGCCGGGTGCGACGTCGAAGTCGAGCCCGGCGACCGCGAGGCGTTCGCCCGGCGCGCCGAAGCTCCGCGCGAGGCCACGCACCGAGACCGCAGCAGAGGGCGACCCGGCACCACCTGGCTTCACGGCGCTTCCACCAGGGCGACGTCCGCCGGCAGCCCGGGCTTCAACTCTTCGCCCGGGTCGCCGGTGATCCGCACTTTGACGGCGTAGACCAGCTTCACCCGCTCCTCGGTCGTCTGCACGTTCTTGGGAGTGAACTCGGCGGAGCTTGCGATGAAGGCGACTTCGCCGGAGTAGCGCTTGCCGGGGAAGGTGTCGGAAGAGATCGTGGCCGACTGTCCGATCGCGACCCGGCCGAGGCGGTTCTCCGGGACGTAGATCCGCACCCAGCGGTCCTCCGGGTTCATCACGGTGAGCACCGCCGCGCCGGCGCCGACGATCTCGCCCGGCTCGCGATGCCGTTGCGTGACGATGCCGCCGAACGGAGCGCTGAGGATGCTGTTGGCGAGCGTCGCGTCGAGGGTCGCGACGGCAGCCTCCGCCGCCGCGAGCTGGGCGCGCGCCGCGGCGATGCGCTCGGGGCGCGGTCCCTGCTGGAGGAGCGCCAGCTGCTCTCCGGCCTGGTCGCGCTGGCGGCGCGCGAGGTCGAGGGCGAGTGTCGCCTTGTCGAGCGTCTCGCGCGCCACGGCGCGTCCGGCAAGGAGGGTCTGCGCGCGCTCGGCGTCGCGCTGGGCGTCGGCGACCCGGGCGTCGGCGGCGGCGAGAGCCGCGCGCGCCTGGGCGAGCTCCTCGCGGCGCGAGCCGGCGACGAGCTCGTCGAGCTGGGCCTCCATCGCTCGGACCTGCGCCGCCGCCTGGCTCCGTCGCGCGCCGAGCTCGCTCGTCTCGAGGCGCGCGAGCTCGGAGCCGGCGGTGACGCGATCGCCCTCACGCGGGGTGAGCGCCGCGATGCGTCCGGGGGCCTGGAAGCCGAGCTGGGCGTCGGTGGCTTCGACAGTGCCGGAGGCGACCATTCCGTCCGTTGCGCCTGCGGGAGCGAGGACGAAGCGCCAGAGGGCGAGGCCCCCCAGGCCGAGCACGACGACGACGGGAACGATGCGCTTCGGACTCATGGTGCGGCCTCCAGAGTGCGGCGGAACCAGGCGGGAGAGAGCTCGCCGGCCAGGCGTGCGAGCTCGACCTGGGCAAGCAGTGCGGCGGTGCGGGCCTCGGTGGCGCTGGCGCGGGTGGTGGCGAGCTCGGCTTCGGCGGCGAGGTAATCGACCTGCGTACCCGAGCCGACCTCGAGCAGGAGCTGCTGCACGCGCGCCACTTCGGCGAGCCGGTCGGCGGCGCGCCCGAGCGCCGCGGCGCGGGCGAAGGCGTCCGCGAGAGCGTTCCAGGCGCGGTCGACTGCCTCGCGCGCCTCGAGCTCGGTCTGCGCGAGTGTCGCCGCCGCGCTCTCGCGCTGGGCGTCGGCCCGCGCCACGCGCCGGCCGGTCTGGCCACCGTCCCAGATCGGCACGACGAGCTGAACGCCGGCGTTCCAGTCGGTCACGTAAGCGCTCGCGCTCTCGCGGAACTCCTGCACCGCGCCGACCAACTCGAGCTTGGGGAAGTAGGCGCTCTTCGCCAGCGCGCGCGCCGCATCCGCTGCGGCGATCTGCTGTCGCGCCTGGGCGACCGCGGGACCGGCGGCGACGGCGCGCTGGGCTAAGGCATCGCGGGTTTCGCCGGCGAAGGCCGCCGCTGCGGCAGCGCCATCCCACGGCGCCAGACGGCCGGCGCGGCACTCTTCGGGATCGGTCTGCACGAGACGGGCGAGATCCCGCTCGGCGGCATCGAGGGCGCTCGCCGCTCGCGTGCGCTCCGCGTCCGCCGCGGCCAGGGCGGCTTCGGCGCGCAGGGTCTCGACTTCGGCCGCCCTGCCGGCGGCAAACAGCTGACGCGCGCGATCGAGCTCGAGAGTGAGGGCGGCCCTGCGCGCCTCCTGTGCGGCGAGGATCTCGGCGCGGGCCAGGGAGCCGGCATAGGCGGTCGCCACCCGTGCGGCGATTACCTGTTCGGTCCCCGCGAGCGCCGCGCCGGCGCCCGCTTCCTGCGCTTCCGCCTGCCGGACCCGCTCCCGCGAGGCGCCGGAGTCGATCAGGATGTAGCTTGCGCCGATTGTCGCCTGAACGATCGTCTCGGCGAAGGGTGGAAAGTCCGCCGGCACGAAGGAGTGAATGGGGCTGGTGATCATCGGGTCGTCGTATTCGAGGCCGACGGCATTGAGCTTGACGATCGGTCCGCGGCTCATCGCCGCTTCGGCAGTCGCAGCCGCCGCCTCGGCGGCCCGTGCTCGCGCCGCTGCCATCGCCGGATAGCGGCCGAGCGCGCGCTCGACGGCCTCCGCCAGGGTGAGCGGAGCCGGGGCGGTCGCTGGAGCGGCGACGGCGGCCGGCGGCGCTTGCGCCGGAAGCGGGCTGCCGGCGACGGAACAGGCCAGAGCGGCGAGCGAGAGGCGCAGAGGGAGGCGGAGGCGTCTCATGGGCGGGTCTCCTGCCCGGTGGCCGCGCCTTCTCGCGCGGGCGCCGGGGGCGCTGTCAGGGAGCGAACGTAGTGCAGGACCAGGCGATCGGTCTCCTCCTCGGAGAGCGCGAGGTCGGGAAAACCGCGGAGCTGGATGCCGATGGCGGCCGGCAGGCCGAGAAAGAGGATCGCCTGGCGGTCGGGAGCGACGCCGACGTCGAGCCCGAGCTCGGCGAGAACGCCGTCGAGCAGCGCGAGGTAGCGGCGCATGACACCGCCCACCCGCGCGATGATCTCGCGATCGCCGGAGGCGAGCCCTTCGGCGAGGATGAGAATCGGCAGACCGCGGGTGGCGCGCAGCATGGCGACGTGATGCCGCACCATGGCGAGCAGGCGATCCCCTGGCGGGATCGCCCGATCGCCGGCGATCGCCTCCATGGTGACGAGCAGGCGGCCGCCCAGGCGGTCGATCATGGCGGCGAGCAGCGCCGACTTTCCAGCGTAGTGACGGTACAGGGCCGGTTCGGTGAAACCGACCCGCTGGGCCAGACGTTTCATGGTGAGCTGAGCCAATCCGGACTCGGCGACCAGCTCGGCGGCGCGATCGAGAATCTCGGCCTGGCGCAGGGTGAGCGGGTCGGAGGAGCTGGCAAGGGCGGGTGAGTGAATGTTCACTAACGCGAAATCTACCGACGCGGAGAGGCTCTGTCAAGCCGATCCGGTGTCAGACTCCGCCGCATGAAGCGTGCCCTGGAGGCTTTGGAACGGTTGCGCCAAGGGAATCGGCGGTTCGTCGCCGAAACGCGCGCGGGAGACGCCGCCACCGGCTCGGCCCGCCGCCACGAGCTCGCTGCCGGGCAGGAGCCGTTCGCGATCCTCCTCGGCTGCTCCGATTCGCGTGTCCCGGCGGAGATCGTCTTCGACCAGGGTCTGGGCGACCTGTTCGTCATCCGGGTCGCCGGCAACGTCGTCGCCTCGTCGCAGATCGGCAGCGTCGAATTCGCCGCCGCGCGCTACGCCACCCGCCTGGTGGTGGTCCTCGGCCACTCGCAGTGCGGCGCCGTGCTGGCCACTGTCGAGGAGCTGCAGCGCCCGACCGCCAACCAGTCGCGCGGCCTGCGCTCGATCGTCGATCGCGTCCGGCCCTCGGTCGAGGCGTTGCTCGCGACCGAGTTGCGCCACGACCCCGCGGCGCTGGTGCGCGAAGCCGTGCGGGCGAACATCCGGGTGTCGGCAAACCAGCTCCGCCACGGTTCGGCGCTCGTCGAGCAGCTCATTCAGAAGAACGAGCTGCTGGTGGTGGGGGCGGAGTATTCGCTCGAAACCGGCGTCGTCGATTTCTTCGACGGCGTACCCGAAGCGGGCGCCGAGGTGGATCGATGAGCGTGCAGTGGATCGCCTGTCCCGACTGTGCCTTCCGCCTGCCGTACGCCATTCTCGGCAAGCAGGGGAGTTTTCGCACCGGGAGCGAGTTCGCGACGCTCTGTCGCCACCGGCCCGAGGGCTCGGCGAACGGCCTCGACTGCGCGGCGCTCCGCGGCGAAGCGGAGCGGGTCCTCAAGGTGCGGCTGGCCGGGAAGGAGGCCGAGCCGCCGGCATGAGTTCGAAGCGTCCTTTACTCTTTCAGGAGGGAGAGCCGATGTTGCCCGTATCGCCGCCGCGTCGCATCGCCGGACTCGTGGTCGGAGGATTTCTCGCCCTGAGCGCGTTCGCCCACTCGCTGCTCGGCGGCGCCGAGCTGCGCGCCGAGCTCACCGCTGCGCAGGTTCCGCAGGACCTGCTGCGCGGCGCCCTCATCGGGTGGTACTTCGGCGGCGCGGCGATGCTCGCTTTCAGCGCTCTCGTCCTGCACACCTTCGCCCGCCGGACCGAGGGCGCCGTCGCCTCGCTCGTTCCGGCGCGCATCGTCGCCCTGACCTATCTGCTCTTTGGCCTCGTGGCGTTCGCCGTGTCCGGGTTCGACCCGTTCTTTCTCGTCTTCGTGATCCCGGCGCTGCTGCTCTCCTGGGCGGCCTTCCCGGCGCGCCGCGCGGCTTCGCAGCGCTGAAGCGCCGCGAGGGCCTGCCTCAGCGCCGGCGGCCGCGCAGCATCAGCATGTAGCTCGCGCGCTCGTAGGCTGCCGGATCGGGACAGTTGCGCAGGTTCATCGCGCCGCGCAGCTGTGCGAGCGACTCGTACTGGTGGTCAGCCAGCCAGAAGGCGAGCTCTTCGCGCAGGGTGCGCAGCCGCTCGGGGCCATGAGCGAGCAACTCCGAGACGATCTGGACGGCGTCCGCGCCGGACATCAGGGCTTTCACCGCGTCCTCCGCCGACTGGACACCGCCGCTCGCCGCGAAGGACGTCTGGATCTGCCCCGAGAGGATCGCCAGCCAACGCAAGCGAAGCGTCAGGGAGCGCACCGCGGGCTGTGCGAGCAGGTGATCGATCGTCTGGGTCTCGATGTCGATGTCGGGCTGGTAGAGCGGATTGAACAGCACCAGTCCGTCGGCCCCCGCGTCGACCAGCCGCTCGGCGAAATGGGCGAGCGCGGTGTAGAACGGCGACAGCTTGACCGAAAGCGGAATCTGAACCGCGCCGCGCACGGCGCGAACCAGCTCGACCGTTTCCTCCTCGATCTCGTGCGCGGCGCGCCAGGGGTCGGTCGCCACGGCGTAGACGTTGAGCTCGAGCGCATCGGCGCCGGCCTCCTCGATCCGCCGCGCGTATTCGAGCCAACCGCCGGGCGTCGAGCCGTTGAGCGAGCCGATGATCGGCACCGCGACTGCCCTGCGCACGCGTCGCAGGTGCTCCAGGTACTCGTGCGGACGGCCGCCGAAGGGTCCCCCGTCCGCCAGGATGGCGAGGGTCTCGGCGGAGTTGTCGTGCGACAGCTCCTCGGCGAGGAAGGCGGACATCCGCTGATGGACGATCTGCTCCTCGAACAGCGAGCTCATGACGATGGCGGCCGCGCCGGCGTCCTCGAGCCGGCGCACCATGTCCAGATCGTCGGCGAGGGGCGAGGCCCCGGCGACGAACGGATGCGCCAGGCCGAGGCCGAGGTAGGTCGTGTCGAGGTTCATCGCAGCGGATCCGCTTTGCCGGAAGCGCTCCCGGCAACGCCATCATGCAACGGTTGCCGCTCGGCGGCTAGACTTGGGCGTGCCCAAACGGACTCCTTCGCAAGCGCGCCCCCGTCTCGCCGGCAAGGCACGGGCGGCGAAGAAGGTCTCGATCGCCCAATGGGACGCGATGCTGGCGCGCTACCCGGTCGGAGCGCCGCTCGACCGCGTCTCCCAGGGAGCGAGTGTGCTCGGCGCCAACGCCTACGTGCTGCACCTGTTGTGGAGCGGCAGGTTGCAGCCCGTCGAGCTGGTGCTGCTGGTGTTCGTCGAAGCGCTGTTGCTGGCGGGAATCGCCCACACCCAGATGCTCTTCGTGCCGCGCTCGGCCTGGATGGAGAAGCCGCAGCCCCTGCGCGCCAAGCTCGGCGTGCTGCTCTTTGCGGCCATCTGGCTCGCCGGGGTTTACGGCATCTTCCTCGGCGCCCTTCTGGGCGGCGGCGCGCAGATGCTCGCTGCCGCGCGCTCCCCCTGGACGACGCTCGAACGGAGCGGGCTGCTCTGGCCGCTGGGCATCGCGCTGTTCGGCGCCGGAATCGACGCCGTGCGCGACTGGATGCACTGGCGTTCCCGCGGCGGCTACTTCCTGAGTACGCCGGCCTTCCATGCCGGCGCCCGCTGGCTGACGCTCTTCCTGGGCGGCATCCCCTTCGTGCTGCCCTTCTTCGCCCTGGCGATCGGGGTGGTGACGCTGCTCAAGCGGGTCGGCGAGCGCCTCGCGAGCAGTGCAGCGACACCGGCCGGCAAGCGCTTGCGCGCGCTGCTGCTGGGGCTCGGTCCGGTCGGCGCGCTGGCGATCTTCTACGGCGGCGGGTTCCTGTTGCGCGAAATCGAGGAGACGTTCGTCACGAAGGTGGAGCTCTGGGCGCTGGGCTACTGCGCGGCCAAGCTGGCGAGCGAGGCCTTCATCACCTTCCTGCCCTGGATCGCCAGTCACGCGCGCCGCGACGAAGCGCGCGAGCTCGGCGAAGAGCCGGCAGCGGTCAGCGGCTGAGGCGGCCGGCGGCCGCTCGAGCGTCCTCGCCGGCGGCCGTGGCGCTGCGGGCGGCGAGCGCGAAGGCGACGACGGCGAAGGCCACCACGACGAGGCTCGCGGAGAGACCGACCGTCAGCCCGCGAGCGTCGCCGATCATGCCGGTGACGAGCGCGCCGGGCCCGACCCCGAGCAGATTGATCACCAGGAGGGCGAAGGCGATGAGCGTCGATCGCGTGTGGCTCGGGGAGAGCTCCTGGATGGCGGCGAAGAGGGGTCCGAACCAGGCCGAGGTGGCGGCGCTGGTGACGAACCAGCAGGCGAAGAAGAGCGGCGTCCCCGCGGAGAGGTTGTAGAACAGGAGTCCGACAGGAGTGCAGAAGGCGGTCATCGCGGCGAGGCTCCACAGCCGGCCGTTGCGCAGGCGGCGGGCGCAGAAGTCGCCGAACAGCCCGCCGCCGAGGTTGCCCAGCAGACCGGCGCCCACCGCCATGCCGCCGGCGAGAAGCGTCGCCCGCTCGTAGGCGTAGCCGCGCTCCTCGACCAGCCAGGTCACCGAGAGCATCGCCGAGCTCGAGCCGAAGCAGAGCAGCGCCCCGCCGGCGAGGACGAAGAGCAGCTCGCGGCTCTGCCGCAGGGCTCGCACGCCGTCCCGCACCAGTTCGCTGACTGCAGGCGCTGCGGCGAATGGCGCCCGGGAGGAGACCGCCCCTCGCCGCGCGGGCTCGCGGAAGAGGCGGAGCCCGAGCACGGCGACGAGGCCGATGCCGCCGAGCAGGAAGAAGCAGACCCGCCAGCCGTAGCGGGGCGCGAGCACACTCGCGACCAGAAGACTCGTCGCCATGCCGAGTGGCGGGCCGCTGTAGTAGATGCCGGTGGCGAGTGCGAGCCGGCGGCGCGGAAAGGCGTCGCCCAGCATCGAGAGCGCTGCCGGCGCCAGAGTCGCTTCGCCGATGCCGACGAAGAGGCGCGGGATCAGCAGGTGCACGAAGCTCTTCGCCAGCCCCGAGACGGCGGTCATCGCGCTCCACAACGCGAGGCCGCCCGCGAGCAGACGCAGGCGCGGCCAGCGGTCGGCGGCGAGGCCGAGGAAGATCCCGACCAGGGTGTAGAAGACGACGAAGCCGAAGCCGGCGAGGAGGCCGATCTGGGTGCGCGACAGGCCGAGGTCCGCGATCAGGAGCGGGGCGAGACTCGCGATCAGCGTGCGGGCGACGAAGTTGCGCACGTTGAGCAGGGTGTGGACACCGAGGTGTGCCCCCGCGGTGCGGCCGACCGCGGGCGCGGGGGCGTTCGCTCCGGGCG
>JBPOHI010000003.1:0-68305 GCA_052035735.1 Acidobacteriota bacterium
CGCGCGACGCATGGAAGCGCGCCATCGCGACCCCCGAAGGCAAGGCCGGCCTCGCCGCGGCCTGCCGCGAGGCGACGGAGATCGCGAAGATGCAGGTCTCGGCCTACGGCTGCTCCTGGTAAGTCGCGAAAAAGAGGAAAAAAGAGAAAAAAGAGGGACAGTCCCCAATTGAAGAAAAGAGGGACTGTCCCTCTTTTTTTGTCCCTCTTTTTTTCCTCTTTTTTTGTCGGGTCGGGGTGGGGGATCTCGATGCAGGAGATGTCGGGCCGGTGACGGCGCCCCGGGATCGGTCCGGAGCGCCGCGCCGGAGCCGGCTTTCCCGGGAGGCATCGTGATCCGAGTTCCATTCCTTCATGCAGGTGTATCGCCGCAGGGGACGCTCATCGCTCGCCTCGCCGTGGGGCTCGCTCTGGCGGTCGCACTCTCCGCCGCGCCGGTCGAGGCGGGCGGTCCGCCGGATTGCATCTCGGGGACGCTGGTGACCTTCGCCGCGACGAGCGCGATCGAGCCGTTCAACGTGCCGGCGGACGCCACCGAGCTGCGCGTGGAGATGACCGGCGGCTCGGGTGGGAACTCGCTCACCGACCTGTCCGAGCTCGCTCCCGACGGCCAGGTGAACTTCCTCGGCGGACGCGGTGTCCATGTCATCGCGGTCTTTCAGGTCGCCGGGCCGTTGGCTCTGAACGTCCTTGCCGGCAGAGAGGGTGGGGAGTCCGGCGATCCCGGCTTCGGTGCCGGCGGGGGCGGCGGCAGCTTCCTCTTCACGCCAGCAGGCGAGCTCTATCTCGCGGCGGCCGGTGGCGGCGGCGCGGGCAATACGCAGAACGGCCAGGACGGCAACCTCTCCCCGGACGGCGGAGCCGGCCCTGGGCCGTTTGGAGGAGCCGGTGGTACGAACGGCCTCGGCGGCGGCGCCGGCGGCAAGAAGGGCGGGAACGCCGGCGGCGGCGCGGGTTTTCTGGGCGACGGCGCTGACGGCCTAGGCTTTTCCTCGGGATTCGGTGGCCACCGCATCTCGAGTCCGGGAGACGCGGCGGGTGGCGCTGGATCCGATTCCGGCGGCGACGGTGGCTTCGGCGGCGGCGGCGGAGGCGCCGGTCCGTCCGGCGGCGGGGGCGGCGGCTACAGCGGCGGCGGCACCGGCCTCGGCAAAGAGGGCGACGGCGGCGGCGCGGGCGGCACCTACGTCGCTCCAGGCGCGTCCACCTTCGTGATGGAGCCTGCCGCGATCCCCGGCGACGGCGCGGTCTCGATCTGCGTCAGCGAGGTGCAGCAGGGCGAGCCGGCCGAAGTCCCGGCGCTCTCGACGTTGGGCCTCGCGGCGCTCGCCGTGCTCCTCGCGCTCACCGCGCTGGGCGCGCTCCGGCGTCGTGGCCTCCGGGCGCCACGCTAGTCGAGTCCGCGACGCGCGCGGAGGAGATGCAGCTCTTCTCCCGGCGCCTGAAACCTCGGAGCATCGAAGTATGCAGAGACCGATCGTCGATCGGCCCGCATAGCTCCAGAGGGCGCTCGAAAGGGTGCTCGAAGGGGTGGTCGAGGAGGGGGCATGCATCTGGCGGAGATCTGGCGGTATCCGGTGAAGTCGATGGCGGGGGAGCAGCTCGACGAGGCGCGGCTGACCTCGGCGGGCGTCGAAGGCGACCGCATCGCCCAGGTACGCCTGGGCGAGCGCGTCGTCACCGCGCGCAGCCGGCCGGGGCTGCTCGGCCACCGGGCGTGGCTCGGCGCGGGCGGCGAAGTGCTGGTCGACGGGCGGCCGTGGAGGGATCCGGCGGTGACGGCGGCGGTCGAGCGCGCCGCGGGCGCCGGAGCGCGGCTCGTAGAGGCGGAGCTCGTGTACGAGCGCTTCGACATCCTGCCGCTGCTCGTCATGACCGACGGCGCGATCGCGGCGATCTCGGAAGCGTCGCTCGCCGCCGGTTCGGTCGAGACCGACCGCCGGCGCTTCCGGCCGAACCTGCTGATCGCCGGGGTGCCGGGTCTCGCCGAGCGCTCCTGGGAAGGGAGGCGGCTCCAGGTCGGCGAAGTCGTCGTGGCGTTGGCTGACCTTCGCGGTCGCTGCGTCATGACGACGTTCGATCCCGACACGCTCGAGCAGGAGCCGCGAGTGCTGCGCACCGTCGTGGAGCGGACCGGCGGCGTCCTCGGCCTGAACGCCGAAGTTGTGCGAGGCGGTCGCGTGCGCGTCGGCGATGCGGTCAACCTGCTCTAGCGCCGGCGCACCGCGCGGCGCGGAAAAGGGGACCCACAAATGGGGACTGTCCCTATTTTCTAAATGGGGACTGTCCCTATTTCTTTCGCGGCGCGGCGTTCGAACTCTGCAGGCGGCGAGGAATGGGGCGGCCTCCCCGTGGCGCTGTAAGCTACCGCGCCATGGAGACAGGCCTCTTCCTGGTAACCCCCGCCCTCCTTCTCTTGGCCTACTGGGTGTCCGGGCGCTTGCAACCGGGTAAGCCCGGCGAGGCCGGCTTCAGCCCCCGGCAGCACCGAGTTCGGCGTTTGAGCCAGGCGCTGGCAGCGGCGGGAGCGGTGCAGCTCGTAGCGATGCTCTTCCGGCACACGACCTGGACGATCGACGACGCAGAGCTGGCGTTCGCCAGCCTCGCGGTCGGAGCTTCGCTCGTCGCCCTCCTGTGGATCGTGGAGCTGCCGAGTGGCAGCCGGCGGGCACTCTGGCGCTGGGCCGCGCTCGGTCTCTTCGGAGCCGTCAGTTCGAGCGCGGCGCTCCTGCGCGACATCAACCAGGGCTTCGATTTCGCTCCGGCGGTCGCGCGCGAGGTTCGAATCCTCGGGATGAGCACCTCCTCCACGCTGCGGGGAGGGACGAGCTACTACCTTCGCCTCGAAGACTGGACGAACGAGGGCGCCGCGCGCGAGGTCGATCTTTCGCGGCGGCAGTACCACGGCTACGCCGTTGGCCGGAGCGCCGCGTTCGACGAGCATCGTGGCTGCTTCGGGATCCGCTGGATCGACGGGCTGCGACCGGCGTCGCAGGACGAAGTGCGCGCCCGCTAGTCGTAGCCCAGGCGGGCGAGGAAGGCCTCCATCGAGAGCTCTTCGACCGGTTCGTCTTCGGGATCGCGACCCATCACCTGCACCGTGGCGTTCGGACCGACGAGCTCGAGCAGATCGTCGAGCCAGCCGGTGCGGGTGAGGAGCGGCAGGCTCTCGCGGCGGACGTGGACCGTCGCAGGCACCGGCTCGCCGCCGCTCGCGAGCTCGCGGCAGAGGGGGCAGTCGTGGAATCCGGCCCCCTGCCCGACGAGGGAGATCCAACTCTCCCCGGCGGGGAACAGGTCTACCAGCGTGGCGGCAGTGGCTGGGCTCGATGGACGGCGGTGGCGATCGCTGATGAGATGCATGTCTCCTCCCTTAGGGTTCTTTCTGCGTAGTGAAGGACGCATTTCCACGGCGCGATCTGGCAACTCGCGCCGGACGACCAGGTCGATCGCCGAGAGAGACCGGGGAGATCTCCCCGGTGCGTGGGGGCGTCGATCCGATAGGCTCCCCCGACCACCATGCACCGAGTCGTCGCTTCGCCCTCGATCGTCCGGCTGCTCGAGCGCGAGCCGGGGCTCCTGCCCGCGGTCGAGAGTCTGCTCGAGCGCGGCGCCGCGTTGCGTGCCGCGTCCCGCCGGGCCTACGCCGACGCTGTTCCTGCGGGCCCATCCGGAGGCGAGGCGGCGCGCGCCGGCTTCGCCGAGCTCACCGCTGCGGTCACGGAGCTCGAACGGATCGCTGCGCGGGGTGCAACAGCCTCGCAGATCGCAGGGCCGGTAGCGCGCGTCGTCCGCGCGGTGGCGGCGGTGCGTGTCGCCCGGCACGCCTTCACGCCGCGGCGGACGTTCCGATCCGATGAGGCGCGCCGCGCGCTGTCGCAGGCGCAGTGGCTGTTCACCCGCGCCTGGGCGGCGCTCGACCAGCAGGCCACCGGGCGCTCGCTGCGCTCGCTGCCCTGGCGCCTCGAGCTGTGCTCTCACCTCGATCCGGAAGCGCCGTTCGACGAGCTCGAGATCTCGGGGCACGAGCTGCCCGCGACGCCGGCGGCGAAGCGCCCGTGGGGGGAGCGCTGCACGCTCAGCGGCGAGCCGTTCCTGGTGGACCGGGCGCGCGCGCCGGCGACGCGTTTCCGCTCGCTCGAGGCGGCCCAGCACGTGCTGTCGCCGGCGTGCCATGAGCTGGTGCTGCGGCTGCGCGCGGCGCTCGAGAGGATCGAGGACGAGGCCGCGCGCGCTCGCGCGGTCGCGGCCCTGCGGCGGCCGTTCGGCTTTCTGTTCGACGACTACCTGGCCGAACCGTGTCACCCGACCTTTGCCCGTCTCGGGCTGCTCGACTTTCCCTCCCTCGCGGTCGGGCTCAATAACCTGCTGGTCGCCTGGTCCCATCGGCCGCTCTTCGCTCGCCTCGCCGACGGAGGCAGCGCGCCGGTCGCCTGGCGGAGCTATGCCGAGGTGCGTCGCGACGCCTTCGCTCTGGCTCGAGCCTGGGAGGATCTCGGCCTGGCGCCGGAGGCGAACGTCGGGATCCTGGTCGACGAGAACGCGCCGGAGTTTTACCTCGCCGAGCTTGCCGCGGTGCTCTCGCACCGCGCCTCGGTGGGCCTGCCCGCCGGACTCTCCGGCGAGGCGCTCGGCGGCATTGCCGGCCGCGCCGGGCTCGGAGTGATCGTGGCGGATCGCAGGGGCGTCGAGCTGCTGCGTACGCCGGCGTGCGCCGCGGCGCGCGCTGCGCTCGCGGCACACGCCCCGGTCCTCGCCTTCGGTGCCGGGCTGCCCGAGCTGCTCCCGGACGAGCGCCGGCTGGAGGCGCTGCTCGCTGCCGGCGAGGGACTCGACGCCTGGCGAGCGCCGTCGGGCCTGGGCCTGGCGAGCGGCATCCTGCACGACGACGCACCCGGCCACGTGCGCGCCCGCGAGCTCGGCATCGCCGCCGATGGTGTCGACGACCTGTTCACCATCCTGTTCACCTCGGGGAGCACCGGCGAGCCCAAGGGGACGCTCGCCACCCGCCGCCGCTGGGCGGAGGAGATGTGCGCCGAGGTCGACCTGTGGCCCTCGGTCGGCGCCTCGTTCCCGCCGTCGGCGATCGCCGGCGATCGCGGTTCGGTCTGGCGCGCGCTGACCAACGGCGGACGGGTCGGTTTCGTGCGCCGCGGCGCCGAGCTGTTCCACGATCTTCGCCGGCTGCGCCCGACGCTGTTCGACGTGCCGCCGGTCATCTGGAACACGCTCTACGGCGAGTACCGGCGCGCGATCGCCCGCGCCGATCTCGACGTTGCCGAAGTCGCCGCGGTGCGACGCCGCTTCCGCGACGCGCTCGGCGGCCGGATCGCCTTCATGGCGACTGGTGGGGCGCCCTCCGACGCGGGCGTGCGGCGCACGATGGAGACGCTGTTCGGCGTCGCCATGTCGGAGGGCTACGGCACCACCGAAACCGGCTTCATCGCCCGCAACGGCGTCCTGCTGCCGGGCATCGAATATCGCCTCCTCGACCGGCCCGAGCTCGGCTTCACCGCCGCCGACCGGCCGCTGCCGCGCGGCGAGCTCGCGGTGCGCACGGCGCGCTCGACGGCGCGGTATCTGGATGCCCGATCGGGGGCCGACTCAGAGTTCACCGTCGACGGGTTCTTCCGCACCGGCGATCTGGTCGAGCTGGGGCCAGGTCGCCGGGTGCGCGTCGTCGGGCGTTCGAAGCTGACCTTCAAGCTCGCCGGCGCGGAGCTCGTTTCGCCGGAGGAGCTCGAGCGCGTTTATGCGCGCAGCGAGGCGGTCGAGCAGATCTGGATCACCGCCGCGCCAGGCGCGGCGCGGGTCGTGGCGGTAGTGGTGCCGCGACGGGATGGCATCGACGAGCGCGAGCTCGCCGACGAGCTGCTGCGCGTCGCCGGCGAGGCGGCGCTGCGCCCGCACGAGCGCGTGGCGGCCGTGGTGATCGCGCAACGCGAAGGCGGCGCCTCGCCCTGGACGGTGGAGAACGGGCTTCTCACGCCCTCCTTCAAGATTCACCGGCGAGCGCTCGCTGATCGCTACCGCGAGGCAATAGCCAAGGCTGTTGCCGCCATCTTCGATCCCGATCTGGACGCCGGGTTCGGAGCGCATGCGAGCTCCTCGGCGAAAGCTCTCACAAGGAACGAAGGCGCAGCCGCCGAGACGCTGCGCAGTAGCTCCGATATGGCCTCCATCGCCGCCATCGTCGCAGCGGTTCTGCGACGGCCGCGGGAGGAGATCGACCTCGAGCGTTCCTTCGCCGAGCAGGGCGGCGACTCGCTGGCCTCACTCGAGTTCGCAATGCGGATCGAGGAGGTCTTCGGCGGCAAGGAGCGGCTCGACGAAGCCGTGCAGGCGCGGCCGGAATCGATTGCCAACCGACCGCTGCGCGAGCTGGCAGACTGGCTCGTGCCAAGTCGTTTCGCCATCGCGGACGGCTCTGCAGCGAGCGGAGGCCCGCCGAAAGTCCTTTCCTCGTCCGGTCCTTCTGCTCTTTCGAAGGAAGGCGCGGCGCCCCAGCCTGAAACTGCCGGCGAGCTCGAGCTGGCGAATCTCGATGCGGTCGATGTACCCGCGATCACCGACGGGATTCCCCAGGCGACCTCGCGCGACGTCCTGGTCACCGGCGCGAACGGTTTTCTCGGTATTCACCTCCTCGACCGCCTGCAGCGGACCCTGCCTGCCGGCGCGCGCATTTTCGCCCTCGTCCGGGCAGGGAGCGATCCTGCGGCCTGCGAGCGGCTGCGGCAGGCGGCGGCCGCTGCCGGCCTCGCCGAGCCGAACCTCACTGCCGATCCGCAGAGTGGAACGGCCAGGGTCGTCGGCATCGCCGGCCGGCTCGATGCGGAGCGCTTCGGGCTCGAGGCTCAGCGCTGGGACGAGCTCGCCGGCGAGACGGGGCTCGTGATCCATGTCGCGGCGAGCGTCACCGGCGCGAGTGGCTACGAGGCGCTGCGCGCGACGAACGTCATCGGCACCCGCCGGGCGTTGGAGCTCGCCACGACGCGGACGCTCAAGGCGTTCCATCTCGTCTCGTCGCTCAACGTCTCGCTGCTGGTCGCCGGACCGGGCCACGGCATCGCCGCCGAAACGACGCCGATCCCCGAGCGCCTCTCGCGGCAGCAGTTCGACGCCAATACCGGCTACGCGATCACCAAGTGGGTTGGCGAGCGCATGCTGCAGGAGCTGGCGAAGCGGAGTGATTCGAGAGGTTGGAGGGGTGGCCGCCTGCGCGCGTCGATCAGCCGGCCGGCGTTGCTCTCGTGGTCGCGGGCGACCGGCTACGCCAACGATCACGACTGGTTGACGCGAGTCCTCTCGTCCTGCCTCACGACGCGGTCGATTCCCGGTCCGCCCGAAGCCGGCGTCCCGGGCTGGACACCCGAGACCGAAACCTCGGCCCGCGGCCTCGATCTCGTTCCGGTCGACTTCGCGGCCGAGGCGATCGCGCACCTCGCCGAGCTCACGCGCGACGCCCCGCCGGGCGCCGCGCCCGGCGCGAGCGCCGTGCCGGTCTTCCACGTCTCGAATCTCGCCGCGGGAGAGCGCGGCCTGGTCACGCTGCCGCGTCTGCTCGACCTGCTCGTGCAGGCCGACCTCGAGACGCGACCGGAGTCCGGCGACGAGCCCGACCTGGCGCCACTCGAAGTCGTGACACCGGCCGAGTGGCGATCCCGGGTGGAGTCGGCGGGCGCCGCGGCGCTGCCGATCCTCGGCCAGCTGCGGCAGTCGATCCCCTCCCTGCCGCGCACGCCGACGGCGCAGTTTCGCGCCGCGGCGGGGAGCGCTTTGTCGGACTCTGGCATCGACGCCGGGACGCTCGCCGCCTTCGTGCGGGCGCACGGCCTCCCGGCACACGGCGCGGGATAGGATCGGGCCGGAGCTGGGGAGCCCCGACGACCATGACGAAGCCTCTGACCTCGATCGAACCGGGAGTGCTCGACGAACTGAATCGGCTGAATGCCGGCCGCGGCCCGCTCGTGGGCTGGCTCGAGGGGCTCGAAGCCCATCGCCAGGAGGTTTCGGCGGCGGTCTACGGGCGCGTCCGCGAGGACTACGTGAAGCGGATCGCCGAGCTCGACCGGCAGGCGACGCCTCTGCGGCTCGAAGCGACGCGTGCGATCGGCGAGCTCGACGGGCAGCTCGCCGGTCTCGCCAGCGAGCAGCGCGACATCGAGCTCGACCTGGAGGAGCTCGAGCTGCGGTATCGCCTCGACGAGTTCTCGGCCGAGGAGTTCGAGCGGCGCGCGCAGGGACCGCGTGCGCGGATCGAGGCGCTGACCGGCGAGGTCGGGACGCTGCGCTCGAGCCGTGAGCGGTGGGTCGAGGCGCGTGGCGAAGTGGGGTCGGAAAGCCCAGCGCCGCAGGCGAAAGACACTCCGCAGGCGCCAGACTCTCCGCATGCGACGCAGGCCGCCGCGGCGACCCCCGGTGGCAGCCGGGCGCCCGAGCCGCCTGCGCCGCCGGTCGCCGCCGCTCCCCCTGTCATGGCCCCCGCGCCGCCGCCGGCCGCCGCAGCCGTCGCAGCGGTGGGCGCCACGGTGCTCAGCCCGGCGTCGATCACCATGCCGCGGCCCATTCCGCCGCCCCGGCCGTCGTCGGCGGCCATCCCTGTGCCGCCGCCCATGGCCGATGGCGCGACGAGCATCGGTGAATCTCTCGGCCCGCTGCCCGCACCCTCCGTCGCTGCGACGATGGCCCCGCCGCCTTCCATGCCGGCTCCGGCGCCGCTCGATCGCACCGTGATCTACACGCCGGAGCCGCCGGCGGAGGCCCCCGCCGGGGGCGTCACGCAGCGACTGCTGGCGCGACTCGTTCCGGTCGACGCGAGCGAGGCTTCGGCGCGGGAGTATGCGCTCGCGCCGGTGACGACCATCGGGCGGGTGGCCGACAACAGCGTCCAGCTCCAACAGGCGTCGGTCTCCCGGCACCATGCGATCCTGCGCCTGGCTGCGGACGGCTGGACGATCGAGGATCTCAAGGCGGAAAACGGTACCTGGGTGAACGGCGAGCGGGTCGGAGAGTGCCGCCTCGCGGACGGCGACCGGGTGAACATCGGCGCCGTGCGCTTCGTCTTCCGCCTGGACTGAAGTCCGCCGGAAGGCTTCCCGCTTCGCACTCTGGCAGAGGCTCGCGTCAGTCGAGAGCGATCTCGAGCTCGATCCGGTTGCGCTCGCCGACCCGCGACCAGCGGAGCTCGCGCGTCAGCGTCCGGACGAGATGGATCCCCAGTCCGCCGGGGGAGCGGTCGGCGAGCGCAGCGGCGGTGTCGGGTCGCGACCGGCTCACCGGATCGAACGCCGCCGCGTCGTCTTCCAGTCGATAACGCAGCTCGCAGAGGTCCCGGTCGAGATCGATACGGAACGCCATCTCGGTGGCGCCGGCGCCGTGGTTCGCCACGTTCGACGCGAGCTCGTCGTGGACCACGAGCAGGTCGTGCAGCCGCCCCTCGGCGACACCCTGGCGGCGCGCCCAGAGCGCGATCTCGGCGGCCGTCTCGGCGACCGCCGCGAGGTCCGGCCGGGTCGTTCGCTGGAGCGTCGCGGGCTCGCACCGAGCGGCGGCGATTCCGTCGAGACCTCTAGCGGCGAGGTCGAGGAGCTCCCGCGCCAGGGCCGGCGGCGGGAGAGGGGCCGTGGGCCGCCGCTCGAGGGCCTGCGCCGCCCTCTCGACGAGCCGCGCGAGCGCCGGGATGGCTTCCGCAGGCAGCGCTCCGCGGTAGATCTCCCAACGTCCACCCGGCGACGCCGGAGCGTCCGAGCGGAGACCGAGAAAGCGCAGGGCGCGCCGGGCCTCGTAGCTGCCGAAGGCCGCGAGGCTGCCGACGTAGTCGGCGAGGAGCTCGTCGAGCAGGTGGCTGCGGATCCGGCCGTGGCGGCGGAGCGTCAGGCAGTGGAAACACTCGTGGGCGAGGCGGAGGGCGAGCGAGCGTTCGCGCCAGGTCGCGGGATCGAGGTCCAGCTCTTCCGCCGGCACCGCCGAGTACGGCCCGTCGGAGAGCAGGATCAGCCGGTCCTGCCAGAGCTCCTTCCTGGGCCGGATACGGCTCGTCATCTCCGCCGCCCACTCCTCCTCGGTTGCGCTGCGCCCCACGGCGGCGAGCTCCGCCTCGAATCGGCGGCGCGCGGCGCCGACGCGATCCCAGTTCACCAGGCCTTTGACCAGACAGGCGCCCATCGCCTCCGGCACCGGCTCGGGCTCGTTGCGCGCGGTGAGGGTGCGCACCAGGCGCACGAAGTCGTTGCGGTGGCGGGCGACCAGCACGGGGATCGCTCCGGCGATGCTCTCTTCGACGTGCAGCGAGAGCAGATCCTCGCGCTCGAAGCCGAGCGGCGTGCGCCTCTCCGGCTCGGCCTCGCCCTGGCGCGTCGCACGGCGGTACTCGGCGCTCTCGGAGATTCCCGCCTCCACCGGGAAGCCGAGCTGCGGGAAGCGCAGGGCGAGCGTCCGCGCGACGCCGGCCTCGTGGGCCTCTGCCGCGTACTGCCGCCAGTACGGAATCTGCGGCTCCTCGGCGAGCGGCGTCTCGAGCTCTGCGGCCGGCAGCTCGGGATACGACTGGCCGAGGTAGTCGGCGAGCGCCTCGAGCGCGCTGCCTTGGGCGCCGAGGCCGGCGAGCAGCTGACGCCGCGCGCTCGCGATCCTGTCCGGAGCCTCGGGCGGAGAGGACATCGTCGCGGCAGCCCTCAGGCGAGCTGGCGCTTGGCGAGCGCCGCGAACAGTCCGTCCTTCGCCATGAGCTCGTCGAACGTCCCCTGCTCCTTGAGCTCTCCCTGCTCGAGATAGCAGATCCGGTCCGCCTGGACGATGGTTGACAGGCGGTGCGCGATGACGATGCGCGTCGCCGCGAGCTTGTTCATGCTTTCGGTGACGATCGCCTGCGTCTTGTTGTCGAGCGCCGAGGTGGCCTCGTCGAGGAACAGGATGCGCGGCCTGTGGACGATGGCGCGGGCGATCATCAGGCGCTGCTTCTGGCCGCCCGAGAAGCCGCCGCCGCCCTCCGAGATCACGGTGTGCATCTGCATCGGCATGGCGCGCACGTCGTCGGCGATGCCGGCCTTTTCAGCCGCCTCCCAGGCCTCCGCGACGGTGCGCGAGGAGGAGCCGACGATGTTGCGGTAGATGTCGGCCGGCAGCAGGCGGCTCTCCTGCAGCACGACGCCCATCTGCGAGCGCACCAGCCGGAGGTCGAGGGTGGCCAGATCCTGGCCGTCGTAGTAGACCGATCCGACCTCCGAAGTCTCGAAGCCGAGCATCAGCCGCATGAGCGTCGACTTGCCCGACCCCGAGCCGCCGACCAGCGCGACGAACTCGCCGGGCTTGATCTTGATCGAGACGTCCTTCAAGATCCACGGCCCGTCGGCGGAGTAGCGGAACGAGAGGTGCGAGATGTCGATCGCGCCGGAGAGCGTGCCCGGATGCACCTTCGAGGCGTCGATCTCCGGCTTGGCCTCGAGCAGCGGCTTCAGGCGCTCCCAGATCGGCACGATGCGGAGCATCGACAGCGAGGCGTCGCCCAGCGCCTGCATCGCCGCGAGGAACATGCCGTAGGCGGCGGAGAAGGCGAGGAAGTCGCCGGTGGTCATCTCGAACGGTGTACCCGACTCCGCCGCCGACTGCTTGAGCGAAACCACGGTGAAGAAGATGAGCATCGTCGACAGCACCGGGAAGCAGGCGTTCCACACCTGCATGACGTTCTTCACCCGGCCGACGCGGAAGCTCACCTTGCGCTGCTCCGAGAAGGCCGTCGCCCAGACCCGGAAGGCGTGATTCTCCGCGCCGCAGACGCGGAGCTTGGCGACCCCGGAGATCAGCTGCAGGATGAGGCCGGTGATCCGACCGCGTTTGCGCTGCTCGTCGCGCTGATAGCGCAGCTGCAGGTAGTTGGCGAAGGTCGTGACCAGGACGTAGACGAGCGTAAGACCGATCCCCACCGCGGCCAGGGTGAAGTCGTAGCCCAGCATCTGGAAGACGTTGAACAGCGACGAGAACGAGCCGAGGATGGCGGCGATGCCGGCGCCGGCGACGATGCCGCGGATCTGGTCGACGCCCGACGCGCGATCGGCGAGATCGCCCGCCGAGTAGTCGCGGAAGAAGGTCATCGGCAGGTCGAGCAGACGGTCCCAGACTGCGGACTGGGCGGCGTGGTCCATCTTGCCCTGCATCCGGATGGTGGCGATCGACTGGGTGATCTTGAAGGCGGCCTGGGCCAGGGCCATGAGGAACAGGCCGCCGGCGAACTGGAAGAGCATCCCCTTCTCGGCCTCGGGGATCGCCGTGTCGAACACCTTGCCGGTGAGCAGCGGCGGCACCGTACCGAGCACGCCGAGCGCGATGCCCATCCAGACGACCGAGCGGAAGTCCGGGCCGAGACCGCGGATGGCGAAACGGATCAGCTGCTTCGCGCCCACCGGGCCGTCGGGGAAGCCGGCGTAGAAGGTGGTGGCGAACGACGCCAGGGTGCGCGCGTAGGCCGCGTCGACCGGCCGGCGCTCGCCGGTCACCGGATCGAGCGCCTCGTATTTCGTCGGCGAAAGCGGGAGAAGCGCGATCGGCGCCTTGGTCTCCTCGTTCTGCGCCAGCATCGGCCCCTGATCGTGCGCCCACCAGTCGTCGACCAGCGCCACGCGGCGGAGCCGGAGTCGCGAGGCGAGACAGACCGAGAGCACGCTGTCGTCGAAGCTTCGCTTCTCCTTGCCCTCCGGATGGCTCTTGATCGGCACGCCCAAGTGCCGCCCGATCGCCTGCATGGCGGCGAAGATCGGCCCGAGGTCTGCGCCGAGGAACGACTGGACGTTCCAGACGCCGGTGCCGCCGAGCACCGACCCGATGGCGCCCATCGCCGCCTCGCGCGCCCGCTCGGTCTCCGCCGCCTTGCTGCGCAGGCGCTGGAATTCGTCGACGTTCGACAGCCGCTTGTTGAGGAACTCGCCTTCGCAGAGCAGGCGGTGGAACGCTTCGAGGCCGGCCCAGGCGCGCGGATCTCCGACGGCGTCGGTGGTCGTGCGCGGTGTGCCCTTCAAACCGTCGGCGCCGCCGATGAGCTCCATCCAGCTGCCCGGGGCGAACGGGAAGAGCACGCCCTCGAGCTCCCACGAGGCGCTCGACATGCCGTCGAAGAGAAACTGCGCCGCCGGCATCTCGATCCAGGCGACGGCGCGCTCGCTCGACACCCGCTTGCCGGGGGCGGCTTCGAACGGCTTGCCCAGCTCGACCGTGACGTCCGGGCGCGGGACCTCGAGATCGACGATGAGCCGTCGCGAGAGCGCCTCGAGCCAGCGCGCCACCAGGGGCGCGATGCGTTCGCGATGGGCGTCACGCTCCGCCGCCATGCGCATCAGGCGAGCGGCCGAGAAGCGCCGCAGCTCGGAGCCCGCCTTGCCGGTGGCGAGGAAGCCCGACCCCATGCCGTAGCGGTCGGTATCCATGCCGAAGAAGAGTCCGCCTGCTTCGACGGTGACGAAGTGGGTGCGGGCGCCCGACGGCTCCCCCTGTTCGAGCGCCACGGTGAAGATCTCGATGCGGCCGGATTCGACGAGATACACGGCGTCGGGATCGGAGAGCACGAAGGGCCGGTTGGCGACCATGACGACGGCTTCGCCCTCGTCCTCGAAGCTCTTCGGCTTCTCGATATGGCGCACGATCTCGGCGATGTCGGCGATCGAGATCGTGCGATCGGCCGGCGGTGGCGGCGCCGGCGCAGCGTAGATCACGGTCTCGGAGGCCGCGGGCGGCGGCGCCGGGTGCTCCACGACGACCTCGAACTCGGTCGCGCCGAGGCGGAACCGGCCGCCGTCGCCGAGCAGGCGTTCGCTGAGCCGTTCGGCGCCGACGAAGACTCCGTTGGCGCTGCCGTTGTCGATCACCAGCGCGCCCTCGGCGCGCTGGGCGACGCGCGCGTGGCGGCGCGACATGGCGGCATCGGCCACCGGCAGCGAGCACTCGGGCGAGCGGCCGACGAGGAGCTCGGTACCGTCAGCGGCGAGCTCGAACTCCCGGCCGACGAGTCCGTCGACCGGCGAGGCCGTCACCCGCAGCTTGACCTCAATGCGTCCGGATGAGGTCGGCATAGGGCCCTTCGGTGTCCTTCATGTCGTCGTGCGTCCCGCGCTGCACGATCTTGCCGCGCTGCAGGACGATGATCTCGTCGCAGTCGCGAATCGTCGAAAGGCGGTGGGCGATGATGATCGCGGTGCAGCCGCGCCGCCGCAGGCTGTCGTCGATCACCGCCTCGGTCGCCGGATCGAGCGCCGAGGTCGCCTCGTCGAGGATCAGGATGGTGGGGTTGCCGACCATCGCACGCGCGATCTCGAGCCGCTGGCGCTGGCCGCCGGAGAAGTTGCCGCCGCCTTCGTCGACGCGGGCGTTGTAGCCGCCTTCGCGGGTCTCGATGACCTCGGCGATCGCCGCGTCGCGGCAGGCCTCGG
Organism: Acidobacteriota bacterium; assembly: GCA_052035735.1. Classification (GTDB taxonomy): domain Bacteria; phylum Acidobacteriota; class Thermoanaerobaculia; order Multivoradales; family JAGPDF01; genus JAGPDF01. Next base: position 14,414 of record JBPOHI010000003.1, read on the forward strand.
TCAGCCGCCCGGCGGGGACGGTCGAGTCCCACATCGTGATGTTCTCGCGCAGGACGCCGTCGAAGAGGAAGATCTCCTGGTCGACCAGACCGATCGAGTTCGCCAGCAGGCGCCGCGGCACGCGGTCGCGCGGCACGCCGTCGAAGAGGATCTCGCCCTTCCACGGTTGATAGAGGCCCGAGACGAGCTTGGCCACGGTCGACTTTCCCGAACCGGAGCCGCCCACCAGGGCGACGCGCTTGCCGGGCTCGATGGTGAGCTCGAAGTCCTCGATCAGCGGTTTCTCGAGCGGGCTGTAGCCGAAGGTGATGCCGCGCAGCTCGATCCTGCCCTGGAGCTTCAAGCGCCGGTCGTCGGCCTTCGCTTCGACCTTCGAGTCCTTGGCGTACAGCGGATCCTGCGGATAACGCAGCACGTCGTCGAGCCGGTTCAGGTCCGCCTCGAGCTCCTGCAGCGTCGAGCCGAAGGTGACGAACGAGTTGAGCGGCTTGACGAAACCGTTGGTGAGCGCCTGGTAGGCGACCAGGAGGCCCACCGTCAGCACGCCGTCCATCACCTTGAGGCCGCCGAACAGGAGCACCGACGCGGTCACCAGGGTTCCCACGACGGTCGGAACCACCGAGACCATGTCGCTGATCTGGCGCAGCTGCTGCTCGGCGCGCAGCGCCTTCGCCTGGTAGCCGGCCCAGCGCGAGAAGAACTCGTTCTCGCCGCCGGTCGCCTTGAGCGTCTCCATCATCCGCAGACCGCCCATCGAGGTGCCCTGGAGGCGGCCCTTGTCGGTCATCAGCTTGCGGCTGGCGTCGGTGCGCACCCGGGCGACGACGCGGATCGCCACCACGTTGGCGAGCGCCACGCCGATGACGATCAGCGTCAGCCCGACGTCGTAGCGGAACATCAGCGCCGCGTAGAAGACGATCATGAAGCAGTCGATCGCCGTCGTCGCGAGCTTTCCCGAGACCACCCCGGCGACCTTGTCGTTGATCCCGACGCGCGAGCCGACCTCACCCGCGAAGCGCTGCGCGAAGTAGCCCACCGGCAGCCGCAGGATGTGCTGAAAGAAGGTCGCCGAGGTGGAGAGCGCGAGCTTGGTCTCGAGCCGCAGCAGGTAGTGGCGCTGCAGCCAGGTGAGCACGCCCTGCAGCACGAGGGTGATCGCCATGCCGAGCATCAGCGGCTGGATGACCGAGGCGCGGTTCGCCACCAGGACTTCGTCGACGAAGATGCGCGAGTAGGTCGGGATCACCAGGCCCGGTACGACCAGGAAGAGGCCGCAGAGGAGGACGTAGGCGAGCGCCACCTCCGAGCCGCGCAGGCGCCGGCGGAGCGCTCCGGCGAGGCTCGGCTTCTCGCCGCCGGGCTTGAACTCCGCCGACTTCTTGAACGTCAGGACGACGCCGGAGAAGGAGCCGTCGAGCTCGTCGATGGTGACCTGGCGCGGCCCCTGCGCCGGGTCGTTGAGGCAGGCCTTGCCGTTCTTGAACCCTTCGAGCACGACGAAGTGATTGGCGTTCCAGAACAGGATCGCCGGATAGTCGAGCTCGTAGAGGCTCTCGAGCTCGAACTTGAAGCCCTTGGCCTCGAGACCGAACTTGCGCGCCGCCTTGAGGACGTTGTTGGCCTTCGAGCCGTCGCGCGACACGCCGCATTCGACCCGGCACTCCTCGAGCGGCACGATGCGCCCGAAGTAGCCGAGGATCATGCACAGCGAGGCGGCGCCGCACTCCACCGCCTCCATCTGGAGGACGGTCGGCGTCCGCTGGCGCTTGCTCTTCGGCGACTTCGGGCTGTACTGCCCCGGCTTGTCGGGGTTGGCTTCGGCCATCGCTCAGGAGAGTCCGAGCGCCTTCTTCACCGTCGGAATGACGTAGGAGATCGGCTTTCTGGTCTCCACCACGACCTGGATCGTGCAGTCGGTGCCGCTGCCGACTTCGAGCGGCGGACCGGCGGAGGACGTCCAGCGGAACCCCGAGGGCGTGTCGCCGGCGAGCGGTTCGATCACCACCTGGAACGGATTGAGATCGATGTACTGCCGGGCGAGCGCGTCGTTGGCGACGATGCGCTGGATCTCCTCTGGCGTCACCGGCAGGGTCGAGACCGAGATGACCTTGCCGAGGAGGAAGCCGTAGTCCTCGACGCGCACGAACGACGGCGAGATCCGCACGTCGAGCCCGGAGAGGACCTTCTTGCCCGCGGCGAGCGGCACGAAGCCGATCACCCGCATCGGGTCTTTGGTCGACTCGAGCGACAGCAGCGCGTCGCCGGGGCGCACCGACTGGCCGACGCCGGCGCGGATCGCGACCACCCGGCCGGCGAACGGCGAGCGCACCACGGCGTCGTTGGCGAGCTTGGACTCGAGCTCGCGGACCTCCAGCCGTTTGTCCTCCACCCGAAGGCCGCGATCGCCGGTGCCGATCATGCTCTGCGCCAGCGAGTTCTGCAGGCTGGTGATCTGCTGGTCGATGGCGGCGACCGAGGCGGTGGTGAGGAGACCGCGGTCGACGAGCTTCTGCTTCTGCGCCCGATCGGCCTCGAGGCGGGAGATCTGTCCGCGCAGGCGCCCCTGGATCGACGCCGTCTGCGAGCCGGAGGAGCTGGTCTGCTGCTCGAGCCCGGCCAGCAGCTCGCGGGCCGAGATCAGCCGCGCCTCGATGTCGGGCATCGACAGGCGCGCGACCACGGTGCCGGTCTCGATCACGTCGCCGGTTTTCACCTCCATCGACTGGATGGTGCCGCCGGCCAGAATCTGGACCTCCCGTACCGCCTCGCCGCGCACCATGAAGCCCCGGCCGTCGACCTTCACCGGCATCGGAAAGGTCACGCTCCAGACGATGGCCGCGAGGATGATCGCTCCGATCGCCGCCATCGCCACCCAGCCCATCGGCGACGTCACCCGCATCATCATGTCGAGCTGCTCGGGCGACGACAACTTCTCGACCGAGGCCTTGCGCAGCAGATTCTCCGGGCCTTGCATCGCGATCTCCTGGCCGTCCGGCTCAGCGCAGCGGGGCGTCGAGCGGCAGGAGACGCGCCGCGCGGACGTCGCTCTCGGGCGGCAGCTCGAGCAGGCGGCCGGAGGCGAAACGCAGCCGCGTGATCAGCGACAGCACCGCGCGTTCCGATCCCACCAGCTCGAGGCCGGAGCGCGTCAGCTCCTGCTCGGTGGTCAGGGTGTCGAGCACCGTCAGGTCGCCGGCCTGATAGCGCGTCCACGTCGCCTCCGCCGTCTCTTCGATGCGGCGCCGGGCGTCGCGCCGCGCGGCAAGCTCCGCCCGGGCGTCGGCCAGGGTGGAGAGGTTTTCGAGCACGTCGAGCCGGACAGAGCGCTTGAGCTCGCTCGAATCCACCTCGCTCGCAGTCGTCGCCGCCTGCGCCTGCAGGAGGCGCCCGCGGGCCGCGTTGTTGCCGAGCGGCACGCGGAAGCGCAGGGCGATGCCGTAGCTCGGCCCCGCCCAGGGCTCGCTGAACGCGTCGCCGAATCCCCTGGGTTCGTAGAAGCGGGTGTCGAACGTCTCGTGATACGCGTTGTACGAGGCGTTGAGACGTAGATCGACCTGCGGCCGGAGGTCGCGCTCGGCGGCCCTGGCAAGGGTCGACTCGGCCTCGACGCGCGCCGCGGCAGCCTGGACGTCGCTGCGTTCGGCGAGCGCCAGCTGGACCACCGCTTCGGCGTCGAGCGCCGCCTCGATCGCCTGGTCGAGGTAGGCCGCGAAGTCGGTGCCCGGGTCGAGGGCGTCGATCTCCGAGGCGAAGGCGCCGATCTCTTTGGCGAGCGAGGCCCGCGCTTCGGAGAGCGCGCGCCGTGCCGCAGCGACGGACGACTGGGTCGCCGCGCGCTGCGCGCGATTGCGCTCGATATCGAGGCGCGCGATCTGCTCGCCGTCGACCAACTGCTGCGTCAGTTCGAGCAGCCGGTCCTGTTGCGCAAGCGAGGTTTCGAAGAGCGCCAGCCGGCGCTTGGCGGCGACCACGTCCCAGTAAGCTTCGAGCGCGGTCGCCGCGCGCTCGGCGGCGGCGTGCCGATAGAGCGAACGGGCGGCCGCGGCGGCTTTTTCCGCCGCGACGAGCGGCGCGCCGTACGACTCGCGACCGCCGCCCCGGCCGAGCGGAATCTCCAGCGAGACGCCGCCGGTGACGCGGAACTGGTTGGCGACGAACGAATCGCCGAACTCGGGATCGAGCGGCTTGTCGGTGAAGTTGTCTTCGGAGCTGGCGAGCGAGAGGCTCGAGATCAGGGCGGTGCCGTTGCGGAACGGAATCCGGTAGTCGACGCCGGTGTCGAGCAGGATCGTCTCGCGGTCGCGCGGCAGGTCGCCGATGTTGTCGCGCTGGATCCGGAGCGCCGTCGCCGTCCCGGTCAGGATGTCCGCCACCAGGCGGATCTGGTCGGCGGCCGTGGCGCGCAGCGAGTCGGCGAACAGCTGGATGCGCCCGTTCAGCCCGTCGATACCGACGAACGCCTCAGCGAGGTCGACCGCCGAGAAGAGCGTCGAGCCGACGGCGAGGGCCGGGTCCATGACCCCCAGGAGGTTGCCGTTGTCGTCGAGGCAGAGGACGCTCGGCGCGTCGCCGACCACGATCAGCGTCGCGGCGCCGAGGCAGCTCGAGGGGTTGAGGAGGCTGACGTCGGTCGGAATCGCCGCACGCAACCGCCGGGCCGCCTCGTCGAGCGCCGGGGGCGGGATCTCGAGCTGCAGGCGGCGATCGACTTCGGCCTTGAGCCGGCTGCCGACGAGCTCCTCTTCGGCATAGTCGACGCGCAGGTCGGCGAGCAGCGTGTGGTCGAAGAGCGACTGCGCCTCGGTCACGATCGCAGCACGCTGGGCGAAGTCCTGCTCGGCTCGTGCCAGCGCCGGGTCGTCGGTGATGGCGCGGCGCACCGCCTCCTCGGCGGTGAGCAACGGGGCTTCGGCGCGAAGCGGGGCGCCGGAGGCCAGGGCGAGTATCCCGGGGATTCCCAGGAGCGCGGCGAACCTCCCCGCGCGGCGCGCGGAACCTTGCGCTGCGCTCACGGCTGGCTTCCGCCGGCGACCGTGCCGGGCAAGGTGACGAGAGCGTCCGGCGCCAACCTTCCGCCGTCGCTGCTCCAGTCGATCATGGTTCCGGTCTCGAAACGCAGCCGGGCGAGGAGGAAGGCGACCTGCTGCTGACCGGCGATGACCGCCAGGTCCGAGCTGGTCTTCTGCTGCTCGGTGACGATGGCGTCGATCAGGGTCGAGGCCCCGAGACCCAGCTTCTCGAACTCGGCGTCGACGGTCGTCTGGAAGGCGGTGGCGGCCGCTTCCGCGGCGGCGAGGCCCGCCGAGGCCTCCTCGAGCGAGCGCAGGAGCTCGACGACGGCGATCCGGATCCTGCGATCGAGATCGTTCGCCGAGATCTCGCGCTGCCTGACGAGCGCCTGGTTCTGTGCATAGCGGCCTTCCTGGCCGTTGTTGCCCAGACTCTTGTCGTAGGCGAGGGCGAAGCTGCCGTTGGGTCCCGTCCAGCGGTCGACGGCGTTGCCGAAGCTCTCCTCGCCGATCGCAGAGGTCGAGAGGGAGAGCCCGAGGTCGAGGCGGGAGGAAAGATCGCGCCGCGCCGCCTCGGCGAGAACCTTGCCCGAGGCGACCAGCTCGTGCGTCGCCTGGCGGTCGGCGCGCAGGTCGAGCGCCTGGGTGGCGAGCGTCGAAGCGTCGAGCGCGCGGACCTGCTCCGGCGTCGGCGCGATCGGGAACGGCCCCTCGGCGAGTGGAGCGTTGGCCACGCCGTCGACGTCGACCCCCATGGCGCGGGCGAGGCCGAGCCGGGCGGAAACCAGATCGCGCCGGGCGCTCTCCAGCTGCGCTCGCGCATTCGCGTGCGAGGCCGCGGAACGCGCGCTCTCGACGCGCGGCAGCACGTTGCCTTCGATCAACTGGCCGGTGAGATCGCCGAGCCGGCTCTGCAGCTCGAGCGAGTGCTCGAGCACCGCGACCCGGCGCTGGGCGCTGTAGAGCTGCCAGTAGGCGAGCGCCGTCGTGAGCGTCGAGGTCGACGAGCCGTGGCGCAGGATGAGCTCCGAGGCGGCGAGGTCGATCTGCGCCGCTTTCTCGGAGGCACCGGCCGATTCGACGCCGCGGCCGCGCAGCAGCGGCAGGTTGACGTCGATGCCGATCTCGGTGCGATAGAGGTCGAGGATGTTCTTGCCGCCGAAGTTGACGAAGCGTCGCAGACGCGTGCCGTACTCGGTGGTGACGGGCAGGCCGTTCTCGTCGACGCGGTCGACGAAGTAGCCGTTGCGCCGCCCGGCGAACTGGTTGTGATCGTAGCCCGCGGTCAGGTACGGCGTCAGGCTGACGCCGGAGCGGAAGTACTTCGACAGCTCGAGATCGAAGCGCCCGCTGGCGATCTCTTCCTCTTCCGGTGCCGCTCCGAGGTTCGCGACGTCCTCGTTCAGCTCGACGCAGCCGTTGGCGAGATCGGTCACGCCTTCGCTCGCCGAGTCGATCGCCCGGGTGAGGAGATTGGCGCGCGCCTGGGTCAGAAGCTGGCGCTGCGTCGCGTTGTCCTCGGCGGCGATGACGGCGTCGAGGAAGTCGACCTGCTGCTGCACGTCGTTGGGCAGCGTCGCCCCCGGATCGCCGCCGGCGAAGCGCTGCAGGTTGTCGAGCGCGGCGCGCTGACGGGTCTCTTCGGCGCAGGTGAAGTCGCGTTGCGCGGCGAGGTCGGTGCGCTTCTCCTTCTCGCGCTCGAGAGTCGAGTCGCGGACCCGCTGCTTGCGGTAGTCGTAGGACAGATCGACGCTCAGGTTCCAGTCGAAGATTCCCGAGCTCTCCTGCAGGATGCCGCGCTGCCGCGCGACGTCCTGGGCATCGAGCAGCAGGTTCGGGTCGTTGGCGAGTGTCAGCCGGACCGCTTCGACGAGCGCGATCTGCCCTTCGCCGTAGTTGAACTTCGGTGGCTGGTAGCCGTCGGTGCCAGCGGCGAACGCCCACGTCGCCGCCCCGGCGGCCCACGCGAGAGAGACTCCTACCATCCGGCCGATCCGCTTCGCGGAGTGACTCATCGACTTCCTCCTCGTCACCGGCAAGGCGACGCTTGAATCCGTTGGTTGCGGGCGAAGGTTACGTTCGCCCGCCGACTGCGTCAAGCGAAGGGATCGGAGGCGATGCCGCAGCCCGGCACCGGCTGGCCGATCCGCTTGGACGATCCGCGCGTCTCGCCGACGAACTCCGCGATCGGCGCGATCCAGCGCAGAATGAAACGAACCATGTTGGGGTAGCTGACCGGCGTGACGAAGGTGGCGCGCTCCACTCCGCCCTCCACCAGCCGGCAGAGCGACGCGTGGTAGAGCGGCACGAGGCGCCCGCGCCGCGAGAGGTCCTTGCGCAGAAAGCTGCAGGTGAAGCGGACGGTGCCGGGCGCGATGACGTGGTTGATCACCCAGCCGACGACCTCGCCGCGGTAGCGCGCGCCGATCGACGACAGCGGATCGAAACCGGCGGTTTCGAACCGCCAGGGAGCCAGGGCCGGAGTGATCCAGGGCGCGGCGTCGTGACTGCTGCGGATCCGGGATCGCGACGCGTCGTCGAGGTCACGCCAGGCAAAGAGCTCGAGCCGGCCGGCGAGGGCGCCCATGCGACGGTCGCTGAACAGCTCCGAGGCGAGTGCGGCCCGGGGCGGGAAGCGGACCGAGAGGGTCCGGGCGTGGGGGGGCTCCCAGCCGCGCTTGGCGAGCACCCGCTCGAGCGCCGGAATCGCCGGCCGGCCGGCGGTATAGACGGTCGCCACGGCGGTCGCTCCGCGCCGGACCAGTTCGCGCTCGAGCGCCGCGAGGAGGGCCGTCGCGACCCCGGCGCAGCGCGCGGCGGGCCGGACGAAGAGCGACAGCAGCTCCGGACGCCGCTCGCCGGCGGGATCGGCGTCACGCCCTGCGCCGTCCGGATCCGCGAGCGGCAGCTCGGCGAGCGCCAGGCCGACCAGGCGGCCGCCGCTGCGGGCCACCACGGCGACCGGTTGCACCAGCCGCGCGTCGCCCTGCTCGGGATGGCGGCTGACCGGGGCGAGCCCCAGGAGCGGGCGATAGATCGGAAAGGTCATCTCGTCGAGACCGGGCGGCAGCTCCCGTCCGGGCTCGAGGGTCTCGAACTCCAGGCCGCTGCTCATCAGGCGGCTCCTTTCGTGGGCGTGGCACGATTCTGCGCTTCCGACGGCAGCTCGAGGGCCAGCGGGTCGAGCACGGCCGGATCGCCGCTCGCGGCGGCGAAGAGTCCGACCCAGGCCACTCCCGCAAGGCCGCGGAACAGGCCCGCTTCGACCTCCGGCTGCGCCAGGGAAGAGGCAGGCAGCCGGATGGGTCGCGCGAACAGCCGTTCGAGTCCCGAGCTCGCGGCAGAGAGGGCGTCTTCGCGCCCGAGCCGGACTCCGACCTCGCCGAGGATCGCGAGCCTGCCGGCTGCGCCGCAGCAGAGGTGGTCGAAGTCGCCCAGCCCGGCGCGAATCGTCGCCGCCGTCGCGAGGTCGACGTCGCCAGCGAAGTCCCCGTTGCGCAGTCCGGTCGGCAGGAGCGCTCGCCCCAGCGCAATACCGGCGCCGCCGTGGCAGTAGGCCGTCATCGCCAGGCGGCGCTCTTCGTGCTCGCCGACGCCCGGCCGAACCACCGGCCAGTCGCCGCTGCGCGCGTCGAAGCGGCCGCGCTCGAAGGCGAGCGCGCCGGCGACCGCGGCGGCGAACCGCGCTTCGCCGGTCGCCTGCCAGAGCGCGGCGAGCGCACGCGCGATGCCGGTGGAGCCGTGGGCGAAGCCGGTGAGAGGCGGCTCTGCCGCCCGGCCGATCCAGGCGATGCCGCCCTCGGGTGCCGGCGATCCGGCGGCGATCAGCTGCTCGCCGAGCCGGAGCGCCCGACCTCGCCAGTGCACCTCCCCGGTGGCCTCGGCGAGCGCGAGCAGCGCGAGGACGGCGCCGGCCGTGCCGCCGAAGAGATCGTGCACCGGCGGAAGGGCCGCGCCCGGAAGCGCGGTGATCTCCGCGAAGCGGCGCGCCCCCTCGAGCCAGACGGCGGAGTCGGCGTTGCGCAGCGAGGCGAGCGCCACGAGACCCCAGACGACGGCTCCGGTGCCCTCGAGGCCGCCGATCGGAAGCGAGGTGCGTGCGGCGTCCTCCGCGCAGCGTCGCAGCGCGGCAGGGAGCTGCGCAGCGACGGCGGCGAAGCGGTCGCCGCCGTCGAGCCGGTCGGCCAGCGCCAGGACGAGGGCGCGGCCGAGGTCACCGTCGTAGAGCGCCAGCTCGCGCAGGCGGCGGTCGGGTGCGTGCGATTCCCGCGGGCGTTCGGAGAGTGCCCGCTCGCGCTCGAAGTCCGCCAGGCGGTCGGCGAGCGCCAGGGCTCGGGCCCTGGTGTCCGGGCCCTCGCCCGGCGCGAGCGAAATGCGCGAGCCGGTTGGGGTCCGAAGGGCGGCCGAGAGGTCTGCGGCGCGACGATCGATCTCCGCCGCCGACAGCGCAGTCAGGCGGCCGGCGATCGCGGCGCGGGTCGGGCGCAGAATCAACCCGCCGGCGCGCTGGCCGCAGGACTCGACCTCGAGTCGATCGGCGCCGACTTCGAAACGCGGCACGTCGAGTCCCTCCAGCATCGCCCGTTCGACGCCGACGAGCGGCCAGGCCAGCGGCGCTCTTTCGGCGGTCGCGAACGGGCGCGCCAGCGCTTCGAGCAGGATTCCCGCGGAGGCTCCCTCGCGCTGCCAGCGCGGCGTCTTCAGGCGGTCGAGGACGGTCGCGTACTCCTGGCTCGGCCGGAACAGCAGGCGCGTCGAAACGCCGGAGAACTCGGCCAGCGGCCCGTCGGCCGAGAGCAACTGCTCCCGGCTGCAGAGCAGTCGCTCCCAGGTTCGCCGGTGTCCGAAGGCGAGAGCCTCTGCGTGTTCGCCGGGCTCGAGCTGGCGGCCGGCGAGGCGGGGCGCATTGGGCAAGGGGGAAGTGACGACCTCCCCGGCGACCGGCTCGATTCCGTCGTTGCCGAGGTCGCGCCAGCCCAGCGCCTGTGCGCTCAACGTGCGCCGGACGACCGGGTGCAGGCCCGCCCAGTTTTCGATTCGATCGCCGGCACCGGCGCCGGCCCGGCGCAGCAGGCCGCCGGCGAAGCGCTGCCGGAGGTCGCCACCGGGACGGTCGGGCTGCGCCATCATCTCGGCGTCGATGACCACCGGGCCGGTGCGAGCTGCGATGAGGTTCTCGGCGTGCAGGTCCTCGGCGCCGAGGAACTCGGCCAAGGCGACGAGAGCACCGGCCCGGCGAAACCACTCGTCGGCCGACGCTGCGTCAGGAAGGTCTGTGGCCTCTTGCCATTCCAACCATCCGTGGGAGCCGCAGTCGAGGGCGCGAGCCGCCGGCGGCAGCTCCTCGAAGCCGAGCGCTGCCAGCCGCCGCAGGAACCGCTCCCAGGCGGCTTCGATGGCGAGCGAGCGCGGCTTGACGACCAGGTCGGCGCCGCCGGCGAAGCGGACGCGGAAGATCCCGCGGCCGCCGTCGTGGCGATCCGAAGGCAGGCGCTCTACCGAAAGGACCGCTCCGGGAGCGCAGCCCGCAGCGAAGCGCTCCGCGAGCGCTGCCCGATCGCCCGCGATTCGCCCTGCGAGCTCGGCGACCCCTGCAATCCAGGTGTCGACGAGGCGGGCGATCTGACGCAGTGCCACCGGGAACTCGAGGGCATACTCGAGGAGGCCCGAGGCGAGCTCCGATTCGACATAGCGCGCGTAGGCGCCGGGAGCGCCGTCGTCCTCCCGGGAGCGCCGAAAGCGCAGGTAGCGCTCGTGCGCGGCGCGCGCCCCGACGCCGGAGATCTCCGCGCCCAGCTCTGTGGCGAACGTCGTGAGGTCGCGCGGCGGGAGCGTGGCCGCGTCGAGCCGCGCCGACGCCTCGGAAAGCGCCGCTTCCACGAACGGTGCCCAGAGCTCTCCAAAGGGGACGGAGGAGAGCTCGATCCCGGAGTCGGGCGCACCCTTTCCTCGAGTCTGCCGCCGGCAGTCTTCGCCGAGCGGAAAACGTCGCGCGGCGAGCTCCAGCCATTCCGGCAGCGACTCGCCGGTGCAGCGAGCGCTCGCGCCGACCGCCTCTGCCGCGAGGGCGAGATCGAGCCCGTCCCAGGAGAGACGGCGTTCGAGGGCGGCTGAATCGCCGCCCGAGAAGGCGCGCGCCCAGCCGGCGAGCAGGCCGGCGTCGAATGTCTCTGCGGGGGCGGCTCCCGGGTGTGCCGGAGCGGGACGCTCGGCGAGCCTGGCAGCGCTGCGTGCTGCGAGTACGGACTGAAGACGCTCCGGAAGCGTCGCGGCTCGCTCGGCGACTTGCGCGAGGCGGGCGGCGGTGGCGGGCGAACGAGTCTGCGGAGGGAGGGTCGAGGCCGACAAGGGCGAGCTCGTTCGCAAGATCGAAGGAGGCGCCGGGCGCCCCGTTCGCGAGGAACGGGGCCCCGGTCGCCGGAACGGACTAGAACAGGCTGGCGTTGATCTCGACGACGGTGTTCATCGCGCCGTCGCTGTCGCTGCAGTTGGCGTCGCCCTTGACGGTCGAGCCGCCGGCCACCTTCTCGAGATCCTCGTCGGCGAGCTCGGCACCGGCCGCGACCGAGTGCGGGACGATGACGTAGATCGTGTTGGCGTTCTCTTCGACGGCCTTGATCGAGACGTTGTCCGGCACGGTCATGTTGAACTGCTTCTCGATCACCGACTTCGGGTTCTTGATCAGCGCCTGCCGGTAGGCCGAGTTGGTCGCAGCGAACTTCTCGAGCAGGTCCTGCATCTCACCACGCGTCATCTTCATGTTGCGTCTCCCCTGTGTCGTGCGCGTTGCGGTCTCGACCGGGCGCCGTTTCCGGCTGGCCTCCGTGCCGACAATCGGCGCGGCTGGCTGTTCTCGGTCTCGAGCAGCCTACATAGCAGGCCTCGTGCCATCCTGTGTCGAAAAGGTCAAGTTATTGAAACGAAAGGACTCGGGACCTTCCGTACCGGTGCCGGCATGGGGGAGAGTCGGGCCGGGGCGCGACTTTGTCTGGTCCCCGCCCGACTGGGTGGGGCCTGCCGACCTTCGCGGGCGGGCTCAGAAGCAGAGGTCGCAGGCCGCGTCGGGATCCAGGGCGATCCGTTCCTTGAGGTCGGCGATGTCGAGCGGCACGAACGCCCGGCGGTACGACTCCGTGCCGACGATGAGCGGCGGATCGGCGGCGAGGCGCGCGCGCAGCAGCTCCTCGATCCGCGACACCCGGGCGCGTGCCCGCTGGTGAACCTCGCGCCAGCCTTCCCTGAAAGCGGCGATGGCGGCGGGCGAAGCTGTGCGCGGGTCGATGAAGGCGCGGCGGGTGCGCTGGATCGCGCCGCGCGAGACGACCCGGCGCTCGCCCAGGCGAGCGAGCTCGGCGTCGCTCCAGCGGGCCAGCCACCTGGGGTCGAAACGACCTTCGAGACCGGAGAGGTCGAGGGCACGATCGAACAGGGTGTACTCGTAGTCCACCATGGTCAGCCGCTCGGTGCCGCCCTGGCGGGTGAGAAAGGCGTTGCGTGGTCGGAGATCGGCATTGGCGAGCAGGAGCGCGGAGGCGCCGTGGCGGCCGATCTCGAAGGCGAGCTCGACGCCGGGCACTTCCGCGGTCAGCTTCTCTCCGGTGACCGCGCGCGACAGGAGAAGGGTCTCGGCGCCGGCTTGAACCTCCACGCGATTGGTCTCGATCCCGAGCTCGGCGTGGAGCGGGCGCGCGATCGCTTCGATCCACGCCGCCTCCGGGTGACGAAAACGCTTGAGATAGAGCTCCTCGCTCCAGCCCTCGTCCCACCTGACCTCGGCCTTCGCCACCAGGTTGTAGCGGCCCTGGAGCGCATCCGGCAGGAGGCGGACCTCGACCAGGCTGCCCATCGAGCCGCCGAGCTGCATCCGCCTGCCCGGCGCCGCGAGCGGCTGCGCTTCGCCGCGTTCCAGGCCCTCGATCCAGGCGAGGTCGTCGAAGCGCGCGATCGCGCCGGGGCCGCCCGGGCCGATCCGCAGCGCATGCATGCCCAGGGAGCGGGGAGCCTGAACGTCGTTGGCGAGCGAGTCGCCGATCATCATCGCCGCTTCGGCGGGGACGCCGAGCTGCTCGAGGGCCGCGCCGTAGCTCGCTTCGACGGGCTTCTTCACCCCGAGGTCGCACGAAAAGAGCGTCCGGTCGAACGACTCGGCGAGTCCGAAGCGTGCGAACGGCCCGCGATAGGGGCTCGCCGAGTTGGTGAGCAGCGCCAGCGCGAGGCCGCGCCGGCGCAGGAACCCCAGGATGGAGCGCGCCGAGGGCTCGATCCGCGCCGTCGCGAGCTCGCGTTCGAGCAGCTCGAGGGCGTGCTCCCGGGCGCGCAGCCGGTCGAGGTCCGCCCGCGGCGGGAAGCGCTCGAAGATCGCGTCGACGAACTCCTCGGCCGTAGAGAAGGCGCGCACCACCAGGACATCGCGCAGGAACTCGATCCACTCCCGCCGGCCGGCAGTGATCAGGCGCGAGATCCCGCGCTGGAACGGCCGTTCGTCGAGGTGAATCAGGGTGCCGTAGAGATCGAAGACGAGCGCCCGGACGGTACCCGAGGTCGGCGCGCTCAGGGGTTCGTCTCCCTGCTCGGCCGGGGCTGCAGGCGATGATGGTGCAGGAAGCCCATGAATCGCTTGTAGTCGGCGGCGGGAACGCCCCAGAGCTCGAGGAGTCTGCGGTAGCTGCCGCCGGAGTCGAGGAGGCCCATCGTCAGCAGCCGCCGGACTTCGTGGCGCGAGAGATCGCGGTCGAGAAACGGGATGTGGACGAGCGCCCAGAAGTCGGCGTTGCCGCGCGCCAGCTGGGCGTGAAGGTCTGCCACCTGATCCTCGCGCGGACCCGTCGCGAGCTCGAGGCGGTCGACGAAGTCGATCGGCTCGATCCTGTTCGATTCAGCGAGCGCATAGCCGGTGGTCACGACACTGAGCAGCTCGCGTACGTTCCCCGGCCAGCGATAGCCCGCCAAGAGGCGCAGCGACTCGTCCGAGAAGTGGCGCGAAGTGCCGTAGCGGCAGGCGAGCTTGTCGAGCACCCACTCGATCAGCAGGAGCCAGTCGTCGCCGCGATCGCGCAAGGCGGGCGGCTCGATCATGAAGTAGCGCAGCCGGAAGAGCAGGTCGTTGCGGAAGCGTTCGGACATCACCATCTCGTTGAGGGAGCGGTTGGTGGCCGAGACGATGCGGACACTCGCCTTGCGCGCGACCTCCGACCCCAGGGGGCGGAACTCGCCGGTGCCGATGGCACGCAGGAGCATCACCTGGGCGTTCATCGCCAGATCGCCGATCTCGTCTAGAAACACCACGCCGCCGTCGGCGGTCTCGAAGCAGCCACGGTGGTCGCTGACCGCGCCGGTGAAACTCCCTTTGCGATGCCCGAAGAGCTCCGAAACGGTGAGGTTGCCCTCCTGGAACTGCGGACAGTTCACCGACACGAAGGGGCGTTCCGAGCGATTGCCGAGCAGGTGAATCGACTGCGCCAGCGACTCCTTGCCGACGCCACTCTCGCCGTAGATCAGGACCGGATCGTCGTAGCTCGCCACCTTGGCGATGCGCTTCAGCGTCCCTTCGAGCTTCGGCGAGCGGCCGACGATCTCGACGGCGCGGTCCGCGCCCAGCTTGCGCACCGAGCTCGCGCGGATCTCGAGCGCAGCCGGCAGAAAGAAGCGCTCGTTGCGAGGGGGCGGGTCGGGCTTGGAGGGGCGGCTCATGGCAGCAGCGATCGATCGCACAAAAGGACCGGGCCGACCTGCGAGAGGTCGGTTCCGGCTTTCGGAGCCTGGCTGGCGTCAAACGCCGGGCGAATCTACAATCCCCTCTCGATATGGTCAAATCTCCGAGCAAGCCCGGCGGCCCCGGCGCCGGTCGCAATGCGCATTTGAGCGACTACGCCGCCGGAGCGATCATCGTCCAGGAGGGCGCTCCCGGTTCCGAGATGTTCATCATCGACGAGGGCGAGGTCGAGATCGTGCGCAACCTGGGCGAGCACGAGCGCGTCCTCACGACGCTCGGTCCCGGTGACTTCTTCGGCGAGATGTCGGTGCTCGAGACTCGCCCACGCAGCGCGACGGCGCGGGCCAAGGTCGCCTGCCGCCTGCTTCCGATCGACGCTTCGACGTTCGATGCCCTGTTGCGCGAGCACCCCGAGGTCGGCGTCCGGATGATGCGCAAGCTGTCGGCCCGGCTGCGCGGCTACGAGGAACAGGAGGAGCGCGCTGCGAGAGTGGGCATGGCGCTGCTGCAACAGAAGGCCGCACCCGCGACGCCGGAGCCGGCGCCGAAAGTCGCGCCGGCGGCGACTCCGGCAGCGGCGGGAGCGCGCCTGGAGCACGCCTCGGGCCGGGCGATCGCGATCGTGGCCGACGGCGAGCAGGTGATCGGCAGGCCCGACCCGGTAACGGGCGCGGTACCGGAGATCGACCTCGGCGGCCTCGACACCGAGCGCACGCTGTCGCGCCGGCACGCCCGGATCATCGGCCGCGACGGCCAGTACTTCCTGCGCGAGGAGATCGGCACCTCGAACGGCACCTGGGTGGGGAGCGTGCGGCTCGCAGCCGGCGTCGAGCATCCGCTCGCCGATCAGGATCGCCTGCGCTTCGGCAGACTCGACTTCGTCTTTCGGCTCGGTGGGTCGGCCTGAGATGGCGTTCGCCGTTCAGACGATCGAGGAGGGCGGGCTCGTCGTGCTCGCGCTCACCGGCCAACTCGATTCGCGCACCGCACCGGCGCTCGAACGCGAGACCACGAAGGCCTTGAGCGCGAACTGCAGCGCGCTGCTGTTCGATCTCTCCGCGCTCGACTTCGTCGCCAGTGCCGGGCTGCGGGTCGTGATCATGGTCGGCAAACGACTGGCCTCGGACGGCGGCGCGATCGCGCTCTGCGGCCTCAACGCGAGTGTCCGCGAAGTCTTCGACATCGCCGGGTTCTCCAGCCTCTTCCCGATCCACCCCGATCGCGCCCGCGCGGTCGCCGCGCTCGCTGGCCGTTCCCGGCTGGGCGGGATCGGACGCATGGCGGATCGCCTGCTGCACCGGCGCAGCGAGCCCGCCGGCCCGCCTCAGCTCGGCGCGCGATCCGTGGCCGATCCGGCCCGCGTGGCGCTCGCGGCCGAGATCCTGAATCGGGGAAGTTCGACTTCGAAGTGAGGGCAAGTCCTCCCGGGGAGCGCCTGCGCGCGCCTCAGGCGCGCGCCAGACAGAGAAGCGTCAGGTCGTCGTCGAAGCCGTGATCGCCGACGAAGGCGCGCGCCGCGACCAGCAGGGATTGGATCGCCTGGTTCGGATCTTCGCTCGGCAGGCGGCGCACGTTCTCGATGATCCGCGCGTTGCCGAACCGCTGCAGCCCCTCGTTGGCCGCCTCGGTGAGTCCGTCGGTGGCGAACAGCAGGAGATCTCCCACGGACATCCTCCATGAAGCCGCGGGTGCGAGCAGCGGCCGCCGCACGCCGAGCGCGTTGCCGGACTGGAGCTTGAGCTCGCCCACCCGGCCGTCGCGATGACGCACGATCGGCAGCAGGTGCCCGGCGTTGGCGATCTCGAGGCTGCCGCTCGCCGGGTCGAGAACGGCAAAGCTCGCGGTGACGAACATGCCTTCGTCGTTTTCGGCGAAGACCAGATCGTTGAGCTCCTCGAGCACCGCGGCGGGATGCTCGTTGCGCGCCGCCGCCGCGCGGAGGACACTGGTCAGACGGGCCATCATCAGCGCGCCCGAGACCCCCTTGCCCGAGACGTCGCCGATCGCCAGGCCGATCCGGCCGCTTGCCAGCGGGAAGAAGTCGTAGAGGTCGCCGCCCACTTCGGCTGCGGGCGAGTACTCGACGGCGAGGCCGTATCCCGGGACTTCCGGCGGGGCCGACGGCAGAAAACTGCGCTGCAGCCGCCGCGCCAGGGCGAGGTCGTGCTCGAGGATGTCGCGCTCGACCAGCTTCTGGTGCAGACGTGCGTGCTCGATCGCGAGCGCGATCGGCCCGGCGATGCCCGACAGGAGATCGAGATCGTCGGCGGTGAAGCCGCTGCGCTCCTCGGTGTTGTCGACCTGCAGCACGCCGACCAGCCGCTCCTCCACGAGCAGCGGCAGGCAGGCCACCGCGCGCAGGTTGAGGTGGCGCACCGACTTGGCGACCTCGAATCCCGCCTCGGCGCCGACGTCGACCGAAACCAGCGGTTCCCGGCGGCGCACGACCGCGTCGATGAGCGTGCGGCTGGCGGGAATCTCCTCGACCGAGCCGCTGCGGGTCCGCGCTCCGATCGAGGTGAGCTCGCCGCTCTCCGGCTCGCGCCGCAGGATGAAGGCGCGCCCGGCCTGCGGCAGCACGGCCATGGCCTTCTCGAGCAGGGCGTCGAAGAGCTCGCGTTCGTTGAGCGTCTGGGTCAGCACGACGCCGGCCTGGCGGAAGAAGTCGAGTTTGCGGCGCAGGCGTTCGAGCTCGTCCACTTGCGGTCCGGACCGGTGCAGCTCCGCAAGCGGGATGACCACCGGAATCGGTCCCGAGAGGCGCGGCCCGTCGCGCATCTTGATGACGTGGGATCGTGTGCCGTCGAGCCGGGACGAGTCGGAGTCGTGGAACACCAGCACCGCCGAACCGACGCGCACCTCGTCGCCGTTCAGCAGCGCGGTCGGCTCGACGACAGGCTCGCCATTCAGAAAGGTCCCGTTGCCGCTGCCGAGATCGATCAGGAAACAGCGCTCGTCGGCCACCGAGATCTGCGCGTGTCGCCTTGAGACCGAGGCTTCGGGCAGGACGACGTCGCACTGCTGACCACGGCCGAGGATCACCGAGCGCGAGAAGTTGAAACGTTGGCCCTGGCGCGGCGCGGACTGGTGGACGAGAATCGGCATCGTTCCGCCGGATCATAGCGGTAGGCGGCGGGCCTCCCGCCGCTTTCTCCCTCGACCGAATCGCGATAGCTTACCGGCCGGGCGAGGCGCGGCCTTTTCCCGGCGAGGCCCCGCCTGGGGAGTTTCGTCCCGTGCCGCCGCCTGGCCGAGAATCCGGAGGCCCCGATGCGCATCCCGACTCTCACGCTGTTCAGTTGCCTGTCCGTGGCGCTCGTTGCGCCCGAATTCGGAGCCGGCCGGCTCGGCGCGGAGAAATCTCCGCCCGAGGTACGGCACCCCGAAGACCTCTTCATCGTGGACTGTCTGCTGCCGTCCCGGGTGCGCAACCTCGGGCGCCAGGCCAAGTTCGCCGCGCCCCGTCAGGTCGTTCGCACGAACGCCCACGAGTGCGGCCTGCGCGGCGGTGAGTACACCCTCGATCCGGCCCGGAACGACTTCGCGTTGCAGGCCTGGCTGGCCCAGGCAGAGGGCGGTGACGCCGAGGCCGCCAACAACGTCGGCGAGATCTACGAACAGGGTGTGCGCGGCGAGCCCGACTTCGTTCAGGCGGCGATCTGGTACCGCAAGGCCGCGGACCGGGGAAGCCGCCGGGCGCAGCGCAACCTGGCGCACTGCTACGAATCGGGCAGCGGCGTCGCGGCCGATCCGGTCCAGGCGATCGTCTGGTATCGCAAGGCGGCTGGGCTCGCCGGGGCTGCGGACCTCGACCTCGAGAAGGAGGTGGCGGCGCTGCGTTCCGAAGTCGCCCGTCTCGCGGCGGAGGCAGCGAGCGCCAAGGCGGCGCTCGAGCACAATGCCGCCGAGCTCGCCCGCGCCCGGGAGTCTCTGAGGATCGCCGAGCGCGATCTCTCGCAGGCGAAGACCGCGCTCGCGGCCGACACGGCGGCGGCCGCGGCACAGGCTGCGGCCAAGGCCCCGGCGGCCACCGCCAAGGCTCTTCCCCCTGCGACCGTTCCGCCTGCGGTTGCTGAGCGACAGGCCACCGTCGAAGCGAGTCGCAAGCGGGTTGCCGACCTCGAAGCGGCGCAGGATCGCTACCGCCGCCTGGCCTTGGAGCTCGAATCGTCCGCCGCCGCGGCGAAGGACCTCGCGGCGCGCGGGCGCGAGGCGGTGATCGCCAAGCGCGCGCCAGCGATCGAGTTCCTCCGTCCCGACGTCCTCGCGACGCGCGGTCCGGCACTGGTCTCCGTCCCGGCGGGCGCCCGCGAGGTCGAGATCGTCGGCAAGGTCACCGCGGAGCTCGGCCTTGTCGAGTTCACCGCCGCGGGAGAACGCCACGAGATCGGGGCGGACGGAATGTTCCGGCTGCGGCTCTCGGTGGAGACCACCCGACCGGTCCCCTTCGTCGCCATCGACCGCGCGGCGAGAAGGACGGAGACGGAGATCGTCTTCGTGGCGGCGGGCACTGGCCCTCCGGTCGCGGCACCTCTCACTGCCGCGCCGCGCGAGACCGGTCGTCGTTTCCACGCCCTGGTGCTCGCCGGCGGGGCGTATCGGAAGTTCGCTCCCCTGCAGACCGCGATCGCGGACGGAGAGGATCTCGCGGCGATGCTCCGCGACCGCTTCGGCTTCGAAGTGGACTGGCTGCCCGACGCGACGTTTCTCTCCGCCATGCAGCGTCTGACCGAGCTTGCCAGCCGGCTGGGACCGAACGACGATCTGCTGGTCTACTTCGCCGGCCACGGCCGGATCGACCCGGCGACCGGTCGTGGCTACTGGCTGCCCGTCGATGCCGATCCTGACGATCCTTCGACGTGGATTCCGAACGAGGCGCTGGCGAAGATCTTCGGCGTCATGCGCGCCGGCCGGGTGCTGGTGGTCGCCGACAGCTGCTACGCCGGCGCCCTCGGAGGGCTGGGCCTGGAGCGGACCAAGGGCAGTGGGGGAGGCCGGGTCCGCAGCGTCCTCTCGTCGGGGGGCCTCGCGCCGGTTCTGGACGAGGGGGCGGGGCGGCACTCGATCTTCGCCCGTGCGCTGCTCACCGTGCTCTCCCTGGCGCGGGAGCCGCTCTCCGCCGATCGGCTGTATCAGGCGGTCGCGGCCCGGGTCGCCTTTCGGTCGGCGGAGCTCGGTGTCGCGCAGCGGCCCGACTACGCGCAGATCGGTTTCGCCGGACACGAAGGCGGCGATTTCATCTTCCAGCCGAAGAGCTGAGCGGAAGACCTACCGCGCGGCGATTCTCTTGAGCAGGGCGCCCAGCGCGAGCTGGGCATCGGCGAAGCGGTCCTGGGCTGTGAACAGCGGCTCCCGGGCGCCTTTCTGGCGCGCCGAACCCACCAGCACACGCGCCTCCCGGAGCAGCGAGGCGACGCGATCGAGCTCGCGCCCGAGCGCCGGGTCCCGCCAGAGCTCCTCGAGATCGCGATTGGAACGGTCTCCTTCGAGCGCTTTCACCTGGGTTTCGAGAGCGCTGACCTGGGCCTCGAACTCGACCAGTTCGGGTTCGAGGCCCTTGGCGGCGCAGACCTGGCGCGCCGCGAGGAGCTGCGCCGAGGCGTCGGGGTTTCGGCCGACGGCGGTCTGGCCGGACGAAGTGGCGAAGGCGACCTCGGCTGCATCGCAGTCGCCCGTCGCCGCCAGGGCCGCTCCGAGATGGAAGAACGGCAGATAGCCGTCGCGCTCGATCGGATCGCGGCCGGCGGCGGTGCGGAGGAGCGCAATTGCCTTGTCTGGCTCGTGGCGCTCGAGCGCCGCGACTCCCTGGGTGTACTCCTTCGGTGTCCGCTCCCCACGGCCGCGGATCCAGACGAGTCCGATCGCCACCAGGGCGCCGATCGCCACGACGGCGAGCCCGATCGACCAGACCGGGAACGAGCTCCGCGATCGCCCGGACACCACCGCCTGCGGCGGCGGCGTCACGACCGCCCGCGGTGCCTGGACCACCGTGCGGCCTTCGGAATCGTCGGCGGCAGCGGCGTCCGGAGCGCCTGGAGTGCGAAATGGCAGCGTGTCGTCGGTCTGCAATGCGGCGAGAGCGAGGGCGGCTTCGATGCGTTCGCGCAGCGCCTTTGCCCGCGAGTCTTCGGGTACGAGGCGCAGGAGCTCGTGGAGTTTCGCCTGCGCCGCAGCGAGGCGCTTCGCCGCGAGCTCCTGCTCGGCCTCGCCCAGGAGGCGATCGACCTCGGCGTTGGGCGTCGAGTTCGACGGCGCCGGTCGCCGGGTGAGCTCGCGCTGAATCTCGCTCAGCCGGCGGCCGAAGATCTCCGCGCTCTGCGGTCGTCCCTCCGGCTGCTTGGACAGCGACTCGAGGATGAGGGCGCGGAGCGAGGCAGGAATCTGTCCTTCAGGATCCGAGGTCTCGAAGTCGAGCGGCGGAAGGTACAGATGGCCGGTCACGATCGCCGGCAGGTCGGTGCCGGTGATCGGATGCCGCCCGCTCACCAGCTCGTAGAGCATGATGCCGAAGGAGTAGAGATCGCTGCGCGCGTCCACTGCCGTCGACGACAACTGCTCTGGCGACGAATAGCGCGGTTTGCCGAGATAGTGCAGCGTCGCGGTCGCCTGGCTGTCCTCGCGGAGGATCTTGACGATGCCGAGGTCGATGAGCTTGACCAGGGAATGGCCGTCGGCGTCCCGGGTGAGCATCAGGTTGTCGGGCGAGATATCGCGGTGGACGTAGCCCTTGCGGTGCAGAAAGGCGAGCGCACGCAACGCCTGGATGGCGATCGCCAGGGTCTCGGGCAGGTCGATGGAGGGCCGCGCCCGGCGATATTCGTCGAGGTTTACCCCCTCGATGTACTCCATGACGATGTAGGCGACACCCGTCGGGTCGATCGAGAAGTCGTAGAGCTGGGCGATGTTCGGATGGCGCAGCTGAATCGCCGTCTTCGCCTCGCGCGCGAAACGCTCTTCGAGATCGGCGTCGCTCGACATCTGCGCGCGCAGGACCTTGATGACCCGCAACTCCTCGAGCAGGCGATGGCGGACGAGGTAGATCGTCCCCATGCCGCCTTCGCGCAGCTTGCGGACGATCTCGTACTTCGGATCGAGCTTGTCGACGTCAGACACTCGTGCGACTAGAAGCCGATGCGCAGTCCGGCCTGCCAGGTCGCGAGCTCGTAGTCCTGCCGCGCGAACTCACGGTCGTAGGCGAGGAACAGGCTTCCCCACAGATACTGCGCCGAGAGGCTCAGGCCGGCGTCGATCCAGTCGCGGTCCGGGGGATCGAGAAACACCACGAAGCTCGAGCCGGCGGCCTGGTCGCCGAGGAAGGTAGCGCGGACGGTGCGGGCGTCGTTGTCGAACTCGTGGCGGTAGGTGACCGTGAACTGCGGTACGAGCACGCCGCGGGCCATCGAAATGTTGCCCGAGAGATCGAAGCCGAACTCGCCGAGCAGCGACTCCAGCTTCTGTTCCTCCACGGCGACGCCGAAATCCGTCGCCACCGGCACGCCGCCGATCGCGACGTTGGCGATCGCGCCGCTCTCCGCGAAGGCGTCGACCTTGGCGCGCGCCCAGCTGCCGCGCACGAAGCTCGAGGCGACGATCCGCTGGCCACCCCAGTCCCAGCCGCCCTCGAGCGACGCCGACTGCTGGTCGCCGTCGAACTGCGCTCGCGCGTCCAGGTTGCCCACCACCGGCAACTCGATCCGGCGGCGCTGGTCGTAGTCGGTCGCACCGTAGCCGAAGGTCGCCTGGAGATAGGAACGCTCGGTCAGCTGCCAGGCGCCGTAGACCATGAGGTTCTGGCCGTCGAATTCGAGCTCGCCGCCGTTTCCGGAAAGATCGGTCTGGTTGGTGGCGTAGCCGCCGGCGATGCCGTAGAAGCTGTTCGCTCCGACGGCGAAGTCGAGGCCGAGCGTGCCCGAGGTGGTGTCGAAATCGAACGCCGTCTCGTCCCCGACGTCGCCCGACTGCTCACCCTGCTGCATGCGGCCCGTGAAGAACAGGCCCCAACGCTGGCCGCGTTCCGGTTCGACCGAGCTCGCCGCGCTGGAGGCGGAACTGCTGTACGTTGCTTCTTGTCCGTCGTTGCCACTCCACCCCGCGAGCGTGTAGCCGGTCTGGCTCCCTCGGTTCGCGGCTCCGCCGTTGTAGGAGGCCAGAGTGTAGCCGGAGCTGCTGGCGTCGCGGTTGCGGCGCTCCGCCAGGGCGTAGTCGACGGAACGGGCGAGGCGCTCCCGGCGTGCGCTCTCGCTGCGGGCCGCTGCGAAAGTCGCGCTGTCGATGACCGTGCTGCCGGCCGACCAGGAGATCTGGGAGCCGGCGGCGAGCGCTCCGCCGCGCAGGGCTCCCAGACGGGAAGAGACGATCGCCTGCTGCTGCGCGGCGCTGGAGGCGGCCGTCTTCGAGGCGCTGCCGAGCCCGGTGGGCGACATCTCGACCAGAGCCGCGGCGCGCTGGTCGCGATTGGTGAGGACGCCGGTCATGAAGACGCAGAGCGGCGTCGCCCGCGGGATCCGCCGCGGCGTACCGTCCGGATTGTTGAAGACGTCGAAACAGATGTCGTCGAACGAGCCACCCGCCGAGGTCTGGGTGTTGTTGCCCGAGGTGAGCTCACCGAGGCTCCCGACGGTGACCGCAAAGACGATCGGCGAAGCTCCTTGAAGCGAAGCCCGGATGTTCACGACTCCGGCCACACCGAAACCGAATCGGGCGCGCGCGATGCCGGCGGCGTCGGATGGGGAAGGCGCCCCGCTCGTGCCCCGCGGCGATCCTGGAGCCGAGATCACCTCCCAGGTCAGGGAGACGTTCGGCACCGGGGTGCCGCGGGAATTGAGCACCCGCACTTCGAGGGTCACGCCATCGCCGAGCACGACGCTTTGCGTTCCGGGCGAGACTGGAACCAGCCTGAGCGACTCCTGACTCTGCGCGTTCGCAGCTCGGTCGAGCGACATGAGCGGCAGAGTCGCGAGCATCGCGAGAGCGAGGCAGGTGGCGCGAAGCGCAGCCTGGTGAGCGGAACGAACGGTCGTCATTTCGAGCTCCTTCCGTTGGGTGACCGTTTCGAGTCTACCCGAAGTCGGTTGCGCCGCCGGCTGGGCAGGAGGTGCCCGCCCCCGCCAGCAGAAAATGGGGACAGTCCCCATTTTTCTCCCTTTTCCTTCGCCGGTTTCCTCAGCGCAGCCGCAAGTCCCGCCTCTTCAGGGCCTTACGGATGCGCCGGCCACCAGCCACAGCGCGCTCGTCGAAAAATGGGGACTGTCCCCATTTTTCGCCCATTTTTCGGGTCAGGGGTGTCGGGGGGCGGTCTCCCAGGCTCCTTCGCGCGCCTGGACCTCGAGGGCGAGGACTTCGCCTTGCGGCGAAACGACGAACTTCACTCTCGGTTCGCTCTGGCCGGCGAGGGCGAAGTGATGCGGCGCGACCTCGGCGAGTGCGAGCTTCGGCCCTTCGCCTTGCGGCCCGACGAGTCGCTGCAGGACGAGCCGGCCGTCTTCGACCGTGATCCGGCGCTCGCCGTAGGTGCCGACGTAGCGCGCGAGTGGGAGGCCCGCGGCGCGCGTCGCATCGCCTGCCGCCGCCGGCGGTGTGGCGGCGGGCTCGAAGCGCAGCCGCCGTGAACGCTGATCGATCGAGACGGCGTAGCGCGCCAGGAAGCCCGAACCGAGGTTGCCGTGGGTCAGGCGGCCGAAGAAGTGGACGTCAGGCCGCTCGAGTCGGATCGCGCCGAGCTCGAAGGCGCCGTCGATCGCCGCACCGTAGACGATCGCCTCGCCGGCGACGGTGCGGCCGCGCCCGATCTCGATCGCCGGGGCGACGAGCGGCAGCGTCATTCGCAACTCGTCGGGGAAGGTGATCGAGCCCTGCGCGCCCGAGTCGAGTGTCATGACGTACTCCTGCCCCGCGACCTTTACCGTGACGCCGAGAAGGCCGGCTTCCGCCTCTCGCGCGTCGACGACCGCGCGGCCGTCGGCCGGCGGGAGACGGCCGGGAGAGAGGCGGAGCTCGCCGGCCGGATAGTCGAGCGTGAGCAGCACGTCGCGGAACAAAGGCATGCCGAGGACGCCACGCGGCGCAGGCTCGCCGTCCGGCTCTGTCCGGTAGAGTCCGGCGCGCTCGAAGGCGACGGCGAAGAAGCCGTCGAATCGAGCGTCCGCAATCTCGAGCCGCTCGATGCGGTGCTGCACGGCGGCAATCCCCTCGGGGTCCGTCGGATCGCCGATCTTCGTCGTGCCGATCGCCGGCAGCCCGAGCTCGGCCACGAAGTCGCTGTCGAGCACGGTGGCACCGCCGCCGGTGTCGAGGAAGAGGGCGAACGGTCCGCGACCGTCGATGCGCACGTCGACCACCGGCTTGCCGTGGAATCGTCGCAAGGGAACCGAAGTGCCAGCGGGCGGCAGGGCGACGGCGCGCGGTTGGTCGGTGAGCGGCGGTGCGCCAGGCGGCGGCTCGCTGGCCGAGTGTGCCGGCGAGAGAGCGAGGAGCAACGCGCCCAGGGCGAGCGGCGCCCAAGGGCTCGGGAGAAGCGTGCGAAGGCCGGGTGCGGACGTCGGTTTCGTGGTCATGAGCCCTGCATTTTGCAACCGCGATGCCCGTTGGCGGGACGCGCCGCTCGCCGCGCTCGGCCCTGTAGGCTCCCGATCTGCGTACTCCACGCCGCAAGTGAGGAGCCGTCGAGCGCGCGCCGCGGCTGGCCGTGATCGCGACGGTGCTTCAGGCGCTCAGTTCGTGCGCAGCTCGCAGCGGAACATCGCCGAGGGAGTTAGGATCTGGCGCGTTGTGAGCGATCAGGTGCGATCGGGCTTCGCCTTCGGACGGTTCCTGTACGACGCCGCGCAGGTCAGGCTCCTGCTCGCCGGGCGGGAGGTGCCGCTGACGGCGCGCGAGATGCACCTGCTGGTGATTTTCCTTGCGCGCCCAGGCGAGTGGCTCGAGGAAGAGTGGTTGGCGCGCGGCCTGTGGCCGAACGCCGTCGCTCCGACCGGCGAGCTCGACCGCCTGGTGCGCGCGCTCACCGCGGCGCTCGACGAGGGCGCGGATGGCGTCGCCACGATCCAGACGCTCAAGCGGCGGGGCTACCGCCTGCTGATTCCGGTCCGGCCGTTGGAAGCTCTCGAGCCGGCGAGCGCTCCACCTTCGGCGAGCGGAGCCGCGAGCGGAACGCGCCCCGCGCCCGGCTCGAGCGAACGCGGCTACGAGCTCGCCGGCGGACGCGGCGCGCGACGATCACGGGTCTTGCCGGCACAGATCGCGGCCGGGTTGCTCGTCGCTGGAGCGGGCGTGCTCGCCATGCTCTGGTGGATGGGCCCGCCGGACCGGGCTGGCGGAGCGGGCGACGGCAGCGCGCTGGCAGTGCCCAACCCGGCCGCGATGCGCGCCGCGGCCGCGGCCGAGCTCGCCAAGGGCCTCGCCGCCGCGCCGCTTCCCGACCTCGCCTCGCGGCGTGCCGCCATCAGCCACTTCGAGGCCGCGTTGCAGCTCGACAGCAGCGCGCGCCATCAGGCCGCGGCGCACAGCGCGCTCGCCAGTGTGCTGGTGCGCGAAGGCGAGCTCGAACGCGCCCGGCGCGAAGCCCAGGCGGCGCTCGCCGCGAACATCGCGTTGGGCGACGGGGCAC
Organism: Acidobacteriota bacterium; assembly: GCA_052035735.1. Taxonomy (GTDB): domain Bacteria; phylum Acidobacteriota; class Thermoanaerobaculia; order Multivoradales; family JAGPDF01; genus JAGPDF01. The sequence continues at coordinate 40,740 of JBPOHI010000003.1, forward strand.
GGCTCGCCGAGCCGCTCGCGGCGCTCGCTTTCACGCAGCTCTTCCTCGCCCGCGATCCGCTGGCGGCGCGCGCTTCGGCGGAGCGAGCGCTGGGCCTCGACGCCCTCGATCTCGGCGCGCGCCGGGCGCTGGTCTGGACCTGCGTGGTCGAAGGCCGCTTCGACGATGCGCTGCGCGAGCTCGAGCCGGCGCGCCAGTCGGGGCAGTTCGATGCCGAAATCGCCACTGACGAAGCCTGGATCCGCTACTTCGCCGGCGACCCTCTGGCGGCCCGCCAGCTGCTGTCTGCCGTCGTGCGGCGCGAACCGCTCTTCCGGCGCGCGCATGCCGCCCTCGCGGCGCTTCACCTTGCCGAGCGCCGGCTTGCCGCAGCGGCGGTCGAGCTCGAGCTTCTCGACGCGCTCGACTCGGGGGCGAACATGGAGGACGAGCGCATCCGCCGCCTCACTTCGGCGAGTTGGGCGCCGCCGGACGCAAGCGAGGCCGCCCGCCTGCTCGAGGAGCGCGCCGCGGCGGCTGCGGGACTCAAGCCGGCGACCGGCGGCACCGCCGGTGCGGCGACCCAGGCGGCGCGGATCTACGCCCAGTTCGGCGAGAGCGCACAAGCGATCGCCGCGCTGGCCCGCGCCCTCGACCGGCGCGAGGCCGCCGCGACGCTCGCTCGGGTCGATCCGGCTTTCGTTTCGCTGCGCGGCTCGATCGCGTTCCGCAAACTCCTCGACGAGGCGGGAGTGCCGGCGCTGGCGAAGCCGACCTCTCCTCGCTGAGCGGCCTTCGACGCAACCCCGGGCTGCCACGCGCGTATTCGCAGGCATGAACCTCCACGCCTTCTGCAAGACCCCGCGGCATCGCCCTCGTGCCCTGATGCTCGTCACCGTCGGAGCCTTCGCGCTCGCCCGCGCGGGATCGCTGGCGGCGGATGCGGTCGGCTCGCTCGACGTCACGAAGTACGGTGTCGTTTGGCGCGTTCCGGCCATGGCGGCGGTGACGGTCGATCCCGGTCAGCCGTTCGGGGACGGCGACCGGCGATTCGAGATCTACCGTCCGCCCGGCTCGCAAGCGGACGCCGTGGGGAGAGCGGCGCGCCGCCCGCTGCCGGCGATCCTCTTCGTCAACTCCACCGGATCCCCGTTCCAGGAGTGGGAGATCTATAGCGACTGGGCCCGCCTCGCGGCGGCGCACGGCATCGCGGGCATCGTCTACCAGAGCGACGGGGCGGACGCGACGAAGAGCCTGAACGCTCTCTACGCCCACCTCCGGACGCACGCTGCCGACCTCGGACTCGACCCGGCGCGCCTGGCCGTCTGGGCTTGCTCCGCGAACGTGAGCCTGGCGCTGCCCTGGCTCCACGGCACGCCGCGGCCCGAGGTCGCGGCGGCGGTGCTCTACTACGGGCACGCGCCGGTGCCGGAGTTGCGCAGCGACCTGCCGGTCTTCTACGTTCTGGCTGGACGCGACAGCCCGCAGTTGAAGGTGGGAATCCGCGAGATCTTCGCGCAGGCAACCCTTCAGGCCGCGCCATGGACGATGGTCGAGGCGCCGACGCTGCCGCACGCCTTCGACGCGCTCGACGAAGGCGTCGAATCGCAGCGGTTGGTGAAGGAGACGATCGCCTGGCTGGTCGACCGCCTGGTGAGTCCGCCGGCGGCTGGACCGGCGCCGGACCTCGCGCGGCAGGCACTTCTGGGAACCTACGGGCAGGACTTCGCCGCTTCCGAGACGGCGCTGCGGTCGATGCTCGCCCGTCGGCCGGACGACCGGACGGTGCTCGTGACGCTCGGCGGAGTCCTGGCACGCAGCGGGCAGGACGAAGCCGCAGTCCCCGTGCTGCAACGGGCGAGGGCAGCGGGGGAGTCGGGTCTTCGCCTGAGCCTCCAGCTCGGTCAGGCGCTGGTGCGCACCGGAGAGCTCGACGCCGGTTACGCCGAGCTCGCGAAGGCCGTCACGGCCGGGGCGAACCCGGGCTTCATCTACAACCAGCTCGGTGTACCCGCGATGCAACGCGGTGACATGGCGACAGCGATCCGTATCTGGGAGCGGGCCCTCTCCGGGCCCGACGCGATGCCGGCCGAGGGCGGAGCACGGCGCGTCGTGCTCTACAACCTGGCCTGCGCACAGGCACGCCACGGTCAACGCGACGCGGCGCTCGAGCGCCTCGGCCAGGCGATCGCTGCGGGTTTCGGGCCACGGGCGACGATCGAGGGCGACGAGGATCTCTCGAGCCTGCGCAGCGATCCGCGCTTCGCGGCGCTGCTCAACGGGATCGCTGCGACCCCTTGACCGGCTAGCGCGGCGCGGGGAGGTTTCGGCGGAAGAAGTCGCGGAGCTCCTCGTTCACCTAGCGGTCGGTGAAGTGTCCGACGCCAGGGTAGGTGCGGAATTCGACGTGGGCTCCGGCCTCGCGATAGATCTGCTGGCAGCGCTGCCAGCGGTCGGGCTGCATTCGCGCGCCGATGACGGCATCGACGATCGCCTTCTCGGCCGCGGTGTAGCCGTCGTCGAACTGCACGGCGTCGTTGTCGTCGAGCGCACCCATGTAGAGAAACTGCGGGACCTTGCGCCAGGCAGGGGCGTCGAAAACGCTGCCGGCGACGGTTGCGACGTCGGCGACGCCGAGCGGATAGGCGAGCTCGCGACCGCCGAGCGAGGCGAGCGGCAGGATCAAGTTGCCGTTGAGGCCACCGGCGGCGACGGCCTGCACGCGCTCCGGATGAAGTGCGGTAAAGCGGTTGACGAATGAGCCGGAGGCCGAGAAGCCGGTGAGCAGGACCTTTTCCGGGAGCCTCCATCCCGCGGTTGCGAGGCGCGCGCGGGCGTCGTCGATCATCGCCAGAAGCTGCAGGTCGAGCCGCTGCAGCATTCCGCCTTCGACGAGCAGCGTGTCGCGGTCGAGCTGATGGGTGTAAAGCTCCCACTGGCTTTCCGGGCGCGGAAAGACCGGGACGAGCAGCGGCAGCCCGAGCTCGCGCGCGACGAAGCCGCCGATCGCCTTGTCGGCGAGGTCGCGCGCGGCCGACAGGTGGACGATGAAGTCGTCGGAGACTCTGCCGGTGTTGTTGGGCTCGACGAGCAGGGCGCCGGGTCGCGCGGCGGCGCCGTCCGCCGCCGCGGGGACGACGAGGAGGTACGGGTAGTGGAAGCCGCGCTCCGCGTTGGCCTCGACCAGGGTGGTCGAAGAAGCCGCCGGCGGCGGCTCGGGGCAGGGGACGGCGCCCGCTGCGGCGCTTGCGATCGCGAGCAGGAGCGCCGGGAGTCCGGCAGCGGCAGGAAGGCGGCTCGATCGAGGGTGCACCGGGCTCTCCGAGCTAGCGCTGACCGATGTCGATGCCGCCGCCGCTCGAACGCAGCTTGAGCAGGGCGCCGCCGCCGTTGAGGGTGCCGTGGACGTCGTCGCGACCGATCTTGCCGCGCACGGTGAGCGGCAAGTCGCAGTCGACGGTGCCACCGGAGGACCTGGCGTCGATCTCGAGACCGACCGCCGGATCGACCGTCGCCGCGACACCGCCGCCCGAAGAGGAGAGGTCGCCCCCCTTGGCGTTCCCGGCCGCGAAGCGGACGCTCACGGAGCCGCCCGAGCTGCCGGCGACGACACGCCCGGAGGCGTCGCGGACCGCGATCCCGCCGCCCGAGCTCTGGGCCTCGAGGTCGCCGCCGATCTCGCTGGCGTCGATCGCGCCGCCGCTGCTCGAAAGCTCCGCCGCGCCCCCGAGGCGGCTGGCCTTCACGCCGCCGCCGGAGCTCTCGGCCAGCACCTTGCCGTCGAGGCCTGCGATGTCGATGCCGCCGCCCGAGCTCGAGATCCGCGCCGCGGCGCTCTGCGGCAGGGTGACGACGATCCGCGTGCGCTGGCCGCCTTCGAACCAGCTGAGCATGCCGCGCGACTTGCGCTCGACGGTGACTTCGACCCGGTCGGGCGACGGCGTGGCGAAGTTCAGGTCGTACTTGTCGGCGAAGTCGGTGCGGTCGGAAGTGACGACGATCACGGCCTCGCTGCCGCCGCCGCCGCGGATTTCGATCCCTCCGGCCTCCGAAGACAGGGCGAAGGTCCCTCCCGCGGCGAGCGGCAGGCGCTTTTCGAGGCGGAACTCCCCGGCCCAGGCGGCCGAGGCGGCGGTGAGCGAGAGAGCGAGGGCGGCCAGGCGAAGCTGCGATCCGTGCATGGGGAAGTCCTCCTGAGAGATACAACGCAGTCCGAGGGTGAGAGGTTTCGCCGACCCAGGGCGGCCGCCACGCGCTAGAGTCGGATTGCCCCCTCGGAGCGCCAAAGCGACCAGGGTCGGAGCCGGGATCCCGAGGGCAACCAGCAAAGGGGAAAGCGATGCGCGGAGCGAATGGGTCGCAAGGGCGGATTCTGGGACGGTGGCTTTGTGGTGCAGGAATCGCTGTCCTCGTCGCCGATCCCGGCTGGGCGGCGAGCGTGGCGATCCCCGCGCTGCGCGACAACACGCTCTACGAAGATGCTGCCGGGTTGCTCTCGAACGGCGCCGGCGAGTATCTGTTCGCCGGTCTCACCAATCAGCCGAAGAAGCGGCGCGCGCTGCTGGCGTTCGATGTCGCGGCGGCGGTCCCCGACGGGGCCGTCATTCTGAGCGCTCAGCTCGTGCTCGAGATGTCACAGACGATCTCCGGCGCGACGCCGGTCGCCTTGCAGCGAGTCCTCGCCGACTGGGGGGAGGGGACTTCGGACGCGCCGAATGCGGAAGGGGGCGGGGCCGCGTCGACGCTCGGCGATGCCACCTGGATTCACACGTTCTGGGCGACGACGACCTGGGCGAGCCCCGGAGGAGATTTCTCGGCGACTGCGAGCGCGACCCAGTCGGTCGCCGGCGACGCCAGCTACACCTGGGGTTCGACCGCGGCGATGGTCGCCGACGTTCAGGCCTGGCTCGACACGCCGGCGCAGAACTTCGGCTGGGTGCTGGTCGGCGACGAGTCGACTTCGGCCTCGGCCAAGCGTTTCGCGAGCCGCGAGAACGCCACGGAGGCGTCGCGCCCGCGACTCGAGATCGTCTACGGAGAGATCGTGTTCGTCGACGACTTCGAGAGCGCCGACACTTCGGCCTGGAGCACCGTGGTGCCGTAGCCGGCGCCGTTCTCCGGGGTGTCCCGCCGAGGTGCTCCGACGACGTCTCCCGCGAACGTGTCCCTCTAGGGAGTTGCTGGGGGAGGGAGCATGGAGGCGGGCATCGGGACGGCGACGACTTCACCACGCGCTGTCTCGCGACCTTCGGCCGAGACCGAGACGGTGACGATCTGCTTGCGTCGCCCCGACTCGGTCACGCGCGCGCGGAGAACGATCTCCGGTCCGAGCGGGGTGGGCAGAAGGTAGTCGACCTTGAGCGCCGCGGTGACGAAGCGCGGCATGCTGGCCTCACCGAGCTCACGGCCGGCGAGACGCTCGACGTGGGCCGCCGCGGTCGCCATGGCGTGGCAGTCGACGAGCGACGCGATGAGCCCGCCGTAAACGAAGCCCGGGAGCGAGGTGTGCGCGCGGCGTGGCGTGAAGCGGGCCACGACCTCGTCCCCCTCCCACGAGCTCGCGAGGTGCAGGCCGTCGGCGTTCAGCCGGCCGCAGCCGTAGCAGTGGGCGGAGTCCTCGGGATAGAGCGCCTGGATGGTCGGGAGCTGCGTGTCGGGCATCGGTCTCTCCGCGGTCGAGTCGGGTACCGGAGTATTCTGTCAGGGGCGGGCGCTCGAGGCGTTGCCGATCGCCTGCCAACCGCCTTCGTGGCGTGCGTAGAGCTCGATCCAGCTGAATCCGAAAGCGATCGCCTGCGGCGGCCCCGGAGGCTGCTGCTGCAAGCCGGCGGCTTCGATCTGACAGGCGACCCAGCCCAGGGTGCCGTCGGCGGAGAGGGCGAGCGCCGGCGTCACGACATCGTCGTAGCGGCTGAACCGGGTACTCTCGAAGTAGGGCCCGAGGCGGGCGGCGAGCTCGGAGCGGCCGGTCTCCTTGAGTGCGCCGCGACCTGACGAGAGACTGCGCTCGAACGCATCCGCGAGCAGTAGCGCGACGTCGCTCCGGCGATGCGCCTCGAGCACGCGCTCGTGCGCGGCGGCGAGCGCCGCGAGGTCGTCGAGCCGGGCGAAGAGGGCGTCGGGAGCTTCGGGGAGTGCGATGCCGGGCGCGAGCCGGAACGGCAGGACCGTGGTGTAGCGGTAGGTGTGCCGTTCGCTGCCGTGCAGGAAGTCGACCGTGAAGGGCAGCTGTACCTCCGGTGCCGAAGGCAGACTGCGCCAGTCGCCGAGCTCGAGGGTGACGTTGCCGCCGCCCGCCGCCGCCGGCAGCTCGAGTGCGATGGTCCCCGGAAGCTCGCCCGTGCCGGCGCGGCAGAGCGTCACGGCGAGCCCGTCAGGGCCGCGGAGCGCCAGGCACCCGGGCTCGACTGCCCTCGCGTCGGGGCGGAAGCGTTGCTCGAGGTCGAGCAGCATCCGGTGCACCTCGTGCCCGCGAACGAAGCTCGCTAGGGCCGCGTCGGCGGCCTCGAAGCCCCCGCCGGCGGCGGCGCGCTGGAACGGCTTTCCGGCGGCGAGCAGGATCTCGGTCGCCTCGGCGCCCTTCGTCAGGCGGAACCGCGCGCTATCGCCCGTGAGCGAGAGCACCTCACTGCGAAAGGCGCCACGCGGGCCGCTCGCTTCGGCCTGAGCCGCGATGCCGCCGATCGCCGCGCGCGCCGACGGCGACCCGACCGCGCGCGCCAACTCGGCGAGACCGGGCAGGGTGGTGGCTGAAAACGCGACGCCAGCGGCCAGAAACCCGAGCCAGGCGGTGAGGAGCGTCGGGCGAAGAATGGGGGTCATGTTCCCCTTCTACGCGCGACGGGGAGATCGGTTCGCGGCCCTTTCGCCCGGTGCGGCGGGCTGGGGAGAGCGTACCTCAGGGAACGTCGGCATCCCAGAAGAGGAGCGTGCCGGACTCGAACCCGTCGAGGAGGAGTTCGAGCGTAGCCACCGCGACGAGCGGTCCGAACTCGACCGCGCCGACGTCACAGGTATCGCCGGCAGGATTGTTCGCAACTGCCGGGACGTCGTAGCTTCGCAGGCCCGTGGCCGCGACGCCATAGCCACGCTGATCGCTGCGTGCTCCGGGGCAGCTGCCCTTGTCGATGAGGATGCTCAGGAGGGCGGCCGTCGGCGGGTGCACGGGAGTACCGCCGCCCGCGGCCGCGAGTGGATCCAACTGCGGATCGACCGGCGAGGCGCTGGTCCCCACGCCGTCGCCGTGGATGTTCGGCAGGCCGTCGGGAAACTCCGTCTGGACCGTGCTGTTGTCGCCGATGACATTGAATCCCAGGGACGTGGCCGACGAGAGACCGAACAGCGCCAGATCCGGCGCAGCGCCGGTGGGGCTCGCGTCGGTATTCTCGGCGACGATCGAGTTCACCAGCTGCAGGTTGCTGCTCGTCGAGGTGCCGCCGCCGATCGCGAGGCCGCCGCCGCGGGCGAAGTCGTTCGAGGCGTCGGTGTTGGCGTGGTTCTGGGTGATCGTCGACCGGCTTACGAGGATCTCCATGTCCGCCGTCTCGCTCGGGGCGTTGAAGTAGGCGCCGCCGCCCATGCCGAGCGTCGAGTTGCCGGAGAGAGTCGAATCGCGGATCTCGACCGAGTCGCCGGAGACCATGAAGATGCCGCCACCGGCCGCCAGCGGGTGCGGCGCCGTGTTGCCTTCGACGGTGGAGGCCACCAGGCGCAGGGTGCCGCCATCGGCGAAGATCGCGCCGCCGCCGGTGTCGCCGGTCGCCGTGTTGCCGCTCAACCAGACCCGCTCGAGGAGCAGGTCGGTGTGGAAGGTCTCGATCGCTCCGCCGCGCAGCGTGGCGGTCGAGTCCGAGATCACGGCGTCGCGGACGACGACGGTATGGGCCCCTGCGTTCAGGGCCGCTCCGGCCGAGGTGCCGGCGCCGCGGGTCAGGGTGAGACGCTCGAGGCGAAAGGTCTCACCGGAGCCACTTTCATCCAGCCGGAAGAGATAGTGGGCATTCTGACCGTCGACGATGGAACTTCCCGCTCCCAGCCCGAGAATCGCCGTGCTTTCGAGGAGCGGTAGCAGATTCGCGCCGAGCAGGATCGTCCCCGGGACGGTGAGCAGGATCCGGTCGCTCGAGCCGGTTCCGGCCGGGCAGTCATTGTGCGCCACGTTGTCGTTCGCCGCCACGATGGCCTCGCGCAGCGAGCATTCGCCGTCGGCGAGATCGGTGTCGGAGAGGGTGTTGACGGGGATGTTCGATGCGCTCGCCGGCAGCGCCAGGGCCGTGAGGGCGACGAGCAGCGCGGCGGCGCGAGCCGACCGCGAGGAACGGAGGAGCATGGGCCTCTTCATACCTCGGATGGCGTGGACGAGAGCGCAAAGTGGACATCGATTCCCGCCGCGGCGCCCGGCGGGCGTAGGCCAGCTGCCGGCCGTCGGCAGGGAGTCGGAAAGTCCGGGCTAGAATTCCTCGCAGGGGGAATCGAACATGGCAGAGAAGAAGGTCATCGCCGTCGTCGGAGCCACGGGAGCGCAGGGCGGAGGGCTCGTCCGCGCCATCCTCGCCGATCCGACCGGCGAGTTCGGCGTGCGGGCGATCACCCGCAAGCCGGATTCGGACAAGGGAAGGGCGCTCGCCGCCGCCGGCGCGGAGGTCGTGGCCGGCGACGCCGACACGCCATCGACGCTCGACGCCGCCTTTGCAGGGGCCCACGGCGTCTTCGTCGTGACCAACTTCTGGGAGCATTTCTCGACCGAGCGCGAGGTCGCCCAGGCGACGGCGATGGCCCGCGCCACTCGTGCCGCGGGTGTCGCGCACGTCGTCTGGTCGACGCTCGAAGACACCCGCGAGTGGATTCCACTCGATGATCCGCGCGTCCCGACGCTTCAGGGCAAGTACAAAGTGCCGCACTTCGACGCCAAGGGTGAGTGTGACGCCATCTTCGCCGCCGAGGCGGCGCCGACCTCCTGCCTCGTGACTTCGTTCTACTGGGACAACTTCATCCATTTCGGCATGGGGCCGCGGCGCGGCGAGGACGGCAGGCTCGGCATCGCCCTTGCGCTCGGCGGCGCGCCGCTCCCCGGTATCGCCGCGGCGGACATCGGCGCTTGCGCCTACGGCGTCTTCCTGCGCGGACCGGGGGTCGCCGGGCAGCGCTTCGGCATCTGCGGCGAGGTCCTCACCGGCGATCAGATGGCAGCGGGGCTGGCCAAGCATCTCGGCGAGTCAGTGAGCTTCACCGACATCCCCTTCGAGGTCTATCGCAACCTCGGTTTTCCGGGCGCCGACGATCTCTCCAACATGTTCCAGGTGCAGTCGATCTGCTCGCAGGAGTTCCTGGCGAACCGCGACGTGCAACTCGCCCGCGCGCTCCATTCCGGCCTGCAGAACTTCGACACCTGGCTGTCGCGCAACATTCGTCGGATTCCGATCGGGTGAGGAGAGGGTGATGATCGAGGTCGAAGAGCGGATGCCGCTCGTGACTCTCTGGAAGGCGACGGCGCAGGGTGGCGAGAAGATCGCGACCGGAGACTATTTCGCCGGCCGCAAGATCCTGCTCTTCGGCCTGCCCGGCGCGTTCACCCCGACCTGCTCGGAGATCCACCTTCCGGGTTACATCGCGAAAGCGAAGGAGCTGCGCGCGGCGGGGGTCGAAGCCATCGCCTGTCTCGCGGTCAACGACCCGTACGTCATGGCCGCCTGGGGCGAAGCCGCCGGGGCGACCGGCAAGGTGGATCTGCTCGCCGACGCCGACGGCGAGCTGGCGCGCGCCCTGGGGCTCGAAGTCGACCTTTCCGGGAGCGGCTTGGGCCGGCGCTGCCGTCGCTTCGCGGCGGTAGTCGATGACGGCGTCTTCACCATGCTCGCCGTCGAACCGGCGCGCGGCGTCACCGTCTGCGGCGCCGAGCATCTGCTCGAGGCGCTCGAAGAGTCCGCCTCAGCCTGACCCGTCTTGCGCCTCAGTTCCAGTCGCCGCCGCCGCAGCCGCCGCCTCCCATGCCACACTGCCCACCGCCGCAACCGGCGAAGCTCGGGGCGGCGGACGGGGCACTCGCACCCGAGCTGCCGTTGGCGACCGCGAAGGTCGAGAGCTGGCGCTCGACATGCTGCGCGCCGCAGGTTGGGCAGACGGTTTCAGCGGCGGAGGTCCCCAGGTGCTGGATGATCTCGAAACGTCCCTGGCAATCGGGACAGCGGTATTCGTAGAGCGGCATCGGCACTCCTCCCGCAGTGAATTCTAGCGCCGGGAGCCGCCTTTCGCTTGCTCTGACTTCAGGGCACGACCGCGGACCAGCGCGCCATGTCGTTGGTTTCGAAGCTGTCTCGGAAGAGCGCGTCGTAGCGCTGCGCCTGCACGCTGTAAAGGTCGCTGTCGGTTCCCAACGAGCCGTTGCTGCTCCAGGCGACGATGAAGTTGCCGTCGGGATCGGCGGCAATCGACGCGTACTCCTGGCCGTTGGTGGTCAACGTGTTGACCACGAAGTCGTTGCCGATTCCGACCTGGGCTGCCCGGATATCCGGCGTCTGTCCCGGTCCGGAATTCGGCAGGTGCTCCCATGCGGCGACGAAGCCGGACGCTCCGAAGACCGCGACCGTGGGGCGCCGCTGGGATCCCGTGGTGAAGGTGTTGACCTGGAACTCGTCGCCGAGCGGTTCGCCGATCGAGTTGAGCAGGTAGCCCTGGATGCTCGGCGGCGAGGTATCGGTTCCCCCCGAGTCGAAGCTCTGCCAGACGGCCAGAAAGGTGCCTGTCGCATCGGCGGCAATCGCCGGCTTGTCTTGACCGCCATCGGTGTAACCGTTGAGCGTGAACTCCGGGTTGGCAGGGACGCCCGCGGCATCGAAGAATCGGGCTTGAACGCTGGTGTTCGGGTCACCCCCCGCCGCGACGTTGGTCTCGAAAACTACCCAGAAGTCTCCTGCCGGATTGGCGGCGACGCGCGGCGACGTCTGATCCCCGACGGTCGACGTGTTGACCTGGAACTCGACCCCCTGGGGCAGGCCCGCGGCGGAGAAGCGCTGGCCATGGACGCTGGAGCCCAGGGTGTCGCCGCCGCTCGACCCGGCGCTCTCCCAGACGACGACGAACTCGCCGGCGCCGTCGGTTCCGACGTCGGGCAGACTCTGGTTGCCGGTGGTGTAGGTGTTGACCTGGAACTCGGGGCCGAGCGGCGCCCCGTCGTTGGCGAACCGTCGGGCCTGGATGCTGCGTCCGGCGCTGTCGCCGCCGGTCGAGACGGAGCTCTCCCAGACCACGACGAAATCGCCATCGGGAGTGGCTGCGACGCGCGGTCTGTCCTGATGCGAGGTGGTCAGGCTGTTCACCTGGAAAGGGCCGCCCTGCGCGGTGCCGTCGGCAGCGTACAACTGTCCGCGGAGGCCCCAGCCCGGGTCGCCGCCTTCGTCGAAACTCATCCAGACCACCAGCGTCCGGCCCTGCGAGTCGACCGCGACGGCGGGTACCGCCTGATTGCCCGTGGTGAAGGTGTTGACCTGGAACTCACCGCCGTGCGGTGTGGCCTGCGCGAGCCCCGCGCTCGCGACAGCCAGACTGGCGGCGAGCGCTGCGGAGAACCGGAGGAGCAGCTTCAGCGAATCAGGGCGGTGCGTTCTCATGATCGCTCTCCTTGCGCCGCGTCAGGGAAAGGCCGACGACCACCGGCCAGTGTTGTTGATCTCGAAGCCGTCGCGGAAGAGGGCGTCGTAGCGCTGGCCCTGCACGCTGGCGCCGAGGAAGTCGGGGCCGATCGATTGGTCGCTCTGCCAGACGACGACGAAGTTGCCGCGCGCATCGGCGGCGACGGCGGGGTAGGTCTGCACGCCTTGAGTGATGGTGTTGACCTGGAAGTCGTTCGACAGGGTGCCGTTCAAGTGGCGCGCTTGAATGCTCGAACTGGGGTCCGTTCCGCCCGAGGAGTCGCTTTCCCAACTGACGACGAAAGTGCCCGCACCAGAGCCGCCGACCGCTGCCCGGACCTGGGAGCCTGTGGTGTGGGTATTCACCTGGAAGTCGTCGCCGAGAGGTTCGCCCAGGGCGTTCAGAAAGTAGCCTTGGATGCTTGCCAGGCTGGTGTCGCCTCCGGCCGAATCGAAGCTCTCCCAGACAGCGAGAAATGCCCCGGCGTCGTCGGCGGCGATGGCCGGCATTGCCTGCGCGCCGCTGGTGTAGGTGTTGAGCGTGAAGCTGGGCCCCGACGTGGGCGTTCCGTTGCTGTCATAGAAGCGGGCCTGGATGCTGCCATCGGGATCGGAACCGACCGCGGCAGCGGTCTGATAGACGACCCAGAAGTTGCCTGCACTGTCGACGGCGACCCGCCCCTGGGTCTGGTGGCCGGTCGTGTCGCCGTTGACCTGGAACTCCGGGCCCAGGGGGACACCCGTGGCGGAGAATCGCCGGCCCTGGATGCTGTAGCCGTCCTGGTCGTTGCCGAACGAGCCCCGGCTCTGCCAGACGACGATGAACTCCCCCTGGTCGTCGACGGCGACATCGGGGACGGTCTGGAGACTCATGGTGTAGGAGTTGACCTGGAACTCCGCGCCCAGGGGAGTTCCATCGCCGGCGAACTGCCGGGCCTGAATACTGTTGGAAGAGGTATCGGTCCCGGTGGAGGTCGCACTGTGCCAGACCACTACGAACTCGCCATTCGAATGGCGCGCGACGCTAGGGGCCCCTTGAAGTCCGAAGGTATGAGAATTGGCCTGGAACTGGCCTCCCTGCGGCGAGCCGTCGGCGGCGTAGAGTTGGCCCTGAACGCTGTTGCCCGGGTCGCCGATCTCGCCGTAGCTCTGCCAGACGACCACCATCTGCCCGAGAGCATCGGACGCGACGGCCTGAAGGTGCTGCGAGTTGGGCGTGAAGGTGTTGATCTGGAACTGAACGCCGTGCGGTGTCGCCTGGCCGAAACAGGGGGGCGAGGTCTGACCGGCGAGGACCGCGGTCGTCGCGACGTGGATGAGCGAGGAGATTCGCATCCTGTTCCTCCCAGCGGTCCTGCGGCGCTGCTTTCCTCAAGAGCTCGGCGGAGCCTACTCCTCCGCGGCGGGATCGTCCACACGCGAGCCGCGGTTTCAGCGCCGGCTGGAGGACCTGGAGCCGTCGACGATTCCCGCCGCACTCCCTGTCTCGCGCAATTGGAAATCGGGACACTCCCCGTCGTCGCACTCACCCGTTCACCCGCCCGCACACCACGCTGCGGGCCAGGAAAGGAAAGAAAAGGACCGCGAGAGGAAATAGGCGGTCCCTTGCACCCGTTGCTCCCTCCGACGATGGCGACGAAGCTCCCTCTTGACGGGATGGGCGAGCCCGGGATCCTCCGACGACCCCGGGCCGGAGGCTTCCTTCCTTTACTGGTCTTTTCGCTTCTCGCTTCGTCTGCCGTTCTCCCGATTCGCGGCTGGGCGGCGGCGGGGCCGCCGCCACGGGTCGCGGTCCAAGCGCCGGCGGAGCTGGCTGCGGTCGGGCGGGAGGTCGAGCGGCTGGCGCCTTCGGCGCTCGGCGCGGCAGCGGAGCTGGTCGGCGGCGATTCCGCGGCGCTTCTCGCAGAAGTGCAGCCGTTGAGTATCCTGCTGCTGCCGGAGGGCAGCGCTGCGGCGCGGGCGGTGGCGCCGTGGATCGCGGGCTATGCGATCTCCGGTCGTGGCCGCGGCCAGATCGTGCTGCTGCCGGCGCGCGCCGACCGCTATCCGGACTTCGGACTCGAGGCGGTGCTGCGGCACGAGGTGACGCATCTGCTGGTCGACCGTCGCGCGGGCGCGGGCGACCTGCCACGTTGGTTTAACGAGGGGCTGGCCATGGCGGTGGGGCGCAGCCAGGACTGGGGCGACAGCGCTCGTCTGACACTGGCGGTGATCGACGACGGAAGCCTGCCGCTCGCGCGCCTCGACGCCGCCTTCTCCGGCGGCGAGTCGGAAGTTCATGCCGCCTACGCGCTCGCCGGCGACATCGTCCGCGAGCTCTTCGCACGCCACGGCCGCGCCAGCGCGGCGGCCATTCTCGACGGCGTGGCGCGCGGCGAGCGTTTCCGCGATGCCTTCCGCGCGGCCACTGGCGAGACGCTGGCCGACTTCGAAACCAGCTATTGGGATCGCCGGACCCTGCTCGACCGCTGGGTGCCGATCGTCTCGAGCTCGGTGCTGCTCTGGGGCGGCATCGCCCTGCTCGCTATCGCCGCCATCCGCCGCCGCCGCGCCCGCGACGTCGAGCGCCTGGCACGTTGGGGGGTGGAGGAGCGCGCGCTTCCGGACGACCTCGAAGTCGACGGCGAGCTCGACCTCGCGCCCGAGGCCGAAAGGACGCCCGACGACTGGCCGCCGCGCAAGCCCGAGCCGAGGCCCTGGCGCCGACGATGATCTGGCCGCGGGGCCAGCGTTCGTCGGGCGTCGTGAAGCGGTCGGAGCGCGCTAGACTCGCGGCCTCGATAGCGCACGACGTTCTTGCTGCCGCGCGCCGCGGCTTCGGGTGGGGAGCCCATGATCGGTAGCCGTCTCGGCATGTACGAAATCACCGCCAAGCTGGGCGAAGGTGGCATGGGAGAGGTCTGGCGGGCGACGGATACCAAGCTCCGGCGCGATGTCGCGGTGAAGATCCTGCCGCCGGCCTTCGTCGCCGACGTCGAACGCCTCGCCCGCTTCGAGCGCGAGGCGCAGCTTCTCGCGCAGCTCAACCATCCGAACATCGCGCAGATCTACGGCATGGAGACGAGCGGCGATTCGCACGCCCTCGTCATGGAGCTGGTCGAGGGGCCGACGCTCGCGGAGCGTCTCGAGCACGGGGCGCTTCCTGTCGAGGAGAGCCTCGCGATCGCGCGCCAGATCGCCGAAGCGCTGGAGGAGGCTCACGAGAAGGGCATTGTCCATCGTGACCTCAAGCCGCAGAACGTCAAGGCGCCGCGCGAAGGAAAGGTCAAGGTCCTGGATTTCGGGCTCGCCAAGGCGATGGAATCGTCGGGAGCTTCCCTGTCCCCGAGCTCAGCCGACCTCGCGCGCTCGCCCACCCTGATGCACTCGCCGACGCTCACGGCGATTCGCGGCACGGAGCTCGGCGTGATTCTCGGTACTGCCGCCTACATGGCGCCGGAGCAGGCGAGAGGCCTCGCGGTCGACCGGCGGGCGGATATCTGGGCCTTCGGAGTGGTGCTCTTCGAGATGCTCACCGGGCGCTCCCTGTTCGCCGGCGAAACGGTTTCCGACACGCTCGCCGGAGTGCTCAAGACGGAGGTCGATTTCGCCACGCTGCCGGCGTCGCTACCGCCTTCGGTGCGTCACCTGCTCCGGCGTTGCCTCGAGAGAAGTGCCAAGAGCCGGCTGCGCGACATCGGCGACGCGCGCCTGGCGCTCGAGGAGGCGATGGCGGGGCGGGCCGACGAAGCCGGTCTCGCGCCCGTCGCAGACCCGCCGAGAGCGCCTGCCAGATGGCCGTGGCTGGTCGCCGCGAGCGCCGCCGCGGCGCTGGCCACGTTCGGGCTGACCCGCTGGCTCGCTCCTGCCGCGCCGGCGGGCAGCGCGAGAACCGCGCACGTCAGCATCGCGTTGCCTCCCGGTTACGAGCTGGGATCGAGCCAGCTCACCCCGATTGCGATCGCGCACGACGGCAGCCGGATCGCCTTCGTGGGGCTGAAGGACGGCAAGAACCGCATCTTCGTGCGGGCGCTCGACGAGCCCGAGGCGAAGCCGCTCGAGGGGACCGAAGGGGGCGACGGACCGTTCTTCTCGCCCGACGGGCAGTGGATCGGCTTCTTCGCCGACGGCAAACTGCGCAAGGTCACGGTGAACGGTGCCGCCGTGGAGACACTCGCGGAGGTGACGGCGCACCGCGGTGGCGACTGGGGAGACGACGGCTTTCTCTACTTCGCGCCGAGCAATATCGGCGGCATCTGGAGAGTGCCGGAGCGCGGTGGCGCGGCGGCCGAGTACACTCGCCTCGACGCGACCGCAGGCGAAATCAGCCACCGCTGGCCGCACCGGGTCGCCGGCAGCGACGCCCTGCTGTTTTCCGTGTGGACAGGGCCAGGGGACGACGAGCACAGTATCGCGCTGCAGTCGGAGGTTTCGGGTGCACATCGCCTCCTGGTCACCGGCGGCAACGCTCCGCAGTACGTCCCGCGCCTCGGGAAGCTCTTCTACACTCGTCGCGGTCAGTTGTTGAGTGTCGACTGGCGGCCGTCGCAAGCGGACCTCGGCCGGGCGGTGCCGGTCGCCGCGCGGGAGCAGCCGCGCGACGGCGTGGGCAACGAAGGCTGCGGAAACTTCTCGGTCTCCGACGACGGGACGCTCGCCTACCTGCTCGGTGGTGGGACGCAGAACGACCAGCGCCTGGTGTGGATCGATCGCAGTGGCGTGGCGGCTGCCCTGCCCCTGCCGCAGCGGGCGTACGAGAACGTCGCCGTCTCCCCGGATGGCGCACGGGCCGTGGTGCAGATTCGGGAGGGCGTCACCCGGCTCTGGATCTTCGATTTCGCGCGCGGCACGCTGACGCCGGTCGGCCCGACGACCGCGAGCAGCCAGGCGGGGCTATGGTCCGCCGACGGCACACGGCTGTTTTTTCGGGGCACTCGGAAAGGGACGCGGAACCTCTTCTGGATGCCGGCGGACGGCTCGGCGGCCGAAGAGCGCTTGACGACGAAATCCGGCGTCATCCAAACGCCGACCTCGATCTCCTCTGACGGGCGGATCCTGCTCTACAACGAACACGGTCCGGAGGAGCCCGACGGCTCCGGCATGTGGTGGCTCGAGCTCGACGGCGATCGCACGCCACAGCGGCTGTTTCCGCTTCCCGAGGACGGCTCGAATGGGCAGCTCTCGCCCGACGGACGCTGGGTGGCCTACGAGGCGCGCGTTTCCTCGCGCAAGGAGATCTTCGTCGCGCCCTTCTCGGGCGCTGGCGAGCGACGCATGGTCTCGGCAGACGGGGGCGTGGAGCCCCTCTGGTCGCGCGACGGGCGGGAGCTCTTCTTCCAGAGTGGCAGCCGGCTGATGTCCGTCACCGTGACGCCCGGGGCGACGTTCTCGGCGACGCTGCCACGCGTCGAGCACGAGGGTCTCTTCCTGCGCTCCATCACCAGCAACACCAGCTTCGGCATCGTGCCCGACGGGAAGCGCTTCTTGCGCATCCAGCCAGTCGATCAGCAGCCGACGATCTTGCGCATCGACCTCGTCCTCGACTGGTTCTCCGAGGTCGCGCGGCGCTGAGCCGCGCCGGGCGAGGCTAGCCCGGCGCCGGGGCGGTAGCGGTGACTGGCTCGGCGAGGATCGCGCCGGCGCCGATGCCGCGGCGGAAGGCCTCTTCGTTGAGCGGCACGAGCTCGGCGCGTTTGTTGAGGGTCTCGCGGATGGTGTAGAGGAGGGATTCGGCCGGCAGAATTCCGGTGGCCCCCTGCAGCGCGCCCAGGGCGACGACGCTCTTGACGTTCGACTTGCCGATCTCGGCGGCGATGGTCGTGAACGGCACGCCGATGGCGCGCACGCCCGTCGCGAGCGGCGGCAGCGCGGGCGTCACCGACGAGTCGTAGATCAGGATGCCGCCCGGAACGATCTGCGGCGCGAATTTGGCGACGCTCGGAGCGTTGAACGCCACCAGCACGTGGGGTTGCGGCACCGCCGGCGACAGCACGTGCTCGGCGGCGAGGCGGACATCGGCGTACGAGGTGCCACCACGTGATTCCGGCCCGTAGGACGGAATCTGCGTTGCGTCGAAGCCCTCGTGGATCGCCGAGTGGGTGAGCAGCATGGCGGCGGTCTGCGCGCCGTCGCCGCCGGCGCCGGCGAACTTGACGCCGATGTCGCGCGTGCCGAGCTGCAGCGGAAAGCCCCCGGCGTAGCGCGGCGGCGCTTCGGTCGAGGCGCCGATCGCCGCCAGCAGGCGAAGCGGATCGTAGTCCGGCACCGGTAGCGCGGGGCGCGGCTCGACCGTCAGGTCTTTCTTGATACCGAGCGGGAAGTAGGGCGTCATCGCGTCGCGCACCCAGGCCTCGGCCTCCTCGGGCGTCTTCTGCAGGTGGGTCGGGCACTCGGCGAGCACTTCGACGAACGAGAAGCCGCGATTCTCGACCTGCAGTGCGAGCGCCTTCTTGATCGCTTTGCGGGCGCGCTGGCGCTGCTTCGGGTCGTAGAGGGCGACGCGTTCGACGTAGATCGGGCCGTCGATGCCGGCGATCATCTCCGACATGCGCAGGGGCTTGCCTTCGAATGTGCCGCGGCCGCCCGGCGAGGTGACGGTGACCTGGCCGGGGAGCGAGGTCGGAGCCATTTGTCCGCCCGTCATGCCGTAGATCGCGTTGTTGACGAAGATGACGCTGATCGGCAGCGACAGCTCGGCAGCCGAGAGAATCTCGGCGAGGCCGATCGAGGCGAGGTCGCCGTCTCCCTGGTAGGAGATGACGATCGCCTCCGGATTGGCGAGCTTGTGCGCGACGGCGACGGCAGGGGCGCGGCCGTGCGCCGCCTGGGTGTTGCCGACGTCGAGGTAGTAGTACATGAAGACCGCGCAGCCGACCGGCGACACCGCGACGGTGCGGTCCTGGATGCCGAGCTCGTCGATCGCCTCGGCGAGGAATTTCTGGATGAGGCCGTGGCCGCATCCCGGGCAGTAGTGCGTCGAATGGCCCTTGAGGCCCTCGCCGTGCGCGTGGCGCTCGAAGAGGTCGTAGAAGACGGTCATGACGCCACCTCCATCTCGCGTGCGTCCTTGCCGGGGGACTCCACCGCCCGAACGATCTCTTCGGTCGAGGGCAGCACGCCCCCCAGCCGGCGCACCGACTCGATCCGCGGCGGCGCGACGCCGGCGTGCGACAGGGCGAGGCGCAGCTCGTCTTCGAGCTGACCGGCGGAGGCCTCGACGACGACGATTCGCTGGACCTGTTCGACCACCGGCAGGAGCGGACGAATGGGGAAGGGCCAGAGGGTCACCGGGCGGAAGAGCCCGGCACGGATGCCGCGAGAACGCAGCACCTCGACCGCGCCCTTGGCCATCCTCGCCGGCGTGTTGCAGGCGACGAGCAGGACGTCGGCGTCCTGGGTGCGGTAGCGCTCGGCGCGTGCCTGGTCGCGCTCGATCTCGGCGTACTTCGCCAGCAGATGATGGTTGTGCGCCTCGAGGTCGACCTCGGAAAGGTGGATCGAAGAGATGAGGTTGCGCCGGTGGGCACGGTCGCCGGTGACTGCCCAGGCGGGTACGCCGGGTTTGACGTAGTAGGGCGGCAGGTCGATCTTGCCGGTCATCTGGCCGAGGTAGCCGTCGGCCAGGAGGATGACCGGATTGCGATATTTGAGCGCCAGCTCGAAGGAGAGCATCGTGAGGTCGAGCATCTCCTGCGGCGAGGCCGGGGCGAGCACGATGGCGTGGGTGTGGCCGTGGCCCAGTCCGCGGCAGACGAGCTTGATGTCCGACTGTTCGGGCGCGATGTTGCCGAGCCCGGGGCCGCCCCGCATGACGTTGACGATGACCGACGGCAATTCGGCGCCGATCATGTAGCTGACGCCTTCGAGCATGAGGCTGAAGCCCGGCGAGGAGGTGAAGGTCATCGCCTTCACTCCGGCGCCGCCGGCGCCGTAGAGATGAGCTACCGTCGCCACTTCGGAGACCGCCTGGACGAAAGCGCCGCCGAGGTCGGGCAGGAGGCGCGCCATCAGCTCGGTACCTTCTGTGGAGGGCGTGATCGGATAGCCGTAGAACTGCCGGCAGCCGGCGAGCAGGGCGCCGATCGCCGCGGCGTGGTTGCCCTTGACGGTCAGCGGCTGGCGTGGCGCCAGGGGCAGGTACTCGTCCTCGATCTCGACCGCGACCGGCAGCTCCGGCCGGCCTTCGACGCCGATTCCGGCGCTCGGCGTCGACGCCGGCACAGGCGGGGGCGCCGGTTGCGGAAGATCCGTGACGAGCGGCGAAGCCTCCTGCACCTCCGGCCGCAGGCCGTAGGGCTCGGGGCAGGCGTCGATACAGAGCGCGCAGCCGTTGCAGTCGTGATGGTCGATCACCACCGGGATCAGGCCGGTTCGCGGATCGACCTGGTCGTCAAAGGTGATGCAGTGCTTGGGGCAGGATCCGATGCAGCGTCCACACCCCTTGCAGAACTGCGCTTCGAGATACGGCAACGGCCGCTTGCGGGCCGTGGTGGTCGTCTGGGGAGCTCCGTCCATGACGCCTCCCTTCCCCGACAAGATGCGCCCTCGGCAAGGAGCGGACCAACACCCCTAGGGGTGGGACGGATCGCACCCCGGTGTAGCGCCCCCAGCGAAAAATGGGGACAGTCCCCATTTTTCAATTTTTCAGGCGCCGAAAATGGGGACTGTCCCTATTCTTGCTGCATCGCGGTACGTAGCGCTTCGACGCGCGCGCGGTTGACGCCGAAGTCGCGGCGGCCGAGGCGCGAGGCGGAGCGCACGTGCACGACGCCGCTCGTGGGGTCGGCGAGGAGCTCGAGGTCGTCGACGAAACCCCACCAGCGCGAGGTCTCCTCGGCGTGCAGATAGGGCGGCTCCGTCGTGACGATTCGGGTGCGCGGGCGTGCCGCGAGGATCTCGCGCAGGCGGGCGAGCGCGGCCTCGGCCGTGACGCCCGGTGGCAGAGCTGGCGCCACCTCCGTGGCAGCGAACGGCGCGATCGCCGCCGGGCCGGAAACGGCGAAGCTCGAGACACAGTTGGTGGTGCGCGCGCACGGGGCGAGAGCCCCGCCGCGGGAACCGAGGTTCGCCGGCCGCCGGCCAGGAAGGCCGACGGTCAGCCCCCAGGCGACCAGCAGCGCGATCACGCCCGCCAAGCCGGCTGCGACGGCCGCGACAGTACGAATCGACGCCCCGTTCATCGGGGCAGCTTACCGCCTATGGCGGAGCGACAACGCGGCGGACTTCCGCCGCTGTCGCCGCGAGCGCTTTCCCGCCCGAGAGCGCGATGCTAGGGTCTCCGCAATCGGAGGAAGGTCATGCCCGAAAGTCAGCGTTCCGGCGGGGCCTCGTGCGCTCTCTGCAGCCTGCTCGCCGCCGCCTCTTTTTGTGGGAGTCCGGCGTGGGGGATCTGGTCGCTCGATCCGGGCAACAACCTCGTCCTCGCTGACGGCGCGAGCGAACAGGTGCAGCCGAAGATCGTCGCGCGCGACGACGGCGGCTTCTACGTCAGCTGGTTCGACAACGCGGCCGGCGGGTATGACGTGCGCCTGCAGCGACTGTCGGCGCTCGGCGTCGAGCTCTGGCCGCACAACGGCATTCTGGTCGCCGACCGCAATCTGTCGTCGACGACCGACTACGGGCTTGCGGTCGATGCCGCGGGCAACGCTCTGCTCGCTTTCAACGACGACAGCCAGCCGGCCGAGCGCATCGTCGCGGCGAAGATCTCGCCGGCCGGCGTACCACTCTGGGGAACTCCCGGCGTCGCGGTCTCCAACTCGACCGCTTTTCTCGCTTCGCCGCGCATCGCCGGCACCGATGACGGCGAGGTCGTCGTCGCCTGGTTCCAGGATCCTGACACCGTCCTGCAGCGTCTGGATCCGTCCGGGGCGGCCCTCTGGGCGCCGGGCGGGATCGCCCTGGCTCACAGCGGCGACACCTTCGTGCTTTCCGACCTCCAGGCTACCGGTTCGAACGGCGGGCTCGACAGCGGCAATGTCATCGTCTCCTGGGTGCGCTACGTCGCTTTCCAGGGGGCCAAGCACCTCTGGGCGCAGAAGCTCGACGCGGACGGGCTGCCGCTTTGGGGCGCCGGCCACAAGCAGGTCTTCGACCTGGCCGGCGGGTCGTTGCAGTTCGGCAACTTCCCCGGCTTCGAGACGGACCACGCGGGCGGCGCGGTCTTCGCCTGGTACACCAGCACGCCGGCGCTCCAGGTGCGGGCGCAGCACCTCCTCGGCGCCGGCACCGAGGCGTTCGCGCACGACGGCGTCGAAGTTTCGACGGACAGCTCGCGTTTGCGCGTCGACCCGGCGGCGGCTTACGACAGCAGCACCGGCGATACGACCGTGTTCTGGGTGGAGAAGAACTCGCTGCAGAGCGAACACGGGCTCTATGGTCAGCGGCTCGATGCGTCCGGCAACCGGCTCTGGGACGCGACCGGCATCGCCTTCCTGCCGCTCAGCGGGACCGAGGTCGGCCAGCTTGTCGCCTTGTCGGTTCCGGCCGCGATGGTCGACACTATCGGTCCGGTGCCGCCCCTGCCGGAAGATTCTCTGGTGGCTTGGGCGGCCACCGAGGACTTCGACAATCAGCCGATCCGCGTCGCGCGGATCGATTCCGTCGGCGCCCACGCCTGGGACCCGACGACTGTCGCGATCAAGACCTCGGCGACTTCGACCAGCCGTCTCGCCGCTGCCTTGAGCAGCGACGGCTTTGCCGCTTTCGCCTGGACCGATGGCGAGTCCCTTCGCGACCTCGAAGCGCAGAACCTCCAGTTCGACGGTACCGTGGGCACCCCGCCGCTGTTCGCCGACGGGTTCGAGGCCGGCACGACCGCCGCCTGGAGCGCGGCCGTCCCCTGAGCCGCCGCCCGCAGGAAAAATAGGAAAAAATAGGGACAGTCCCCATTTTCCAGAAATGGGGACAGTGCCCTTCCTTCTCGTTTTCGATCGAGAACCGAGGATTCGCGTGTAAAGCACTCTGAAGATGGAGTTTGCAGCCGCTCGGGCCGGCCCCTTTGGCACGCCCGGCGAGAAAATGGCGAGAAGTGGGGACTGTCCCTATTTTTCGGGGCGGCGGGCGTAATGGGCAGGAATCTGACCAGATGGGGAAGAAGTTGACGTAAACGTCAACTTGCAGGTAGGGTCCCGGCCGTGGAAACCACCATGGGCAGAGGGGACGAGGCCGGAGGCCTCTTTTCGATCACCGAGCTGGCGGACGAGCTCGGGGTGACGCCGCGGGCGATCCGCTTCTACGAGGCGAAGGGGCTGCTCGAACCGCAGCGCGCCGGTGCGACGCGGGTGTACACCCACCGCGACCGCGCCCGGTTGCAGATCATCCTGCGCGGCAAGCGGCTCGGTTTCTCGCTCGCGCTGGTGCAGAAGTACCTCGACCTCTACGACGCCGATCCGACCCACAAGGTGCAGCTCGAGCATCTACTCGCCGGCGCGCGTCAGCGCATCGCGGAGCTCGAAGCCCAGCGCCAGGATCTCGAGCTCACGATCGAAGAGCTGCGCGAGATCGAAGAGCTGACCCTCCAGGCCCTGGCCAAGGCGCCGGACGCACGCGGGGCTTCCGCTTCCAGGATCTCCCGGCCCTCCCAGGCAACTCCGCCAGCCCAGCCGCTCCAGTCCTCCCAGTTATCTCAGTTGTCCCAGCCATCGCAGTCAGCCAGGAAGGGGAAAAAGTCATGAAGAGCGTCGTCATCGCGGGCTACGTCCGCTCCCCGTTCACGCTCGCCAAGAAGGGCGATCTCGCCCGCGTTCGGCCGGACGACCTTGCCGCACAGACCGTGCGCGGGCTCGTCGAGCGCACCGGGGTCGATCCGGCGGAGATCGAGGATCTCCTCGTCGGCTGTGCCTTTCCGGAAGGCGAACAGGGCTTCAACGTGGCACGGATCATCGGCTTCCTCGCCCAACTGCCGCTGTCGGTGGGCGGCGCCACGGTCAACCGTTTCTGCGGCTCGTCGATGCAGGCGATCCACATGGCGGCCGGAGCGATCCAGATGAACGCCGGCGAGGCCTTCCTCTGCGCCGGCGTCGAGTCGATGACGAGGGTGCCGATGGGCGGGTTCAACCCGTTGCCGAATCCGGCCCTGTTCAAGCGCTATCCGCAGGCGTTCGCCGGCATGGGCGAGACCGCCGAGAACCTGGCGAAGCAGTACAAGATCTCGCGCCAGCGGCAGGAGGAGTTTGCGCTGGCCTCGCAGCAGAAGACGGCGGCAGCGCAAGCGGCGGGGAAGTTCGACGCCGAGATCGTGCCGATCGATGCCGGCAAGGGCGGCACGGTGGCGAAAGACGGTACGCCGCGTCCCGACACCACCCTCGAGGGCCTCGCCAATCTGAAGCTCGCCTTCGACGACAAGGGGACGGTCACCGCCGGCACCTCGTCGCCGGTGACGGACGGCGCCTCGGCGACGCTCGTCTGCTCGGAGGAGTACGCGGCGAAGAAGGGCATCAAGGCGCTGGCGCGGATCAAGAGCTACGCCATCTCCGGCTGTGCCCCAGAGATCATGGGCATCGGCCCGGTGCTCTCGACGCGGAAGGCGCTCGAGCGCGCCGGCCTCGCGCTCGCCGACATCGACATCATCGAGCTCAACGAGGCGTTCTCCGCGCAGTCCCTCGCCTGCATCGACGAGCTCGGTCTCGACGTATCCAAGGTCAACATCGACGGTGGGGCGATCGCCCTCGGACACCCTCTGGGTGCCACCGGCGCGCGCATCACCGGCAAGGCGGCGGCGCTCCTGGTGCGCGAGGGCAAGCGCTACGCCTTGGCCACGCAGTGCATCGGCGGCGGCCAGGGCATCGCCACCATTCTCGAGCGGGTCTGAGAGGCGCAGCGATGAGTGCCACCATTCAGAAAGTCGGAGTCCTGGGCTCGGGCGTGATGGGCGCCGGCATCGCCGCCCACGTCGCCAACGCCGGCATTCCCGTCGTGCTGCTCGACATCGCTCAGGAAGGCCCGGGCGGCCGTTCGGCGTTGGCGGTCGGTGCGATCGAAAGGTTGAAGAAGAACAAGCCGTCGGCGCTCATGTCGGCGTCGCGGGCGAAGCTCATCACGCCCGGCAACCTCGACGACGATCTCGCGCTCCTCGCCGACTGCGACTGGATCATCGAGGCAGTCATCGAGCGCGTGGACATCAAGCAGAGCGTCTTCCGCGCCGTCGACGGCGTGCGCAAGGCGGGCTCGATCGTGTCGAGCAACACTTCGACGATTCCGTTCACCAAGCTGATGGACGGTATGCCCGAGGAGTTCGCGCGCGACTTCCTCATCACCCACTTCTTCAACCCGCCGCGCTACATGCGGCTGCTCGAGCTGGTCGCCGGCCCGCACACGCGGCCGGAGGCCTTCGACCTCGTGCGGAATTTCTGCGACGTCCGGCTCGGCAAGAGCGTCGTGGTCTGCAAGGACACGCCGGCGTTCATCGCCAACCGCATCGGCACCTTCTGGATCGAGAGCGCGCTCCGCGAGGCGTTCGACGGCGGGATGACGGTCGAAGAGGTGGACGCTCTCGCCGGCAAGGCCTTCGGTTTCCCCAAGACCGGCGTCTTCGGTCTGCTCGACCTCGTCGGCATCGACTTGGGACCGCACGTCGCCAAGTCGCTGCTCGCGACCCTGCCCAAGGACGACCTGTACTGCAAGGTCCATGTCGACAGCCCGTTCATCACGAAGATGATCGCGGACGGCCTTGTCGGACGTAAAGGCAAGGGCGGCTTCTACCGGATGGATTCGCGGGACGGCAGGAAGATCAAGCAAGCCATCGACTTGAAGACCGGTGAGTATCGCGATCTGGTCGAGGCGAGACTGTCGAGTATTGGGATCGCGAAAAGCTCCAGTAGAGGGGGTGGTCCGCGAGCCATTCTCGAGCATCCGGATCGCGGTGGTCGGTATAGCTGGAAGATGCTGTCCGCGACGTTGTCGTACGCCCTCGAGGTTGCGCCGCAGATCTCCGACGATCTCTTTTCCATTGATGAGGCGTTGCGTACCGGCTTCAGCTGGCGCTGGGGGCCGTTCGAACTGCTGGACAAGATCGGACCCGCTTGGTTCGCTGCCCGGCTGGCGGCGGAGGGGTTGCCCGTTCCCGCCCTCCTCGCTCGCGTCGGTTCCGGGACCTTCTATCGCACCGACCAGGGCAAGCTGCAGCAACTGGACCTTCCTTTACCGGAAGCTTCTTGGTCCGATATCCAACGCGGCGAGGGCGTGTTGCTCTTGTCGGACGTCAAGCTCGCTTCGAAACCGGTGGCGAAGAGCTCCTCGGCTTCCCTTTGGGATCTCGGCGACGGCGTCCTCTGTCTCGAATTCACCAGCAAGATGAACTCGATCGACGAGGGAATCCTGAGGCTGGCGCGCAAGGCGATCGGCCTGATAGGCGACGGCAAGGGGGCGTGGAAGGCGCTGGTGATCTCGAACGAGGGGGAGAACTTCTCGGTCGGCGCCAACATCGGTATCGCGCTCTTCGCCGCGAATATCGCCCTGTGGATGGCGATCGAAGGTCAGGTCTACGAAGGCCAGCAGGTCTACAAGGCGTTGAAGTACGCGCCGTTCCCGGTGGTTGGCGCCCCGTCGGGCATGGCGCTCGGCGGCGGCTGCGAGATCCTGCTGCATTGCGCGGCGGTTCAGGCGCATGCCGAGACCTACATGGGCCTCGTCGAAGTCGGTGTCGGCGTGATTCCCGGCTGGGGCGGCTGCAAGGAGATGACGACGCGCTGGGCGACGAACCCGCAGCGCCCCGGAGGTCCGATGCCGGGTGTCGTGAAGGCCTTCGAGACGATCAGCCTGGCGCAGGTCTCGACCTCGGCGGAGGAGGCCAAGGAGGCGCTCTTCCTGAGGCCTGCGGACGGCATCACGATGAACCGCGACCGGCTGCTCGCCGACGCCAAGGCGAAGGCGCTGGCGATGGTCGCGGACGGGTACACAGCCCCCGAAGAGGTGGCCGTCAGCCTGCCCGGGCCCGCCGGCAAAGCCGCGCTCGACATGGCGGTCGCCGGCTTTCGCGCCAGCGGCGCGGCGACCCCGCACGACGTGGTGGTCTCCGGCCGGCTCGCGACCGTGCTTGCCGGCGGCGACACCGACGTCACCCGGACGCTCTCCGAGGACGACCTTCTCGCCCTCGAACGCGAGGCGTTCCTCGCGCTCATCCAGACTCCGGCGACCCTCGCACGGATCGAACAGATGCTCGAAACTGGAAAGCCCCTGAGGAACTAGCCCGTGCTCAAATACAAAGCTCCCCTGCGCGATCTGCGTTTTGCCTACTACGAGCTCTTCGACGGTGCGGGCCTCGCCCGCCTGCCGGGCTTCGAGGAGGCCACCGAAGAGCTCATCATGGACGTCGTCGCCGAGATGGCGAACTTCTGCGACGGTGTCCTCCAGCCGTTGAACGAGACCGGCGACAAGGAAGGCTGTACCTTCGAAGGCGGCAAGGTGCGCACGCCGAAGGGCTTCCCGGAGGCCTACAAGAAGTACCGCGAAGGCGGCTGGACGGGTGTGGTGGCCAGGACCAAGTACGGCGGCCAGGGACTGCCGCACGCCTCGAGCATCCTGCTCACCGAGGTGATGTGCGCCTCGAACCTGTCGTTCGCCATGGTCACCGCGCTCACCAACGGCGCCTACTCGGCGCTCGACCACCACGCCACCGAGGAGCTCAAGGAGCGGTTCATCCCCAAGCTCGTCGACGGCAGCTGGGCGGCGACAATGTGCCTCACCGAGCCGCAGGCCGGAACCGACCTGGGGCTCGTCCGGATGAAGGCGGTTCCGGTCGATCCCGCGGCTGGAATCGACGGCACCTACCGGCTCTCCGGCAGCAAGATCTTCATCTCCGGTGGCGAGCACGACCTGACCGAGAACATCGTCCACCTGGTGCTCGCGCGCCTGCCCGACGCTCCTCCGGGGATCAAGGGGATCAGCCTGTTCGTCATTCCGAAGCTGCGCGAAGAGGGCGGCAAGCTCGTCCCCAACGGCGTCACCTGCGGCGCCATCGAGCACAAGATGGGGATCAAGGCGTCG
>JBPOHI010000314.1:0-6242 GCA_052035735.1 Acidobacteriota bacterium
CTCGGCACTGCGGGGGCGGGCGGCGCGGACACGAATCCGCGCTTCGCCGCGGCCCTGCTGCACGCCCGCATCGCCCTGGCGCAGGGCGGAGTGGCCGCGGCGCGCGGCCGAATCGACGAGTTGGGCGACGGCGCGGGCTCTCCCAGCCTCGAGCGGCGTCTGGGTTTTCTGCCGGTGCGTGCCGCGCTCCTCGCCGCCGAGGGCCGCCTCGACGCCGCGCGGAGCGACCTCGAGGCGGGGATCGTCGCGGCGACCTCGGCCGGACGCCTCGTCACCGGGCTCGACCTGCAACTCGCGCTCGCCGCGCTCGATCTCGAATCCGGCGACCCCGGCCGTGCCCGTGCGGCGGCAGCAGAGATCGCCGAGCGCTCGGCCTCGCTGGGCCTCACCGCGCTCGCTCAGGCGGCCAACGACCTCCGGGGCGGGACTTCCCGGAAGTCGTCGCAGTAGCTCGAGACGGCAGCTGTCCCCTTTCGCCTGGCGTCGACGGTTGTGTTGGCAAGGAGCCTTCCATGCCGCCACCCTGCCCCTCGATCCCGCCGCGCTCTGCATCTTCGCGCCGCGTCTCCGCCTCCGCGCGCGCTCTCGGCCGCGGTGTCGGCGCTGCCCTGGTGCTCGCCAGCCTGACCTTCGCGCCGGCCGCCGGGGCCGACGGCGATCCGGACCCGGCCTTCTGGACGGGCGGCGAGGTCGTGTTCCAACTGCCGTACGACATGCACTTCGGCGGGCTCGATGCCGATGCGGCAGGGAACCTCGCCCTCGCCTTCTACTCGCCGTTGTTCGAAGGCGTCGAGCACGGCTACTGGATGACCGTCGGCGACGCGAGCGTGGGAGCGGCCTGCGAGATCGATCCCGGCACCGGCCCCGGACAGGACCTGCGCGTCCACGACCTCGCCTTCGACAGCCTCGGCCGGCTGATCGTGCTCGTCCAGCTGCATTTCGACTTCACGCTCGATCTCTTCGAGCTCGTGGCCTTCGACTATCCTGCCTGCGCCCTCGACCCGTCGTTCGGCGTCGGCGGCGTCGTGGTGTTGCCGACCGATCCGGACTACGCGAGCGACGGCTTCTTCGGCGTCTCGGCGCTTGCGGACGGCCACCTGCTCGTCACCGGCCGGACGTGGAACGGCCTGCCGGCGACGCCTCTGGGGCACCCGCTGGCGCTCGAGCTCGGACCGGACGGAAATGCGCTCATCGAGTTCTCGCCCCCCTTCGGCTCCTGGGAAGATCACGCGGTCGCGGCGGAGGCCGTCCGCGCCTCGAACGGGCACATCGTCCTCGCAGTCGACGAATGGGACGACTCGCGCGACTTCGTGCTGCTCGACTTCGCCGCCGACGGCACCTATCTCGGACCGCTGGTGATTCCGTTCGATCTCTGGGTCGAGGGAAGCGACGCGCCGTTCGCGCTCGCGGCGCTCGACGGCGATCGCGTCGTCGTGGCCGGAAATGCGCGCCAGTATCCCGAAGGCGACCCGTCGCCGAGCACGACCGCGGCGGTCGCCGTGGCGCGCTGGCCGCCGGGAGGCGGCGCGCTCGAGCTCGACACGAGCTTCTCCGGCGACGGCAAGTGGGACGGCAGGGTGGAACACAACGCCACCTTCTTCGACGTGCTGCGCCAGGGCACCGACCGCTTCGTCGCGGTGGGCTCCTCCTGGCTCCCCGACCAGACGCAGAAGATCCTGCTGGCGCGCTTCTTCCTCGACGGCAGCCTCGACACGACCTTCGGCGGGACCGGGACCGGTCTCTTCACCGAAGACCTGCCGGGAACCTGGTGGGAGCGCGCCACTCGCGTCGTGCCGCAGAACGGCCGCCTGGTTCTCGGCGGCATCGCCGATTTTCACCTCGGCGTGCGCGCCATCGGTCTCTTACGGCGAACCTCCGACCTCGTCTTTCAGAGCGGCTTCGAGCACTCGGGCTCGCCCGCCTGGTAGCCGCGGCCGGCTAGCCTGACCTTCTCACCGGCTTCATCGCGAGGCGTTGCAGATGCCCGTGACTGCAAGGCGTCGCGACCGAGGCCCGCGCAGACGTACTGTCAGTACGTCGAGCAGGCCGACCGAGCGCAACGCAGCAGGCATGGGCAGATGCGACGCCGCAGTAGAAGTTGGTGAGAAGGTCAGGCTAGGCCTGCGCCTTCAGCTTCTGCAGCCGCAGCGTCTCTTCGAGAACGGGGAGCGTGGCGCGGTCCTTGTCGCGATTGGCAAAGCGCTTCGACTCGATGACCGCTTCGAGGTCGAGCACGAGGACGCGCGCCGTTCCCAGGTCGACTTCGGCGGAGCGCCGCAGCAGCTCGGCGTAGGTCCAGCCGTCGCCGATCTCGCGCATCAGGTCGACTTCTCCCCAATGCGTGCGGAGCAGATGCAGGCGAAAGGTCCGCAGTTTTTCGAGATCCGGGAGAATTCGCCGCCCAGCCGGATCCTTGTAGGTGGCACCAAGCTCGGCGCAGGCGGCGAGGACGCGGCCGAGGTTCCCCTCCTCGATGTCGATCAGGAGATCGACGTCTTTGGTCAGAATCGGTGCGCCGGCGGCCACCGCCGCGACGGCCCCGACGACGATGAAGCGCACGCCGTGGCGATCGAAAACCGGAATCAGCTCACTCGCCGCGAGCGGCAGCTCGAGCACGGCGCAGGATCTCCATCTCGCGTGACAGGGCCTCGATCGCCGCCAGCCGCTCCGCCGGGGTCGCGTGCAGCATCTCCCAGATCTGCATCCGGTCGACCCCTTCTGGCGAGAAGGCGACGCGCTCGACCCAGTCGGAATACGACGGATCGTCGGCGCTCGGGGCCGTCGAGAGATCGACGCCCGGGAGCGGCGGAAGCGGAGGGGCGGACATGTCGGGATTGTACTTCGTCCGACTCCCTCCCGATCTTCCTGCCAGTCGCTCGCGCCAGCCCACCTCAGTTCCCGACGACGCCGGACCAGGCGGCGGGGGCGCCCGATTCGAAGCCGTCGCGAAACAGCCCGGCGCTCCACAGGATGTTGACCGCGCCCGCTTCGGGGATCGCGCCGACCCCTTCGTATGGCACGCCGACCGCGAGGTCGTCGAAGCCGTTGCCGTCGAAGTCGCCGACCGCGAGCGTCTCGCCGAGGCGATCGCCGGACTCCTCGGCGCCGGGCACGACGCCGGCCTGGCTGAAGGCGAGCGGCGCATCGATCGGGTCGAACGACGGGCCGTCGGCAACGAACACCGTGCCGGCGTCCTGGAAGACGTCGACATCGACGAACGGCACTCCGATCGCGATACCCGCGCCGCTCCCGGCGGCGAAGCGGCCGATCGCCACCGACGATCCGAACCGGTCGCCCAGCGAGACGTTGAAGTCGAAGTTGTCCCGGTCGAGCGCCACGGCCGCGCCGGGGGCGGCGCCGAGACCCGGCGTTCCGGTGAGCACGTGCACCCGTCCGGTGTCGGCGATCGTGAAGTCGGGGTCGTCGTAGTCCTCGCCCGGTGAGGCGACGAGGAGGTCGTCCAGGCCGTCGCCGTCGAGGTCGCCGGCGGCGAGCCCCAGACCGAACCAGTCGCCCGCCTCGCTGCCGCCCGCGGCGATCGTCTCCTGGACGACGAACGGAGCGCCGCTGCCGGTGGCGAGCCCGGCGGCGCTGCCGATCAGTTGATAGATCGCTCCGGCATCGGCCACGGCGACGTAGTTCTCGTACGGCACGCCGACGGCCAGATCGTCGAAGCCGTCGCCGTCGAAGTCGCCGGCGGCAAGGGCACTCCCGAACTGGTCGCCGTGCTCGTCGCCGTTCACGACGATGTCGTTCTGGGTCCAGATCTCGCTGCCGGCGACCGCGAGGCCGGCGGCGGAGCCATAGAGCACGCTCACCGAGCCGTTGTCGTCGAAGCCCGCGACATCGTCCCCCGGCGCGCCGATCGCCAGATCGTCGAAGCCGTCGCCGTCGAAGTCGCCGACCGCGAGCGCCGCGCCGAGCCGGTCATCGGCGGCGCCCGCTCCGTTGAAGCCCGCGACTTCGCGGTGCAGGTAGAGGGCGCCGCTCGCGTCGAGCCCGGAGGCGGTGCCGGAGAGGACGAGGATCGCGCCGGCGCCGTCGGCGATCGCGCCGCCGCCCAAGACCACACGCCGGCCTGGAATGCCGATCGCGAGATCGGCGAAGCCGTCGGCGTCGAAGTCGCCGGCGGCGAGCGCGCTGCCCAAGCGGTCGTCCCCCGACGCGGTCTCGACGGTGAGGCTCTCGAGCGTGAACAGCTCCGAGCTCTCCCCGACCGGCTGGCCGGCGACGAAATAGACGATGGTGACCGCGCCGGCATTCGCGACGGGCGCGTCGTCCTCGAACGGCGCGCCGATCGCGAGATCGTCGCGACCGTCGCCATCGAAGTCGCCGGCGGCGAGCGCATGGCCGAAATGCTCGACGCCATCGGCGGTACCTGGGATGCCGCCGCCCCCCTGCTGCAGCAGGAGGCTCGAGGTGGCGGAAAGCTGTGCGAAAGCCGGCGCCGCGGCGAGCCCCAGGGTCACGAGGCAGGCGGTCAGGCGGGCGGCCAGGCAGGCGGCCAGGCGGGCGGTAAATTCAGCGGAACGGAA
The DNA here is from genome assembly GCA_052035735.1 of Acidobacteriota bacterium. Lineage (GTDB taxonomy): Bacteria > Acidobacteriota > Thermoanaerobaculia > Multivoradales > JAGPDF01 > JAGPDF01. Next base: position 4,536 of record JBPOHI010000314.1, read on the forward strand.
ACGGGCAAAGCGGTCGAATGGACGCATGGGTTCTCCCTCTGCTCCTCTCCTCGCAAACCGGAGGCGAACTACGACAAGCGCCTTGGACCGGCCCCGACTTGACACCCGCCGCCCCCTGACGGACGCTTCCCGGATGCGACGATTCACGCGCCGGAGTTTCGTCGGTGGAGCGGCGCTCGCGCCGTTCGCCCTGTCGTCCGCGGGGCGCGCCCTCGCCGATCTTTCCCGGCTGGGCGGCGGCGAACACCGGCTGCGCCTGGTCTATACGAACGATTTCCACAGCGCCTTCGACCCGATCCCCGGCTACTGGTTGCCAGGCTCCCCGAAGCTGGGCGGCGCGGCGCACTTCGCGACCCTGGTGGCGCGCGAGCGGGCGGCAGCGGCGACCTCGTTCCTGGTCGATTCGGGGGACATGTTCACCGGCACGCTGTCGCTGCTCACCCAGGGCGAAGCGCTGGTCGAGATGATGATCGCCATGGGCTACGACGCCATGGGGGTCGGCAACCACGAGTTCGACTACGGCTGGCAGAACTTCGAGGAGCAGCAGAGCCGCGCGGCGTTTCCGATTCTCTGCGCCAATGTGCGCTACCGGCGCAGCCAACCGGCAGGGCCGGACGGGCACGCCATCCGCTTCTGTCAGCCGTCGGCGATCCTCGAGCGCAACGGCGTGCGGCTCGGCGTGGTGAGCGTCATGGGGGCGCGGGCGGCGAAGTACACCATCATGCCGTCGAAGATCGAAGGGCTCGAGTTCGTCGATCCGGTCGCCGAGGCTGCGGCACAGGTGGCGAAGCTCCGCCCGGCGGTGGACGTCGTCGTCGTGCTCGGGCACCAGGGCCTCCCCGGACCGATGCAAACCGACGCCGAGAACGATCCTTCGGTGCAAAGGCCGCTCGACGAGGACCTCGACTTCTGCGGCGCGATCCCCGGCATCGACGTCTACGTCGCGGCGCACTCTCACCACGGCCTCGAGGAGCCGCTCGTCCATCCGCAGACCGGCACGATCCTCGTGCAGTCGTACGGCTATGGCACGCGGGTCGGCGTCCTCGACCTCGAGGTGCGCGACGGGCGGGTCGTGCGGCATCGCGGCGAGCTGAAGAAGGTGTGGAGCGACGAGCTGCCGGCGCACCAGGGCGTAGCCGGGCGCCTCGCCTACTACCGCCACCGGCTGCGCGCCGAGATCGGTCCCGACCTCGGAACCGCTACGGCGCGCTTCCTCCGCAAGTACAACACCGAGTCGTCGCTCGGCTCGTTCGTCTCCGACGTGATGCGGGCGCGGGCAGGGAGCGACGTGGCGATCACCAACGCCGGCGGCCTGCGCGCCGACCTGCCCGAAGGGCCGCTCCACCGCGGCCACGTGCTCGACGCGCTGCCGTTCATCAACACCCTGGTCACCCTGGAGATGAGCGGCAGCGACCTCCGCCGCGCGATCGCCCACGGCCTGTCGCTCTCCGCCGGCTGCTGCCAGGTCTCCGGCGTCGTCGCGCGCTTCGATCCGCGGCGCCCGCCGGAGGAGCGCCTGATCGAGGTCAGAGTCGGCGGCCAGCCGGTCGAAGCCGAGCGGACCTATCGCGTCTCGACCAACAGCTTCCTCGCCGAAGGCGGCGACCGCTACGAGTCGTTCCCGCGCGGCCGCCGCATCGCCGAAGACGCCCTGCTCTCCGACTGCGTCCTCGACCACCTCCGCAACGCCGGCACGATTACCCCGCC
>JBPOHI010000256.1:0-3661 GCA_052035735.1 Acidobacteriota bacterium
CATTCGACCGCCATCCTGGTGGCGCGCAAGAACCGGATGGATCTCGCGCTCGGCATCGCCATCGGCTCGAGCATCCAGATCGCCCTGTTCGTCGCGCCGGTGCTGGTGTTCGCCAGCTACTGGATCGGACCGACGCCGATGGATCTGGTTTTCTCGCCGGCAGAGGTCATCGCCATCGTCATCGCCGTCGCCATCACCAGCCAGGTGGCGAGCGACGGCGAAAGCCACTGGATGGAGGGCGTGCAACTGCTCGCGGTCTACCTGATTCTGGCGCTGCTGTTCTTCTGGCTGCCCGAGGTGGCGGCCCCGTCCGGCGGTGCTGCGCTTGGAGCGGCCGCCGCACACTGAGGCCGGCGCTCACCGAGGCCGGCGCGCTGCGTTCAGCGCCAGCGCCCGCGGGCGGGCGGAGCGGGATAGATGAAATGTCGCGCCGGGCCGGGGAGCTGCTCCGGCTCGGGCGGCACCAACACTTTGAGGAGCAGCATCCCGGCGAGAAAGCCGCCGACATGCGCCCACCACGCGACGCCGCCGGCCCCGGCGGCCGCTTCCTGCCCGAACGCCAGCAGTCCGCTGGTGAGCTGCAGCAGGAACCAGACGGCGAGATAGAGCAGCGCCGGAATGTGCAAGAAGAGCGGATAGAACAGGATCGGGATCAGCGTCAGGATGCGGGAGTGCGGATAGAGCAGCAGGTAGGCTCCGAGCACCCCCGCGATGGCGCCGGAGGCGCCGATGGTCGGCACGGTCGAAGCCGGGTCGACCGCCCATTGCAGCCCGCCGGCCGCGCATCCGCTGGCCAGGTAGAAAAGGAGATAGCGCGGCCGACCCAAACGGTCTTCGACGTTGTCGCCGAAGATCCACAGCGTCCACATGTTGAAGGCGAGATGCAGCAGGCCGCCATGCAGGAACATGCTCGACAGAACCGACATCCAGCCGCCGCCGGGGAAGCCGACGCCTCTCGCCCAGGCCGGATCGGTGAGACGCGCCGGCACCAGACCGAAGAGGTAGAACAGCGTCTCCAGCCCGTCGTCGGGCAGCGTCGACTGGTAGAGGAAGACCAGCACGTTGACCCCGATCAGGCCGAGGGTCACGACCGGAAAGCGGCGGCTGGGAATGCCATCTCGCAGCGGAAACATGGCGTCGGGGCCAGGCGAAGATAGCATTGCGCCGATGGCCGACTCGACGCTCGTGCGCAGCCGCTGGTTCGTCATCGCCGCCGCCGCGCTCTTCTCGACCGGCGGTGCAGCGATCAAGGGGACGGCGCTCAGCGCTTTTCAGGTCGCCGGTCTGCGCTCCGCGGTCGCCGCCCTGGCCCTCGTCCTGCTGCTGCCCGCCGCGCGGCGCGGCTTCGGCCGCGACCTGCTGCCGGCCGCCATGGCCTACGCCGGGACGCTGGTCTTCTTCGTTCTGGCGACCAAGCTCACGACCTCGGCAGCGGCGATCTTCCTGCAGTCGACGGCGCCGATCTGGATCCTGCTGCTCGCGCCGCTGCTGCTCAAGGAGCCGATCCGCCTCGCCGATCTGCCCGCTGTCGGCCTGGCTGCGGCGGGGCTCGCCCTGGTCTTTCTCGGTTCGCGCGACGCGGCCGTGACCGCGCCGCGCCCGGAGCTGGGGAATCTCTTCGCCCTCGCCTCCGGCCTGTTCTATGCCCTGATGATGATCACCATGCGTCGGCTTTCGCGCGACGCACCCGCCGGCGAGGACCGGACGCTCGCGGCGACGGTGCTCGGCAACGCCATCGCCTTCGTCGCCACCCTGCCCTTCGCGCTGCCGATCGCGGGCATCCGCACCGCCGACATCGTCGCCATCGCCTATCTCGGCGTGGTGCAGATCGGTCTCGCCTACTGGCTCTTCTCCAAGGGCCTGAAGCGGCTGCCGGCGCTCGAGGTCTCGCTCCTCGTGCTGCTCGAGCCGGTGCTCAACCCGCTGTGGACCTGGCTCTCCGCCGGCGAGCGTCCGAGCGCGCTCGCCTCGCTCGGAGGCGCGGTGATGATCGTGGCGCTCGCGGCGCGGGTGCTGCTGCAGCGCGGCGCAGCCTCGGCGCCGACCCCGGACTGACGCGTGCCGCGCCGGCGTCAGAGCGAGATCGAGCCCTTGCGGAACTCCGAGGGCGCCAGGCGCGCGTTGATCAGCACCGGGTGCCCCGCCCTCGCCCACGCCCGGGCCTGCGCCAGGGCGGGCGCGATCTCGTCAGGATGCGCTATCGCGATCCCCTTCCCGCCGAGCGCCTCCGCCGCGAGCTCGTAGTCGGTCGAAGCGAGCACCGTGCCGACGTCGTCGCCCAGCACGGCGATCTGGTCGCGGGCGATCTGTGCCCAGGAGGCGTCGTTGCCGACCAGGGCGATGACCGGGATCCCGTGACGGACGAAGCTGTCGAACTCCATCAGGCTGTAGGCGACCGAGCCGTCGCCGTAGAGGATCCAGACCTCGGCGTCGGGCCGGGCGACCTTGGCGCCGAGCGCGAAGCCGCCGCCGACGCCGAGCGTGCCGAAGACCCCCGGATCGAGCCAGCCGAACGGCGAGCGGGAGCGTACGATGTACGACGCCGTGCCGACGAAGTCGCCGCCGTCGGCGACCAGCACCGCGTCGTCGCCGAGGAAGGCGTCGAGGTCGCGCAGCAGGCGCAGCGGGTTGAGACCGCCTCCGGGAGCGGCGTCGCCCTCGGTCTGGGCGGCGATCTCCTGCTCGCGCTCGGCGTCGCGCGCCGACAATCGCTCCAGCCACTCGCGCCAGCGCGCATGAAGACCTGCAGCGCGGTCGGCGAGCTCCGCCAGGAAGAGCGCCGGGTCGGCCTGCGCGCCGATCTGCGGCCGGCGGTTCTTCTCCAGATCTTCGCTGCTGCGGTTGGCCGCGATCAGCGTCACCCTGCGCCCGACGTGGCGGCCGTAGTCGAGCCGGAAATCGGCCGGCACGCCGGCGAGCACCACGCAGTCGGCCTCGCGCAACGCCTCGCGCCGTTTGTGGCGCCGCAGAAGCGGATGCTCGCGACCCAGCAGTCCGCGGGCCATGCCCGAGAGGTAGACCGGCAGCCCCAGGAGCTCGATCGCGCGCCGCAACTCCGCCGCGGAGGCGGCGTGCAGCATGGCCTGCGAGCCGACGAGGAGCAGCGGCCGATCGGCCCGTGCCAGCGCTTTCGCGGCCCGGCGCACGGCGGCGCCTCCCGGAGCCGGAGGCGCCGGCGGAGGCAGCGCGGCGCAGCGCTCGTCGGCACGGTCGAAGACCCGGTCGAGGTGGCGTGACAGATACCATCGCTCGAGACGCTTGCCGAGGGCCGGAGGACGGTCCCCCTCCTTGGGCGTCACGCCGTAGCCCTCGCGCGCCGTCGCCTCCGGATAGAGCAGGTCGACCGGACACTCGAGAAACACCGGTCCCGGGACGCCCTCGCGCGCCATCGCGAAAGCGGTTTCGAGCAGCGGCGCGAGCTCCCGCACCCGGCGGGCGCTCCCCTGCCACTTGACGTGCGGCGCCATCAGCGCCTGCTGGTCGATGTCCTGGAGCGAGCCCCGGCCCTTCAGCACCGTGGCGGTGGCGCCGCCCAGGATCACCACCGGCGACTGCGCCATCTGGGCGTTCTTGACCGCTGTAAGGGTGTTCGTGAGTCCGGGCCCGGCCGTCACCGCGGCCACTCCCGGGATGCCGGTGAGGCGGGCGGTCGCATCGGCGG
>JBPOHI010000085.1:0-2361 GCA_052035735.1 Acidobacteriota bacterium
TCGGCCTCGTGCGGGATGTCGAGGTTCGAGTCCGACTCCGCCGGGCCCCAGCCCGAAAGGCCCAGCGCCGAGACCGCCACCGTGACGTCGTAGTGCGCCGGGTAGGAGACCGCGCCGGCCTCGTTCCCGGCGGCGCAGATCGCGAGCGTGCCGCGCTCGAAGGCGTCGAGCAGCGCGTCGCGCTCGATCTCCGAGGGCTGGGAGCTCCCGAGGCTGAGGTTGATCAGGTCGCAGCGGTGGAGCTTCGACAACGCGTCGATGGCGTTCGCGACGTCCGCCTGGCTGGCGCCGTTGCCGGGCGGGAAGACCCGCGCCACGAAGAGGTCCGAGCCCGGGGCGATCCCCTGATGCCAGGCCTCCGCCGCGCGCCGGCCGACGATCCCCGAGACGTGCGTGCCGTGACTGTCGACATCGGCCCCGGCGCCGGGATAGTGCGCGCCGCCGAGGAAGGCGCCGGCATCGACGTGATGCGTGAGGCCGCCGTGCGGGCCGCAGCCGGTGTCGCAGACGCCGACGCGCACCGCGGCGCCGCGCGTGCGCTGCGCGGAGTCCGCGCCCAGGACCGCGTGCCACCAGGGGACGTACTCCTCCTGTGGCAGCGGCGGACAGTCCACGATCATCGGAGTCCGACTCCCGCGCGCGATCATCCCCCAGGCGTTGGCGTAGGGGAGGACGAGCACCGCCGCCGGCAACCAGTAGGCGCTGTGCTCGAAGGCGATCCTGCCGTCGGCATCGGTCTCGCCGGTGAGCGTCGTGCGGTTCGAGCCGCTCCCCTGGAGGAAGAGGTAGACCGTCGCGTGGGCGAGCGGCGCACCGACGGAGCGCGCCTCGACCTCGAACGTCCGCCCGGTGCCGGCCGGCGCCGCGGCGAGGAGGCCCGGCCCCTGGAGCTCGCGGAACTGCCCCGGCAGGAGCGGCGTGAACAGGCGCGACGGCCAGCGCAGAAGCTCCGGCTCGATCATCACGTCGGAGCCCAACACAGCCGCGGATTGCGCGATCGCCGCGACTTCTTCGGCGTCGGCCTCGAAGACCACCGTGCGCCGCGCGAGCTCGTCCGCCGGCAGGTTGTCGTAGAGCAGCCGCGTCTGCGGCAGGTCGCCCACCCGCTGCACCGACCAGGCCATCGCCGCCCGCGACGCCAGCTTCTCGTCGCTGCGGAAGCGCCCGGCACGGCGATGGCTCATCACGTATCTCGGCATCGGCGGTTCCTCGCTTCGCTTCGAGTGGATCTTCAGGGCTTGCGGCGCGGGCCTTCAGCGCTTGTGGCGCGCCTCGTCCAGCGCCTGCTCGGCTTCGAGGAGGGCCAGGCGCTTCTGGGTCTCGAGCACGCGCTTCTCGAGCTCGGCGATCGCCACGCGCTGTTCGGCGGTGGCCTCGGCCATGCGCAGCGCCACCTGCGCCTCGAGGAGCTTCAACTCCGAGTCGAGCTGCTGGCGTGCGACGACGTCGTCGAAGCTGCCGGCAGCACCGAGGAGTGCCGCGCGGGCGTCGAGCTTCTCCTTCTCGGCCTCGAGCGCGGCGATCTGGTCGTGGAGCGTGTCCACCGCCAGCTCGCGCTTCGACTCCTCGATCGAGACGCGCTTCTTGAGCGACGCGTCGTACTCGTCGCGGAAGCCCTGCGCCGCGGCGGCGGCCGCCTGCGCGAAGCCCGCGGCCGAGCTCGAGCCGGAAGTATCGATCTTCCGCGGCCGACCGCGCGGATCGAAGGCGATGGAGAGCGAGCGGTCGGCGAACGCCTTCGCCTCGACCGGCAGCGTGCGCACCGGCGACGCCGGATGGAGAACGTCGATCACGCCGTCGAAGGCGAGCTGGGTCTTCGCCCCGGCGTCCGGATCCTCGCCCGGATCCTCGCCGGTATCGGACGCCGGGGGCGCGCAGGCGTCGGCATCAGGGCCCGTCCGCTTCGCCGACTCCTTCGCTCCAGCGAGCGTCCAGATGCGCACCCTGGCTGGCACCGCCTGGCGCCAGGCGATCTCGGAGGCCGCCCCGGGCGGCACGGGGTCGCCGTGCTCGCCCAGCGTCGTGGCCTCCGCCACCGGCGCGTCGTCGAGCGTCGCGACGACGCCGGTGCGGCCGAAGAGGTCGTGCATCTCGCTCCATCTCCCGGCGAGCGCCCTGTCGACGGCGCCGCGCGAGAGATCTGCGTGCGGTGCGAGCCAGCCGAGCGCCTCGGCGGAGGGCAGCCGGTCGAGCGCCAGAAGCTCGCGCACCGTCTCGCGCCCGACGCTCTTCCCCAGGCAGCGCTTCGCCGCGAACGCGTCATAGAGCGCCGCGAGCGTCGCCCGCCGCTCGGCCTGCACCGCTTCGGCGTAGGCCACCTCGGTGCGGAAGCTCGCGAGCCGCTTGTTGAGCTCGGTGAGG
>JBPOHI010000217.1:0-11094 GCA_052035735.1 Acidobacteriota bacterium
AGCGAGGCCGATGCCTTGGTCGGCGCCTCCTGCGACTGTTCCGAGGTGGTGGAGCTGCACGTCATGCAGGAGACCGACGGCAAGATGAGCATGCGCAAGGTGGAGCGCTTCGAAATTCCCGCCGGCGGCCGCTTCGAGCTCATGCCGGGCGGCCCGCACCTGATGTTGATCCGCCTTACCGGGGCGCTCGACCAGGCGAAGCCGGTGCACCTCAAGCTGCGCTTCGCGCTCGCTCCCGAGCTCGCCGTCGAAGTTCCGGTGCGCGACTCCCGGCCGGCCGGGGGCTCGTGAGGCGTCCCGCGCACGCCCTTGCCGCGGTGTGCTCCGCGCTCGCGGCGCTCGCGCTTCACGCCTGCGGCGCCGTCCCGGCGACCGACCTCGTGCCTCTGCCTGTCGGCGGCGACATCGAGCTCAGCCAGTCGGAGGGGCGGACCTTCCGGTTGGCCGACCACAGCGCCGAGGTCAAGCTGGTCTTCTTCGGCTACGCAAGCTGTCCTGACGCCTGCCCGCGCGCCCTCGGGCGGGTCCGCCAGGTCGAAGCGCTTCTCGGAGCGGAGCGCGAGCGCCTGCTCTCGGTGTTCGTCTCCGTTGATCCCGAGCGCGACACTCCGGAGCACCTTGCCGAGTGGATCGGTTTCTTCGGGGTTCGCGGCGTCGGCGTGACCGGGAGCGCCGAGCGCATCGCCGCCATCGCGAAAACCTACGGCGCCTCGCACGAGAAGGCGGCCTCCGATTCGGCGATGGGCTACCTGATCGACCACTCGACCTATCTCTACCTGGTCGATCGCGGCGGTCGCGTGCGGCGAATCATCCGCTCCGAGGATCCGCCGGAGCAGATCGCGCGCTGGGTGAAGGCGTTGCTCGCCGAGCGAGCCTGACCGGCGAAGGTGGGCCGCCGATCCGGTCTCCGGGCGGCGCTTCAGCCTCCGGGCTCTTCCACTTCGACGTCGCGCACGGCGAAGCTTCGCTTGCGGAACCACCAGATGCCGACGAGGTCGACTGCCGGCTTCCACAGGAAAGCGACGAAGCCGTAGCTCGACGTGCCACCCAGCCGCGGCCGGTGATTCACCGGTCGTTCGGCGAGCCGGAAGCCGCCGGCCTTGGCGAGCGCCGGCATGAAGGAGTAGAGCGTCTTGAGCGGCAGCAGGACGGGAACGACCTCGCGCCGGAAGACTTTCAGGGCGCAACCGCTGTCCTGCATGCGGTCGTCGAGCATCCGGCCCCGGATCGCGTTGGCGAACTTCGACATCGAGCGGCGCAGCCACGAGTCCCGTCGGCCGGCGCGGATGCCGACCACCATGTCGGCCGACTCGAGCAGCTCGGCGAGCAACGGAATATCCGCCGGGTCGTTCTGGCCGTCGCCGTCCATCGTGACGACGAAGCGTCCGCGGGCCCTCTGCATGCCTGCAGAGAGCGCCGCCGCCTGGCCGCGGTTCCTCGGCAGGCGCAGGTAGCGACAGCGTGGGTCGCCGGCTGCAGCCGCGGCGAGGATCTCGCCGGTGGCGTCACGGCTGCCGTCGTTGACCATGAGGAGCTCCCACGGTTCGCCCAGCGTGACCATCGCCTGGACGATCTCGGCGATCAGAGAAGCGGCAGTCTCGGCTTCGTTGTAGAACGGAACGACGACGGAATAGACCGGTTCGGTCGCTGCCGGCAGGGCGCTCACTCGCGCACTCTACCGGCTTCCAGGGCCGGCGGTGGCAGGAGCTCGGCCGGCGGCGGCGCCGCCAGCTCTTGCAGCACCACCGGCGCCACGCCGGCGCTGCCGGCGGCGTTCGGCGGGCATGGGCCAAAGACGACGAAATCGCGACCCGCTTCGCGGTTCGGCCGGCCGGCGGCCGCGAGAAGCTTGCGCACGCCGTCGTTCTTCCGCCGGACGACGAAGGCACGCGGCGTTTCGCAGTCGAGAATCGCTCCGGCGAGCCACGACGGCGGACGCAACGGCCCGGAGTCGCTCACCATCTCCGGATAGCGGCGGAGGATGTAGTTGCTGCGCAGGTGGCCGCCGTCGACCGACTCCATGACGAGCGGCCGCTCGAGGTAGAACGGCAGCGACGCCGGAAAGGTCTCGACCGCGACGACTTCGATTCTGGCCGTGTAGTCGCGGCGGATGTCGGCTGCCAGCTCGCGCGCCGAACGGCGTTCCCCGACCGCGGCGGCCAGCGGCGTCGAAAGCAACAGCAGGGCCACCGCCGGAAGGTTCAGCGCGCAGAAGGCGCGGGGCAGCGAGCGGCTCGAAGCCAGCGCGAATCCACCCGCGACCGCCCAGGCGAGGCCGAGCGCGACCGCCGCCCTCGCCACGGTCTCGACAGGCGCGCCGTCGATCCGCTCCAGGAGCCTGGGTGCCGCCCCGAGTCCCAGAGCGAGGAGGGCCAGACCGAGGGCCGACCAGACGCCGCCCGCCGCCCGCACCCCGGGCAACCTCTCTCCCGCGGGCGTACGCAACCAGAGGCCGATCGACAACAGCACCAGCGCCGGCACGAGCGGCAGGATGTAGTGCACGCGTTTCGAGTGCATCACCGAGAACAGCAGGAAGGGCAGCACGAACCAGAGGAGCAGGAAGCGGAACTCGAGGCGGCGGGAGCGCCAGGCCTCGGCGATCCTCCGCCAGCCGGCGAGCGGCACCAGCGACCAGGGCAGCGCTCCGAGCAGCGCCACCGGAAGGTAGTACCAGACGGGTGCATCGCGCTTCAGCTCGTTGCTGGTCAATCGACTCCAGGTCTCCGTGACCAGGGCGTAGTGCAGAAACCCGGGGTCGGCCCGGCTGACCAGCCAGAGCCAGGGCAGCACCACGCCAAGGAGCGCCAGCGGCGCGAATCGCTCGACGAGGCGTCCGGGCCGCCGGCGCCAGATCGCCCAGGGCAGCGCCACCGCCAGCGGCACGAGCAGCGCGACCGGTCCCTTGGTGAGGACGCCCAGACCCATGGCGCACCACGCCACCCAGCTCCAGTGGCGGAACGAGGCCCGGGTCGCGCCGGCTTCGGCCTCCTCGCGCTCGACCGCGAGATAGAGCGCCATCACGGCGAGGGCGATCCACAACGTGAGCATGGCGTCGAAGATCACGATCTGCGAATAGAGGATCGGCAGCGGGGTTGCCGCGGCCGCCAACCCGGCGAGCAGACCGGCGCGCGGCCCCCACAGGCGGCGTGCAAGGGCCCCGACGCAGAGCGCGAGCGCCAGGGTCGCGAGCGTCCCTGGCAGGCGCACGGCGAGCTCCGTCGCGCCGAAGAGGCGCACGGCGAGCCCGCCGGCTGCGAAATAGAGAAACGGCTTGTCGAGAAAGAGCAGCCCGTTGAGGCGCGGCACGAGGTAGTCGCCCGAGACGCTCATCTCGCGCATGACTTCGGCGTTTCTGCCCTCGTCGGGTTCGTAGAGCGCCCGGCTCCCGAGCTGGAAGCAGATCGCCGCCACGACCGCCAGCGCGAGGAGGGCGACGAGCCATCGTTCGCTTCCGGTGAGGCGGGCGGTGTCGCGCTCGGCGGGCTCCACGATGGCGAAACGATAGCGCAACCGGTCGCGGCTCCCGGCGCCCCGGACGGGGGGCGCGGCGCCTTTTCTGTAGACTGCGGGGCGTCCGATGAAGCTCGCCCTCCTCGTCTCCGGCGCCTCCGGAATGCTCCTGCCGCGGCACCTGCTTGCGGCGCTCACCCGCCGGGACGACGTCGCCCGCGTGCACCTGGTGGTCTCGAAAGGGGCGAGCCAGGTGCTTTTTCACGAGCTCGGCCGCGATCGCACCGGCGCCGAGGCGCTGCTCGACGCCGCCGGGCTCACGGCGGCGGCGCGCGCCAAAGTCGTGGTGCATCGCGACAACGAGCTCGACGCACCGATCTCTTCGGGCTCCTACCGGCTGGCCGGGACGCTCGTCCTGCCGTGCAGCTCCGGGACGCTGGGCGCGCTCGCCACCGGCTCGGCGACGACCCTCTTGCACCGCGCCGGGGCCGTGGCCCTCAAGGAGCGCTGGCCGCTGGTGCTGGGCTTTCGCGAGACGCCGCTCAACCTGGTGCAGGTCGAGAACCTGCGCACGCTGGTCTGGGCCGGAGCCATCGTCGCACCGCCGATTCCGGCCTTCTATCTCGGCGGCGAGACGCTCGCCCAGTTCCTCGACGCCTATGCGCTCCGCCTGATGGACCATCTCGGGCTGCCGGGGGGCGACCCGGCCCTGCGCTGGCGGAGCGAACCGGGCACCGGGACCGAAACGCCGTGACGCGATCGCTCCTCGCGCGCCGCGGCTGCGTGCTGTCGCTGCCCTCGGGGCTGGCGCTGCTCGCGGTCGTCGTGGCCGGCGCGCTCGCCTGCACGAGCGGCCCGCCGCGCGAGCGCGGCGCGTTCCGTCCGCCCGAGCTCGTCGAGCTCACCCGGCTCGACCCGGCTTTGACGCTCGACATTCGCTACGCCACCGCCGACAACTTCCTCGGCCGCCCGGTCTACACCGAGGCACGAGCCTTCCTCCAACGCCCCGCAGCCGAGGCGCTGATGCGCGTACGACGGCGTCTCGAGCCCATGGGATTCGGCTTGCGGATCTTCGATGGCTACCGCCCCTGGGCGGTCACCCGGGAGTTCTGGGACGAGACGCCGCCCGAGAAGCGACAGTTCGTCGCCGACCCGAAGCAGGGGTCACGGCACAACCGCGGCTGCGCCGTGGACCTGACGCTCTTCGACCTCGCGACCGGCCGCGAAGTCGAGATGCCGTCCCCGTACGACGACTTCTCGGAGAAAGCGAGCCCCGGCTACACCGGCGGCCCGGACGAAGCGCGCGCCCACCGCGACCTGCTGCGCGCCGCGATGGAAGCCGAAGGCTTCACCGTCTACGAGCACGAATGGTGGCACTTCGACTTCCGGGACTGGCGCTCCTACCCGATCCAGAATCTCGCTTTCGCCGAGATCCCGACTACCGACTGACTCAGGGGACGACGGTCGACCAGCCGGTGCTCGCTCCACCTTCGAAGCCGTGCAGGAACACGTGGTCGGGATGGATGAACCCGTCGTTGCCGGCGTTGTTGCCCGGGTTGGGCGTCGTCGGGCCGAAGTCGTTCGCCGAGTCGTCGGTGTCGTCGTTCGGCGTTGTGCATTCGAGAGTCCCCGAGCCGCCGGCGATCGACAGGCTGCGTTGCTCGGCGTCGCCGGGAGTGATCCCGACTCCGGCGTCGAACGGCGTGCCGATGGTGGCGTCGGGAAGCGCCGAGTAGTTCCCCCAGCCGAAGCAGTCGACCGGGCTGGCTCCAGGTTCGAAGCAGAGCTTGCCACCGACCGGCAGGATGCGCGCCGGCATGCGCAGGTCGGAGGCGACCCCGAAGAGCGCCACGGCGCTGCTCGTGGCGATGAACACACGGTCCTGGCTGTTGCCGCTGGGGAGGTTGGCCGGGAAGACCACCGGCGAGCCGATCGCGACGCCGGAAGCGTCGAAGAAGCCGATGTCGTGACCGGCGACGAGGTTCTGCCCCGCGACGCACATCTGCAGGACGACGTACTGCGCGTCCGGATGCGTGGCGTCGCCGGCATAGACCTGCACGATGCGCTTGTTGTGGAAGGTCGCCGCGGCCGGCGCGGCGACGAGGATGAGACCGGCGGCGCCGATCGCCGCGAGGAGCTTCTTCTTGCCCATGATCGATTCCCCCGAAGTCGGCGGAGTCTAGACCGGATCGACGCACCAGGGTGTGGAACAGCCAACGGCCCCCCAGCAGCCGGTCGCGGCGGGCCCGATCGCCCACGGGCGTACAATCAATCGACCGACGCCCCCACGCCGTCCGGAGGGTCCCCGCCATGACCACGCGAATGCGATCCCGTCTTCTTCTGATCCTGGGGGCGTTGAGCGGACTCTGCGTGTCCGCTCCCGCGCCAGTGCGCTGCCAACCGGCGTACATGGTTGCTGATCTGGGGACGACCTCGCTCTACGGGTACTCGCTCTGGAACGGTCCGCTCTCGGAAAGCCTCACGGTGGGGGGCAAGTTCTACTTCTTCGCGGACGACGGCGTTCACGGACGCGAGCTCTGGCGGAGCGACGGCACCGCCCTCGGCACGTTCCTGGTTCGCGATCTCTGCCCAGGTTTCTGCGGCACAAGGTACCCCGACTGGGGTGCTCTGGCGGCACTCGGCGAAGATCTGCTATTCGTCGCCGATGACGGCGTTCACGGACTGGAACTCTGGATCACCAACGGCACGGCGGTGGGCACTCGCCTGGTCGCCGACCTCCGCCCCGGCTACGACTCCTCGGCGCCTCAGGTCCTCACCTCCGCCGGTGATCAGGCCTTCTTCGTCGGCCGCCGAGACGACCTGAACGCTTCGCTCTGGCGGACCGACGGTACCGCGAAGGGGACCTACGCCATCGCTCCTCCTGGACCGGCAGCGAATTTCGCTCCGACGTCGATTCATGTCGGGCCGGGCTTTCTCTTCCTCTGCAACGCTTCGGCGGGTGGGCAGGAGGGTCTGTGGCGGAGCGACGGATCGTCAGCCGGGACGACGTTCGTCGCCGCCGTCAACTGCTGGCAGAACTCGATCGGCAAGCGCGCAACGATGCTCGTCGACCCGAACGGAGTCCTTTACTTTCAGGGCTCGGCGCTCGCTTCGAACGACGAGGAACTCTGGCGATCGGACGGCACGCCGAGCGGAACCTGGCGGGTCAAGGACATCTTCCCCGGCGTCAACGGCTCCTGGCCGTCTGGTCTCGTCTGGTTCGAAGGCGGGCTGCTCTTTCAGACCGCCGGGGAGGGCCTCTGGCGTTCGGACGGCACGGAGGCCGGCACCTTGCAAATTCCGCTTGCCGACGGCGCGCAGCCTCGCAGCGCTTGGGGCGAATGGACGGTTGCAGACGGTAAGTACTACTTCGCGGCGGATGACGCCGATCACGGCGTCGAACCCTGGGTTTTCGACGGCAACTCCGTCTCCAGGATCGCCGACCTCGTGCCCGGACCGGGCTCGTCGGTCGGTTCCGGTTTTCCCAGTGGCTCCCTCGCGGTTTTCGCCGCCTTCGGCTCGGAGGCGATCTTCAGCGCCGATGACGGCACGAACGGCCAGGAGATCTGGCGTACGGACGGCTCGCCCGGCGGCACGGTCCGCATCTCGGACATCGTCCCCGGCGCGGACGGGTTGCGCATGCCCGTCTACGGAACCCTCTACGAAGCTTCCCTTGGAGGCCGGCCGATGATCTTCGAACACCAGGCCACCAGCGGAGAGCGAGTCTGGCGCCTCGCGCCCACCGGCAGCGGCATGGACTTGGTGGACGTCGTGAACGAGCAGACTCCGCTCTTCGAACGCCGCGGTACCGATCGGTTCTCCCTTTTCGAGCTCGGTCGCGGGAGCGATTGTTTCGAGGCGATCGGTGGCTACCTGTTCTTCGAGCGCCGGCTGAACGACCCCGTCGCCATCGATCTGTTTCGGACCGACGGCGCGCTCGGCGGGCCCGAGGAGTTGTTTCACGGTCTCCCGCCGCGCGAAGGAGCCTGTGGCCACCACCTCGGTCGTCTGCTCTACGCCCGAACGCTCGACCCGCAAGCACAGGATGCTGAGCTGCTGGGGATCGACGCCGTCTCGGGGACATCAGAGGTGCTCTTGCCTTCCGGGGTCTCGCTGCGGTCGTGGCCGCCCTATTTCGAAAGAGACGGTGTACAGGTGTTCGGAATGACCTTCTCGCTGTACGAGACCGACGGCACGGCTGCCGGCACTTCGCTCCTTGCGTCGGAGATGGAAGAGTTCGGCGGCCGCATCGACCTTTTTCTCGGAGAGGTCGTCGAAGTGGGAAATGCGCTCCGCATCACCGACGCAGCGGAACCGACCGGCGCTCGAATCCTCTTTCAGGGCGACGGCTTCTCGACCTACCCCGAGGCCGATCTCGCGCCGCTCGGGTCGTCGCTGGTCTTTGTGGCCCACGATCCCGCCCATGGCAGCGAGCTCTGGACTTCGGATGGCACTCCGGAGGGCACCGCTCTTCTGGTCGACTCCAATCCTGGTCCGGGCTCCGCATTCCGAGGCGTTTCGGTGGACCGCTATTGGGAGGTGCAGGATCCCCGCCTCTTGGGCGCGGGCACCTACGCCGTTTTCGCCGGGCTCGGCTCCGCCTTCGGCACCGAGCTCTGGGTCACCGACGGCACGGCGCTTGGCACCGGGCTGCTCAGGGACATCTATCCCGGCGACTACCCCTCGACGCCGCGGCAGTTCACGCGTCTCGGCGATCGCATCGTCTTCTCCGCCGAGGACGAAGAGCACGGGCTCGAGCTCTGGGTAACCGACGGCACCTACCCAGGCACGACGCTGCTCAAGGACGTCGCGCCCGGGTTGGCGTCGTCCGTGCCCGACGACCTCGTCGTCCGCGACGGCGTGCTCTATTTCTCCGCCTGGTCCCCCAGCTACGGCAGGGAAGCGTGGAAGAGCGACGGCACCGCCGCCGGGACCGTGCGCATCTCCGACGTCGCCCCCGGCCCGCTCTCCTCCTCGCCGCAGCGCTTCGCCCGCGCCGGAAATCGCCTCTACTTCTCCGCCACCGACCACGTCCACGGCTTCGAGCTCTGGGCGATCTCCGACGACGGCTCCCTGCCACTCTTCCTCGACGGCTTCGAAAACGAGACGACCGACCGCTGGTCGGAGGTGCTGCCATGAAGCACCCGCGATGGCGCACGAAGGCCCGGTGGTTCGCCTGCTTGTCCATGGCGATCTTCACCTCCGGGGCCCTCGCCCAACAGGCCTATCAAGTGGCGGATATCGGTCCGCCCGTCTCGTTCCACCGGGACGACTGGAACTCCACCAACGCCATCGTCGAAGCGAACGGGCTCATGTTCTTCTTCCAGAATGACGGCGCGAACGGTCGCGAGCTCTGGCGGAGCGACGGCACCGCACTCGGAACGTATATGGTGCGCGATCTCTGCCCGGGCTCGTGCGGCAGCCGCGCCTGGTATCGCGGGCCCCTTGCGGCCGTGGGTGATCGCGTCTTCTTTGCTGCGAACGACGGCGTCCACGGCCTCGAGCTCTGGGTCTCCGACGGAACGGCGCTCAACACCCGCATGGTGGTGGATCTCCGGCCCGGCTGGGAGTCCTCCTTTCCCGCCGTGCTGACGGCTGCTTCCGAACAGCTCTTCTTTACCGCCCGCGGCTCCGACGGAGTGGTCGCCTTCTGGAGGAGCGATGGCACGGCGAAGGGCACCTACCGCGTCTCCCCTCCCGGCTTGTCGTTCGTCGACTTGAGCGCCATCTACACGGGTGCGGGTTTTCTCTACCTCTGTAACGCCGGCACCGGCGCGAATGCGGGATTGTGGAGGTCCGACGGATCACTTGCAGGCACTTACTTCCTCGCCTCCATTCGCTGCAACGAGCTGTGGTACGACAGGGACTCGACGGGCGCGCTCCTTGCCAACGGCGACCTGCTCGTCTCGGCGGAGGGCGCAATGGGCGGGGTGGAGCTCTGGCGATCGGACGGCACCGCCCTCGGCACAACGATGGTTGCCGATCTTTGGCCGGGCGAGACCGGCTCCCATCCGATGGCCTTCGAACGCCTCGGCGCGAAGGTCGTGTTCACGGCAAGGACGGGAAGTGGCGACGCGACTCTCTTTCTCAGTGACGGCACCGCGCCCGGCACCACGGCCGTGCCAATGCCTCCCGGCGCCAGTGTCGGCGGGTTTCCCGACCAGTGGGCTGCGGACGGCGCGCGCTACTACTTTGGCGGCAGGGATGCCGATCACGGTCTCGAGCCCTGGGTCTTCGACGGGAACGCCACCGAGCTGCTGGCGGACGTTGCTCCGGGACCTGATTCGGCGCTCTCCGAAGAGGTCTTCAACCGGTCCTTTTTCGCGGTCGTCGATGGGGTCCTGGTCTTCTCTGCCGACGACGGCGTGAACGGGGAGGAGATCTGGCGCAGTGATGGCACTGGGCCGGGCACCTACCGCCTCTCGGACCTCGGGCTAGGGCCCGAGCCGATGGAAATCGTGATGTGGGACGGCTCGCACCGGCCCACCGTGATCGCGGGGCAGCTCTACCTGTTCGAGGAGAGGTCGACCTCGGGCTATCGGCTTCTGCAGACCGACGGCACGACCTTCGACCCAACGGTCGTCCGATCGATCGACAACCAGAGCTCGGCCTTCGTTCCGGTAGCCCGCGACCGTGGTTCCCTGTTGGAAGCCGGACTCGGCCACGCCTGTTTCGCCGCGGCCGGTTCGAGCGTGTTCTTCGAGTTGCAGAGGGAGTCGACTTTCGAGCCAGACCTCTGGACGAGCGACGGCTCGCTCGGGGGCACCGTGGTCGCGCACGCGGGATTCGACTCTGGGTCCAGTTTCACGCCCTGCGCCGGAATCGGAGACCGGCTGCTCTTCTTCGATACGCAGGAGAACCAGCACGCGTTGCGGGCGCTATCGGCGAATGAGGGCGCGCCAGAGCAGCTCCTCGTCGGGGATGGCGGCTCGACTCTTCCGCCCTTCCTCGCTTCGGGATCCGGACTCGTCTTCGCCATGGCCGACGGCCTCTACCGTTCCGACGGGACTTTCACCGGTACCTCGCTGATCACGTCGGTGCCCTCTACGAGCTGGCTCGCGCCATGGGGCAACGAGGTCCTGTTCGGCAGCGGGGCACTCTGGGTGACGCAATCCGAGAGTACCGCCCCCCTCGAGCTGACGCCACCGCTGAGCGTCAACGCCGTCAACGAGATCGTCACACTTGGCCCGCTCGTAGTCTTCGTCGCCGAGGCGCCTGCCACCGGTTCCGAACTTTGGGTGAGCCACGGCGAGGCCGGCGACGCAACGCTGCTCGCCGACCTCGCCCCCGGAGCCGAGAGCGCTCTGGTCGGCATCGGCGGTACCGACGGACTGATGGACGCTCGGTCGCCACAGCTCGTCGCGCTCGACGATGTCGCGATCTTCTCGGCGCAGAATTCCGGCCTCGGGCGCGAGCTCTGGGTCACCGACGGCACAGCGCTCGGCACCGGGCTCTTGAAAGACATCTATCCCGGCGACTACCCCTCGACGCCGCGGCAGTTCACGCGTCTCGGCGACCGCATCGTCTTCTCCGCCGAGGACGAGGAGCACGGGCTCGAGCTCTGGGTAACCGACGGGACGTATCCCGGCACGACGCTGCTCAAGGATGTCGCGCCCGGTGTCGCCTCGTCCGTGCCCGACGACC
>JBPOHI010000225.1:0-1571 GCA_052035735.1 Acidobacteriota bacterium
GCATCCGCCACTACCTCTACTACCGCGTAGCCGGGGACGGAACAATTCAGATCGTCGCTCTTTGGCACACGAGTCGTGGATCTGCGGCTCAGCTCTAGCCGCAAGCGCAGCTGTCTCCAGCCGTTCCAACCGAAGCGACGTCGGCAAACGCCGCATTGTCCGGCCTCGTAGGAACTGAGGAGACCGAGGCTCCTAGCGAAGAGATGAAAAAAGATCGGCAAAGGAACGACCCCGCGGCACGATTGGGATGGCCGCTCGTTGCGGTGGCCACGCTGGGACTGTCACTCGCCGGTTGCGCTTCGAGCCTGCCGAAGGTCGGCAATGCAGCGCAGGCTGCCGACCATTTTTCCCCCATTCGCAGCATCGATCTGGAGGATACGGATTTCTCCGACTTGGAGAGCCTCGGGAGAGCGCTCGCCGGGGTCGAGGTCGTCCTGCTGGGCGAAGCCATACACGGATCGGACACCGGCGTGTCCGCTCGCGCCCGACTGGTCAGGTTCCTGCACGCCAGGATGGGCTTCAGCATCCTCGCCTACGAGGCCTCCTTCTACGGCACCACTCGGGCCTGGGAGGACGCGCAGCTCGCTGCGGATCCAACGGCGGTGCTTGCGAACGGCGTTCACCCCGGTTGGTCGAAGCGGCACGGAGCGCCACTCTTCCGCTATCTCGCTTCGCAGATGAAGAGTGCCAAGCCCTTGCGCCTTGCCGGAGTGGATCCGGCTTTCAGAAACGGTGGGAGCCACGAAAAGACGGTGCGATTCGAAGCGGAAGCCATGACCTATCTGGCGTCCAGAAACTGCGACTCACTCTGGACAACCGCGGTCCGGAGGTCTCTCATCGAGCTCGCGGATGCCGACCTGGAGGCCACCGCGGCAGAGATAGCCCAGAGGGATTCGCTCCTCGCCGCGCTGCGGCGCTCCAAGGAGTGCTTGGCTGCCTCGCCAGGGTGGCCTTCGAGTCCGCAGGACGAGTTCTGGCAGCAGGTCCTCGTCCATGTCGATGCCCTGGCCCGCTCCGACTGGGGAGACCCCGCTGATCCAGGGCTCCGCCAGATACGCGATCGCGCTATGGCCGACAACGTCAACTGGCTGCGAGCGCACCATCCCGGGGAGAAGATCATCGTCTGGGCGGCCAATCTGCACAACGCGCGGACACTCGCCGAGGTCCGTGACGGCGAGGAGCTCGCCAACCCGGGCGAACGCCCCATGGGTCAGTACCTTGCCGAGAGCCTGGGCGATCGTCTCTTCTCGCTGATGACGACCTCGGGCGAGTACGTGTGGAGGAACGGCGAGCGTGAACATTGCGTCCTGGCCGATCGCCGCGACGTCCTCGAGGCGGAGCTCGAGAATCGAGGCTCTCCCGCCGGGTGGGTGAATCTCCGCGCCTGGAAGGCCGGCTCCGGGCAACCGGGAGATTTCGTGGCGTTGGCCTTCGGTCTGCTGCCCCGGAAAGCCCCTTGGACGGAGGTCGCTGACGGATTTCTCTACCTGCCGGTCATCGACTCATCGATTGCGGGACGCTGATGATCGCCGGCGGGGTCTTCTCGGAGGGCAGGGCGCTTCTCGAAGAGA
>JBPOHI010000029.1:0-2881 GCA_052035735.1 Acidobacteriota bacterium
AGTACCGACACCACACGGTGGCCCGCTCCTCGCGCGACGGCGGGCTGGCCGACGCGCGGGGCCAGGCGCTGAGCGCCGCCGACATCGAGGCCTACCGCAGCGCCGACGCGCCGTTGCCGCCCGCGCCGCCGCCCATTGGCTTCTGGAAGGCCGAGGAGCCCTTCGGCGAGCTGGCCAACTTCGCGGCCTACCCGATCACGCTCGACGGCCAGGTGTGGCCGACCACCGAGCATTACTTCCAGGCCCAGAAGTTCGTGGGCACACCACACGCCGACGAGATCCGCCAGGCCGCCACGCCCGCGCTGGCCGCGGCGATGGGCCGCGACAAGTCGCGCCCGCTGCGCGCCGACTGGGAGCAGGTGAAGGAGGACGTGATGCGCACGGCCCTGGCCGCCAAGTTCGACCAGCACGCCGACCTACGCGAGCTCCTCGTGTCCACCGGCGGCGCGCTGCTCACCGAGGCCTCACCCAAGGACGCCTACTGGGGCACCGGCCCCGAGGGCACCGGCAAGAACCGCCTGGGCGAGCTGCTGATGGAGCTGCGGGCGAAGCTGGGGGACTAACCATTCCGTCGTTCCCTGTTCCGTCGTGTGTGCCGTGAGACGGCTGAGATGTCGCCGGTGGAAGTCCGGCCCAAGGAGTCATCGGTTCACCTTGGTAGCTACCCGAGCGAGAGGAAGGGCGACCGACCTCTCGAAGCCTCGGGGACAGGAGGTCCGTTCAGCGGATCTGCAAGCGTACGGGCCGCAACGCGAGTGAAGCCCGAGCAGGCCTCGAAAAGGGAGATGCGGATGCCGAGCCCCCACGACGAGGGCGAAGGCCGATGGCTCTGGTCCGAGCAGCCGATCGAAGACGACCAGAGCACCGCCGGGGTAATGGGCGCAGCACGTACGCACACATCGAAGCGCGACACGGGAGACCTGCCTTGGTGCGATCGAAGTCGCAACGGCCGTAGAGGCTGGCCAACGCAGGAGTCGGAGGGGCTCATAGTAGCGCTGAAGCCCGGTAACGCGGGTGGAGCGAAGGAGCCCTGGTTCAGGGTGCGTCTCGAAGAACCAAGGATCGGGAGATCGGCATGAGCCTAGTAACCCCAGAGAAGATCCAGCGGCTCCAAGAGTCGCTCTACGACAAGGCCAAGCGAGAGCCGGAGTGCCGGTTCCACTTCCTCTACGACAAGATCCACCGCGAGGATGTCCTCGCCCACGCCTACCAGCTCTGCCGGTCGAATCGCGGCGCGCCTGGCGTGGACGGACAACGCTTCGAGGAGATCGAGGCCGAGGGTGTGGAGCTGTGGCTCAGCCGGCTGCAGGAGGATCTGAGAGCAAAGACGTATCGGGCCCAGCCCGTACGGAGAGTGATGATTCCGAAAGCGAGCGGCACCGGCGAACGACCGCTCGGCATCCCGACGATCCGCGACCGTGTCGCACAGACCGCCGCGAAGCTGGTTCTCGAACCGATCTTCGAAGCGGATTTCGACGACGCCGCGTACGGGTACCGACCCGAGCGGAGCGCAGTCGATGCTGTCGAACGGGTGCACCAAGCGCTCAGGCAAGGACGCACCCAGGTCGTGGACGCCGATCTCTCGCAGTACTTCGACACGATCCCGCATGCGGAGCTGATGAAGTGCCTGATGCGGCGCATCAGCGACGGCGCGGTGCTGCAGCTCATCAAGATGTGGCTGAAGGCTCCGGTCGAAGAGCGCGATGGGCGCGGGAATCGGCGCATGAGCGGAGGCAAGAAGTCGACGCAAGGCACGCCGCAAGGCGGTGTGATCTCGCCATTGCTTGCCAACGTGTACATGCATCGATTCATCAAGGCCTTCCGCAAGTACGGCCTCGCCGAGCGCTACGGCGCCGAGCTGGTCACCTACGCGGACGACTTCGTCGTGCTGTGCCAGCACGGGGCGCGTGAAGCGCTCGAGGTGATCCGGGGTTGGATGACGCGGATCGGGCTGTCGCTCAACGCGCGGAAGACGAGCGTGAAGGACGCGTGGGTCGAGCCGTTCGAGTTTCTCGGCTATCGGTTCGGAGTCCTCTACTCTCCGCGAAAAGGCACACGCTACCTTGGCGCGAGCCCATCGAAGAAGTCGATCTCACGTCTACGTGCGGCGGTCCGCGGGCATCTGCATCGCGGCAACCAAGCACCGTGGCCTGAGGTCGCTCAGGCGCTCAACCGCACCGTGCGGGGGTGGGCGAACTACTTCTCGTACGGGACGGTCCAAGGGCTGCGCAAGAAGCTCGACTGGTACGTGCACGAGCGGGTGCAAGCGTTTCTCGGACGGCGCCACAAGGTGCCCGGTCGGGGGACGCGCCGCTTCGGGCAAGCGGCCGTCTTCGGGAAGCTCGGTGTCGTCTCGATGCTCGCCCTCCCACCGCGCATGCCTGGTGGTGAAACCTGTCCGAGAGCCGGATGACTGAAATAGTCACGTCCGGTTCGATGAGCGGGGTCGGGAAACGGAGCGATGGTGCAGCCTACACGGGCACGAAGCCGGAAACGGCGGATACAGCCAAGGCGAGCACCTGGACGCCACCGCGCCCGGCCTCGACTCTACTCCGTCGTTCTTCCGTCGATGAACGAACGACGGAACGACGGAACAGGGAACAGGGAACGGCGAATGGGGCGGGGAACGGGCTCTGGTCCATCACCCGAGCGAGGCGACCCACACCCGCAAGCACTCGTCGAGGTCGTCACGGCACCGCACGAAGGCGGCGTAGTCCTGGCCCACCGGGTCGGCGATCTCGCGCAGGCGCCCGGGCGCTCGCGTGTACTCCCACAGGCGCACGACCTTGTCCTCGGCGGCGGCGTCGCGGCGCCGCAGCTCCACCTCGTGCTCGGGTGACATCACCACCAGGTGATCGGCCGCGCGCAGGATGGGCAAGGA
>JBPOHI010000271.1:0-2475 GCA_052035735.1 Acidobacteriota bacterium
GACGCGCTGCCGCGCCGGCTCGCGGCCTCGCTTCCCCCGGTGGGCGAGGCGCTAGACGAAGGCCTCTGCCCTTTCCTGCCGCGCTGCGCCGTGCGCCGCGCCGGCCGATGCGACACCACGCCGGCCCCGAAGCAGGTGCTGCCCGGCGGGCGCGAGATCCTCTGCCACGTGTCGCTCGACGAGCTCGCGCGCATCCAGTCCGGGGGCGCGGCATGAGCGCGCGCGTCGTGATCGTCGGGGCGGGGCCGGCCGGCGTGCGCTGCGCCGAGGCGCTGGTCGCGGCAGGACTTCGCCCCGTCCTGGTCGACGAGTCGACGCGCGACGGCGGCCAGATCTACCGCCGCCAGCCCGAGGGCTTCCGCCGCTCCGGCGAGACGCTCTACGGATCCGAGGCGCGCAAGGCGGCCTCGCTTCACGCGGCCTTCGACCGCCTGCGCGACCGCATCGACTACCGGCCGGACACCCTGGCGTGGAACGTCGCAGCCGGCGAGCTGCACGTGATCCGCGAAGGCCTTGCCGGGGCGCTGCCGTGGGATGCCCTCGTGCTGTGCCCCGGCGCCGTCGACCGCCTGATGCCCGTCCCGGGCTGGCACCGGGCCGGCACGTTCTCGCTCGGCGGCGCGCAGGTCGCGCTCAAGGGCCAGGCGTGCGCGATCGGCCGGCGCACCGTCTTCGCGGGCTCGGGGCCCCTGCTCTATCTCGCCGCCTCCCAGTACGCGCAGGCCGGCGCCGAGGTCGCGGCGGTCCTCGACACGTCCACATTCGGCCAGTCGCTGCGCGCCCTGCCGGGACTCGCGGCGAAGCCGGGCCTCCTCGCGAAGGGAGCCGGGATCCTCGCCGGCCTTCGGCGCCGCGGCATCCCGGTGCGCCGCGGCATCCGTCCCGTCGC
Source organism: Acidobacteriota bacterium (assembly GCA_052035735.1). GTDB lineage: Bacteria > Acidobacteriota > Thermoanaerobaculia > Multivoradales > JAGPDF01 > JAGPDF01. The sequence continues at coordinate 890 of JBPOHI010000271.1, forward strand.
GATCGAGGGCGACGACGATCACGGCGTGCGCGGCCTTTCCTGGAAGGACGCCGCCGGAATCCCGCACCGCACCGACTGCGATGCGGTCGCCCTGGGCTGGCACCTGCGGCCGGAGACGCAGCTCGCGGAACTCGCCGGCTGCGAGTTCGCGTGGGACGCGCTCACGCGCCAGTGGCTGCCGCGCATCGACGAGGACGGACGCATCGCGACGCGCGGCGTCTACCTCGCGGGCGACGGCGCTCGCGTGCTGGGCGCCGATGCCGCGGAGGACAACGGCCGGCTCGCGGCCTTCGCCGCGCTCGCCGACCTCGGCCTGCCGGTGGAACCTTCGCGGCCGCCGCGCATTCGGGAACGTCTCGCCAACCACCGCCGTTTCGCCGACGCGCTCGCGCGCGCGTATCCGTGGCCCGCGCACCTGGCGACGACGATGCCCGACGAGACACTCTTGTGCCGGTGCGAGGGTCTCACCGCAGGCCAGCTGCGCGAGACGGCAAAGGACACCGGCGCGTGCGAGCTGAACCGGGCGAAGGCGCTCATGCGTGTCGGCATGGGACGCTGCCAGGGCCGATTCTGCGGTCACGCGGCGGCCGAGGTGCTCGCGGCGGCGGGCGGAATTCCGCCCGAGACCGTGGGGCGCCTGCGCGCCCAGGCACCCGTGAAGCCCCTCGCGATCGCCACCGATGCACTCCCCCCTCCCTCCGAACCCGAGGCACAAGGCCGGTAAGGTTTTTGTGCTGTGCCCGCCCCCGAAAACGACACAGGCGAACGGTGGGCCGATTCGCGAAAGGCATCTTCTGCTCGCTTCGCGGGTCTAGATTTCGGCGGGTATATCCACGATAACGCCCGGAACAATGCCGCGACCGGGCGACGCCAACGTCACGGGAGACCTCGCCTTGAACAAACTTCACCCCCTTCGCTACGCGATCGCCCTTGCCTTCGCGATGCCTGCGGTCGCCCTCGGCGCCGAGAGCGCATCCGCCGATTCCGCGTCGCCCGACACGCCCGCCACCAAGCTCGCCCAGGCGCAGGCCCCGGCCGCCGCCGGGCAGGCCGCGCCGGCCGCCGTCGAGAAGTTCTCGGTCACCGGCAAGCGCGAGCAGTATCGCGGCGACGTGGCGGTCGACGACCTGCCGCAGTCGGTCCAGGTGATCACGGGCGAGACCCTCAAGCAGATCGGCGCGGTCAAGCTGAACGACGCGCTCGACATCGCGACGGGCGTCGCCCGCCAGAACACCTTCGGCGGCCTCTGGGACGGCTTCGCGATCCGCGGCTTCGCGGGCGACCTCAACGTTCCCTCGGGCTACCTCGTCAACGGCTTCAACGGCGGGCGCGGGTTCGGCGGCATCCGGGACACCTCGTCCATCGACCGCATGGAGATCCTGCGCGGGCCGACCTCGGCGATCTTCGGCCGGGGCGAGCCCGGCGGCACGGTGTCCATCACCACCAAGAAGCCGCAGTTCAAGACGGAGGGCAGCGGGACGGTCAGCTTCGGCAGCCACAGCTTCCGGCGCCTCGAGGGTGACATCACCGGCGCCGTCGCCGATTCGGTGGCCCTGCGCCTCAACGGGGCCTACGAGGACGCCGAC
>JBPOHI010000230.1:0-33389 GCA_052035735.1 Acidobacteriota bacterium
AGGCCGACGCCGTCGCCCAGCGGCAGGAGGACGGTCGCGAGCTGGGGGTGGATCATGAAGTAGGGGTTGAAGCGCTCGATCTCGCGCGCCGCGGTGTCGTCCTCGGCGCGCAGCTTCGGGTCGGCGATGGCGCCCTTCCAGAGGAGGTTGTCGACGACCACCATCCCGCCCACCGAAAGCAGCGGCAGGGTGAGGTCTAGACAGCGCCGGTAGTCGCGCTTGTCGCCGTCGATGTAGACCAGATCGAACGGTCCGCGCACGCCGCGCAGCACCTCGAGCGCTTCGCCTTCGAGGAACTCCACGCGGTCGATGACCCCGGCGGTCTCGAGATACTGGCGGGCGATCGCGATGCGCGCCGGATCGCGATCGATGGTGACGATCCGTCCCTCACGGGCGCCGCGCGCGAGGCGCAGCGTGCCGTAGCCGATGGCCGAGCCGATCTCGAGCATGCGGCCGGCGGGCCTGCTCGCGGCGAGCGCCTCGAGCAGACGACCCAGATCCGGCAGCGCGATCGGGATGTCGTTCTCCTGCGCGTACTTCTCCATCTCGGCGACGAGGGCGTCGCGGAACGGCCGCAGGGTCTCGAGGTAGCGCGCCTGGGCAGGGCGCAGGATCGGCGAGGCCGGACGCTTACTCATCCTGTCCGGCCTCCGCGTCGTCATGGAGACCGGGACGCCAGGCGAGGAGCTCGAGGCTGACGGAGCGTCCGTCGGCCGCATCCTCTGTGCGCACCAGGAAGTTGGGTTCGACGCGCACGTCGCACTCGACCGGCGCCGCCGTCACCGGCACCGGCATCAGTACTTCGACGCCGCTGCCCTCCGCGCCGGCCTCGCCCGAGAGCTCCGCCTGAAAGTCGCCGCAGGAGGAGTGCAGGCGGATCTTCGACGTCGCTTCCGCCGACAGCCTCTCGAGCCTGCCGGTACCGGGGATCGGCAGCCCGAGGCGCAGCAGGATCTCTCCCGGCCCCTGGAGCGGCCCGATCTGAAACGTCCCCGGCCCGGCGCCGGCAAGAGGCCGCCGGGCGACGATCTGGCGATCGCGGCCGGGCTCGACCGGCAACCAGCTGGAGGAGAAGCGCACGGCCGGCGCGGACGGCGAAGGCTCCGGCACCCGCACTTTCGCCACCGCGTACTCGAGCTTCGCCACCTCGGGCGAGGCGCCCCGCAGTCGGAAGCGGCCGCCGGCGCCGTCGTGAAGACCCGCGGTCAGCGTGTAGGTCCCCGGAGAGAGCGGCTCGGCGATCGCCGACTGGTGAATGCGTATCCGGTAGGCGATCTCCTTGCCGCGGCGAAACGCGCCGGGAAGCCGGTGGTCGAACGTGCGCAACACCGAGCCGGGCTCGTCAACCAGATGAACGAAGACCTGCGGCGGCGTCTTGGCATCGAGATCGGCGAGTGGCATGAGACGCAGGTCGAGCTCCACGAAGGAGCCCAGCTCGAGCTCGACTTCGGTCGGCGATACGGCGATCTCGGCTACCGGCTCGCCGGCGCCGCGGCAGGCCGCTAGAGTGACCGCGGCGACCGCCAGGGCGGCCAGCCGGGAAGCGAGCCTTCCGGCCGGCATCAAGCTTCTCGAAGCTCGTCGGGAAAGTAGGTCGCGCTGCAATTCGGGCCCTCCCACACGGTGGCGCTGCGGACGTGCGCGGCCGGGAGACGCTCCCGCATGCGCTCGCAAAACCAGGCGGCCAGTCGCTCGGTCGTGGGACTCAGGTGGTCGAACGGCGGCACCGTGTTGATGTCGCGGTGGTCGAAGAGCGCGGCGAGCTCGAGCAGCTCCCGCCGGGCGGCGACGAAGTCGAACGCCATGCCCTCGGAGTCGAGCTCGTCGGCGACGATCTCGACCGAGACCCGCCAGCTGTGACCATGCGCGGGTTCGGACGCTCCCAGATAGGAGAGCAGATGATGCGCCGCCTCGAAAGCGGCATGAACCTCGACCCGATAGCGTCCCACGCCGCAATCGTAGCCGATCTTCCCGTCGCCCGGCGCCTCGAGCCGCGACGCCGCTGGTAGACTTCCATGACCCCCGAGCCCATGTCGACGACCATCGTTCTCGTTCTCGTGGTCTTCATGCTCGTCGCCTCGGCCTTCGAGTGGCTGGCGATCGACGTCGTCGCGCTCACCATCCTCGCGGCACTGCTGGTCACCGGACAGGTCCACCTCGCCGAGGGGATCGCCGGCTTCTCCGACACCGCCGTCATCACCGTGCTGTTCATGATGATCCTCTCGGAGGCGGTCACCGACAGTGGGCTCGTTGCCCAGGTCGGCCACCGCATCAGCCGCCTCGCCGGCGGCTCCTGGGGGCGGTCGGTGGCGCTCCTGCTCGCCGTCTGCGGCGGGCTGTCGATGTTCATCAACAACACCGCGGCGGTCGCCATGTTCCTGCCGGTGGCGATCCAGATCGCCAAACAACACCGGCGGGGCCCTTCGAAGCTCCTCCTGCCGCTCAACTATGCGGCCGTCATCGGCGGCACCTGCACCCTGGTGGGAACGTCGACCAACATCCTGGTCTCTTCGCTGGCCACGGCGCGCGGCCTGCCGGCGATTTCGATGTTCGAGCTCTTCCCGATGGGCATCGTCTTCTTCGCCACCGGCCTGCTCTACAGCGCCCTGCTCGTGCGGTTCCTCCCCGAGCGCGGCGACCCTTCGAGCCTGACCTCGAAGTACCAGCTCACGACCTTTCTCACCGAAGTGCGGGTACCCGCGGGATCCCGTCTCGTCGGGCGAACCGTCGTCGACGAGGGGGTGAGCGACCGCTACCACCTCAACGTGCTCGAGATCCTGCGTGGCACGCGCAAGATCGCCTTCGACCTGCGCAACACGCCGCTCGCACCGGACGACATCCTGATCGTGCGCGGCACGATGGCCGACATCGTCCAGTTCAAGGAGCAGGAGAAGCTCCTCCTGCTCTCCGACACCAAGCTCTCCGACACCGATCTCTCCGACGACGACAACGTGCTCGCCGAGATGCAGCTCGCCCCCTCCTCGATCCTCGAGGGCTCCTCGCTGCGCGAGATCGACTTCCGCCGGCGCTTCGGCGCTTTCGTCCTCGCGCTCTCACGCACCGGAGAGCTCATTCGGGAGAAGCTCTCGCTCATCCCGCTGCAGCGCTGGGACACGCTGCTCGTCTTCGGCCCCCGGCGTAGCGTCGAGCAGCTTTACAAGATGGACGACTTCCTGCCGCTGCAGGAGGTCGACCTGCGCCTGCGCCTCCACCGCCGGTGGTGGCTGCACGCCGCGGCCTTCGTCGGAACGATCGCCGCCGCGACCTTCTTCGACGTCCCCCTGCTCCAGGCCGCGCTGGTCGCGATCGTGACCCTGCTGGTGACGCGGGTGGTGCGCATCCAGCGCGTCTACCGGTCGGTCAACTGGTCGGTCTACTTCCTGCTGGCGGCTTCGCTGCCCCTGGGCATCGCGGTCGAGCGCGTCGGTCTCGCCGGCCAGCTCGGCGATTGGATCGCGCGCGAAGGCGGCCGCCTCGGACCGTGGGCGGCCCTGTCGCTCGTCTATCTGGTGACGATGGTGCTGACGGAGGTCCTGTCGAACGCCTCGACCGCGGTCCTCATGGTGCCGGTGGCGCTCGCCACCGCCGACGCCCTCGGCGTCGACAGCCGCCCGCTTCTCATGGCCGTGACGTTCGCGGCGTCGAACGGCTTCGTCACGCCGATCGGCTACCAGACCAACGCCATGGTGTACGGCGCGGGGAACTACCGTTACAAGGACTTTCTGCTGGCGGGCATCCCGTTGAACCTGCTCTTCTGGCTCCTCGCCAGCCTGCTGGTGCCGGTGATCTGGCCGTTCAGGACCTGACCGGGTCGGAGGTCGCCGCCGGGTTGCCGGCCGCTCGTCGCCGGGCCGGCCTCTCCGGCGCCGGCCGCCGCTCGTCGACCAGCAGGTGCAGCAGCGCCAGAACCGGGTGCCGAACGAGCATGCGCGGCCCGGCGTAGACCATGACTTCGCGCACCCGCTGCCGCATCTCCGGGCGGTAGCAATGCACCTGGCAGTTGTTGCAGGTCGGCTTCCCTTCGCCGAACGGACAGCGCATGAGGCGCTGCTCGGCATAGACGCGCAGGTCGGCGCAGGCGTGGCAAAGTCCGCGGCGCCCCGGTGCGCGCCCTTCGTGGCCGCGGCCGCGGCCGGTCAGGGCGATCATGGCTTCGAGCGTGCGCCACTCGCGGCGCATCCGGCCGGAATCCAGACAGTTCACGCGGCCTCCACCGGCAGCGCCCCGGCGCGGTCCGGCGCGGCACCCCGGCGCCCGCGGTGCCAGCGTCCGGCGGCGAGCGCCGCGAGCAGGGTGACCAGCGCCACCGCGCCGAGGATGACCGCCATCCGGAGCCAGGGCTCCCCCACCGCGCGGCGCAGCTGGAGGATCGCCGCGAGGGTGCGCAGCCATTCGAGAGCGCCCAGGAGAAGCAGTCCCTGCAGCCAGCGGAGCGCGGCCGGAGAGCGCAGGAGCAGCAGCAGGGGCAGCGATGCCGCTGCGAAGGCCAGCGCGAGCGACCCGCCGCGCAGCAGATGCGCGCCCAGGGTCAGGGCGGAGAGAACGACCGGAACGAGCAGGAGGTGCCTCATGGCGGGGATTGCATCAGGCTCCAGCCAGAGGGGGATATGACGCCGGTCAGGTTCGAAGTGGAAATGCCCCGGTCAGACCGCCGGGGCGGCTGGAACCAGCAACTGCTCGACGCGCGCCACCACCATCTCCAGCGCGACGCGGTTCTCGCCCCCCTCCGGGACGATGACATCCGCCCAGCGCTTCGAAGGCTCGACGAACTCGAGGTGCATCGGGCGAACCGTACCCATGTACTGGCGGAGTACGTCCGGGACCGCGCGCCCTCGCTCGGTCAGGTCGCGACGGATACGGCGCACGAGGCGGACGTCGGCATCGGTGTCGACGAAGACCTTGAAATCGAGCAGCGCGCGGATTTCGGGCTCGGCGAAGATCAGGATGCCTTCGACCAGCACCACCGGCCGCGCCTCGATGCGGCGCGAGGTCGAGGTCCGGCGATGGGTGACGAAATCGTAGATCGGCAGCTCGATCGCGCAGCCGTTCTTCAACGCCCGCAGGTGTTCGACGAACAGCGCCGTGTCGATGGCGTCGGGGTGGTCGAAGTTGTAGGTCAGAAGCTGGTCGGGGTTCGCCCACTCGACGTCGCGGTAGTAGTTGTCCTGGGCGAGGAAGGCGATGCGGTCGGCCCCGACCGCTTCGAGAATCTCCCGCGCGACGGTGGTCTTGCCCGAACCGGTCCCTCCGGCGACACCGAGGATCATCGCGGTCACTGCTCTGCCTCGTCTCCGCCGCCCGCGCCTTCCTCGGCTTCGCGCACGGTGCGCTGCTGCTCGTCGACCAGCTCGCCCGCCGCCTGCGCCTTCTCTTCGGCGGTCATGTCGCTCTCCTGAATCTCCTGGAAGCGCTCCTTGTAACCGGCCGCCTTCTCTTCGAGCTCGCGCGTCTTCGCGGCCCCGCTCGTCGCCTCGGAGGCTCCGCTGGCCGGCGTCTCCCTCGCCGTTGCCGCAGGCCGGCTGCAGCCGCTCGCCCCGGTCAGGGCGAACAGCAGGCAGGCTGCGAGCAGACAGGCTGCAAGCGGGGCGACTGGGCCTTTCGTGGTCGGCATGATGGAGCCTCCTGGGGGTCCTGCCCGATGCAGTGAGCCTCTACTCTAACGCTGACACCGCGGACAGTAGAAGGAGCTCCTGCCGGACTGAACGATGCGCCGCACGGCGGCACCGCAGGCTGCGCACGGTTCGCCCGCCCTGCCGTAGACGGCGAGCGAGCCCTGGAAGTAGCCCTCCTGCCCGGCGCCGTCGGTGAAGTCGTTGAGCGTCGTCCCGCCCTCGCCGATGGCACGCTCGAGGACCGCGACGACCGCGTCGGCCAACCCCTGCCAGCGCCCGGCGCCGATCCGCGCCACCGACCTCGCCGGATGGATGCCGGCGCGATGCAGCGCCTCGGTGGCGTAGATGTTGCCGACACCGACGAGCAGCCGGCCGTCCATGAGGAAGCCCTTCACCGGTCCGCGACGCCCGGCGGCGAGAGCGGCGAGCTGGGGGCCGGTGAGCGCCGGGGCCAGCGGCTCGGCTCCCAGGTGGAGGAAATGGCGATCGCTTTCGAGGCCCGAGGTCGGGGCGACGAAAACCACGCCGAAGCGACGCGGATCGCGCAGACGCAACCGCTCTCCGCCATCGAGGCGGAAACTCAGGTGCTCATGCGGTTCGCGTTCGGCCGTCTCGGCGGCAAGCGTCAGGCGGCCGCTCATGCCGAGGTGGACGACCAGTGTCAGCCCTCCCGCGACCTCGATCAGCAGGTACTTGCTGCGCCGGTCGAGACGTTCGATCCGCCGGCCGGCGAGGGCGCAGAGCGCCCGCCGGTCGAGCGGCTCGCGCAACGCCTTCGAGTGAATCTGCACTTCGAGCACCGTTCGGCCTCTCAGACGAGGCTCGAGACTGCGCTTCAGGACCTCGATCTCGGGCAGTTCGGGCACCCGCGCATTCTCTCCTCTTGACAAGTTCTCCGGGATGGCGTAAAAAAGGCGTAAATGCACCAGGAAGCCACGCTCCCGCTCTTTCCCATGTTCCCCGCGGCAGGACGCCCGGCGCCGGACGCCGAGGCATTGCGCCGCCGTGCCGGGGTCGACTACTTCGACCTGCTGGTGCGCGAGATCCTCAACAGGTCGGAGGCCGCCAACCTGCCCTTCGACTGGACGATCAACCCCTACCGCGGCTGTGAGTTCGGCTGCGTCTACTGTTACGCCCGAGCGACCCACGGCTTCTTCGAATCGACCAGCCCGGACGATTTCGAGAGCCGGATCTTCGTCAAGAGGAACGCTGCCGAGCGGCTCGTCCAGCGCTTGCGCAAGAGCGATCTGCGCGGCCAGACGATCGCCATCGGTACGGCCACCGACCCGTACCAGCCGGCGGAGAAGCACTACGGCGTCACCCGGTCGCTGCTCGAGGCCTTCACCGCCGTCGAGGGGCTGAACCTGTCGATCACCACCAAGTCGCCCCTGGTGCTGAAGGACCTCGACCTCCTGGCCGAGCTCGACCGCAAGCACGCGATGGAGGTGCATCTGTCGATCACCACGGTGGACCGCGAGCTGGCGAGAAAGCTCGACCCGAAAGCGCCCGATCCGCAGGCGCGCCTGCGCGCCGTCGAGCGCCTGGCCGAGGCGGGCATCGCCGTGACCGTCAACTGCATGCCGGTGATGCCGGGAATCAATGATGGCGAGGCCGAGCTCGGGCCGTTGTTCGAGGCGGCGCTCGCCGCTGGCGCGATCGACGTCCATCAAAGCGCGCTGTTCCTCAACCGGGCGAGCCGCGACCAGTTCTTCCCCTGGCTGAAGCAGGAGTTCCCGCACCTCGTCGGGATGTACCAGCGGCTTTACGCGAAGAGCGACTATCTCGAAGCGAGCGCCAAAGACCAGCTCCTCACGACCTTCCGCCGCCTGCGCCTCCAGCACGGCCTCCCCCGCGCCCAAGCCGCGCACGCGTAAGGACCGCGCACGCCGGAGGCGCAGCCTCGACTTCGAGCTACGGTCGGGCGAGAGCCAGGACCAGCGCCGTGAGAGCGGCGTCGGGGTCGCCGGAGTCGCCCTTCAGGCGGCGCTCGGTTTCGAGCAGGCGCGCCGGCAGGGTGTCGAGCGTGGCCGCGGGAATCCTCCCGGCGGCGAGGTAGGCCTTGAAGATCGGGAACGGCTTCATGCCCGCCAGGGGGTTCCTGGCCAGACCGGGAACCTCGCCCTGGAGCTTCGGTGCCCACTGGGTACTGAAACGACCGTAGTTGCGCTCGCCGCTCGGGACGCGCAGAGCCGCAGCCAGGCCGCGCACGGCGACGATCCGGCGGCAGAACCCGGCGAGGCTGCCGAAGAACATCAGGCGTGCCGCCAGCGGATCCTCCGCGCTCCCCAGGTAGCGCTCGAGCTTCGCCAGGGCTTCGGCGGCCTTGCCGTCGCCGATCGCGTCGAGGATCTGGAACGAATCCTCCTGGCCGCGATCCTCGGTGCTCTGCTCGACCAGGGCGCTCTGGATCTTCGCGCCCCCCGACAGGGCGGCGAGCTTGCGGTACTCGCCCGCGAAGCGCGCCAGCGAATCGGCGTCGACCTCGCGCCCGTCGCCGAAGCCCTCGGCGAAACGCAGCGTCCGCCGGGCGAGCGCCGACAGCGCATTGCGGTCGATCTCGACTCCGGTCTCGCGCTGCAGCTCGCTCGCCAGCGCGGCGAGGCCCTCGAAGCCGCCCTTTCCGGCGGTGATCTCGCCGGCGGAGGCGACGGCTGCGCGGCGCGTCAGCGCTTCGACTACCGGATGCCCCTCCGCGACGGCACTCTCGATGAGCACCAGGGCGTGTCGGTCGGGCAGGCCGTCGCGCACCAGGTCGGCCACCAGCGAGGCGGCACTGTCGCCCAGTCCACGCAGCCCGGCGCCGACCGCCGCCTGAAGCAGGGGCAGGAGGGCGGAGCGCGTCTCTTCGAGGTCGGTCTTGCCCTTGGCGCTCCGCGACCCCTTGCCGGCGAGCAGAGCCTCCGGCAGGCCGGCGATCGCGCGTTGCGGACCGAGCGCCCCGGGATCGAGGTCGAACAGACGCAGGATCTGCAGGAGACGGGTCGCCGCGTCGCGCGCCTTGCCGGTGAGGTCGTCGGCGCTGCCGCTCCACGGGAGCTGCTGGCGGACCTCCTCGAACAGCGCCGCCGCCGTCGCCCGGTCGGCGAAGACGCCGCTCTCGACAACCGCGACGACCTTGCCGGAGGCGAAAAGAGAGAAGGTCCGGAGGTCGGCCGCGACGTCGGTGATCTCGTCCGGCCGACGAACCACCTGCGGGTCGCAACCCAGAGCCTTGCCGAGCGCCGCGGCGAGCCGGACCCCCGCCGGCTCGGCAAGCGCCCGGCTACCGTGAACAAGGTAGACCGGTTGCAGCTCGCCGGCGCCGATCGCCTTCAGGATGGTCTGCAGGGCCTACTTCTCCGGCTCTGGATCCTGCGAGACGGCGAGTGCAGCGAGAGAGAACTCACCGGAATCCTCCGCCGGCCCCCAGACAGGAACCTCGACGACGCCGAGCTCCTCGGCCGAGATTCGCTCTTCTTCGAAGTTGAGATCGACCGAGTTCCACGAGCCGCAGCGCGAGCAGGAGTCCCGCCAGTCGGCGTAGCGCTCGCGGCAGACGCGGCAGAGGTACTCGGCGCCACCGATGTCGAGCTGCCGCAGGCAGGCGCCGAACGACTCCACTGCCTTGGCGAAGTCGCCGCGCCGATGGTGGATCCGGCCGAGCAGGAAGTGGTACGTCGGCGACGACTTGATGCGCTCCTCGATGCCGGCGAGCTGCTTGACCGCCTCTTCCAGCATCTCGAGACGGTAGTAGAGACGGCCGAGGTAGAAGCGCGGCAAGAGGTCGTTGCCGGCGGCGGCGATCAACCCGCGCAGGGTCTCGATGGCGCGCATCGGCTCTTCCTGCTCGATGAAGTAGTCCTCGATGCGCTGCAGGAAGACCGGGCTGCCGGTCTCCTGGTACCCGGCGCGCCAGGCGTCGATCGCCTGCGCTTCGCGATCCTCGAGCAGCTCGGCCTCGCCGAGCATGATGCGCGCCGGAATGAACCGCGGCTCGTGCGCTAGCAGACCACGGAAGAGCGCAGCGGCCTCGGCCGCCTTGTCCTCCTCGAGCAGGCGCACGCCGCGCTGATAGGTCAACCCCTGCGCCAGACTCGACTCGCGCGCGAGCGCCGCTGAATCGCCGCTCTCGTTCAGCAGCTCCGTGATGCGCCCGTGCAGCTCGCGCGCCGCTCCGAAATCGCGCGCCGAGAGGGCGGCGGCGCGCCGGCCGCGCAGGACTTCGAGCCCGAAGCCGGGGAAGTCGCGCACGATCCGCGATTCGGTTTCCCGGGCGATCTCGACATCGCCGCGATCGCGATAGTCCGCCGCCAGGTGATAGAGCAGGCTCACCGAACGCGGGTAGGTCGCCGCCGCGCGCCGGTGGACCTCGATCGCCTCGGCGGTGCGTCCGAGGTGGCGCAGGACCTCGCCGTAGCGCAGCTGCCCGGTGAAGTGATCGGGCTTGCCGGCCAGAAACGTCTCGAGCTCCGCCGCCGCCTTGCCCCACTGGGCGTCGGCCTGGAAATCGACCGCGCGGCGCAAGGTCCCCTCGAGACTCTCCTCTTCGCGCTGCCTGCGGCGATCGCGGCGCTGGCTGAGATCGAGCCGCAGGGTATCGACGACGAGCGTGATTCCGGTGGGCAGGAAGCCGGCGAAGAAGATCGCGAGCAGCGCCCCCCAGAGCGGAATCGAAGTCTCCGGACCGAGGTGGAAACGCTGCTCGAGGAGCTCGCGGTTCTCGGTATGCAGGACGACGGCATACACCACCCCCGCGACCGCGAGGAGGAGCCCGATGAAGGAGCGGACGCGCATGGGGGGAGACGGCCGCCCTCGGGCCGGAAGGCCCTAGGTCAAGCCTCCGAGAGCAGTCCCTTCTCGAGCAACTCCTGGGCTTCGACGCTGTACTTCGCCCATGGAATCGCCTCGAGTCGCGCCTGCCCGATCTGCTGACCGGTGTGGAGGCAGAAGCCGTAGGAGCCCGACTTCAGGCGCTCGATCGCGAGATCGATCTGATGCATGAGCTCGCGCTCGCTGTCGGAGATCGAGAAGGCCAGCTCGCGCGTGTAGGCGTTGTTGGCGCGATCGACCAGATCCTCGGTCGGGCTGTCGTTCGACTCCTGCCCGCTCTTCAGATCCTTCTGGTACATCGCCAGGATCTCCTGCTTCTTGATCTGCAGGCGTTCGCGCTGACGATCGAGGAACTCCGTCGGGAAGACCGGGCGCGCGCCGGTGGGCTGCGCGTGCCGGGACTCGCCGACCCGGACCGATTCGCGCGAGAACGGCCGCTTGGCCACCGGAGTCGGGCGAGCGATCGCGACCGGGCGCGGCGCAGCGGTTTCGGCCGGCGGCGCCGGTTTGGCGACGCTCTTCGCAGCAGGAGCAGGGGCCTCGGGCCGCCGCTGGGGATGCCGCGGCGCCGGCGCCGACTTCGCGACGCTCTTTGCCGCGGCAACCTTCGCCGCCGGCTTCGGCGCAGCGGCCTTCGCCACCGGCTTCGCGGGCTTCGCTGCCGGTCGGGCGGGGGCCTTCTTCGGCGGCGCCTTGGCCGGCTTCGCCGCCTTCTTCGCCGGTGCCGCCTTCGGCTTCTTCGCCGTCTTCACTGCGGCCTTGCGCACCGGCTTCGCCGCGCCTCGGGCCTTCGCCCCCGGCTTGGCGGACTTGCCGGAACTCTTCGTTTTCTTGGCTGCCACCGACTGCCTCCTCGCAACGGCCTCGCGGCCGGGCTGCTGGTCCTACTTCAACGTCGCGCGATGATAGTTGATTCCTGCGACGATCGAAAGCGCTCGATAGAGCTGCTCGAGAAGCACCAGACGGGCGAGATGATGTGGCAGCGTGATCCGCCCGAACGCGAGACGCAGGCGGCAGTTCTCGAGCAGTGCCGGGTCGAGACCGACGTCGCTGCCGAGATAGAAGACCACCGGATGGGGCCACTCCGCCCGCCAACGCTCGACCTGGCGGGCCAGGTCCTCGGAGCTCCATAGCGCCCCCTGCTCGTCGAGCGCGACCCGGAAGGCGGGTTTGGGCGCCGCCGCCTCGAGAGCCTCGGCTTCGAGGCGCCGCCGCGCCCGGTCCTCGCCGGAGGCGGCCACCCTCACCGCCTGCTCGCGAATCGGCAGGTAGCCCTCGATACGTTTGCGGTAGTCCGCCGAGAGCGACTCCCAGGGCTCGGGCGAGTGGCGGCCGGCCCAGATCAGATGGAACCGCAGGCTCACTACTCGGCTTTGTCGGCGGCGGCGGCACGACCCTCGCGCGAGGCGTCCTGCAGGAACTCCTGCCACTCGTCGAGGAAGCTGAGCGAAGCGAGATCGCGCATCCGGTCGAGGAAGAGCACGCCGTTCAGGTGATCGAACTCATGCTGCACGAGGCGCGCTTCGAAGCCCTCCACCAGACGCTCGAACGGGCGTCCCTCGCGATCGAGGGCGCGCAGGCGAAGCGCCGGATGACGAGGCACGAGTCCCCGCAGGTCGGGGATCGAGAGGCAGCCCTCCCAGTCGAAGACCTGCTCCCCGGCGAGCAGCTCGACCATCGGATTCACCGCCACGGTGAGCGGGATGCCGCCCTCCGGAGCGTCGTCGTCCTGCGCCTGGTAGACGAACAGCTGCCAGGCGACACCGACCTGCGGCGCGGCGAGCCCGACCCCGTCGGCATCGTGCATCGTCTCCACCATGTCGTCGATCCAGCGCTGCGTGGCGGCCTCGGCGAGCGAGGTGAGCGGTACCGGCGCCGCCGGAGTGCGCAGCACCGGATGTCCCATGCGAACGATCTGCAGAACAGCCATAAGACCCCCTCGCCGCTCATCCTAACGCCTCGGGAAGGCAGCGGCCGCCATGGTATTCTGGAGGTTCCATGACGGCCTGGACTTCCGAAGAAGAGCAGCGTCGCAAGCGGCGTCAGCGGATCCTGCGCGGCCTCCTGCTGGGCGGCGCCGCGATCGGGCTTCCCGCGGTCATCAACGCCACGATCGCGCGCCAGGCGAGGCGGATCGAGCCGACCGTCTGGGGCCGCCGCCATCGCTACGCCTGGGACTTGGCGGACGTGGTCTTCCAGCGCCTCGGCGCCGGCGAGCCGCTCGTTCTGCTGCACTCCTTCGGACCGGGTCACGATTCGCTCGAGTGGCGCAAGGCTGCCGAGAGACTCTCCGAGCGCTTCCAGGTCTTCGCTCCCGACTTTCCCGGCTGGGGCCGCTCCGAGCGCCCGCCGACGGCACTGGACGGCGAGCTCTACATCGAGTTCCTGCTCGACTTCCTGGACGACGTCGTGCGGCGCCGGGCGGTGATCGTCGCCTCGGGCCTCACCGCCGCCTATGCCGTGCAGGTGGCGGTCGACCATCCGGAGACGGTGCGCGGGCTGGTGCTCTCCTGCCCGGTCGGCGTCGACATGGCGAGCGAAGAGCCCGACCTCAAGGACGCCGTCATCCATCGTCTGCTCAAGTTGCCGGTCTTCGGCACCTCGGCGATGAACCTCTACACCAGCCGCAAGGGCATCCAGCGCTACCTCGCCGAAGAGGTCTTCTGCAACCGCGCCGAGGTGACCGATTCGCTGGTCGATCATCACTACCGCGGTGCTCACGAGCCCGAGAACCGGGCCGCTTTGGCCGCCTACCTGTCGGGCTACCTCAATCACCGCATCGGACCGGCGCTCGCCCGGCTGGCGACGCCGACACTCCTCGTCTGGGGTCGCGAAGCGGTGAATCCGGCCGTCGAATCCGCCGACCTCTGGCTGCAGGCGATCGAGAATGCCGAGCTCGAGGTGCTGGAGGGGGCCGGCTCCCAACCGCACAACGAGGCGGCGCAGGCGTTTGCCGAACGCATCGGCCCGTTCGTCGAGCAGTTGACGGCGGGATGACGACACCCAGATTCCCTCGGGTACCGTCGGGCTACCCGTTTCCGCAGCTCGAAGGCGAAGCGCTCGACCGCTGGCAGCGCGAGCGCATCTTCGCCCGTTCGGTCGAGAAGAACGCCGGCGCCGAGGAGTTCACCTTCTTCGAAGGTCCGCCGACCGCCAACAACACGCCGCACGTCGGCCATGTCCTGACCCGGGTGGTGAAGGACCTCTTCCCGCGCTTCCAGACGATGCGCGGCAAGCGGGTCGCGCGCAAGGCCGGCTGGGACACGCACGGCCTCGCCGTCGAGATCGAAGTCGAGAAGCGACTCGGCCTGTCCGGCAAGCGCGACATCGAACAGCTCGTGCCCGGCGACCCGCGCGCCTCGATCGAGCAGTTCAACCGCGCCTGCTACGACTCGGTGATGACTTACGAGCGCCAGTGGCGCGCGATGACCGAGCGGGTCGGCTACTGGGTCGACCTCGACGACGCTTATTTCACCTACTCGAACCGCTACGTCGAGTCGGTCTGGTGGGCGCTCAAGACCCTGCACGACAAGAACCTCCTGTTCGAGGGCCACAAGAGCCAGCCCTACTGCGCGCGCTGCGGCACGACGCTGTCGTCGCACGAGGTAGCGCAGAACTACAAGGAGATCGAGGACCCTTCGATCTGGGTGCTCTTTCCGGCGCGCCCCGGCAGACGATTGAAGACCGTCGAGGGACGGGAGTTCGTCGTGCCGACGGACTTCTACCTCGTCGCCTGGACGACGACACCGTGGACGATGCCGGGCCACTCCGGAATTGCCGTCCATCCGGACCTGGTCTATCGCGTCGTCGAGCACCCGAGCCGGCCCGGGGCGCGGCTCCTCTTCGCCGACGCCATCGCCGTGCCGATCCCTTACGAGATCGAAGTCGAGGGCAAGCGCCAGAAGCGCGATCTGCGCGACCAGCCGGCCCTCGCGCGCTTCACCGGCGCGGCCCTTCACGGCCTGCGCTACGACCGGCCGTACCGCACCGCTCCCGAGGATGCCCGCAGCGCCTCCGACGCCTTCGCCGAACCGGCGAGCGACGTCGCCGGCTGGATCGTGGTCACCGCCGACTACGTCACCGCGACCGACGGCACCGGGTTGGTGCACACCGCCCCCGCCTTCGGCGCCGACGACTACGCCACCGGACAGAAGTACGGCCTGCCGCTCTTCCAGACCATCGAGCCCTCGGGCAAGGTCGCCTCACGTGCCGGTCTCGAGAGGCTCGCCGGACTGTGGTTCAAGGATGCCGACAAGGAGGTCGTGCGCGACCTCAAGGAGCGCGGTCTCCTGCTCCATACGGAGCGCTTCAAGCACAGCTATCCGTTCTGCTGGCGCTGCGACACGCCGCTCCTGCAGTACGCCTCGAAGAGCTGGTTCGTGCGCACCACCGCGATCCGCGACACCCTGGTGGCGAAGAACGCCACCATCGACTGGCATCCGTCGGCGATCGGCAAGGGGCGCTTCGGCAACTGGCTCGAAGGCGTGGTCGACTGGGCGCTCACCCGCACGCGCTACTGGGGAACGCCGCTGCCGATCTGGTCGTGCGATCTCTGCCCGACGATCGAGGTCGTCGGCTCCTACGACGAGCTTTTCGCGAAGTCCGGCGCTGCGCGGCCTGAAGACCCCTACGACGCGCAGCAGTTCGACCCCCACCGCCCGTTCGTCGACGACATCACCTGGGAGTGTTACGGCTGCCGCAAGGGCGGGCGCAACGGCGTAATGCGGCGCGTGCCGTTCGTCATCGACGCATGGTTCGACTCCGGCGCGATGCCGTTCGCACAGCATCACTATCCCTTCGAGAATCGCGAGCTGGTCGCGCCGGGTGGCGCTTTCGCTCCGGCGGATTTCATCTCCGAAGCGATCGACCAGACCCGCGGCTGGTTCTATACCCTGCACGTCCTCGCCTGCGCCCTGTTCGACTCGGTCGCCTTCGAGCACTGCATCGTCATGGGTCACGTCAATGACGAGCAGGGACGCAAGATGTCGAAGCGCTTGGGCAACGTCGTCGACCCGATGGGCGTCATCGCCGAGACCGGCGCCGACGCCATGCGTTGGTACTTCTACGTCAACGATCCCGAGCAGACCTCGCGGTTCTCGGCGAAGCTGGTACGCGAAGCCGCACAGGGCCTGCAGCTCCCGATCTGGAACGCACTCTCCTTCTTCACCATCTACGCCAATCTCGACGGCTGGGCTCCGCGGCCGGAGTGCGCCATACCCGTCGAGCGTCGAACCGACCTGGACCGCTGGATCCTCGGGCGGCTCGACCAGCTGAGCGAGGGCGTCGGCCTGCTCCTCGAGAGCTACCAGATCGCGAAGCCCGCTCGCCTGCTCGAAGAGTTCGTCGACGATCTGAACAACTGGTACATCCGGCGCAGCCGGGATCGCTTCTGGAGTGGGGCTCCGGCCGGCGCGGCCGCGGAGTCGGAAGAGAAAGGCTCGAACAAGGAGGCTGCCTATCAGACGCTGTACGAGGTGCTGACCACCCTCGCGCGCCTGATCGCTCCCTTCACCCCGTTCCTCGCCGAGACGCTGCACGAGCACCTGGTGCGCTCGGTGCGTCCGGAAGCGCCCGCGAGCGTGCACCTCGAGAGCTGGCCCGAGGCGAGCGGAATTCTGCAGCGGGATTCCGGCCTCCTGGCTCTCGTGGGCGCGATGTCCCTGGCCAAGCGCATCGTCGGTCTCGGGCGCGTGGCGCGGGCGGAGCACGACTTGAAGAACCGGCAGCCGCTCGCCTCCGCGACGCTGGTGCTGGCCCCCGAGATCTTCGGCGGCGACGTCCGGTCGCAGCTCGAGAGCGTTCGTTCCCTCATCGAAGACGAGCTCAACGTGAAGAGCCTCGCTTTCGCCGAGCGCCGCGGCGACTTCGTGACCCACGAAGTCCGCCCGAACTTCCGCGTCCTGGGCAAGAAGCTCGGCGCCCGGATGAAGGCGGCGCAGGCGGCTCTCCTCGCCGCCGACGGAGACGCCCTGGCCGAAGTTCTCGCGCGCGACGCCCGGATCGAGATCGCGGTCGATGGCGAGGCGCTCGTCCTCCTGCCCGAGGATCTCGAGGTGCGGCTGATCGAGAAGGAAGGGATGGCGACCGCCAACGACGGCGAGCTGCTCGTCGCTCTCGATCCGCGGCTCACCCCGGAGCTCATCGCCCTCGGTCGCGCGCGCGAGGTGGTCAACCGCCTGCAAACGGCGCGCAAGGAGGCCGGGCTCGACTACGCCGACCGAATCCGCGTGCGCTACAGCGCCGCCGCCGAGCTCGAAGCCGCGATCGCGGCGCATCGCACGTGGATCTCGGGCGAGACGCTCGCCGTCGAATGGCAGCCCGTGGGCGACGCCGCTCAAGGCCTCGCGCCGGCGCCGGTCGACGAGCTCGCTTTCGCCTTCGCCATCGACCGCGCCGGCTGATCCGGTCGTGTCCGGCCCGCGATTCGCTCCGGAAGCCCACCAGGCCCTCGATCACGAGGTGAAGTTCGTCTTCCACGGCGCTACCGTGGAGGTGGCGCGGGCGATCCTGCGCGCGGCCTGCCTGCGCGAAGAGCCGCACGCCGCCAGCCGGGTCGAGACGATCTACTTCGACGGTCCGGGGCTCGAGTCGCTGGCCGAGAAGCTGGGCAGCGACTACCGCAAGGAGAAGATCCGCCTGCGCTGGTACGACTGCAGCGCGGCCGTCTGGCTCGAAGTCAAACGCCGCGTAGGCAGCCGGCGCGCGAAGTTGCGCATTCAAGTGGAGACGGGGTTGCTCGACGGCCGCGAGCTCTCGCAGCACAGCCTCGCTTCGCCGGCGCTCGCCCGCGTCCCGGCGCTCCTCGCGGCCGCCGGCGAAGCGTCTCCGCCGGGCCTCGCTCCCGCCGTCCACTTAGCCTATCGCCGCGAGCGGTTCGTCGAACCGGCGTCGGGACTCCGCCTGTCGCTCGACAGCGAGATCGCCCCGGTCAGCCTCGCCTTTCGAGCCCAGGCTCTCGCGGAGGCGCGGCGCGTCGAGGCCGGCGGCAGGTCGCCCTTCCTCGTCGAGCTCAAGGGCGGCAGTCGCGACCTGCCGCCCGCGCTTGCCGCGCTCGCGTCGCTCGGCGGAAGGCGTGAGTCGTTTTCCAAGTACAGCTACTGTCTGCTCGACTGACGCATTCGCTTCCGGAGGGACTCATGAAGGAGATGTTCGCCACTCTGACCGCAGCCTGGGAGGGCAAGGGGCCGCAGCTCGGCGTCGGGTCGTTCCTGATGCTGCTCGCCATCTCGGCGTTCGCGGCCATCGTCGTGGCGCAGCTCTACGTCCAGTTCTACGGCCGGCGAGCCACCGGCAGTGAGATCCACCGCGCCTTTCCGCTCATCGCCATCGCGGTGACGGCGATCTTCATCTGTATCCAGTTCTCGCTGCCGCTCTCCCTCGGGCTCCTCGGCGCGCTCTCGATCGTCCGCTTCCGGACGCCGATCAAGGAGCCGGAGGAGATCGGCTTCCTGATGGTCGTCATCGCCACGTCGCTCGCCGCGGCGACCGGCCTGCTCGCCTTCCTCGGCGCGCTGCTGGCGATTTCGGTGCTCGTCCTGCTGGTGCAGGAATGGGTGCGTCCGGTCTTCCGGCGCGGCGCCTCGACCGGCCTCGTCATCGCGACCTTCGACGAGGCGGGCTACGCCCAGCACAGCGAGGCGTTCTTCGCCGCACTCGGCACCGCCGGCCGCTCGGGCGTGCTCGAGAGCCTGACACGCCTCGATGGACGCGTGTCGGTCACCTGGCGTTTCGCCGGAGTGAAGAGTACCGACGCGCCTGCGGTCGAGCGGCTCCTCCAGGAACGGTCGGCGCCGCAGAGTCTCGCGATCGTCTACCCGCAGAGCGCCAGCAGCCGTTGAGCGGCAGAGGCGCCCGGCGGGGGCGGATCGGAATCGCGCTGGCGCTCGGCACCGCCCTGGGCCTCGCGGTCCTCGCGACGAGCGCCCCGGGAAGGCATGCGGCCGCGCGGCTCGCACGCACCCATGCGACCCGCTCCGAGCTCAGCTCGGCCCGCCTGACGCGCCTCCTCGCGCGCTCCGGCACGCTCGTCGTCCAGCCGCCCGCGGCCGAGCTCCTCGGTCGCCCGCCGGATCCACGCGACCTCGAGCCGGACGGCGACTGCCCAGAGCTCGAACTCTCCGGGCACCGGCTGCCCGCGGCCGAACTCCCGGCGAGCGCGGCGGCGCCCGCCCCATGGCGCGAAGCGGGGCCGCCTCTGCTCTCGCTCTGGCTCGATCCCTGCCGCGCCGCTCGCGTCCATGGGCGACCGTGGCTCCCCGGGCGCGACACCGAGGAGACCGGCTGGATCTCCTTCTTTGAAGGCGGCGAGCTGAAGTTCGCCGCGCCCGCCGGGATCCGCATCCATGGCGGAGTGAGTCGCCGCTACCCGCCGTACGGCTACCGTCTGACCTTCCGCAGCGAGCACGGTTCAGCGGGGCTCCCTGGCGGCCTGGTCGCGCCCGCACTCGCCGCCCCTATGCCGCCGCTCTCCCGCTTCGTCGTCTCCGAGCTCGACGACGAGGACACCGACGGCTCCGTCTGGGCCTTTCCGGGCGAGGTCGCCTACGAGATCGGGCGCCGGCTCGGCGCCGAGACTCCGTTCACGCGACCGCTCTGGCTGAGTCTCAACGGCGCCCCGGCGACGGTCTACTCGCTGAGCGAGCATCTCGACGCCGACTTCCTCCGGCGGCGGTACGGGCACGACAACTTTGAACTCCACCGCGGCAAGCGCCATGTCGGAGATCCGCGCCCGGAAAGCCAGGCGAGCGACCGTTTCTGGGCGGGCGAGATGGCCTGGATCGCCGCCGCGCCGGCGCCGTTCACCCGCGCCTCCGCCGCCGCGCGCTACGACCTCGACAGGCTCACCACCTGGCTGGTCACGGTGCTGTTCAACGGCACCGGGGATCTCTATCAGGAGGCGATGGTCCGCGACCGCACCGGCGAAGTCGCCGGCGGCCGCTGGACCTGGATCCACTGGGATCACGACATGAGCTTCCGCACGCCGCCGCGCAACTCGCGGTTCGGCAACAAGCGCGATCTCCTGCCCTACGTCCTCGACAACGAGCGCGCCCTGACTTCGCCGCAGCAGGCTCTCCTCCACCGCTTGGTCGAGGAGGATCCGGAGTACCGCACGGAGATCGTCCGCCGCACGACCGCCGCACTCAACCACCTGCTCACCCCGGAGTATCTCGAGGATCTGGTCGCACGCTACGAAGAGACCGCGAAAACCCTGGGCATCGCCGACCTCGACTGGGCGGCAAAGCTCCGCGACTACTTCGCCTGGCGCCCGCAGGCGGTACACCAGCAGTTGCAGAAGATGCTCGGCGCCGGCGAACCGATGGCGGTCGAGCTCTCCGCCCCTCCGGGCACGGTGAACGTGGATGGCTTCGGCATCGGAGCGCGCTACGCCGGTATCTACCCCGCCGGGCTCGTCCTCGAGGCCGAGGTCGAGCCGGCCGCGCGCTCCCGCTTCCTGCGCTGGGAGATCGAGTCCACCCCGCCGATCGCCGCCCCCGCCGAGAGCCCGACCCTTCGCTTCACGGTCTGGGGCCCATCGAAGATCGTCGCCCGTTTCCGCGAATGACCTCCACACCCCGCCGCGCCAGGGGCGAGATCTGCTACCGTCCCGCGATGCGAGCTCAACTGCCATCGCTGGCCTTGATCTTCGTCGCGGCCACCGCTCTCGCCCCGTCTCGAACCAGCAGCTCCGAGGCCACGACCTCTCTGCCAGCAGCTTCTTCTCGCCTCGCCATCCGCGCCGCTCGACTGATCGACGGACGCAGCGAGCAGGTAAAGAAGGACGCCGTGGTGGTTGTCGAAGGCGAGAGGATCGTCGCCGTCGGCGGGGCGGAGCTCCTCCAGCCAGGCCTCGAAACGGTCGACCTCGGCGACGCGACGTTGCTCCCAGGGCTCATCGACGCGCACTCGCATCCGCTGATCGCGGTCGACGACTACCAGACGGATCATCTCAAGCACTCTTCGGCCTACAAGGCGCTGCGGGGCCTGCGCGCCGTGCAGGACAACCTGCGCGCCGGCTGGACGACGCTGCGTATCGCCGGCGACGCCGACCTCGCCTACGCCGTCACCGACCTGCGCAAGGCGATCGACGAAGGGCTCGTCCTCGGACCGCGGATCAGCGGTGCCGCCCACTACCTCTCGACGACCGGCGGTGGCGGCGACATCAACTTCCTCGCTCCCGAGGTCGACGTCGCGGCCGACGGCCGCATCGTCGATGGCATCGACGAGGTGAGGAAGGCCGTCCGCGAGGAGATCAAGTACGGCAGCGACTGGGTGAAGCTCCTGGTCACCGGGGCGTTCATGTCGGCCGGCGATCATCCCGAAGACGTGCATTTCTCTCCCGAGGAGCTGCGCGTCGCGGTGGACGAGGCGAAGCGCCACGGCGTGCCGGTCATGGCGCACGCCCACGCCACGGACGGGATCAAGCAGGCGATCCGCGCCGGGGTCCGATCGATCGAGCACGGCACCTTTCTCGACGACGAGGCGATCCGCCTGCTGGTCGAGACCGGTACCTGGCTCGTGCCGACGCTCTACATCGGCGACTACTACATCGAGCACGGCGACCCGTCGGGGGCGCAGGCGAAGATGGTCGAGCTGTCGAAGAAGTACAAGGAGCAACAGTATTTCTGGGTCGGCAGAGCGATCCGCGCCGGGGTGAAGATCGCCGCCGGCAGCGACTTCGGCGGCTACAGCCAGGAAATCAATGTCGGCGAGATCGCGGCTCTCCACCGCGCCGGCATGTCCCCGATGCAGGCGATCCAGGCCGCCACTCGCGCCGGAGCCGAGCTCCTCGGCTGGGAGGACCGGATCGGCACGGTCGAGGCCGGCAAGCTCGCCGACCTCGTCGCGGTGCCGGGCGACCCGCTGGCGGATCTCTCCCGCCTCGCTCATCCCAGCTTCGTCATGGTCGGCGGCAAGCGCGTGCGATTCGACTCCAATCACCCCTGAGGCCGGGCTCGTCGCCACCGGCTGATAATCTCCCTCCGGCAGTTCCAACCGAGCGAGGACCTATGGCTGGCATCTTCAAGGCGTACGACGTTCGCGGCATCTATCCGACCCAACTCGACGAGACCATCGCCCGCAAGATCGGGCAGGCGTTCCGCAACGTTCTCGATGACGAAGACCTCGCTTTCGGCCGCCGCGTCGTGGTGTCGCGCGACATGCGACCGTCGTCCGTCCCGCTGGCGAAAGCGCTCATCGAAGGGCTCACTGCCGCCGGCCTCGACGTCATCGATATCGGCCTCGCCACCACGCCGATGAACTACTTCGCCATCGGCCATCTGAAGACGGCAGGCGGCGTGCAAGTCACCGCCTCCCACAACCCGGCGCAGTACAACGGGCTCAAGTTCAGCAAGCACGAGGCGCGGCCGGTCTCCGGCGATCACGGCATCGTGCTGCTCGAGAAGTGCGTCCAGAACGACGACCTTCCGGCCTCGACCCAGGCGGGGACGGTCTCGACCGCCGACGTCTCGTCGGATTACGCCAGGCACGTGCTGGCCTTCCTGCGCCGGCCGCAAGGGGCGCGCCGGCTCAAGGTCGTCGTCGATGCTTCGAACGGCATGGCGGTGGTCGACCGCGCGATCTGGGACGCCCTCGGCGTCGACCTGGTGCCGCTCTACTTCGAGCTCGACGGCTCGTTCCCCAACCATGAAGCGAACCCGCTCAAGCTCGAGAACCTGCGCGACCTGCAGGCCAAGGTCCTCGAGGTCGGCGCCGACCTCGGCGTCTCCTGCGACGGCGACTTCGACCGCGCCGCGTTCATCGACGAGAAGGGCGCGCCGGTCGGCAGCGATCTGACGACGGCGCTCATCGCCGGCGAGCTCCTGTCTCGCGAGCCCGGCAAACACGTGACCTACGACCTGCGCTCGTCGCGCGCCGTCGCCGAGTTCATCACCGAGAGCGGCGGCGTGCCGGTACGCGAGCGCGTCGGCCATTCGTTCATCAAGGCGACGATGCGCGGCAACGCCGGCATCTTCGGCGGCGAGCTCGCCGGCCACTACTACTTCCGGGACAACTTCTACGCCGACTGCGCGATCCTCGCGGTGGTCGAGGTGCTCAATCTCCTCTGGCACTCGGGCAAGAAGATGTCCGAGCTCGTGGCGCCACTCGATCGGTACGCCAAGAGCCCGGAGACCAACTTCGAAGTCGACGACAAGGCAGGCAAGATGCGTGAGCTCGCGGCCGCCTACGCCGAGGGCGAGATCGACTGGATGGACGGCATCACCGTGCAGTTCCCCGACTGGTGGTTCAACGTCCGGCCGTCGAACACCGAGCCGCTCCTCCGGCTGGTCGTCGAGGCGCGCACCCAGGCCGAACTCGACCGCCACTTCGCCGAACTGGTGGCGAAGATCGGGCACCCGGTCGACCACTGATTTCGCTGGTCGGGTCACTCCGGCACTTGGGCTGCAGCGTTTGGCGGCGCTGGTCGGGTCACTCCGGCACTCGGGGAGATAGGGCCGGTAGTAAATGGGGACAGTCCCCATTTTTCCCGAGCATTGAAAAGTAGGGACAGTCCCCACTTTTCGCCCACTTTTCGCCGGCAACCACCGAAACCTGGGAACGCAAGAGGCCGTAGGGATCCTCAGGAGCACTTCCCGGAGGACTCGACCATGCGCACCCGCCCCCTGCTTTTCGCCGCCCTGCTTTCGCTTCCGTTCGCCTTCGCGCCGACTCCGGCGGCCGCCGACAGCCCGACGCTGCGCATCGACGTCGACAGCGACGACGGCGAGGACGTCCACCTGACTTTCAACGGCGGCCTCCTCGGCACCATCGCCCGCGCCATGGTGCCGATCGACATCGACTGCGACAACGACCACGATCCCAAGGTGCGCGCCCTCTACCTTTCGCTCGAGCGCGGCGGTGACGGCACCAGCGGCACCGTCTGGGACGACGACCAGCAGATCGACGCCCGCCGTGCCGGCAAGTTCCTCGAGATGAAGATCCGTGACGAGGACGGCGAGACCGTCGAGCTCAAGCTCCCCTGGTCGCTCGCCCGCTGCGTCCTCGGCGGCGAAGATGTCTCCCGCAAGGAGATCGATCGCGCACTGGCGGCGGGCGCCTTCTCCATCCACGTCCAGGACGAGGACTCGAACGTCCACGTGTCGATCGACTGAGCCACGCCCGGGGCGCCGCGCCGGCCACCCCCAGGGAGTCGAATAGACTCTCTCAGGAAATCCAGCGGCGCCCCAATGACCCAGCATCCCCGCACTGAGAGTGTCGGTCCGGACGGCGGCAGCCCGCCGGCCCGGATCGAGCTGCTGGCTGGCGGCACCGAGCTCGCGCAGCGCTTCGAGGTGCGCGACGTCCTCGGCACCGGCGGTTACGCCGTGGTCTACCGCGCTTACGACCGCACGCTGAAGCGTGAGGTGGCGCTCAAGGTGCTCCGACCCGACCGGCTGTCGCCCGGCGCCCTGCTGCGACTGCGGCGCGAGGCAGCGGTGGCACGCGACGTGGTTCATCCGCGCATCGTCAGGATCTTCGATATCGAAGAGGCCGGCGAGACGGTCTTCCTGACCATGGAGGTCGTCGAGGGCGGCTCGCTGGTCGACCGCCTGGCGCAGCACTCGCCCGCCCATCCGGTCGCGATCACCGACGCCGTGCGCTGGGCGACGCAGGCGCTCGAGGGGCTCGCCGCCTTGCACGAGCTGGGCGTCCTGCATCGCGACATCAAGCCGGGCAATCTTCTGCTGAGCGCGGAAGGCGACGTCAAACTCTCCGACTTCGGACTCGCCCTCCATCTCGACCGCGACGAGACCCGCGCCACGACGCACGAGTCGGTCCTCGGCACGCTCGAGTATCTCTCACCTGAACAGGCACTCGGCCAGTCGGTCGACGCGCGCTCCGACCTCTACTCGTTAGGCGTCGTGCTGTTCGAGATGATCGCCGGACGGTTGCCGTTCGTGACCCAGTCGTCCTTGGGCTCGCTTCTCGAGCGCCTGCGCCAGGAAGAGACACCCGACCTCAAGAAGTTGCGCGCCGACACGCCGACCTGGCTCGCTGGCTTCGTCGCTCGCCTGCTCGCGCGCGATCCCGGAGGACGATACCCTTCCGCCGAAGCCGCCCTCGCCGGCATCAGGTCACAGAGGATCTCGACTCGCCTTCGCCTGCGGCGTCGCTTCTGGCTCGCGGCAACGCTCACCGTTCTCGGCCTGTCGGCGACCACCATCTCGGCGCGTTTCTACAGCGCCTCGCGTTTCTCGCATGTGGTCATGGACGGCAACGTCGGTGTGCGCGCTGTCGATCATCGCGGGCGCACCTTGTGGCGGCGGGACAACGTGCACATTCTGGGGAACTTCGTGCCCTTCCGTGCGCCCGGTGGCGATTTGCAGCTGGCGGCCTTTCTCAGCCCGGCGCTCGAGCCCCTCAACCGGTCGACGACGATCCTTCACTTTCTCGATCCTCAGTCCGGGCGGACGATCGAGGAGGTTCTGATCCCGTCAGCCGCTCTCCAGTTCGTCGAGTTCTCGGACAGTTACGGCTTCACGATCAACCGCCACGACCTGGACCGCGACGGTGTCGACGAACTCGTCCTCAACTTCATCCATGACCCGTACTACCCCGGCTATGTCGTGCTCTACGAGCCCCGCCTGCGCCGCGCGCGCACGGTGTTCATCAGCGCAGGGCACCACCGTTTCGCCGGCGCCACCGATCTCGACGGCGACGGGCGCGAGGAGCTTCTCCTCCTCGGGGTCAACAACCGCATGGGCTGGAATGCCGGCATCGCCGCGGTGCGACTCGATCCGCCGCTCGACGATCTGACCATGGACCGCCGCGGCACGGTCGCGGTCTACGCACCTGACATCGCGGACATCGGCAGTTCTTTGCAGCCGCTCCATTGGTACTCGCTCCTGCCCCCGAATCAGCGCTTCGTCGATCAAGTTGCGATTCGAGTCGATCCGGAGAAGCGACAGCTCGCCCTCGATCAGCAGGGCTCCGGCCCGCTGCTGCTCGACTTCGATGGCTTCCTGGTCGACCTGCCCTCCGACCTGGCACCGGCGCGCCGGCGCGAGCTGCGCGATGCGGCCTGGAGAGGCATGCGCGAGGGCGCTCGTCTCCTCGCCGCCGGCGCCGCCGCGCTCGCCGCCCCCGAGCTCGAACGCGCTGCTGGCGCGGCTCGCGCTGCCGGAATACCGGCGCTCGAGGAGTGGCTCGATCGCCTGGGTGCCCAGGCCCTCCTCGAAGGGGGCGAGACGACAGCGGCTCTGGCACGCTACGAGACGCTCTGTCGCTCTTCATCGAACGCGCCGGAGATCGCCTTCGATGCCGCGCGCTTCCTCCACGCCCAAGGCCGGCTCGACCTCGCGGCCGCCTGGTACCGGCGCGGCCTGGGGGCCGGAGCCTCGCTGACTCTCGGGCGTTCGCGGATCTTCACGCTGCGCGGCCTCCTACTCCTTCTCGGCGAGCGCGGCCAGTGGCAACAGGCACTCACCGAGCTTGACCGGTTCGCGCTGGCCTATCCCAATCAGGAGCCCGCTGCCGAACGCGCCTTCGTCGAATGGCGTGCCGGGAGGCCACCTCGTCCTGACGTCGTGTTCTCTGCCGGCGGCTTCCAGGACCTCCACCGCTACTGGTGGTACGAGCTCCGGCTGGCGAACGGCGAGGACCCCGCGACGCTTCTTGCCGAGCTTCGCGAAGCGCGTTCAGGGGTCTCGGAATACGGTGCGCTCTTCGATGGCCTCGAGGGCGAGCTCCTCGCTGTCAGCGGAGACCCTCAGGACGCCTTGCCGCGGCTACACGGCGCCGTCGAGGACGCCCGTCGCCTGCAGCGCACCGACCCCGCCTACCGCGTGCATATTCCGATCCTCGAAGAGCGCCTCGCCGCGCTGCGAAGATGATTCACCCGCTCGCGGTCGCTTTCCGTCTCTCGTTCGTTCCCGGGGGTGCGGCCGGAAGCCCCCCTATAGGGTGATTGCAGCCCGGCACACCCTGCTGCCAAGATCGGCGGCGGAGATTTCCCAAATGCTGCGCATTGCCGTTCGCTACGCGAACCAGGCGCTCTTCTTCTCACCGCCGTCCGAGATCGCGACGCTCGGCGCCGCGAAGGAGAACGACTTCGTCGTCCCCTTCCCCGGCATCTCGCGCCGCCACGCGCAGTTCGTTTCCCGGCCGGGGGGTCTGTGGATCTCGGATCTCGGCTCGAAGAACGGCCTGCTGCGCGGCGACCAGCGCCACGCCGAGGTGCTCCTCGTCCCTGGCGAGACGCTGCAGATCGGCAAGGCGTTCGTCGGCCTCGAGGAGATCTCCTCCTCCGACGCCGACATCACCCTCGTCCTGCCGCCGCCCAGGCCAGGACTCCGGCACGACACGCCACCGTCGAGCGATACCGACCCCCTGTTCGAGACCGGCGGCCAGGGGACTCCGGGGAGCGCCCTGGCGCTCGTCCGCCGCATCGAGACCTCGTCGCGCCTCGAGCTCGGCAGCGCCACCACCGCCGACCTCATGGAACGCGCCCGCCAGACGTTGGGAGCGGAACTGCTGGTGGTCTATTCGCCGGCCGGGCACGAGACCGAACCGGCCATCGAGGCGATCGCCGGCCCGGTGGACGCCGGCGCACCGCTCTGCCCGATCGCGCTCGACGCCATCACCTCCCCCGGCGACGGCCTGCCGATCGTCGCCCTGGCCGCGGGCCACCTGGCCCTCGCCCGGCGCCTGCCGAGAAAGCCGCACGATCTCGTCCTGGCAGCCGTCTTGCCTCCCCACTCCGGCAAGCCCGCCGGGTGGAAGCTCGACTTCTTCGACTACCTGGCGGAGAAGCTCGTGCCCGCCCACCGCAAACCCGTTGCTCCGGCCGCGCCCCGCCGCGGCCCGCACGCCTCGCACGGCGCGAACGAGGGCGACCCGCTGCGCTTCCCGCCCGAGTTCGTGCACGGCGGATCGGTGGCGATGGAGAAGCTCTTCCACCACCTCCGCGCGACGGCGCAGAGCACGATGGACGTCCTCCTCCTGGGCGAGACGGGCACCGGCAAAGAGCTCATCGCCAAGCTCGTCCACGCCTCCGGCCACTCGGCGAAAGGCCCGTTCCTCGCCATCAACTGCGCCGCGATTCCGGCAGAGCTCCTCGAAGCCGAGCTGTTTGGCGTCGAAGCCCGCGTCGCGACCGGCGTCGACCCGCGCCCCGGCCTCTTCGCCAAAGCCGAAGGCGGCACTCTCTTCCTCGACGAGATCGGCGACATGGCCGAGCGCCTGCAGGCGAAGCTCCTGCGCGTCCTCCAGGAGCGCGAAGTCCTCCCCGTCGGCGCCCATCACCCAAAGAAGATCCACGTCCGCGTCATCTCCGCCAGCAACCAGAACCTGATGGAGCGCGTCGACTCCGGCCACTTCCGCGCCGACCTCTACTACCGCCTCCGCGGCCTCCAGTTCCACCTGCCACCGCTGCGCGAACGCAAAGAAGATCTCCCCTCCCTCGTCCTCGCCTTCGCGCAGGAGGCAGCGCGGCGCTACCAGAAGGAGATCCGCGGCGTGAGCCGCAAAGCGCTCGACATCCTGACTGCCTACGAGTGGCCGGGGAACGTGCGCGAGCTCAAGAACGAAGTGGATCGCGCGGTACTGCTGGCGACGGACGGCGGGCACCTCGAGGGGGGGCATTTCGGGCCGGTGAAGTATGCAGTGGAGCAGGCGATCACCGCACTCACCCCAGTCGGACAGACGCATCCACCGCCGCGCGACACGATCCAGATACAGGCCGGCATCGCAGACGTCTCCCTTCACGGCCGCGTCGACGAAGTTGAGCGTCAAGCCATCGCAGAAGCTCTCCGCACCGCGCGAGGGAACAAGTCGAAGGCAGCGCAGATCCTCGGCATCACGAGGAACGGGTTGGCGCTCAAAATCAAGAGACTCGCACTCCGCACATAGCGCACCGTCGGCCGGCGCTCGGCCCGCCACCTCTCTCGAGGCGCGGAGAGACGAAAACGCAGTTGGCAGCTGCCCACTCACTGGGCGGGTTCTGCGCACCCTCTTGGCAGCGTCGGTCGGCAGAGTCGCACGACCTCGCGAGAGTCGCGCACGCTCGAAATGGCACGTCACTTGCGCTCCTCCGAGCAAGGAGGATCTGAACACATGCCGAGGTCTACCCACCTGCTGGCGATGGTCTGCGCCGCGACAACGGTCGTGACGCCAAGCGTAGCTCGCGGCGAGTCGTACTGGTCTGTACAGTCCGGCGTTCTAGCCGCTTTCGACGTCGATCTCGCGACGGGCGCTTCCAAGATCACGATGCAGAACATCGCTCCCGCGAATGCATACCTTCTCGCCGCCGCGATCGATCCGAGCACTGGCGAGCTCTGGGCGTCGTACTGGACGCAGACCTCGCTACTCGGAATCTGGGAGCCTGGGGTGTCATCGCTGACGCCGCGGGTCAACGTCGCTGGACTCGATGTCTTCGAGATGGCCTTCTCCGAGAGCGCGGAGCTCTATGTCTATGCCTTTCAGGGCAACGAGTCTTTCATCGGCACCCTGGACCGAGTCACGGGAGAAGCTCTCCGCGTCGTCGAGTTCCCCGCCGGCTCGTACTTTGGCGGTCTCTCCTTCGACCCCATCTCGGGCGATCTCTACTTCCATGGGCTCGACAGTTGCGACAGTGCGTGCGTGAGCTTCGTCGACCGGCTTACGGTTCCAGGCCATGTTCGGTCTCGGGTCTGGTCGTCGGTCGACGGCCGGTTGTTCTCCTCACTCCTGGTTGACGGCAGCGACGGGAGCCAGGTTCTCGTCGATGTCAGCACCTACGACAGTGGCTTCTGGAGGCCCGGCGCGGGAGACTTCTCTCTCTTGAGCCAGCTACCCCAGCTCGCAACGCCCTTGGGTTCGCTCACACTTCGCCCCGCCGCGATCTCCAACATCTCCTGGAACTACGGCTGCTGGCCTTCCCGCCTGCGAGCCTGCCTGCAGAAGCGACGGTTCGAGGTCGAAGCAACCTACGACGCGACAATATTCGGCGGCACCTCTGGCTTCGCATCTCCGAACCTGGAGAGCGATCAGAGCCTGAAGATGAGCTTCTTCGACCCCGCCAATCTAGAGCTCTTCCTGAAGGTCATCGACGGTTGCGGCGCGAATGGGCATTACTGGGTTTTCGCCTCGGGCCTGACGAACGCGGGCGTTTCGCTGAGGATCACGGATCGCGTGAGAGGTGTTGTGAAGACCTACGACAATCCAGCTGGCCAAGCGTTCGTTCCACGGTTGGACATCGAGGCCTTCGCCTGTAACTGACCAGCAGGGCCGACCGTCGATGCGAGTCGCTGGCGACACGCCGACGAGCGAAAGAGCTGGTATCGAGACACGGGACCCCCCGACTTGGGTAGCGACGGCGCGCCAACGATTAAAGCCACTCTTGATCCGCTCGATTCAGGAGACGCGATGAGACTCAGACCAAGGCTCAAGCACCCACCGACGGCCACTCCGGCTCCATGCTCTCGCAGCCCCTGGAGGTTCCGCGACTTAGTCGTCATTCTCGCGATCTCGGGTACATCGCTCGGGCCCGATAGCTGGGCGGTTGAATACCCGCTCGACGCGGCGGGTCTGTGTGGCTCGACACGCACATGTCGTTCGGTCCTCGATGCGTGGACCGAGGCGCTGTGGGCCGACGTGGTGGACGACTCTTTCTCCCTGAACGGTCAATCGATGGCTGCCGTTCGCTGGTACGCTACGGAATTTCCCTGCACACCGTCCGGATCGCTCTGCGAGGATCAGTTGCGCACATGTGGCGATCCGCCCTTCGACCCCGATATCGCTGCGCATCGATTCTGCGGCGTCACCGACGAGCTCTCGAACGTCCTTCTCGCACTCTCGATTGGATCCCAAGAGCTCCGGTTCCGAAGCCTCAGAAATTTCGCAGAGCTGCTGCGCACTTCCACGATCAACAACCTGCAATGCTGGTCCTATCGAATCGACGGCCGCAACGCCGATGGCACTCCCTTGCTCACATGCCTCGCGCTAGACTCTGCGAGCGACGCTTCCCTTCGTATTCTCCATGCCTACAGTATCGCCTGCGCCCGCCAATTTACCGGCGACTGGACCCCGGCCGGAGTCGACTACTGCGCTGACTACATCACTCAAGGAAACTCAATCTGGGGATTGGGTACGCCGATGCACGGAGAAATCGCACTGCTTCCGAACGGCGAGTACTACCTCGCCAACGGCTTCAACAATCAAGCAGGAGCGCCGACTGTGAGCGACTCCTTCCGGCCCGATTATTATGAGCTCCAGCCGCTCATGGACTTTGCCGACCACTTGGATCGAACCTCCATGAGGACCGGCGTGCTCGACATGCTCACCGACGTCACTGTGTCCGTAGGGGGCAATCAGGTGCCTTGCGGGAAGACCGGTCATTTCGATATCGATACCGTGGTCTATTCCTGCGACCAAACTTGCTCACCTCCCTACCTCGACCAGATCGACACTTGGCGTTCCATTCCGGCGGTTTCGGGCCTCGCGCTCGCGCATCCTGAGCGCGTTCCTACTGGATCGCAGAGCCAGATGTTCGAGGCTTGGTGGGACCGCTACAGTGGAGGCCACCCAACGCTCTACGGCCCCACCGAGCCAAAGCCGATCGAGATCTACTGCCATCCGTCCGACGGCGGGGTGAAGGATCTCGACTCAGGATACAAGAGTCTGGGGATGTGGATCCCTCTCGCTTCGGCTCGCGACGTCGCTTGGGCTAGGTCGGCCGTCGCCGACCTGGTCGATTCGCAGTACGACTGGAGCGTCTCGGGACAAAACTTCTGGGGCGCAGCCTACTTCGGCGCCTACTTCAGCACTTTCGCGATCCGCGCCATCGGCACGGCAACTGGGCTGCTCGACCCTCGAACGTGGACGGGGGAGATCTTCGACGACGGATTCGAGTCGGGTAGCCTTTCCGAGTGGGGCGCCTTCTCGCCTTAGTACTCCGAGCGGCCTCAGATCGAGCAGCGCATCACAGAATCGAGCGGATCGAGTCCGTTGGAAACCGTTCAGATAGAGATTCCCTCAGCCTGCACGGCCGGACTTCTGCCGGTTCGGTCTTGTCGGATGGTCAGAGCATCTGCGACTTGTCTCTAGCGCCTGCGAAGAGGTCTTCTTGCGAACGATTCTGGCGCAGGCACCGCTTGACCTTGGACGGCGGCGGCGAGGTCGCCGAGGAGTACTTCACCGATCTCGGGCCGGACGCCGAGAGTTTCGTCGGGACACCTACTTGGCGGCAATCCTGCGGACAACGACCTCCGTTCTCGCGGAAGCCACTCCTGTCGCCAAGGAACTGGTCAAAGTACGCGCACTAGGTGAGCAGCTGAGGCAAGCGGCGTCCGCAGAGCTTGTCTCTCGCCATCCGAGAGCTTCCCGACCAGAACCGTCCGGAGAATCACCACCCGTGCTCTCGATGTCGCTTCCGGCGGCGCCGCACCAATCCTCTGCTGGCTCCCGTGGCACGAGACCTGCTCTGGCGCCACAACATGCTCGCACTCACCAGTCGAAGAGCCGCTCGCAGTTCTGGTCCGAGGACCCCCCAGTCCGCGCCCCTCTCCACCAACCCCTGGCAAGACGCGCAAGTCAAGTCCCCGCAAGTACCCCCGCATCTGAGAGAGATCGCGGGGGCCCGGGCCGCCTCGCGGCGCGCGGCACTCTCGAGATGGAACTTCGCTATCGCACTTTCATTTGTGCTCCTGTCACTGGCGGTAGAGGCCGCAGCCCAGCTCCCCGAGCCCCCGCTGCCCATAATCTTGATCCACGGCCTATCTGACAGCGCGGGTCTGTGGCGAGAAGGCTCCAGCTTGATCGACTATCTAGCAGTGCAGCACCACTGGCAGATCGGCCCCTCGGGCTCGAGCTGCGTCATGACCTTCGACCTAGCCCAGGGTGGCGAAGGTCGCTACGGCGACACGGTCGATGAAGTCGTGGCACACAGCTCACTCGCTAGCTGCCCAGTGTCGACTCGCGTCTTCCGTATCAACTTCGACCCGGACTGGCCGGCGCCATCATCCCGCAACCCTGAAGGCAACTGTGCGGCGGTCTACCTTCAGGCTAAGGCGGTGAAGGTGGCCATCGACACTGTAAAGCACCGGACTGGTGCCAGCAAAGTCATCTTGCTTGGCCACAGTATGGGCGGGTTGGCTGCTCTGAGCTACCTAGTCGGTGACGGCAACAACGACGGAGTGGCGGACTACTTCGACCAGGACGTCGGTAAGATCGTGACTCTGGGGACACCCTTCGCAGGTGCACTCGCGAGCTACTTGAGCGAAGGTCCATGCGGTGTAGGCGGCAGCAATCCCGATGCTGAGCGCGACCTCCAACCCCTAGATGGCTCTCCGCTTGCCAACGTCTTCTTGAGTGGCGGCTCTGAGTCGGACGTGCCAATTTGGTATTGGGACGACGTAAACGCCAACGGGCTGCACGGCAGCATCGTTGGCAGTTTGGTAGACAAACCTCTCCCTTCCGGCGTCGAGGGCTTTTGGATTGTCGGCGACGCCTTCCCCCTGCCCGGCGACTGCGTCGTGAGCCAGGCGTCCCAACAGCGCGTTTCCGGCGGTGAGCACAAGACGATTGATGCAATGCATGCCGACAGGTGTGATCCCGGAAATACCTGCACCGAGCCAAGAGCCCACCAGATCATCATCGAAGCACTCGACGAGGCCGACTCGAAGTCGAGCGCTTGGCCAGTAGCGCTCTCCGCCGACCTCACCGGGTTCATCACACATCCCGGCGACACTGTCGCCCAATCAGTAGCCAGCGACGACGACTGGTACTCAGTT
This sequence comes from Acidobacteriota bacterium, assembly GCA_052035735.1. Taxonomy (GTDB): domain Bacteria; phylum Acidobacteriota; class Thermoanaerobaculia; order Multivoradales; family JAGPDF01; genus JAGPDF01. The sequence continues at coordinate 33,128 of JBPOHI010000230.1, forward strand.
AGCGTTGCGGGTCTCAACCTAATGCGTATTCAGTTCGAAGCGGGCGGCCTCGCCGTCGAGGACGTCCACCTCGAAAACGAGAGCGGAGCCGTCCTGACCACGCCTCGGCCGGTCGGCGCCGAGGAAATGCTGCAGCTCGATATCCCATTGAGCTCAGGGACTTCCCATGTCTACCTGCATGTCCGAGGATGGGCGCAGGGGTATCCAAGCGGGCTCGGCGACCCTCTCCACGACGCATGCGACGACACACCTTTCGACGCAG
>JBPOHI010000199.1:0-1751 GCA_052035735.1 Acidobacteriota bacterium
AGGTCGCGGTGCGAAAGCGCAGGGCTTCGGTGAGGTAGCGCCCGCGCTCGTCGACATGCAACGTGTTGTCGCTGCCGTTCGCGAGCAGATCGGCCTTCGAATCGGCGATGCGAAAGCCGTCGACGCGGCGAATCGGTATCCCTGTGAGTCTCATCCGGTCGCCGGCGTCGAGCGCCGTGCTGGAGATCCAGGCGAAGAACGAGTCCGGCGAAGGCAGGTGGGCCGCGGTGGCGAGGTTGCGACAGATCGCGTCGCCGGCCGCGAGGCCGGTCGCGCCGGCCGCCTCGGGCCAGGCGCCGAGATCGCCGGCGCCGATCGCCGACGTCGCGAACACGAGCGCCGCGGGGACCCAGGGGACGGGCGTCACCTCGCTCGCTCCCGGCTCGAGGCAGAGGAGCCGCCGGGTCGCGTGGCACGGCGAGAGGGAGAGCCCCGTCCAGTCGTAGGTGGTGTGAATGGCGGAGCCGGACAATCCGCTCTGTCCGTTCGTGCCGACGACCCAGCCGGCGCAGGTGCTGGGGGAGGCGGCGCCGGAGGCCTCCGTTCCGGTCCAGAAGCTGATGGTATCGGCGGAGAGATCGCCGCCATTCTCGTCGTAGCGGATCGGCTGGTAGATCCGCGGCTCGGCGCCGACGAGCTCGGCCACCGTGCCGGTGAAGCGGCCGACGCCGTCGTAGCGGTACCAGGGCCCGGCGGGGACGGCCGTGCCGACGCAGCCGGTCGCCTTCTTGCCGGTCTGCCCCTGGACATGGCAGTAGGCATCGGTCGTCGCCGTCGACAGCCAGGCCTTGTAGGTGTTCGCATTGGGCAGCCCGGCATTGCCGGCGAGCTCGCGGCAGATGTTGTCGCCCGCCGCGAGTCCGAAGAGCCCGCCCGAGTCGGGCCACGAGTTGAGATTGCCGGTGCCGACCTCCGAAGTGGCAAAGGCGCGCCGTTTCACCGCCTCCGCGGGACCGGTGGCCAGCTGCTGCAGGGCGGCGAGGACCAAGGCGACGGCGAAAGCAGCAGCGGGTGTTCTCGGACGGATCATGGTTCCCCCTGCATCCCTTCCGCCTTCTCAGGGGAAGAGGGGACAAGGGCGGAATGGGCGCCACCGCAGGTCGGGAACTGTAAACCACGGATTGACAGAGTGACGCGATGGGGCTACGCTGGTTCCTGTGATCCGGGGCTTCTCGCACAAGGGGTTGCAGGAGCTGTTCGACACCGGCAAGAGCCGCCGCGTCCGGCCGGATCAGGTGGCGAGGGTTCTGCGGCGTCTCGACGCGCTGGATCGCGCCACCGAGCCGGGGGACTTGGACCTTCCGGGGTTCGGCTTTCATTCGTTGAGAGGCTTGCCGAAACGCTTCAGCGTGATGGTCAACGGGCCTTGGCGGATCACCTTCGAGTGGATCGACGGTGAACCCTGGAACGTCGACCTCGAGCAGTACCACTAGGAGAGCTGCGATGAAGAGCCCGAGCCCCCACAGCACCCGCAGCCGGCGACGCCCGACGCACCCGGGAGCGATCCTGCGGGAAGACGTCCTGCCGGACCTTCAGATGACGGTGACGGAGGCCGCCGGCCGCCTCGGCATCTCTCGCCAGACGCTGCACAAGATCCTCGCGGAGCGATCGCCGGTCACCGCCGAGATGGCCCTGCGCCTCGGCAAGTTCTGCGGCAACGGCCCGGGCCTCTGGCTCCGCCTGCAGCAGCAGGTAGACCTGTGGGACGCGGAACGCGCCATGGCCGGCGAGCTGGCAAAGATCTCGCTCGC
>JBPOHI010000001.1:0-60950 GCA_052035735.1 Acidobacteriota bacterium
TCTGCTCAACGACATCGAGGTCGGCATCCGCGCCTATGATCCGTGCCTCTCCTGCGCCACGCACGCGCTCGGGCAGATGCCGCTCGAGGTGACGCTGGAGGGGCCGGACGGCGTCGAGCTCGATCGCCGCACGAGGGGCTCGTGAGCTCCACCGCGACACTCGTCCTCGCCTGGGGGAATCCCGGGCGCCGCGACGATGGTCTCGGCCCGGCCTTCGCGGAGGCGATTCGTGCCCGTGGCCTGGCGGATCTCGCTGTCAGCGCGGACTACCAGCTGCAGATCGAGGATGCGGCAGAGCTCTGCGGTTGCGCCCGGGTGTTGTTCGTCGACGCCGATCGCTGCGGACCGGAGCCCTTCCGTCTGCATCGCCTGGAGCCCGAGGCCGGCGGGTGCGACGGCCCCGGCTTCACCAGCCATGGCATCTCTCCGGCGCGCGTCCTGCGGCTCGGCCGGGAGCTCTTCGGCGCGGCGCCGGAGGCCTGGTTGATGGGCATCCGGGGTTACGACTTCGATGGCTTCGGTGAGGAGCTGTCGGCGGCGGCGCGCATCAACCTCGAGTCCGCGATCGCCGCGCTGCTCGAGGCGGTGGCGGCCGGCGGCGAAGGTGGCGTCCCGCGGCTCGCCGCCGTGGCGACTAGGGGGTGAGGCGTGCCATGACAGAAGATCCAGCGGTGATTCTCTGCGTCGATGACGATCCGGACATTCTCTCGTTCCTGCGCACGGTGCTCGAGAGCGCCGGCTACGCCTTCATCGGCGCCGACGGCGCCGAAGCCGGGTTGCGCGCCTGGCGCGAGAGAACGGCGGATGCCGTCATCGTCGACCTCATGATGGAGGAGGTCGATTCGGGTCTGGATCTCACACGGGAGCTTCGTGCCGGGGGTTGCCGGGCGCCGATCTTCCTGCTGAGCTCGGTCGGCGACAGCCTGCATCTCGCCACCGAAGCCGCGCCGCTCGGATTGGCCGGCGTCTTCCAGAAGCCGCTCGCGCGTCAGCATCTTCTCGCGGTGCTCGCCGCCGCCCTCGCCGAGGCGCGCGCCCGCTGACCGGCACCGCCCACGAGAGGTTCAGCCCAAGCTGGTTTCCGGGGTCTCCGGTGTCCCCGCTGTCGCCGGAGCGACGGGTGTCTCGGAAGCCGGCCGCGCAGGCAGGCTGACCCGGCGCACCGGCAGGTCGATGGTGACGCTGGTGCCGCGTCCCTCCACGCTGTCGACGCGGACCCTGCCGTGGTGGCGCTCGACGGTCTGCTTGACCAGGGTCAGGCCCAGGCCGGTGCCTGCGGGAGAGTGCTTCTTGGCGTTGGCGGCGCGAAAGAACTCCTGAAACAGCCGGCCCTGCTCGCGCTCGGGGATGCCGATGCCGGTGTCGCGCACGCGGATCCGCACTTCGCCAGGCTCGCCGCGCTCGAAGCGCACGCGGACCTCGCCGCCTGCGGGGGTGTACTTGAGGGCGTTCGAGACCAGGTTCTCCAGCATCTCCTTGAGCAGGTCGACGCCGCTGGCGACGGGCGGGAGGCCGGGCTCGACCGTGACCGCGAAGCGCAGCTCGCGACGGTCGGCCTCGTCGCGAAAAGTGCGCTCGGTCTGCGCGGCAAGCCGCTCGAGATCGACGACGACGTCGGGGATCTCGCGGCTGACGTCGCGGGTGCGGGCGATGGTGAGCAGTTGCCCGATGGCGCGGTCGAGTGAAGTGAGCCGCTCCTCGACCCGCCGCAGATGATCCGCCTGGGCCTCGTTCACCGGACCGAGGACTCCGCCGGCGACGAGGTCCAGCATCGACAGTCCCGCCGAGAGCGGGGCCCGCAGGTTGTGGGCCACCTTCAGCATGAACTGCGTCCGCTCGGCCATCAGGCGTTCGATCGCTTCGTTGGCCTGGGCGTCCTCGATGGCGAGCGCGACCAGGTCAGCGGCGAGGCGCAGGAACTCCGAGTCGCGGTCGCTGAAGCGGCCGGCGGTCGGCGCGTAGACGCCCAGCGTGCCGATGACTCGCGACTCGACCTTGAGCGGCGCCAGCACCGCCGAGCGGAAGCCGAGCGGAGCGAGCTCGCTCTTGTGCTGCTGCGCGGGATCGCCGCCGATACGTCCGTGCACCAGCGTCTCGCCATCGAGGATGCGCCGGTTGAGCGGACTCTGATCGACACGGATGACGGTCTTCTCGACCACTTCCCGGGGCAGTCCGTAAGCCGCCACGTAGCGCAGCGTCTTGCCGTCCTCCGACAGGAGCTTCACCGCGGCTGCCGGCACCTCGGTCACTCGCGCCAACTCGCGGACCACGGCCTCGAGCTTGGGCGAGAGGTGGCGTTCGGCGCCGATCGAGCGGACCATCGCATAGAGGCTGTTCAGGCGCGCGTTGAGGTCGGCCAGCTCGCCGGAGGCGGCGCCGAGCTCGTCGACGCGGACACGCAGCTGCCGCATGATGCGCGAGACCATCGTTGCGGTCAGGAAGAGCGTCGCGGTGAAGACGAGCAGGAAGACCGTCGCTGCAGCCGACTCGTCCAGCCGGTCGAGCTCTAGCCCGCGGAAGGCAAGTCGCTGGCTCGGGAGCCAGCCGGCGACGTCCAGCCCATGGATCGCCCAGAGTCCAGCCGCGGCGAAGGCTGCGAAGAGATGTGCGGTGGCGGAAGAGAACTGCACCGCGCCGACGATGACGTGGAAGAGCAGAAAGAGAGCGAGCGGGCTCGCGGCTCCGCCGGTCCAGTGAACGAGCAGGAGCATCGCCGCGTAGTCGGCGAGCACCTCCGAGATCACCACGTGACGTTCGAGGCGCGGGTCGGCGACGAGCTCCAGTTCCCAGCGCCGGTAGATCCAGGCGAAGACCGCGTTGTAGGCCAGACTGGCGATCGCAATGAGCAGGATCGGCGCGGCGCGCACCTCGAACCCGAGAGCCTGGCCGGCCAGCACACCCAGCGACATCAGCGGCGCGACGAGCCAGCGCAAACGGATCTGCCAGAGCCCGCGACGGCCCCAGAGGTGCGGCAGGGGGTGCGGGAGCTCGCCGTGATCCGGTGGGCGGCTGCTCTCGGTTTCGACGGTCACGGCCTGGCTCTCAGAACCGGGGCCGCGGTGCGCGATGGAGGCGCACCGCGCCGGCTTTCCAAGCCATGCAGCGCGGGGTCACGAGTAGATGGTGCACGAGATCGCCGACGGCCGCAATACCCGATGCGGACGCTTCCCGGCCGCAGATCTCGCGCGGGGCTCCTTCCGCTGCCGCCCGGCGGCGCATGGCGGTGCCGAATTCGGTCCCCCGGGCTTCTATTCATTCGGTGTCGGCGAGCAGCTCACCTACAGCTGCCAATACCTCAACGACTCCGGCCAGACAGTTGCTTTCGGCGAGAGCTACTTCGGCGACGAGAACTGCAACGGTCTCGTCTACTTCTTCCCGGCGAACGCGCCGCGGTTCTGCGTGAACAACATCCTCATCCCCTAGCGGAGGGGAGCTTCGGCGAGTTGCGTGCGCTCCGCCGGAGCCTCTGCCGCAAGCAGCAACGCCGTTTCGAGGTCGCGCCAGATGTCTTCCGGGTCTTCGAGGCCGACCGAGAGACGCAGGAGGCCGGGGGTGATGCCCTCGGCGGCCAGCGCCGCCGGGTCGACGAGGCGATGGGTGAGGCCGGCAGGATGCTCGATCAGTGTGTCGGTGGAGCCCAGCGACACCGCCGGTGTCGCCAGCTTCACGGTCTGCAGGATCTGCCGCGCCGCCGCAGCGCCGCCGGTGACCTCGAAGGCGACGATGGCGCCGGGGCCGCTCATCTGGCGACCGAGGAGGCCCAGCGGGTCACCGCCAGGCAGCCCCGGGTAGAGGACCCGCCGAACGCCGGGATGGTTGGCGAGCCGGGTGGCGAGGTGGCTGGCGCTCTCCTGGGCCCGGCGCACCCGGAGCGGCAGCGTCGGCAGACTCCGATGCAGCAGGTAGGCGGCCCACGGGTGCAGAAGGGCCCCGGTCAGGATCCGCAACTGGCGCAAGCCGGCGGCGTTCTGCTCGTGGCAGGCGACAACGCCGGCGATCACGTCGCCATGGCCGGAGAGGAACTTGGTCGCGCTGTGGATGCTGTAGGCGGCGCCGAGGTCGAGCGGACGCTGCAATACCGGCGTGGCGAACGTGGAGTCGACGGCGACCGGCACGGCCCCTGCCTGGCGGACCACGTCGGCGATATCGACGAGAGAGAGGGTCGGGTTGCCCGGCGTTTCGATCAATACGAGGGAGGTGTCGGAACGCAGCGCGGAAGCGACCTCCCTGGCGGCGACGTAGGTCACTTCGAGGCCGAGGGCGCCGGAGGCCAGCAGGTGGTCAGTGCCGCCGTAGAGCGGCCGCACGGCGATGACGTGCCGGCCACGCGTGCCGGCGGCGAGCAGGACGGCGGTGATCGCCGCCATACCGCTGGCGAACGCGACCGCCTGGTGCGCTCCCTCGAGAGCTGCCAGTCCGTGCTCGAAGCGCGCCACCGTCGGGTTGTACAGGCGACCGTAGATCGGAGTCGCGGCGTTCGCTGCCCCGGCGGCAAAGGCGTCGAGCGCCGCCGTCGCCTGGTCGAGATCGGGAAAGGGGTAGGTCGAGGAGAGATCGACCGGTGGGGCGTGGACTCCCAGGGCGCCGAAGTCGCTGCGGCCGGCATGGGTGGCCAGGGTGTCGATCGAGTCGGTCGAATGCCGCATAGAATTCGCCTCCATGAGAGACCGCAAGCGTATGGCTCTGGAATCTGACAATCCATCGAATTCTCTTCCGAATGAGAGGGCCAACTCCGGCCTGGACCGAATCGACCGCGCCCTGCTGGCGGCCTTGGCGAAGAATGCACGGCTCTCGAACAAGGAGCTCGCCGCACGTGTCGGGCTCGCGCCCTCGTCGGCGCTCGAGCGCTTCCGCCGGCTCGAACGGGCCGGCTGGCTACGCGGCTTCCATGCCGACATCGATCCGCGTGCCTGGGGACTCGGGCTCGAGGCGATGATCTCGGTGCGGCTGAAGCAGCACTCCCGCGATCAGTACGAGGAGTTCCGTCGCTACGTGCAGACGCTGCCCGAGGTGGTCGCGGCGTACCACATGGCGGGGGCGGACGACTTCCTCGTCCACGTCCGCGTGCGCGACACCGAGCACCTCCGCGACTTCGCGATCGACGCCTTCACGACGCGGTCCGAGGTCGGCCATCTCGAAACGGCGCTGATCTTCGAGCACCTGCGCGGCGGAGGTATTTCCGGAGCCTAGCCCGCATCTCTCGCCTGCTCCCTGGTGCGGCGCCGCTCCGGAAAGCGAAAGGCCCCGGATCGCTCCGGGGCCTTCTTGCTTCAGGTTGCGCGTGAAACTGCCGTGTCAGTGGCTCGCGGCCTCGTTGCCACTGTGGATCCGCATGCCGTAGAAGCTGCGGTAGACGAAGAAGAGCGCCACGGCGAGGAAGCCGGCGGCGAGGATCTGCGTCAGGGTGTGCTGTCCGGCGGCCGTCATCTCGACGGCGAGCTCGACGGCCAGGAGGCCGAAGAGGGTGGTGAACTTGATCACCGGGTTCATGGCCACCGAAGAGGTGTCCTTGAACGGATCGCCGACGGTGTCGCCGACCACGGTCGCGGCGTGGAGCGGCGTGCCCTTCTCCTTGAGCTCCACTTCGACGATCTTCTTCGCGTTGTCCCAGGCGCCGCCGGCGTTGGCCATGAAGATCGCCTGGTAGAGACCGAAGATGGCGATCGAGATCAGGTAGCCGATGAAGAAGAACGGCTCGAAGCAGGCGAACGACAGGGTGCAGAAGAAGACGGTGAGGAAGATGTTGAACATGCCCTTCTGCGCGTACTGGGTGCAGATCTCGACGACCCGCTTCGAGTCGGCCACCGAGGCGCGACCCGCGCCGGTGTCGAGCTTGATGTTCTTCTTGATGAACTCGACCGCGCGGTAAGCGCCGGTCGAGACCGCTTGCATCGAGGCGCCGGTGAACCAGTAGATCACCGCGCCGCCGATGACCAGACCGAGGAGGAACGGCGAGTGGAGGAGCGAGAGCTTCTCCATGTCGACCGTCAGGCCCTTGGTGAGCATCACGATGATCGAGAAGATCATCGTCGTCGCGCCGACCACCGCGGTGCCGATCAGCACCGGCTTCGCCGTCGCCTTGAAGGTGTTGCCGGCGCCGTCGTTGGCCTCGAGGTAGTCCTTGCCCTTCTCGAACTGCGGCTTGAAGCCGAAGTCCTTCTCGATCTCGGACTCGATGCCAGGAAGCGCCTCGATCTGCGACAGCTCGTAGACCGACTGAGCGTTGTCGGTCACCGGGCCGTAGGAGTCGACGGCGATGGTCACCGGGCCCATGCCGAGGAAGCCGAAGGCGACCAGGCCGAAGGCGAAGATCGCCGGAGCGATCATCAGGAGCCCGAGGCCCATGGTGGCGATCCAGGCCGCGACGCCCATCAGGGCGACGATCGTGAGGCCCATCCAGAAGGCCGAGAAGTTGCCGGCGATGAGGCCGGCCAGAATGTTGAGCGACGCGCCGCCCTCACGCGAGGCGATGACGACCTCCTTGACGTGAGCCGACTCGGTCGAGGTGAAGACCTTGACGAGCTCGGGGATGATCGCGCCGGCGAGGGTGCCGCAGGTGATGATCGTCGCGAGCTTCCACCACAGGGTCGTGTCGCCCGCGAGCTCCGGCACCAGCGCCTTCGAAGCCACGTAGGTGACGGCGACCGAGACCAGCGAAGTCAGCCAGACGAGCGAGGTGAGCGGCGCCTCGAAGTTCATCTTGTCGGCGTTCTGGTACTTGGCCTTGGCGATCGCCTCGTTGATCCAGTAGGAGACCGCGGAGGTGCCGATCATCAGGATGCGCATGACGAAGATCCAGACCAGGAGCTGTACCTGGACGACCGGATTGGCCACCGCGAGCAGGATGAAGGTGATGAGGGCGACGCCGGTGACGCCGTAGGTCTCGAAGCCGTCGGCGGTCGGTCCGACCGAGTCGCCGGCGTTGTCGCCCGTGCAGTCGGCGATCACGCCGGGGTTCCTGACGTCGTCTTCCTTGATGTTGAAGACGATCTTCATCAGGTCGGCGCCGATGTCGGCGATCTTGGTGAAGATGCCGCCGGCGATACGCAGCGCCGCGGCGCCCAGCGACTCGCCGATGGCGAAGCCGATGAAGCACGGACCGGCGAAGTCACCGGGGACGAAGAGCAGGATCGCCAGCATGATGACCAGCTCGGTCGAGATGAGCAGCATGCCGATCGACATGCCGGCCTTGAGCGGGATGGCGTAGGTCGGGAAGGGCTTGCCGCGCAGCGAGGCGAAGGCCGAGCGGGAGTTGGCGAAGGTGTTGATCCGGATGCCGAACCAGGCGACGCCGTAGCTGCCGGCGATGCCGATGAGGCTGAAGGCGATGATGAGGGCCACCTGGTTGAGGTGGAAGTGGCGCAGCCAGCCGAAGTAGATGACGATGATCGTGGCGATGAAAGCCCACAGGATCATGATGAACTTGCCCTGGGTCTGCAGGTAGGTCTTGCACGTCTCGTAGATCAGCTCCGAGATCTCGCGCATCGACTTGTGCACCGGCATGTTCTTCAGCTGGGTGTACATCACCAGTCCGAAGAGCAGGCCCAGGAGGCAGACGAAGAGGCCGAACAGCAGCAGCGTCGAGCCGGCGACGCCGAGGAACGAAACGCTCCCCAGGTCGGGAAGCTTCAGTTCCGCCTCGCTGGCGTGGACGGGAGTGGCGCCGAACGCGGCGGCCAGGGCGAGAAGGGCGAGGATCGCTCGCCCAGCGCGCGGGAAACGACTCATCCAGGAATGCATGACTCCTCCGTTCGAGACTGCCCCGGCCCATTTCGCGGGGCGGAGCTTGAATTGACGGGCGGTCTCGGGGCCGAGCCGCGCCAGCTTCAGAAAATCCTTGGGATCGCGCTGAAATCAGCCCTGGCCCATCCGGCGGCCGGAGCTTCGAAAGGGCCCGTTCCTGGGCTTCGAACCGGGGAATTCTAGCCGAAAGCCTCCGGGCCCGCCTAGCCTGGGAAAATCCACCCGCGAAGCCGGACCGGCGGCCGCAATTGGGGTTAGACTGCGCCAGTTTTTCAATGCGCGAGTTGCGGCGGGAGTCGAGGCGTCTGGCGGCGCTCGCCCGAGCCCGCGCCACCAGGACGTTCAGGGGGGGGAAGCGGATGTCGAAGCACGAAGCCAAACAGGAATGGGGCACGCGGGTGGGTGTGATCCTCGCCGTCGCGGGCTCGGCGGTCGGACTGGGGAACTTCCTGCGATTCCCTGGGCAGGCGGCGGCGAACGGCGGCGGCGCGTTCATGATTCCGTACTTCTGCGCCTTGCTCCTCGTCGGAATTCCGATCGGCTGGGCGGAATGGACGATGGGCCGCTACGGAGGGCGCAAGGGGCTGCACTCCTCCCCGAGCATCCTGGGGGTATTCGGAGGCGGCGGCACGTTCCGCTACCTGGGGATCATCGGCGTTCTGATCCCGCTCGCCGTCTCCTTCTACTACACTTACATCGAGGCTTGGTGCCTCGGCTACTTCTGGCACTACGTCACCGGTGGCATCGGCGTGAATTCCGCGGCGCCGATCTCCGAGCAGGTAGCCTCGGCGGGCGCCTTCTACAACACCTTCACCGGGCGGGAAGAGAACGGCGTTCTCACCGGCGGGTCGGTCGAAACGCTGGTCTTCTGGGTGATCACCTTCGCGATCAACATCTGGTTGGTCTTCCGCGGTCTGTCGAAGGGGATCGAGAAGTTCGTCAGCTGGGCGATGCCGGCGATGGCGGTCTGTGCGCTGATCGTGCTGGCGCGCGTGCTCACTCTCGGTACCCCCGACCCCACGCATCCGGACCAGAACGTGATCAACGGCCTGGCCTACATGTGGAACCCGAACTTCGAGGCGCTGTCGAACCCGCAAACCTGGCTCGCCGCGGCGGGACAGATCTTCTTCTCGCTCTCGGTCGGTTTCGGCGTGATCATCAACTACGCCTCGTACCTGAAGAAGAAGGACGACGTCGTGCTCTCGGGCCTCACCGCCTCGGCCACGAACGAGCTCTTCGAGGTCGGTTTCGGCGGCCTGATCACGATCACCGCTTCGTTCGTCTTCCTCGGCACCGCCAACATGATCGGCGCCGTCCAGGGCGGTACCTTCGGGCTCGGCTTCACCACGCTGCCGGTGGTCTTCGCCCACATGGGGGCGTTCGGCAACATCGTCGGCGCGATCTGGTTCTTCATGCTCTTCCTGGCGGCGATCACGAGCTCGATTTCGATGTACCAGCCGTCGCTCGCCTTCGTCCAGGAGGCGCTCGGATGGGGTCGCAAACAGGCGACGTCGATGATGGTCGGAATCTGCCTCGTGGGCTCCTTCCTGGTGATGTACTACAGCAAGGGGGGCATCTTCTGGTCGACCATCGACGATTGGGTCGGGACGTTCCTGATCTTCGTCCTGGCGATGATCCAGATCATCGCCTTCAGCTGGGTCTTCGGCATCGAAAAGGGGTGGAAGGAGGCGCACAACGGCGCCCAGATCCGCATCCCGGGCTTCTACAAGTTCATCATGAAGTACGTCACGCCGATCTACCTGCTGGTCGTCTTCATCGCCTTCTGCTCGCAGAACCTCGGGAGCTGGATGAAGTCGGTCGCCGACGAGCCGCTGCGCCAGGGGGCGATCGGCCTGATCCTGGTCACGGCCCTGATCCTCGTCATCTGCACCGCGATCGGCACCAAGCGCTGGCGCGCGGCCGGCCTCGACATCGACGGCAAGCATGCCCCGAACGACTGACAAGGAGACTGCACGATGACCGCCCTGGGTTGGGTTTTCCTCCTCTCGTCGACCGCCTTCGTCTGGGGTCTGACCGGCTGGTGCTTCTACAAGGTCCTGACCGTCAAGCAGGAGATCGAAGTTCCGCCGGCCTCGCTCGGCGGCTGAGGTTCCGCGGCCTCCTGGCCGCCTAGCGCCCTCGCAGTTTCTCGCGGCCGCAGGTCGGTTTCCGATCTGCGGCCGCATCTCGTCTGGCGCGGGAGCGAAAGAAATTTCCGGCGGGTTCGTTGTCTCAGCGAACCCGAACGGAGAGTCCGGTCATGCTCGAGATCGAAAACCTGGTCAAGGTCTACCCTGGCGCCGTCGCGGCGCTGCGGGGGATCACGCTCCGCATACCTGCCGGGATGTTCGGCCTTCTCGGTCCGAACGGTGCCGGGAAGTCGACCCTCATGCGCATCCTCGCCGGGCTGCTCGAGCCGACCTCGGGTCGGGTGCTGTTCGACGGCATCGACATCGTCGCCGAGCCGGAGCGCATCTGGCCGCGGCTCGGCCACCTGCCCCAGGCCTTCGGCTTCTATCCCAACCTCACCGGCGAGGCGATGCTCGGCCACATGCTGCGGCTCAAGGGGGTCGATTCGCCGCGCGGGTTGGCGGCGCTCTGCGCCGAGCTCCTCGAGCGGGTCAACCTCACCGCCGCTGCGCGCCGCAAGGTGAAGACCTACTCCGGCGGAATGCGCCAGCGCCTCGGTATCGCGCAGGCGATCGCTGGCGATCCGGCGCTGCTCATCGTCGACGAGCCGACGGCGGGACTCGACCCGGAGGAGCGCGTGCGCTTCTATCGCCTGCTCGCCGAGCTTGCCGAGACCCGCACGGTCCTGCTCTCGACCCACATCGTCGAGGACGTCGCGATGCTCTGTCCGAACTTCGCCATCCTGCGCGGCGGCAGCCTCGTCGCGACGACCACGCCGCGCGAGGCGCGCGAGCGGCTTTCGGGGACGATGTTCGAAGGCGAGGTCGAGCGCAGCCTCCTCGAGCAGCTCTGCGAGACGCAGGTGGTGACGCAGGCTCTGCTGGTCGAGGGACGCAACCGAGTGCGCCTGCATCTGCCCGCGGGCCTCCCGCCGCCGGGCTTCGCGCCGACTCCGCCAACGCTGGAGGATGCTTACCTGCTGTTGTCGCAGAGCGGCGTCGCGGCCTCTGCTGCCGAGGCGCCGGGCCTCCGGGCGGCCTCTTGAACCGCGCACGGTTTCTGACCATCGCCAGGTACGAGGCCGGAGTCCAGTTGCGCAGCCCGGCGTTCTGGATGCTGCTGCTGGCGCTCCTCTTCGTCACCGCCTCCCTCAACCCGGTCGCGATGATCCCTACCGATCGCAGCGCGGTCGCCGGTGAGCGCGCGTTCGCCAACTCCGCGCACGCCCTGGCGCAGAGCTTCGCCATCGGGAGCTTCTTCGCCTTCACCTTCTTCGCTGCCCTGATGGCGGGATTCGCGATCATCCGCGACGACGAGGCTCGCATCGGCGACCTCCTGCACAGCACACCCCTTACGGCGACCGAATACGCCTTGGGCAAGTTCGCCGGGGTCGCGCTGGCTCTGGGTGCGGCCCTGGGAGCGCAGCTGCTCTTCGCTCTCCTCTTCCACGAGGGCCGGGCGCTCGCCGGGAGCTCGCCGGAGGCGCACGGACCCTTTCGTCTGACGGCCTATCTCGCGGCGCTCCTCCTCTTCGCTCTGCCGGGGATCGCCTGGATCGCCGCGGTCGCCTTCGCGGTCGGCGCGCGGAGCCGGCGCGCGATGGCGGTCTATGCGGTCCCGACGATGCTCTTCGTGTTCACGATCCTGGTCTCCTGGAACTACGCCCCGCGGCATCTTCCCGCAGTGTGGGACAGGTTGCTGATGATCGTCGATCCGACCACGATCCGCTGGCTCGATCGAGTGCTGTTCGCCGTCGATCGCGGGGTGGCCTACTTCAACGGCGCCCCGCCCGCTCTCGATCCCGTCTTCGCGCTCAATCGGCTGCTGACCCTGAGCGTCGCGATGTTCGCTCTGTGGGTATCGACCCGCGGCCCGGCCCGCCGGCGTCGCCTCCGGTCGCGGGTCGCGGCCGGCGGGAGCGGCAGCGCGAACCCTGCCCTCGCGGCAGCGACCCCGGCGTCGCCGGCTGTGGGCTTCCGTCCGCTCGCCGTTCTGGAGATGACCGGCCGGGCGCCCGGACTGGCGCGCGGAACCTGGACGATCCTGCGTCTCGAGCTCGGCGAGACCCTCCGCCAGCCGGCCCTCTATCTCTTCGCGGCCTTCCTGATGCTGGTGGTCGTCGAAGTGGCGGGCTCTGCGAGCGGTCCGCTCGATACGCCGATGCTGCTCACGGCGGGAGGTGTCGCGCTGCGCGCGCTGCCGGTCGCCAGCGTGCTCGTCTGCCTCTACCTGCTGTTCGCGGTCGTCGAGTCCCTGCACCGCGATGTCGCCACCGGCTTCGATGCGCTGTTTCACCCGGCTCCCGTCTCCGCCACCGCGATCGTTCTCGGCAAGGGGCTCGCGAGCGCCGCGGTCGCCGCCGTGCTGAGCGCGGCCTGCATCGCAGCCGGTCTCCTGCTGTTGATGACGCAGGAGGGCGGCAAGGTCGAACTCGTTCCGCTCCTGCTGATCCTCGGCCTGGTCCTCGCGCCGACCTACCTGCTCTGGGCGGCCTTCGTCGGCGCGCTGATGGTCGCCCTGGGCAGCCGCGTCGGCGCCCTCTCCGTGGGGCTCGCGACGCTCGCCGCGACGGCCGCGCTCTTCGTGTCGGGCGGGATGACCTGGGTCACCAACTGGCCGCTCTGGGGCGCGCTGCGCTGGACCGACATGGGGACCTTTCCGCTGAACGGCGAGGCCCTGGTGTGGAATCGCGCCGCGGCACTTGCGGGAACGCTCTTTTTCTTCGTGCTCGCGCGCACGCTCCTGGTGCGCACCGAGCGCGACGCCGTGGCCAGCGCTGACCGGCTGCGTCCGGGCAGGCTGGTGCACGCGGGGATGCGGCTCGCGCCCTTTCTGATGCTGCCGCTTCTCGTGCAGGGCTTCCTCGCCATCGAGATCCGCGACGGCTTCGAGGGCGACACCGAGGGCCAGCGCGCCGCCGAATACCAGCGCCTCTACCGCGCGACCTGGGAAGAGTTCGTCCCGCCGGAGATCGCGCGCATCGACCTTCACCTCGACCTCGAGCCGGCCGCCCGCCACATGGCGGTCAGCGGTTCGTACGACCTCGTCAACGCGACACCCGAGGCGATGCGCTGGTTGCCGTTCACCGTCGGCAGCTCTTTCGAGCCGGTCTCCTGGTCCCTTGCAGGGGCCGCCCTGGCCGTCGAAAGCCGCTCGGGTCTCGACCTGCTGACGTTGCCGGCGCCGCTCGCGCCCGGCGCGTCGATGCGACTCGATTTCTCCTACGTTGCGACCTATCCGCGCGGCTTCACGCGCAACGGCGGCGGAGCCGGCACCTTCATCCTGCCGGCCGGCGTCATGCTGTCGACGCACCGCGGCGAGTTCCTGCCGACTCCAGGATTCGTCGAGCGCGAAGGTCGCACCGGCGGCGCGGCGTCGGCCGGCGCGCTGCCGGCGCGCTATCCGGACGGCACGATTCCGGGCACGAAGCCCTTTCCCGCTCGCCGGGCAGCCGGTTTCAGGACACGGGTCGAGGTCAGCCTGCCGAGCGGCTGGTCGGCCTCCTCGGTGGGCGTCCAGACCGGCGAGTGGGCGAGCCCTGGCCGCGTCCATTCGGTCTGGGAGAGCGACCAGCCTGTCGGCGCTCTCAACCTCATCGCCGGCCGCTGGGAGGAGCGGCGTCGGGGGGACAACGCCGTCTACTTTCATCCCGGGCACGAAGCGAACGTCGAGACGATGCTCGCGACGCTCGCCGCGGCGAGAGCGCGCTACTCGGAGTGGTTCCACCCCTATCCGTGGAAGGAGCTGCGCCTCGCCGAGTACCCGGACCTCGAGTCGGAGGCGACGTCGTTCCCGACCAACATCAGCTTCTCGGAGGGGATCGGCTTTCTCGCCGCCGACGATTCGCCCTCGGGGCTCGCCTTCACCGTCACCGCGCACGAGGTCGCGCACCAGTGGTGGGGACACCTCCTGCAGGCCGCCGAGGGTCCGGGAACCGGACTCCTCGTCGAGGGGATGGCGCACTACTCGGCGCTGCTCCTGCACGAAGCGGAGCACGGCGCCGCCTCGCGCGGCGAGTTCGCGCGCCAGCTCGAGCGTCTCTACCTCGAGAACCGCCGGGCCAGCTCCGAGCTGCCGGTGTCGCGCACGGAGGAGGGCCGGCCGTCCGACGAGGCGACGCTTGCGCTCAAGGGGGCCTGGGTGCTCTGGATGCTGCACAACGAGCTCGGCCGCGAGCCGATGTTGGCCGCGCTGCGCGACCTGGTCGGGCGCCACGCAAGGGCAGGGCTCGAAGCCACCCCTGCCGATCTGCGCGCTGCGCTCGCGGCGCAGGCCGCTGACCCTGTCGCGTTCGCGACGTTTGCCGGCCAGTGGTTGGACGAGGTCGTCCTGCCGGAGTTCCAGGTGGCGGCCGAGGTCGAGCGCTCCGGCTCGGGCTGGCGGGTGCGCGCGACCGTGCGCAACGTCGGCACGGGCGATGTCAGGGTGGACGTGGCCGCCTTGCGCCCGGGCGCTCCGGCGGAGACTCTCGACGGGAGCGGGCCGGCGGCGTTGCGCTCGCTTCGCCTCGGACCCGGCACCGCCGAGTCGCTCGACTGGCAGCTCGACTTCCGGCCGGAGCGCCTCGTCGTCGATCCGGGAGTCCGCGTCCTGCAGCTGAATCGCGACCGGGCGGTGGCCGAGCTGCCCGGCGAAGCGGTCGTCGCCGCGCTGTAGGAACCGCGCAGCGGCAGGAGCTTATCGATGGTAAAAGGGGGAGCATGCGAGCCCCCTCCCTTCTCGTCGCACTCTGGCTTCCGGCCACCCTGCTCTCCCTGTCGTCGCCGTCCGCCGCGGATGTCGGTGGGGTCGAGCTCCGCCTGCTGGCCTCGGGTCTCGAGGACCCAGTGGCGATCGCCCAGGCGGGCGACGACCGGCTGTTCATCGTCGAGCAGCGCGGGCGGATCCGGATCTTCGCTTCCGGCGTCGTGCAGCCGGGCAGCTTCCTCGACCTCTCCTCGCGCGTCCGCTCGGGCGGCGAGCAGGGGCTGCTGGGGCTCGCTTTCCACCCGCGCTACGCCGAGAACGGATTTCTCTTCGTCAACTACACGCGCGAGGGAGACGGCGCCACCGTGATCTCCCGCTTTCGCCGCTCCGCCGGCGATCCGGCGCGGGCCGATGCGTCGAGCGAGGCAGTGCTGCTGGTGATTCCGCAGCCCTACGACAACCACAACGGCGGCGACCTCGACTTCGGACCCGAAGGATTCCTCTACGTCGGCATGGGCGATGGCGGCGCTGGCGGAGATCCCGAGTGCCGTTCGCAGAATCGCGACGAGCTGCTGGGGAAGATGCTGCGACTGGACGTCGACAGCCACGCCGCGAGCGCGCCCTTCTACGTTTCGCCGTCCGACAACCCGTTTGCCGGGGCGACGGCCGGCGCGGACGAGATCTGGGCCCTGGGACTGCGCAATCCCTGGCGCTTTTCTTTCGACCGCACGAGCGGCGACCTATTCCTCGGCGACGTCGGCCAGGGCGAGCGCGACGAGATCGATCTCTGGCCGGTGGCGAACGGTGGTGGGGCGAACTTCGGCTGGAAGATCCAGGAGGGGACCGCCTGCTATTCGCGCGACGCCTGTCCGGCCTCGACGCCGGTCTGCGGTTCTGCCGCCTTCACGCCGCCGATCCTCGAGAATCTCCTCGCCGACGGCAACTGCGCCGTCATCGGCGGCTTTCGCTACCGGGGTCATCGCCTGCCGGCGCTCGAAGGTCGCTACCTGTTTGGCGACTACTGCTCGGGCCGCATCTGGGCCGCTGCCGGCTCCGGGCTGACATGGAGCCGGGAGCCGCTTCCCTTCGTGCTCCCGACGCTGACGACTTTCGGCGAAACCGCTGTCGGAGAGATCGTCGTCGCGACTCAGGGGGGCGAGCTCTACTCCCTCGAGCGGCCCGAGCTCTCGGCCTGTGTCGCCGGCGCCGGACAGGTCTGCCTGATCGACGGACGCTTCCAGGTGGAGGTCTCGTTCCGCGACTACCAGGGTGTCCGCGGAGACGCCCTGCCGGTGACCACCGGCACCGACTCGACCCTGCTCTGGTACTTCACTCCGGCGACCTGGGAGCATCTGGTGAAGGTGATCGACGGCTGCGGTCTGAACGGCCACTGGTGGGTCTACGGGGCCGCGGCGACCGACGTCGAGTACGTCCTGCGAGTCACCGACACAAAGCGCCACGTGGTCCGCGAGTACCCCAATATCCTGGGGAATCGCGCTGCGGCGCTCACCGATTCGACCGCCTTCGCCACCTGCCCATAGGCCGCGAGCAGACCGGCGAGGGCAGGTGTAAGAAACGGCCCGGCCAGGCGTTGTACGGTTGAAGAGGGAAGGAGAACCGACCGTGCA
Source organism: Acidobacteriota bacterium (assembly GCA_052035735.1). GTDB lineage: Bacteria > Acidobacteriota > Thermoanaerobaculia > Multivoradales > JAGPDF01 > JAGPDF01. Next base: position 16,188 of record JBPOHI010000001.1, read on the forward strand.
AGGGCGACCGCAGGCGCAGGAAACCGAAGGCTCCCGATTTAGATCCGCCGGCGGGGGGGCGCTCCCGGCCGGCTCCGGCGCGGCCGCGGCCGACCCGGTCGAGCAGCTCGCAGAGCTCTTCCGCGAGCACTACGACAAGGTCTTCCGCGCCGCCTACCGCATTACCGGCAACGCCATGGACGCGGAGGACGTATTGCAGTCGGTCTTCCTGCGTCTCGCCCGGCGGCAGGAGGTCGAGCCCCTCGGCGAAGAGGCCGCGGGCTACTTCTACCGATCGGCGGTAAACGCCGCCCTCGACGTCGTGCGGTCGCGCCAGCGTGCCGGCTGGGCGCCGCTCGAAGAGGCCGAGCTGCCGCGTGCGAGCGCCAACGCCCTCGCCAGCGCCGAGTTCGAGCCCGAGCGCGAGCGTCGCCTGAAGCAGCTGCGGAAGACCCTGCGGCTCGCCGTCGCCCGTCTGTCGCCGCGTGCCGCGGAGGTCTTCACCCTGCGCTACTTCGAGGGTCTGGGCAATCAGGAGATCGCCCGCCTCCTCGGCAGCTCCCAGGGTGTCGTCGCCGTGCTCCTCCATCGCACCCGCTACCGTCTGCGCAAAGAGATCACCAGCCTCATGGGAGAAGCGTCATGAAGTCCGAAGAGCGATTCGAGCAGGCCGTTGCCGCCGTCCGTGACGAGAGCATCGATCCGCGCACCGTCGAAACGGCGGGTGAGCGCGTCTGGGCGCGTCTGGCGAACGAGGTCGCCGCAGCCGGGGCGGAGCGCGGCGCGGCCGTGCCCGCGGCGCCCGGCGCCGAGCGCCGGATTCTCGGCTGCGAGGGTTTCCGCGAGCTGATGCCGGCCTATCTCGCTGGCGCGCTCGCCGAGCCGAAGAAGGTTCTGCTCGAGGATCACACCCGCGAGTGCCTTCCCTGCCGCCGGGCGCTCGCTGCCGCGCGCCAGGCGAGGCCGGCCGCTGCCGGTCAGATGGCGCGCGGTGCTGCGCGTCCGGCGAGCTCCCCGGGCGCAGCTTCCGGTGCCCGACGCTGGGCGCTCGCCGCGGGTCTTGCCGGGGTGGCGCTGCTGTCGGGCTTCCTCTTCCGGCAGGCGGGTGTCGGGTACCTCGGCGCCGCGCCTACGGTCACCGTACGGGCGATCTCGGGCGACCTTGCGGTCGTCTCCGGCGGCGAGGTCCGTCCGGCGGTGGCCGGCGAGCGCATCGCCGGCTCGCAGCTGGTGCGCACCGCCCAGGGCTCCGGCGCCGTGCTCGAGCTCGCTGACGGCTCGCGTATCGAGCTCGCCGAACGATCGGAGCTCGGCCTCGGCCGGCGGTGGGACGGGACGATTCTCGAGCTCGAGCGCGGCAGCCTGATCGTCGAGGCCGCCAAACAGCGCCGAGGTCACCTCTATGTCGATACCGGCGACTGCCGGGTGTCGGTGGTCGGGACGATCTTCTCGGTCAATCACGGCGCCAAGGGCTCACGGGTGTCGGTGATCGAGGGGGAGGTGCACGTTCAGGAGGGCGCCGAGCGCGCCGTCCTCCTCCCCGGTCAGCAGTTCGCCAGCGGCCATCGGCTGGCCGCCGTCGCGGTGGCCGACGAGATCGCCTGGAGTCGCGACGCGGCGCGCTATCGCGAGCGTCTCGCCGCCCTGAAGAGCCTCGGTCACGAGCTCGACCTGGCCCTCACGCCCGAGTCGGCGCGCACTTCGACGCGCCTGCTCGACCTGGTTCCCGCCGGCACCGGAGTCTACGTCGCCCTGCCCAACCTCTCGCAGTCGGTGGGGACGGCGTGGCAGCTGGTGCAGCAGCGGGTGACCGAGAATCCGGTGCTCGGCGAGTGGTGGAACGAGCACTTCGCGAACCCCGCGGACGAGGCCGCGATCGCCGACGCGATCTCCGAGCTCGAGCGCTTCGGCAGCGAGCTCGGCGCCGAGATCGTGATCGCGGTCGACCTCGAGGAGAGCGGAGGAGAGGCCGGCGAGGCGCCCCTCTTGCTCGCCGAAGTCACCGATCCGGCGCGGTTCTCGCCGCTGCTCGATCGGGAGATCGCCCGCCTCAACGCCCTGCCGGCGCCCACCGGCGAGACGGGTGACGAGCCGCGGTTGCGTCGCATCACCGATCCGGCGAGCGCCAGCGCGACCGGGCATGAGCTGCTCGTCTGGTTGACCGGCGATCTGCTCCTCGCCTCGCCCTCGGCGGCTCCGCTCGCGGCGATTCAGGCCGAGCTCGCAACGGGTGCGAACACCTTCGTCGGCTCGCCGTTCCACCAGCGGCTGGCTGCAATCTACGGCGGAGGCGCGGAGTGGCTGGTCGGTGTCGATCTGGCGTCGATCGTCGCTCGAGCCGAGGCGGCGCAGGAGACGGCAGAGGCCGAAGGGGGGGTCGAGGTTCGTGTTCTCGAACGCCTCGGTCTCGCCGATGCGGAGTTCCTGATCCTCGACAGCCGCAGCTCGTCGGGCGAGACGCAGAGCCGCGCCCACCTGGCCTTCCGGCACGAGCGCCAGGGGATGGCTTCCTGGCTCGCCGAGCCCGGTCCCGTCGGCGCGCTCGACTTCGTCTCGCCCGCCGCGCACCTCGCCATCGGTGGTGTGCTCAAGGAGCCCGCCGCGATGCTCGACGACCTGCTCGCGCTGGTCGAGGCCGACGATGCCGGCTCCGGCGAACACTCGGCGCTGCGCAAACTCGCCGATTTCGAAGCCGAGCACGGCCTGTCGCTGCGCGAGGATCTCGCCGCGACCCTGGGCGGCGACTTCGCCCTCGCGTTCGACGGACCCTGGCTGCCGACGCCGTCGTGGAAGCTGGTGCTCGAAGTGAACGACGCCGGCCGCCTGCAGACGACACTGGTCAACCTGGTGGAGGAGTGGAACCGCACCGCCGCCTCTCCCGGCGAAGGCGAGCCGCGACCGACCCTGGCTCTGTCGCAGGAGGCTGTCGATGGCCGGGTCTACTACGCCCTGCGGACCACCACGGGAGCCGACCTCGCCCACTTCCTCTTCGTCGACGGTTTCCTCGTCGTCGGACCGTCGCGGGCGCTACTCGCCGAGGCGGTCGCCCAGCGGGCCGCCGGCATCACCCTCGCCGCCTCTTCGGCTTTCCTCGAGCTGTTGCCGCTCGATGGCGAGGTCAACTACTCCGGCGTGGTCTATCAGAACCTCGGTGGAGCGGTCGGTGCCTTGGGCGAGTTCCTCGGCCGCCAGGGGGGCCTGCCCGCCGCCGAACGCGAGCAGCTGACCGCCCTTGCCGGCGAGGCTAGCGCGAGCCTGGCAGTGGCCTACGGCGAGCCGCAAGGGCTCACCTTCTCGACCCGCGGTGCGCGCGGACCGATGGGGATCTCGTTCGAAAGCCTGCTCGCGCTGGGCGGCCTCTTCGGCGACGGTCACACGGCGCCCCAAGGCGCCGCCGACGCGGCGAACGAAACTCCTGCCGGGCCGCAGGCGTAGAGTTCCGGGTGTCGATGTCCACACCACTCCTCGAGCTCGAAGGGCTCGAAGTTCACCTGGCAGGGCGAGCGATCCTCAAGGGTCTCGACGGATCGCTCGCCGGCCAGGTGGTCGGTCTGTTGGGCCCCAACGGCGCCGGCAAGACCACGCTGTTCAACACCATCCTCGGTTTCTACCGGCCCACGGCGGGCAGGGCGCGCGTTCTCGGGCGCGACATCGCGACCGACGCCGAAGCGGTGCGGGAGCGCATCGGCTACATGCCGGAGAGCGAGTCGTTCGTCTCGGGCCTCTCGGCAGTGCGCTTCGTGCGCATGATGGCCGAGCTTTCCGGCCTGCCGGCCCGGGCGGCTCTCGAAAGGGCGCACGAGGCGCTGTTCTATGTCGGTCTCGGCGAGGCGCGCTACCGCAAGCTCGAAACCTACTCGCTCGGAATGAAGCAACTCGCCAAGCTCGCGCAGGCGATTGCCCACGGACCGGAGCTGCTGTTGCTCGACGAACCCACCAACGGCCTCGACCCGTCGGCCCGCCAGCGCATGCTCAGCCTGGTGCGCGAGATCGCCGCTTCGGGCGTGCGCATCATCCTCTCGTCGCATCTCCTGCGCGACGTCGAGAGCTGCTGCGACGAGGTGATCGTGCTCAAGGACGGCAAGGTCGCGACGATCGCGAATCTCGCTGCCGAGCGCGCCAGCCAGCGGCGCTTTCTCGAGCTCGAGACCCGCGGCGGCGACAACGGCGACTATCCCGCGCGGCTGGCCGAGCTGGGGTGCGAGGTCGCCGAGCTGTCGAATCGCAAGCTCAAAGTCGTGCTGCCGCCGACCGTGGACGTGCGCCGGCTCTATAGCATCGCGGCGGAGCAGGGGGTGCAGCTGCGGCGACTGTCGTCGAGCCGCAACTCGCTCGAGCACCTCTTTCTGCGCGCGATGGAGAGTGGAGAGAACGGAGCTGGCGAAGGGACGGGCGCGCCGGCGCCGAAGACGGAGGTGCCGCGTGCCGGTCTATGACCATCGCTATCGCGGCTGGAGCGGCGTTCGGCGCACCGGCCGATTCCGCATCTGGACGGTCGCCCAGTTCGCGCTCGCCGACCTCTGGAAGTCGCGCCTCGCGCTGCTGCTCTTCATCCTCGCGCTGCTGCCGCCGATCTTCTTCGGCGGCATGATCTATCTCGCCAACAACATCGACATGCTGGCCGCCGTCGGCTGGAAGGTCACAGGCGAGGGCGTCGACTCGAGCTGGATGGCGATCGACAAGGAGCCCTTCTTCTGGTTCCTGGTCTGGCAGTCGAGCTTCGCCTTCTTCCTGGCGGCGTTCATCGGGCCGACGCTGGTGGCGCCGGACCTGGCGCACAACGCCCTGCCGCTCTACCTTTCCCGGCCGCTGTCGCGCACCGACTACATCGCCGGCAAGCTCCTGGTGCTCCTGGTGCCGCTGTCGGCGGTGACCTGGGTTCCGGGCCTTCTCCTGCTCGGCCTGCAAACGGCGCTCGCCGGCCCCGGCTGGCTGGCCGAGCACTGGCGGCTGGTGCCGGCCGTGGTGGTGGGCTCGTGGATCTGGATCCTCCTGCTCGCCGTGCTGGCGATCGCGATCTCCGCCTGGGTGAAGTGGCGCCCGGTCGCGACCGGCATGCTCTTCGGCCTGTTCATCGTCGGCGAGGCCTTCGGCAAGGCGATCGAGCAGATCGCCGGCTTCCGCTGGGGGAAGGTCCTGGCGATGGACGACGTGGTGCAGACGATCTGGGCGGATCTCTTCGGCGGGATCGACTTCCTCGGACAGGCGTTCCCCGAGGATCCGCTGCCGGTCGCCGCCTGCTGGGCGACGCTCGCGGTGCTCCTTGCCGCCGCGCTCTGGGTGCTGCATCGCAAGGTGCGCGCCTGCGAGGTTTCGCGGTGAACGCCGGCGTGCTGCTGTTCGAGGACGTATCGAAGTTCTACGGCGAAGTCCTGGGCGTCAACCGGATCGATCTTGCGATCGGCGCCGGCATCACCAGCCTGGTGGGGCCGAACGGCTCCGGCAAGACGACGCTGATGAATCTCGCGACCGGCCTCCTCCGGCCGACCGAAGGGCGCGTCTCGGTGCTCGGTTTCGAGCCCTCCGATCCGGAGCGCCTGTTCGCCAAGGTCGGCTACTGCACGCAGTTCGACACGTATCCGCGCGGCATCACCGGCTGGGACTTCGTTCACCTATATCTCAAGCTGAGCGGCCTCGCGACAGGCCGCGCCACGGAGGCCGCGCGGCGTGCGATCGCCCGCGTCGGCATGACCGACGCCGCCTCGCGGCGCATCGCCGGTTACAGCAAGGGGATGAAGCAGCGCATCAAGCTGGCGCAGGCGATCGCCCACGACCCGGAGGTGCTGCTGCTCGACGAGCCGTTGAACGGGCTCGATCCGCTGGCGCGCTCCGAAGTCATCGAGCTGCTGCGCGGCTTCGCGGCCGACGGGCGCACGGTCATCGTCTCCAGCCACATCCTGCACGAGGTCGACGAGCTCTCGGATCGTGTCGTGCTGGTGCACGGCGGGTACATCGTCGCCGAAGGAGCGATTGCCGGCGTGCGCGACGAGATGGCCGCCGAGCGCCCGCTCGCCGTTCTGGTGCGTTGTGACCGGCCCGGAACGCTGGCGGCGCGGGTCTTCGCCGAGGACCATGTCGTCGAGGCGCGCATCGATCCGGACGGCCGCGGCCTGCTGGTGCGGACGAAGAGCTCCGAGCAGTTCTACCTTCTGCTCAACCGCCTGGCAGCGGAGGGCCTGGTCGAGGTCGAAGCCGTGGTGCCGGCAGACGAGGACGTGCAGGCGGTCTACCAATACCTGATCGGTGCCCCCGCCGGGACGGCGTCGTGAGAGGAGCTCTCGCTTGAGCGAAACAGAACCGATCGGCCCCTCCCGCTGGCTGCGCCAGGTGCGGGCGATGCTCGGTCTCGAGCTGCGCAAGACCTTCCTGCGGCCGCGGGCGTTGCCGGTCGTGCTGGTCGCCTTTCTGCCGGTGATCCTCCTCGCGCTGCGCATGCTCGCCACGCGGCTGCGTGCCATTCCCGCCGACGCGGTCGGAGACGTGGCGCAGACCTACGGTGTCATCTTCCAGCTCTTCTTCGTGCGCCTGGTCGTCTTCTTCGGCTGCTTCGGAATCTTCACCTACCTCATCCGCGGCGAGATGCTCGAGCGCAGCCTGCACTTCTACTTCCTCGCGCCGCTGCGGCGCGATGTCTTCGTGGTGGGCAAGTACGTCGCCGGCGTCGTCGCGGGCAGCGCGCTGTTCGGCATCTCGGTGCTGCTCCAGGTCGGGCTCTGCTTCCTCGGCGGCACGACCTCGGGCGGCTGGGCCTATCTGACCAGCGGTCCGGGAGCGGGCCAGGCGCTCTCCTATCTCGGCGTCACCGTGCTCGCCGTGGCGGGCTACGGCGCGGTCTTCCTGGCGCTCGGAATGCTGGTCAAGAACCCGATGATCCCGGCGGCGCTCATTCTCGGCTGGGAGTGGATCAACTTCCTGCTGCCGCCTGCGCTCAAGAAGATCTCGGTCATCCACTATCTGCAGTCGCTCTGCCCGGTGCCGGTGCCGCACGGGCCGTTCGCCCTGCCGGCCGAACCGACGCCGGCAGCGCTCGCGCTCGCCGGGCTCCTGGCGCTCGCCGCGGTGCTGGTCTTCTTCGCCGCGCGCCGCGCCCGCAGGCTCGAGATCCTCTACTCGGCCGACTGACCGGCGGACCCGGAATCCCGGCGCCTGTAAGATAGGGCGACGCCATGCGCGAAGACGAGATTTCGTCCGAAGGCCGCACGCCCGCGGCCGTGGACCCGGCGGTCACGCAGGTTCTCGAAGCGTGGAAGGCGGGCGACGACGGCGCGCTCGAGCGCCTGCTGCCGATGGTCTTCGAGGAGCTGCGGGCGATCGCCGGCCGGCAACTGCGCCGCGAGCGCGAGGGACATACCCTGCAGCCGACGGCGCTGGTCAATGAGGCCTATCTCAAGCTGCGGCAGCTGCGCGCCATCCGTTGGCACGATCGGGTGCACTTCTTCGCCTTTGCTTCGCGGATCATGCGCCGCATTCTCGTCGATCATGCTCGCGGCCGGATGGCCGCCAAGCGGGGCGCCGGGGTGATTCCCGTCGACTGGGTCCAGGATGCCTCTGCCCCTGAAGAGGGGGGCCTCGGGCCGGCGGTGCTGATCGACCTCGATCGCGCCCTCGACCGTCTCGCGCTCGAACGCCCGAAGCTCGCGCGGCTCGTCGAAGCGCGCTTCTTCGGCGGCCTCACCGTAGAAGAGGCGGCCTCCGTCCTCGACTGTTCTCCCCGCACGGTGAAGCGCGACTGGGCTTTCGCGCGCGCCTGGCTGCTGCGCGAGCTCGGCCTGCCGGGCTCCTGAGGTGACCTCCCGGCTCGATCGCCTGGAAGAGGAGTTTCATCGGCTGACGGCGCTGCCCGAGGCGGCATGGGACGCGGAGCTCGCCGCGCTGGCGCTCTCCGGCGAGTCGTGGCTCACCGACGAGCTTCGCCCGCTTCTCGTCGCGGCCCGGCTCACGGCCACGCCGCTCGATGGCGCCGCGCTGCAGCTCGCCGACGGCATCACGCTGGTCGACGACCTGCGCGACTTCGCGCTCGGCAATGGCGATCGGCAGGCCGGCGGCCCGGTGCCTCCAGGCGGCAGCGCCGGACTGCCGCTCGTGCCCGGCTACCGAATCCTCGATCGACTCGGGCGCGGCGGCAGCGGCACGGTCTATCTTGCTGAACAGGTGCGGCCGGAGTTCAGCCGCATGGTCGCGCTCAAGATCGTCGATCGTGCAGGGGACGCCGAGTCGGCGCGGCGCGTCGAGGACGAGCGCCGGATTCTGGCCCAGCTCGAGCACCCGGGGATCGCGCGCCTGTACGATGCCGGTCTGACGCCTTCCGGGCAGCCCTTCCTTGCCATGGAACGGGTCGACGGGCTGCCGATCTCCGAGCATTGCGAGCTTCTCGAGCTCACGGTCGAAGCGCGTTTGACGCTGTTTCTTTCGGTCCTCGAAGCGGTCGAGTATGCGCACCGTTCCGGCGTGGTGCATCGCGATCTCAAGCCGGGGAACATCCTGGTGTCGGCGGACGGGGCGACGAAGCTGCTCGACTTCGGAATCGCGCGAGTGGTCGCGGCGGAGGGCGAAGAGCAGGAGACCCGGACGCTCAACCGGGCGATGACGCCGGCGTATGCGAGCCCGGAGCAGGTCCTCGGCCAGCGGGTCACCGCCGCCTCCGACATCTACTCGCTCGGCGTCGTACTCTACGAGTTGCTTGCCGGAACCTCGCCCTATCGGGTCGACGGCACACGCTTCGCCACCTACGAGGAGGCCGTCAGGGCGCAGGATCCCGAGCCCCCTTCGACGGCCGTCACCCGCTCGACGCGCGTGCCCGAAGGAGAAGACGCCCGCCCCGAGCGCGAACGCCGTCGGCGCGCGCTGCGCGGCGACATCGACGCGGTGGTGCTGCGCGCCCTGCGCAAGGAGCCGGCGGCGCGTTACGGCTCGGTGCGCGAGTTCGCGCACGACCTGCGGCAGGTGCTCGCCGGGCAGCCGGTGGAGGCAAGGACCGCCAACCGCCGCTATCGCTGGCTGCGGCGTCTGCGCCGGCACCGTCGCGGTGTCGCGGCGGCGATCGCCGTCGCGATCGCCCTGGGTCTGCTCGCGCTTCCCGCGACGCGGGCGCGGCTGCTGACGGCGATCGCGCTCGAGGTCGAGGACGGACTCGATGTCTATGCCACTGCCGGACGGGGCGTTCGCGGCAGCGAGTCGCTCGTCCGCGGAGCGGAGGCGCTCCGCCGCTGGGATCCCATCGCAGCCCGCGCCAGTTTCGCCGAAGCGGTCTCCAGCCTGAAGGGTCAGCCTCTCGAAGCGCTGGCGTGGGACGGGCAGGCGCGCGCCGGGGAGCTGCTCGGGGAGGCCGACGCCGCGGTCGAGGCGGCGCGTGCCGCCGCCCTTGCCCCAGCTCTTGCCAGCCTGCCGAAGGTCGAGCAGGAGCGCCTCCGGCTGCGCGGGCTCGCGGCCCAATCGTCGTGGGAGGACGCCGTCGGCGGACTCGATCGTCTGTTCGGGCGCTTTCCGGATCGCGTCGACATCGGATTCGATCTGTTCGGAGCCCTGCTCCGGTCGGGCCAGACCGAGGCCGCGGAGGCCACGCTCGACCGGATCGGGCAGATTCCGGCGCTGGCGCGCGATCCGCGACGCGATCCGCGCCTCGATCTTGGCGAAGCGGAAGTGGCCTTCCGACTCGGCGAGCACCAGCGTTCGGCCGCCGCGGCGATCCGCGGGCGGGAGTGGGCGGCGAAGCACGGCAGCCCGGCGATCGCCCTGCGCGCCCGGCGCCTGCATGCCGAGGCGCTTTCGCGGCTCGACTTGCGCGAAGAGGCGAGCCTCGAGCTCGAAGCGATCCTGCCGCAGCTGCGAGCGGCCGGACTTCCCAACCAGGCGGCGCTCGCGGCCCTCGCACTGGGGAGAATCGTCGCCCGCACGTCCGACGACGGGGGAGCGGTGGCAGTGCTCGCGCCGGCGCTCGCCGAGCTCGAACGGCTCGGCGACCGCCGGGGCCAGATCTCGGCCCTCACGGCGATGGCCTTTCTCGCCGCGAAGACCGGCGAGCTCGAGCGCGGTCTCGCCTTGAGCGAGCGCGCTCTGGCGCTGGCCCTGGCTGCGGGTGACGGCTGGTGCGAAGGCGAGGTCCTGGTGGCGCGCCTGGCGCTCTCGAACTGGGCCGGCGACGCGCGCGCCGTGAGCGAATCGCGCGATCCGGCACTGCGCGCGCTGCGCCGGTCCGCCAACCGCGAGGAGCTCTTCGCGACGCTCAACAATCTGGCCCTCGACGCGATCGAGCACCTCGATCTCGACCGCGCCCAGTCCTACCTCGACGAGGCCGCCGGTCTCGCGCGGCGGCGCGGCAGTCGCTCGGCTCGCGCCGGCATCGATCGCGCTCTGGGCTACCTCGAGGAGGCGCGCGGCGCCTTCGACGCCGCACGCCAGCACTACGAATCCGCGTTGGAGCTCGCCCGGCTCGCCGAAGCTCCGCTCGCGGTCGCGACCTACCTCGCCGATCTTGCCTGGCTCGAGGTCGCTGCCGATCGTCCCGGCGCCGCGGCTTCAAGGGCCGACGAGGCGATCGCGGCGCACCTCGAGATCGGCAAACAGGCCGACGCGGCGGAGCTCGAAGGAGTGCTCGCCTGGGTTGGCGCCAGGGAGGGCGATCGGTCCCGATCGCTGCGGCACCTCGAGGCGATGCGCCAGATGGTGGGCAGAACGCCTTCGCTGCTCGCCTGGAGCCTCGAGGCGAGAACCGCGGAGGCCGCTGGCGACTACAGCCGGGCCGTCGAGCTCCGTGAACGAGCCGTCCGGCGTGCCGAGGAGGACGGCCTGGACCTGCCGCGCCTCGAACAGCGACTCGGCCTCGCTCGCGCCCTCTTCGGCGCCGGCCGGCGAGACGAAGCGCGTCGGCTGGCGACGGTCCTGCTGGCGGAGGCCGAGGCGCGGGGCCTTTTCGGCACGGTGACCACCCTGCGCCAGCTCCTTCTGGTCGATCCGCAGCCGTAGCGGCCCCGTTTTCCCACCGCTCTCGCCAATCGAGCGGGGATTCACGACGAATGCCCCGACGAGAGAAAGCGAGGCGGCGATGCGACGTTCTGGATTCGGTGCGACGGCGAAGTGCGGCTGCATGATGTTGGTGGCGCTGGTGGCGGGCGGCACGCAGGCTCCACTGGCAGCGGAGCTCTATGGTGCGCGCTCGCTGCGGATTCAGGACAGCATCGACAGCGGACTCGAAGGATTGGCCTTCAACAACGACAACCTGGGTCTCGCCCAGGCAGTGGGCGACTTCGACGGCGACGGCCGGGACGATCTCGCGATCGGCGACTACGAGTCACTGACCAGCGACAAGGAGGGCGCGGTCCACGTCCTCTACTCGGACGACTCCGGTGTCTCTGCCGCGTCCGACGTGCTCTTCAAGGACTTCGATCCCGTGACCGGCCTGTCGGATCGCGAGCTCGGGGACGAGTTCGGTTCGGTGCTCGCAGCGGGCGATTTCAACGGCGACGGCTTCGACGACCTGGCGATCGGAATTCCACGCGAAGACGTCGGGTTCGCGACCGACGCGGGAATGGTGATGATTGTGTACGGGTCGACGGAGGGTTTGACCACCGGCAATTTACCCGGGCCGCAGCGCTTCCGGAAGGGCGCCGACGGGGTGTTCAACACCCCGGCCTCCGGCGATCTGTTCGGACTGGCGCTCGCGACCGGAGACTTCAACCTGGACGGCCGGGAGGACCTCGCGATCGGCTGCCCCTCCTGCGACGCCTTCACCAACCAGTTGCCGGTGAACTCGGGTGGCGTTTACGTTCTCTACGGCTCGGCCGTCGGGATCACCGCGAGCGGCCACGAGTACTTCGACCAGGACTCGTCGAGCGGCGGTTTCGCGATGCTCAACTCCTGCGAAGGCGACGACTTCTTCGGCCAGGCGCTCGCTGCGGGAGACTTCAACGACGATCAGGCGGTCGATCTGGCGATCGGCGTCGCCTCCGAGACCCTGGGGGTGGAGACCAACGCCGGAGCGGTGCATGTGCTCTACGGCTCGGCAGGCATCGGCCTGCAGCTCGCCGGAAACCAGTTCTGGCGCGAGTCGAACGTGGCGACCGGCGGCGTCGAGGAGGCGGGCGATCACTTCGGACTCGCGCTTGCCGCCGGTGATGTCACCGGCGAAGGCGTGGACGATCTCGTGATCGGCGCGCCGTATGAAGACGTCGCGGGATTCGCCGACGCGGGAGCGGTCACCCTGCTCTGGGGGCAGCCTGGGACGGGAATCGACTCACCGGGGTCCGAAATCTACGATCAGACGTCGCTCGGCGACGGCGAGTCGCCTGCGCAGTTCGAGAACTTCGGTTTCGCGCTGGCAATCGGGGACTTTATCGAGCAGAACAACATTGGCGCTCTCGATCTCGCGATCGGCATTCCGCAGGAAGGGGTGGAGGATCCCGAGAGCGGTCTGAACCTCCTCTTCGCCGGCGGGGTGACGATCGTGCCGGGAGGCTTCGGGCTCGATGCTCCATCGGCCCGTTTCTGGGCGCAGGGCTTTCGTGGGAGCGCCGGCGCCGAAGACCTCGGAGAAGGCCAGGCGTACGGCTTCTCGCTCGCCGCCGGCGATTTCGACGGCAACGGGCAGGACGACCTCGCGATCGGCGCGCTCTATGTCGACGGCACCAACGCCGGCGGCGCGAGCTTCGATAGCGGTGCGGTCTACGTGCTCTACGGTGCCCTGTTCGCCGACGGCTTCGAGAGCGGCGGTCTCGCTACCTGGTCGGTCGCTGCACCGTAGGCGCTCCCCCCGCGCCGGGGGGTAGTGCGCCGTGGACGGGAAGGGCGCACACTGACCACGAGATAGGCTCCCGCGGCCATGCGCTACAGACTCGGCATCGTGCTCTCGGGCGGCGGTAGCCGCGGACTGGCTCACGCCGGTGTGCTCCGCGCCCTCGCCGAGAACGGCATCCAGCCCGACTGCATCGCCGGCACGAGCGCCGGCGCGCTGGTCGGGGCGCTGCATGCCGCGGGCCGCGACAGCGCGGAGATCCTGCGCTTCTTCGATGACGCGAATCCCTTCCGGCTGTCGCGCCTCGCCCTGCGCAAACCCGGAGTCATCGACTCGGAGAAGATCCTCGGTTCGTTCCACGACTGGTTTCCCGACGATTCGTTCGAAGCGCTCGCGCTGCCGCTGTTCGTGACCGGGACGGACCTCGTCTCCGGTCGCCTCGAGGTGTGGAGCTCGGGGCCGCTGGTCCGTCCGCTGCTCGCCTCTTCGGCGGTGCCGTTCGTGATCTCGCCGATCCAGGTCGAGGGGCGGACCTTCGTCGATGGTGGGATCGTCAACAACTTCCCCGTCGAGCCGCTCTTCGGACTCTGCGACGTGATCCTCGGGGTTTACGCGACGCCGCTCTCGACCCCCGTCGAAGGCGACCTCAACTCGACGTTCGCCGTCACCCAGCGCGCCCTGGAGATCGGCATGTACCACGCCTCGAAGCGCAAGTTTCACCATGCCGACCTGGTGCTGTCTCCGGCGGAGCTCTCCCGCTACTCGACCTTCGACCTAAGGCGGCATGCCGAGATCGCCGACATCGGCTACCGGGCGGCGCTGCGCCGCATGGACGCGATCGCCGCGCTGCTCTGACGCCGGAACCTCCGGCGGCCGCCTGCTGGCCGCCCTTTCGGGTGGTTACGCCCGCGATTGTGCGGCGCACACTGAATTCCCCGCTCGCCGACAAGGAGGTCCAGGATGAAAGTGCGAGACCTGATGCGCAGTGTTCCCCGCCACACCACCATGGGAGAGTCTCTGGCCAGCGCCGGCCGTACGATGGCCCAGGCCGGCGTCGGCGTGCTGCCGGTGACCGACGCCGATCACCGCGTCGTGGGGGTGATCACCGACCGCGACATCTGCTGCGCCGTGGCGCGGGCCAACCGGCGTCCGGGCGAGCTGCGGGTCGAAGAGGTGGCGAGTGCGCCGCCGTGGGTCTGCGAGGCCGGCGACGAGCTCTCGCTGGCGCTCTCGACGATGCGCGCCCACGCGGTGCGGCGCCTGCCGGTGGTGGACGCCCTGGATCGCCTGGAAGGGCTCCTGTCGCTCGACGAGGTGGTGCTCGCGTCGCACCTGCTGGCGTCCGACCGTGTGGAGGCGCCAGTCCATGCGGAAGTGATCGAGACGATGCAGGCGATCCTGCGTCCGGCAGCGGCGCTGGTCGAAGTCCCTGCCGGCGCAGCCGGCTGAGCCCGGAGGGCCCTGAACTCGCCTACATCTTCTCGGGCACCGGAATCCCGAGCAGATCGCAGAGCGAGCCGGCCGCCTTGGCGAAGTTGCGGAAGGCACCGCGGCGCAGCATGCGCAGCGCGACGTCCTCCTCGTGCAGGACTGGATGGTGGTGGTAAGCGGTATTGAAGCGCTGAGCGAGCTCGAGCGCCTGCCGCGCGACGAGCGACAGCTCGAGCGAGGTGGTGGCGCGCTCGACCGTTTCCTCGACCAGCGAGGCGGCGTGCACGAGGTCCCAGAGATCTTCGCTCCACAATTCGTCGGGCAGCGCGGCGATCGCCTCGGGAGTGACGGCGTCGCTCGCCTGGCTGACGCCGGAGGCCGCGAGCTTGCGTTCGATATTGCGCGCCCGCACCAGGGAATACTGCAGGTAGGGGCCGGACTCGCCCTCGAAGTTGAGCGCCTCGTCGAGATCGAAGGCGATCACCCGTGTCGTGCCGGTCTTGACCATGAAAAAGCGCACCGCGGCGACGGCGATCTGCTTGGCCAGGCGCAGGAGCTCTTCGTGGCCGAGCTCGCGGTTGCGGCTGGCGATCTCCTCGCGCGCCTTCTCCTCGAGCCGGTCGAGGAGGTCGTCGGCCTTGACGCCGATCCCCTTGCGACCGGACATCTCCATCGCGCGCCCTTCGTCGCCCGCAGCGGCCTGGTAACCCAGCGCCTTGGCCGTGGCCGGCGACAGCGTCACCATCTCGTAGGCGAAGTGCACCGAGCGCGCCGCGGCGTCGTGGTGCCCGAGCGCGGAAAGGCCGGCGCGGACGATCTTCTGCAGATAGCTCTGCCGGGCGTCGATGACGTTGATCACGTTCGTGCCGTGCCCGAAGGAGGGATGGTCTTCGGCCCCTTCGCGCGCGGTGACCCAGAGTCCCGCCTCCCTCCAGTAGCGATAGGCGAAGTCCTTGCCCAGAAGGCCGAACTTCCACAGCTGGTAGGCGATGTCCTTGCCGACGTAGGTCACCGTGCCGTCGGAGCGCACGATGACCTTGTCGGGGTCCTCGAGGCCGGCGAACTCGGGGGTGCCTTCGAGAGGCATCACCCAGCAGCCGGCGTTCTTTCCTTCGGCTTCGAGCTGTACGGCGCCGGTCGCCTTGAGAAGCTCGAAAGCGACGCTGAAGAAGTCGAGACCGAGGATGTCGCTCTCGTGGGTGAGCAGGTCGTAGTCGATCCCCAGGCGGCCCATGGTCGCGAGATGGCGGGTGACGATCCGCCGTGCCACCAGCCGTCCCATCTCGGCGCGCTCGCCGACGCCCGACTCGAGGCCGTGCAGGGTCTCACGGCGGAGCTTCTGTCGCTCGGGGTCCTCTTCGTACCACCTGCCGACCCGGGCGTAGACGTCCCAGCAGCGGTAGTCGAACGGCTCGCGGATCGCGGCGACCTCGGCGACCGACAGGTGCTCGAGATCGACGAAGCCGACCACGACGTCGGCGACCTGCACGCCGGTGTCGTCGATGTAGTTCTGGACTTCCACCGGCACGTCCTGGGCGCGCAGGGCGCGCACCAGAAGGTCGCCGAGCACGGCGTTTCGCAGGTGGCCGATATGGGCAGCCTTGTTCGGATTGATGTTGGTGTGCTCGACGATGACCTTGTCCGGGGTCGGTTCGCCGGCCGCCGTCGGCTGGAAAACCGGCTCGGCGAGCAGGCCGGCGGCGAACGCCGAGCGGTCGAAGAAGAGATTCAGGTAGCCGGCCCCCTCCACCCTGAGCTCCCTCACGCCGGCCGGCAGGCGCCATTCGGCAGCGAGCGCCTCGGCGATCTCCCGAGGCTTTCTTTTCAGCGACTTGGCGAGATGCAGGGGGGCTGGAAAGGCGACGTCGCCGAGACTGCGGCGGGGCGGAATTTCGGCGACAGGGAGATGATCGAGCCCGAACTGACGGGCGATTTCGGCCTGCAGGGAGGCGGCGAGTTGACGCTTGATGGCCCGGAACATGGGAGGTCAGTCTACTGGAGTCACCCCCCGCCTGACCGTCCGGCCGGGCGTCCGCGCGGGGGGCGGGCACGACCTGCAGGCGCGAAGAGGCGAGAGTTGATATGCTCAATGGCTCAAAACGCCTCCTCAGGTGGGGGCGTCAAACCGATCGACCCGGGCATCGACTCATGGCGGAAACCAAGGCGGACAACCGCATCGTCATTACGATGAACAACACCACCCTCGAGCTGGTGGAGGGGGATATTACCGATCTCGACGTGGAGGCGATCGTCAACGCCGCCAACGAGAATCTGGTTCTGGGCGGCGGCGTCGCGGGGACGATCAAGCGGCGCGGCGGGCCCTCGGTGCAGGAGGAGTGCCGGCGGATCGGTTCGACCGGGGTCGGTACGGCGGTCATCACCGGCGCCGGCAAGATGAAGTTCAAGCACGTCATCCATGCGGTAGGTCCGAAGATGGGCGAAGGCGACGAGGACCGCAAGCTCTCGGCCGCGGTGCGCTCGTCGCTCGCGTTGGCCGACCGCCACGGTTTGAAGTCGGTCGCCATTCCGGCGATCTCCACCGGCAACTTCGGTTTTCCGGTCGAGCGCTGTGCGCGCATCCTGCTGACCGAGGTGCACCGCTACCTGCAGGGCGGTACCAAGCTCCAGCGCGTCATCGTCTGCCTTTTCGACGAAGCTACCTGGAAGCTCTTCGCGCGCGAGCTTCGTCGCGGTTTCCGCTGACCGGCGGCCCAAGCACCCTTCCGCCGCCGTTCAGGCGGAGCGTTCAGCGATGCGCTTCAATCCACGGAGATTCTGCTGGAACATTCTCCGGCTGGCGCCGTCGAGACGCAGCAGACGAAAGAGCCACACGCCGGCGCCGCTCCACTGTTCCTGCTGGCGAACGAAGGTACCGTTCGGCTTCGCCTCGAGGTAGAAGGCGTGCCGTCCGCTGACCCCGAAGCCGCTTCCGACCCAGAGCAGCGAGCGCGGCGCGGTGGCCGCCTCCACACGCGCGCCGAACTTCACCGTCAGCCACCCGAGGCGTAACGACAGGGTCAGGGTGGAACCGTCGTGAAGGGACTTCCGGTCGCCCGTACTGGCGTCCCGGCAGCCGGGCCACCAGTGCTGCCAACTGCGGGGATCGGCGAGGAACTTCCAGACGGTCTCCGGCGGCGCCGCGATGTGAATCGTCTCTTCGATCTGCAAGCCGGTCACCGTCGCTGGGGCGGTCCGGCGCTCAGGCGCCGAACTTCTCCAGCTTGCCGGCATGGGCGAGCAGGAGGCCCATCAGCTCGCGCGCCGGAAACGTGCCGAGATGGCCCCGCATCGCCTGCTGCTCGTCGAAGGCGGTCGTGTCGTCGACGAAGGCGATCGCCGAAGCCACCAGCAGCGGAACGGGGTGAAAGCTGTGTGCCGCCATCGGCGCCGGTGTCGAGTGGTCGCCGGTCACGGCGACGACGTCCGGCGCGAGCGCCAGCAGGCGCGGCAGCTGGGCGTCGACCTCTTCGATCGCCGCCGCCTTGGCGTCGATGTTGCCGTCCTCTCCCGCCTGGTCGGTCTGCTTGACGTGCAGGAAGAAGAAGTCGAACTCCTGCCAGCGCTCCGCGACCCGGTCGACGATGTCGCCGATCCGTTTGCCGCAGTCGATGACTTCCATGCCGCAGGCCGAAGCGACACCGCGATAGAGCGGGTAGCCGGCGAAGGCGCCACAGCGCATCTTGTAGAGCTCCGGCAACTGCGGCAGGTGCGGCGCCTGCGAGAAGCCGCGCAGCAGCACGCGATTGGCTTTGGGCTCGTCGGCGATGGCGGCTTCCATGAGCGCCACGGCCCGCCGCACCAGCGCCGCGGTCGGCGCCGCCGCGGGAGCGGTCTCGCGGGCAGCCAGGGCTGCGACGCCGAGCTGTTGCGGATCGGTGTCGTCGAGTGCAGCGTCGAGACCGGCGCCGGAGAGCAGCAGCACGAAGCGGTGAGCCTCGCCCGGAACCACCCGGACGGAGGCGCCGTCGATCGCGGCGAGCGCCCGATTGAGCTTCTCGCACACCCGAACGCACTCGGCGGTGGGGATTCTGCCGGCGCGACGGTCGATGAGCGCCCCGGATGCGTCGGCGGTAGCGAAGTTGCCGCGCGCCGCGACGTCGCCCGGCGAAAGCTCGAGCCCGAGCCCCAGCGCCTCCAGAATGCCGCGCCCGATGTCGAATTCGGGTTCGCGCGGATCGTAGCCGAAGAGCGCCAGGTGACCGGGACCGCTTCCCGGGGTGACGCCGGTGGCGACGGGAACGATCCGGCCGAGCGACGAGCGCGCCGCCAGGGCGTCGAGATGGGGCTTCCGCGCCTTCTGCAGTGCGGAGAGCGGTTGCGCGGGCGTCGCGAGGTCGCCGACGCCGTCGAGCACGAGAAGGACGATCTTCTGGGGGTTGGCCTGAGCCAGCCTGGAGAGCAGTTCGAGATGTCGCATCGGGGGCGGCGCTCGCAGGGAGAGGGTTGTTTCAGGCGACCAGGTAGGCGATCGCCCGGATCTGCAGTCGGGAGCGCGGCTCGAAGCCGTTGCCGACCAGGGAGTAAGAGCTCTTGCCGGCCATCACCGGCAACACGATCCAGCCATCGAAGGTATCGCCGGCACCGTACGGCGCCACCACCGGCTCGATCTCCGCCAGCTTGATCCAGTGCTCATCCTCGGGGTCGAACGAGCCCTGGAGCTCGAGGTAGGCGCGATCGAGATCGATCACCTTCTGCCCCGAAGGGTGCCAGACGGAGAAGACGAAGCGAATCTCGTCGTACGGTGCCGTATCGAGCATCTTCTGCGCCGCGACCGACATCGGAAAGGCGAAGGCTCCGGCGGAGTCGGTGGCGAAGATCTCCGGCGTGGCGTCGAAGCTGATCTGCGTCGAGCGCGTTTCGCGCGCTTCAGTCATGGCGGACCGTCCTTGGGCTGCGGCGGTTCATAGGCCACCGCGCGCGAGCGCTAGAGCGCGATGGATGTTGCGCGACGTGGCGGAGTCGTCGCCCGCGAGGAGCGGCGCACCGATGCCGAAAGCAACCGCTCCCGCGCTGCGGTAAGCCGGAATCTCCTCGATGCCGAAGCCGCCGCCAGCGAGCATGGGAGCGAGATCGCCGAGCGGCTGGCGGACGACCGAGAGGTAGGCCGGGCCGCCCACGGGCGGCAGGGGATAGACCTTGAGCAGGTCGGCGCCCAGCTCGTGAGCGGTGACCAACTCGGTAGGCGTGAGCCCGCCCATACACAGAAACAGGCTGCGCTCCCGGGCAAGCTCGGCGACAGCGGGGCTCACGTTCGGCGTGACGATGAACTCGCTGCCGGCCGCGATCGCTTCGCGGGCACGCGCCGCCGTCGTGACGGTGCCCATGCCGATGCGGATCGAGGCGTCGGCCGGGCGTTCGGCGAGGAGCTCGCGAACGAGATCGGCCGCTCCCGGGACGGTGAACGTGACTTCGATCATCTCCAGGCCGTGGCGTATGAAAGACCGCGCCTGGCTGGCCGCGACGGCAGGATCCGGGTGGCGCACCACGGCGATGATCGGCGCCCGCGCGAGGCTGCCGGAGACCGCGGACTTGAGCTCGGCGGCTGGGGTCGGCACGCGGCAGACTCTATCACCGGGCAGTCGCCTGACTCAGTCGGGCCGGGCCTGGCGGGTGCGCCGCAGGGCGTTGCGGGTGCGGCGCAGCAAGCCGGAAAGCAGTGCCGCCTCGCGCTCCGAGAGGTGGGCGCGCGCGAGGAGCAGGCGCAGGTCGCGCGCCACGCGGCGGATCGTCGTGTCGCGTGCGAAGCCCACCTCCGCGAGGAGCTCCTGCAGGCGGCCGAAGAGGTGCTCCGTCTGAAAGACCGTGGCGCGGGACACCGGCTCGAGCGCGATCGCGCCCGGAGCTCCCCTCGCCACGTAGAGCTCGTAACTGACCAGCAGCACCGCTTGCGCGAGGTTGAGGGTGGGATTGGCCGGCGCCGCCGGAATGCTGACCAGAGCGCTCGCCCGCGCGAGCTCGTCGCTCGTCAGGCCGGAGACCTCGGCGCCGAAGACGAGTGCGACGCGGGCGCCGGCGGCATGCTCGGCGAGATGCGCCGGCAGGGCCCGGGGGGTGACGATCGGATGCGGCCAGAGCCGGTCGCGCAACGACGCGGTGGCGACCACGAAGTCGAATCCGGCGAGCGCCTCGGCGAGACTCGGGTAGCGCTCGGCGCCGAGCAGTATGGAGTGGGCGTGCATGGCGAAGGCGAAGGCGGTGTCGCCGAGAGCGGGCGCCGGCTCGACCAGCAGGAGCCGGGTCAGGCTCATGTTGGCCATCGCCCGCGCGACGGCGCCGATGTTGCCCTCCTGCTGCGGGCGCACGAGCACGACGGCGGGCAGCGTCACGGCTTGCGCACCGCGGACCAGTTCGAGGAGGCGACTACGGCCGTCTCGCCTTCGCCGAGCAGCCAGAGTACCGACGGCTTGGGTCGTAGAGAGCCCAGCCGGAGCTGGCCGCCGTTGGCGCCCAGGACGCTCATGGCCAGGGCGAGCGGCTCGGCATCTGCGGCGAGCGCGGTCACTGCGACGACGCTCGAGACGCCGGTCGCCGGGCGCCCGCTGCGCAAGTCGAAAGCAGGGAGAATCCGCTCGCCAGCGATGAGCAGCGCGGAGCGCGCCGGTTCGGCGACCGCGAGCGCCTGATCCCGCAGCAGGACGCGGCTGGTCGTATTGCCCGACGCCGAGAGTGTCGGCAGCGCCACCGGCCATCCGGCGCCCGCGGGGCCGCTCCCCATGGCGCGGGTGACCGGACCCAGTGTCACTCGCGAGTTGCCTGCGCCGGCGTCCACAAGGCTGCGCACGGCCAGGTCCACGGCCCAGCCGAGGGCGAAACCGCGCAGGTCGAGCTCGCTGCCGGGCAGGAGCTCGACCTGCCGGGCCTCGGCAACGAGCGTCAGTCGCGAGCAGCGGGTCGAGGACGCCGCCTCTTCGAGCTCATCCGGCGTCGGCAGCGAGCCGGCGCGGGCGCTCTCGGCCCAGAGGCGATAGACCGCGCCGCCGTGCGGGCCGCTGGCGCCGTCGCTCCAGCTGCAGAAGGAGCTCGCCCGCGCGAGCAGCGCAAAGAGGTCGGGCGCCAGGGTCGCCCGACCCGTGCGCAGGGAAGGCACCAGGCCCGCGACCTCGCGCTCGGCCCTGAGCACGGTGTCCCAGGCTCCGTTGAGAGCCCTCTCGGCATCCACGCGCGGGAGTCCGAGCACCTCGATCTCGAGACGCTCCCCGAAGGCAGGGCCGGCAATCTGGAGCGCCTCTGGCGGCTGCCGGCGCGAAGGCGCAGTAGTCTGAGCCACAGCGGAGCTGCCCCAACAGGCAATCGAGAGCGCGAGAGTGGCCAGCGCAAAGGCCGGCGGCTTCGTCGGGAGTCGGGTCGGATTCGGCACGAAATCATCATACGCGGGAGTTTTGCCGTACCGCCCCTTGCGAACGAGAGCAGGCTTGCCACAGAATGCGCCCACGTCACACACCGGCAACCATCTCGCATCTGGACGAACATCAACATGGCAACCGACCGGCTGAGAGCTTTTCTGCTTCCACTTGCGCTGTGCACCGTCCTCGGCGGTTGCGGCAAGGTGCAGGCGCGCATGGAGTTCAAGCAGGGTAACGCCTCCTACAAGGGCGAGAACTACCGCGAAGCGATCAAGTACTACAAGCGGGGGTTGGAGCTCGATCCTGCGGCCAAGAAGGTCTGGCGCTCGGTGGGCCTCGCGGCGATGGCGGTCTACCGCCCCGGTGACACGTCGAAGCAGAATCTCGCCTACGCCGAAGAGGCCCTGTTGGCATTCGAGAAGTTCGGCGAAGCGTTTCCCGAGGACGCCAAGGTTCAGGACTACATCCTGACCATCCTGATGAGCTCGGAGCGCTACGACGACGCACTGAAGCGGCTGCGGGCCAGGTCGGCGAAGAATCCGAACGACAAGGAGAACAACCAGGCGATCGTGACGGTGCTCATCCGCGCGGGCAAGCTCGACGAGGCGATTGCCTACGTCCAGACCCTGGGGGCGCGAGCGGACAGCGTGGCGCAGTACACCGTCGGCGTCGCCTGCTGGGACAAGGCGTACCACGATCCGATGCTCTCCCCCGACCAGCGCGGTGTCATCGTCGATGCCGGCATCGAGTTCCTCCGCAAGTCGGTCGCCTCGGCGCCCGATTCGTTCGACTCCCTGGTCTATCTGAACCTGATCCTGCGTGAGAAGGCGAAACTCGAAGTCGATCCGGTAGTCCAGCAGGCGTTGATCGCCGAAGCGGTCATTTTCCAGGATAAGGCGAAAGCCATCGTCGCCGCCCGCAAGGCCCAGGCGGCCGCCGCTTCCTAAGGCGACGGGAGAGCCCATGTTCGAGAGCGCACTCATCGAATCGCAGAAGAAGAAGGCCCCGAGGAATCGGGCCCTGATCATTCAGATGGCCCTGCTGATGCATGTCGTGCTGATCGGCACCGTGTTGGCAGTGCAATATTGGTCCATCGACCCGGTGGAAGAGCCGCCGATCCAGGTGACCTTCTTCCAGGCCGCGGCGCCTCCGCCTCCGCCGCCACCCCCGCCTCCGCCGGCCGCTCCCAAGCCGGCCGCCCCCAAGCCGGTGGTGCAGCAGCAAGTCGTGGCGGAGATCGTCCAGCCGGTGACCGTTCCGGACGTGGTGCCCGAACCCAGCTCCGAGGTCGCCTCGGAAGGTGAGGGCACGGAAGGCGGCGTCGAGGGTGGCGTCGAGGGCGGTGTCGCGGGCGGGCAGGTCGGCGGCGTGCCGGAGAGCGTCGGCGAAGAGATCCTGCGTGTCGGTGGCGAGATCAGCAAGCCGGTGCGACTCGGCGGAGCCCAGCCGGCCTACACGGAGCTCGCGCGCAAGGCGCGCATCCAGGGCGTGGTGATCGTCGAAGCGATCATCGACAAAGAGGGCAAGGTGACCAACGTCCGTGTCCTCAAGGGCCTGCCGATGGGTCTCGACCAGTCGGCGGTGGACGCGGTCAAGAGCTGGCGCTTCAAGCCGGCGACGTTGAATGGGCGGCCTGTGAGCGTCTACTACTCGCTGACGGTCAACTTCCGACTGCAATAAAACCGACTCGAAAAGGGAAGAGGAGAGGAGCTATGGATTTTAGCCCGATGCATCTGTGGGAGTCGATGACGTGGATCGCCCAGGGCGTGGCGATCACGCTCGTCATCTGCTCGGTTTACTCGCTGTACGTCACGCTCGAGCGCTTTCTGTTCTTCAAGAAGGCCAAGAAGCAGTCGCTCGAATTCGCCAAGCAGGCGACGGCGGCTCTGGCCAAGGATCAGATCCAGCAGGCGGTCGACGTGGCCCGGAAGTTCCCGGCCAGCCACCTTGCGCGCGTGACCCGCGCCGGTCTGATCGAGTTTCAGCTCGATTCGAGCCGTGCCTCGGGACTTTCGGGCGGTGACCTGGTCGAGGCGGCGCGCCGCGCCATCGAGCGGGAGACCCTGATCACGTACTCCGACTTCAAGAAGGGCGTCGGCACCCTGGCGACGATCGCCACCACCGCGCCGTTCATCGGCCTCTTCGGCACCGTCGTCGGCATCATCAACGCCTTCCGCGGCATGTCCTCCGGCGCTGGCGGCATCGCCGCCGTCTCGGGCGGTATCGCCGAAGCCCTGGTGACGACCGCGCTCGGTCTGTTCGTGGCCATTCCGGCGGCCTGGATGTTCAACTACTTCACCGGAATGCTCGAGCGCTTCAGCGTCGAGATGTCGAACTCCTCGTCCGAGCTCGTCGACTTCTTCATCAAGAAGCACGGAGGCAGCGATGCAGTTGGGGTCCGCGTTTAACATCCCGGGATCGAGCGAGAACGACGTCAAGTCGGATATCAACGTCACCCCGCTCGTCGACGTCTGTCTGGTGATGCTGATCATCTTCATGGTGGTCACGCCCCTGCTGCGGGCTGGCGCGGATGTCAATCTGCCCCAGACCAACCAGCCGCCGAAGATGCCGGAGGGGGCGAAGCAGAAGACGATCTCGATGACCGCGCGTGCGGAAGTCGTGATCGACGGGGTGTGGATTCCCGACCAGAATCTCGTCGCCTACTTCAAGGACCTGCACACGCAGTCGCCCGAGAAGACGCTGGTGATCAAGGCGGACAAGGCGCTGAAGTACAAAGAGGTCCGTCGCATCATGCAGACCGTCAACGAGGCCGGCTTCGGCGGCGTCGGGCTGGTGACGGACAAGCGCGAGACGAAGGGCAGTTGAGTAGAGCGTAACGGAGGACAGCCCGATGAGCATGAGCGTAGGTAGCAGCGGTGGCATCAAGAGCGAGATCAACGTCACGCCCCTGGTCGACGTGGTGCTGGTGCTGCTGATCATCTTCATGGTCATCCAGCCGATGCTCCAGGTGGGCTATCAGGTGGAGACTCCGCCGGAGGTCACGTCCACCACTCCGCCACCGCAGAACAATGAGCAGGTGATCATCCGTATGGATGCCGAGGGGAAGACCTTCATCAACAAGGAAGAGGTCCCCAAGGCCCGATTTGCCGAGCGTCTCCGCACGGCGATGACCGGACGCGAGAAGAAGCTCGCCTTCTTTGCCGCTGACGGCGAGTTGACCTACGACAAGGTCGTCGAGTTCATGGACCTCTGTCGGAACAACGGCGCGCAGAACCTCGGCATCGTCTTCGACGACCTTCGCCAGTAGGCGCAGCACCCCTCCTCCCCTCCACTACCAGCAGCGAGCCCCATCGCCCGTCTTCGACCCGGTTCTCCCGGGTGGAAGGCGGGTGATCTGTTTTGGCCGGCGTGCATCCAGCCGGCTGAGAGGGGGCTTGACGGGCAATAGCGAAGTGATATCATTCTGCTAGAGACGGAGGATGCAATGAAAGAACAGCAAGCAAGAACCTGGAACGGCCTGGCGATGCTCCTGCTCCTTCTGGGAGTTCTCGGTGGAAGCGTGGCAGCTCTCATCCTGGGGGCGAAGCAAGCGGAGGTGAGCCTGATCGTGCCCGGCGCAGTCGGCATCTCGGCGACTTTCGTCCTCCTGCTGGGCCTCTTCATGGTCGAGCCCAACCAGGGCCGCGTGTTGACGCTCTTCGGCGCCTATCGCGGAAGCGAGCGCCGCGCCGGGCTGCGCTGGGCGAACCCATTCATGACCAAGCGTGCGATCTCCCTGCGGGTGCGCAACTTCGAAACCGCGCACCTCAAGGTGAACGACGCCGACGGCAACCCGGTCGAGATCGCTGCCGTGGTGGTCTGGCGGGTCATCGATACGTTCGATGCCGTCTTTCTGGTGGACAACTACGAGGACTTCGTCCACGTCCAGTCGGAGTCCGCCCTGCGGAATCTGGCGACGCAGTACACCTACGACTCGCATGCCGAGCAGGACAAGTCGTTGCGCGGCAACACGATCGAGGTCGCCGACCAGCTCCGGCGCGAGATCCACGACCGGCTGGTGCAGGCTGGAGTGGATGTGCAGGAGGCCCGCATCACCCACCTCGCCTACGCCCCGGAAATCGCCCAAGCGATGTTGCAGCGCCAGCAGGCCACGGCGATCATCGCTGCTCGCCAGAAGATCGTCGAAGGGGCGGTCGGGATGGTCGAGATGGCGCTCGAGCGGCTCTCGGAGAAGGGGATCGTCGCACTCGACGAGGAGCGCAAGGCGGCCATGGTGTCGAACCTTCTCGTCGTCCTGTGCAGCGAGCGCGCGGCGACTCCGGTGGTCAACGCTGGGACGCTCTACACCGGCTGACGGCGGCGCCCTGGCCGAACGCAAGCCGTTCCTGCTGCGGCTCGACCGCGAGCTTCATGGCGACCTCGAACGGTGGGCCGCGGACGAGCTGCGCAGTCTGAACGGTCAGATCGAGTACCTCCTGCGGCGTGCCCTGCGCGACTCGGGCAGGAAACGGCGGGAGGGGGCGGGCGAAGGGGCGATCGCAGGAGACGAGGACGACTCAAAATGAGCGACAGACGGTGCAGCAGATGCGGCGGCCTGCAGAAGGAGGGGTTCCTCCTCGACAGCTCGCACAACGCGCTGAAGGTCGGCCACTGGGCCGAGGGGAGCCCCGAGTACTGGTTCCTGAAGATGCTCAAGATGCGGGGCCGCCGCAAGCTCCCGATCCAGAGCTGGCGCTGTACCAAGTGCGGGCTGCTGGAGTCCTACGCCAACGCTCCGGCAGTCTGACGTTCGCCTCCGAAGGCCCTCAGAGTGGCGTCAGGCGGACGCCGAGCCGCGCCCACGGCGCTGAGGCCAGCGCGACGCCGAGGGCGGTATCGGACTCGAAGGTCCTTTCGGGAAGCCGGCGACAGGAAAGTCCGAAGCGGGTGGTGCCGGTCAGCGGAAAAGGATCGACGCCCAACTCGATCTCGTCCGAGCCCGGGTCGCCGCGAAGAGCGATTCGCCAACCCGCGACCTGGCACCAGGCGGGATCGCCGGTGCAGATCGCGAGCGAGAGGCCATCGGCAAGCTCCAGCCAGCGGTCGTCTTCGCCAACGTCCGAGAGCTTCGCCCCGGCGACTTCGAGCAGCTCGAGCCGCCGGGCTGAGGTCGCCGCGCAGAAGTCCTCCCATTCGACCAACCCGCCGAAACGGCTGGCCAGACGCAACGCATGGGTCGCGACCAGGGCAGCCAGATAGGGGCTGTCGCCGGCGAACCGCTCGATGCCGCGGCGCCAGATCTCGCGTCGCAATCCGGACGGAACCTCGTGAAAATCGAGAGCTGACCGGCCGTCGGGCGAACGCCGCGGCGCGGCGTCGGCCTCCCACCAGCCATTGTCGTGCTCGCTGGCCGCGCGCAGCAGCAGCTCCCGCCGGGGGTGGCTGACGAGCTCGGGAAGTCGGAAAAGGCGCAAGAGGTCGCCACTCAGACGGGCATGGTCTGCCTGCGTCACGACCCTACTTCCTGAAGCCAGCCTGCAAACGATCATGGGATTCCCCCCGGCCTCTGCACCCTACCGCGCTCTGGCAACCCGCGGCGCGGTATCCGCGACCCGCCCGGAAGGAGGTTGCGGGCGGGGATAAACTCTAAGGCACCATGAACAAGACCACGCGCGACGAAGCGCTCGAGTATCACTCCCGCTCCCCCAAGGGAAAGATCGAAGTCCTGCCCTCGAAGCCGACGGCAACCCAGCGCGACCTTTCCCTGGCCTACACACCCGGCGTCGCCGAGCCTTGCCTCGAGATCGCCAAGGATCCCCTCCTCGCCTACGAATACACCGCCAAGGGCAATCTGGTCGCGGTCATCTCGAACGGCACCGCCGTCCTCGGCCTGGGAAACATCGGCGCCCTGGCCGGCAAGCCGGTCATGGAAGGCAAGGGTGTCCTCTTCAAGCGATTCGCCGGCATCGACGTCTTCGATATCGAAGTCGCCACCGAAGATCCGGAGGAGTTCATCCGCGCGGTCAAGCTCCTCGAGCCGACCTTCGGCGGCATCAACCTCGAAGACATCAAGGCGCCCGAGTGCTTCGAGATCGAGCGCCGTCTCAAGGCGGAGATGAACATCCCCGTCTTCCACGACGACCAGCACGGCACGGCGATCATCTCCGGCGCCGCCCTGGTGAATGCCCTGGAGATCGCGGGCAAGAAGATCGAGGAGGCGAAGCTGGTGCTTTCCGGGGCAGGAGCTGCCGCCTTCGGCTGCTTGCGCCTCTACCTCGAGCTGGGCATCCGCAAGCAGAACATCGTTCTCTGCGACCGCAAGGGCGTCATCTATCGCGGCAGGCCCGGAGATAGCGACGCGCAGAAAATGGAGTTCGCCGCCGAGACGACCGCACGAACCCTCGAAGAGGCTCTCGTCGGGGCCGACGTGCTGGTCGGCCTGTCGGTCGCCGGCGCCGTGACAGCGGAGATGCTGAAACGGATGGCACCGACTCCGATCATCTTCGCGATGGCCAATCCGACCCCCGAGATCGGCTACGACGAAGCCCTGGCTGCCCGGCCCGACGCCATCGTCGCAACCGGCCGCAGCGACTTCCCCAACCAGGTCAACAACGTCCTCGGCTTCCCCTTCCTGTTCCGTGGCGCCCTGGACTCGCGCGCCTCGGACATCAATACCGCGATGAAACTCGCCGCGACGCGCGCCCTGGCGACCCTCGCGCGCGAAGACGTGCCGGACTCCGTCCTCAAGGCGTACGGGCTCAAGACGCTCAAGTTCGGCCGCGACTACCTGATTCCGAAGCCGTTCGACTATCGGGTCCTGCTGACCGTCGCGCCCGCCGTCGCCAAGGCGGCAGAAGAGAGCGGCATCGCGCGCGTCTCGGTCGGCGAGGTGGAGGAGTACCGGCACCGGCTCGAGCACCTGGTCTCGCGTCGGCTGGAGCTCATGCGCGTGGTCATCGACCGGGCCAAGGACGATCCGAAGCGCATCGTCTTTCCCGAAGGCGAAGAGGAGAAGATCCTGCGCGCTGCCAAGATCCTCGTCGACCAGGGAATCGCCCATCCGATTCTCCTCGCCCGCCGGGAGCGCATCGCCGGGAAGCTGGCGGAGCTGGGGTTGCCGGAGGACAAGATCACCATCGTTCACAACGAAAGCGCGCCACAGTACGAGCGCTACGCCCAGCGCTTCCACGAACAGCGCCGCCG
This sequence comes from Acidobacteriota bacterium, assembly GCA_052035735.1. Taxonomy (GTDB): domain Bacteria; phylum Acidobacteriota; class Thermoanaerobaculia; order Multivoradales; family JAGPDF01; genus JAGPDF01. The sequence continues at coordinate 44,811 of JBPOHI010000001.1, forward strand.
CGAAGGGGTGACGCTCGAGGACGGCTTCAAGAGAATGAGATCGCGCAACTACTTCGGCAGCATGATGCTGGCCGAAGGCGACGCCGACGGGCTGATCTCGGGTCTCACCTACGAGTACGCCGATACCATCCGGCCGGCCCTGCAGGTCATCCACACGCGGCCCGGCGTCAAGCGCGTCGCCGGCGCCTACATCCTGATCCTCAAGGACCGGTTGTTCTTCTTCGCCGACACGACGGTGAACATCGACCCCGACGCCGAGACACTGGCGGAGATCGCGCTGCTCACCGCGGAGTTCGCCCGGCGCTTCGACGTCGAACCGAGGGTGGCGATGTTGTCCTTCTCGAACTTCGGCTCGAACACCCACCCTTCGGCGAAGAAGGCCCGCCGGGCGGTCGAGATCGTCCGCGAGCGCACCCCGGACCTGGCGATCGACGGCGAGATGCAGGCCGACACGGCGGTCATGGCCTCGGTTCTCCAGGAGACCTACCCGTGGGCCCGCCTTGGCGGCCCAGCCAACGTGCTGATCTTCCCCGAGCTCAACTCGGCCAATACCGCTTACAAGCTGATCTGGCGCCTGGCAGGAGCCGAGGCGATCGGACCGATCCTGCTCGGGATGGCGAGGCCGGTCCACGTCTTGCAAAGGGGTGTGGAGGTGTCGGACATCGTCAACATGGCTGCGATCTGCGTGGTCGACGCGCAGGAGTACGCCGCCCGACGGGGATAGTCCGCCATGGGATCTCCGGCGCCAGGGAGGGGCGCCGGGCCGTGGCACCCTGCGTTGAGGATTGCCGTATTACAGCAATAGAATCCCCCATCAACCCCAGGAGGGCTCAACATGAAGCGCATCATTGGTTGGACGACGTTGTTGGCACTGCTCTTGTTGGTCGCGCCGGTTCCGGTGCAGGCGGCAGACAATTCGAAGCCCCGTATTGCGGTGCTCGAGTTCAAGAACAAGGCCGACGGTCAGTGGTGGTACAACGGCGGCGCTGCGGCGATGCAGGACGTCTTCGTCACCGAGCTCGTCAAGAGCGGCAAGTTCCGCGTGATCGACCGCGAGCAGCTCGCGGCGCTCATGCAGGAGAAGAACCTCTCGCTCGCCGGCGACGTCGATCCCAAGACCGCCGTCAAGGCGGGCAAGCTCCTCGGTGTCCAGTACTTCCTCACCGGCGCAGTGACGGAGTACGGCGCCCAGGGCACCTCGGCGCACGCTCCCAGCGTCGGCGGACTGCCCGGTTTCTCCGGCGGCAAGAAGACCTTCACCGCGGCAGCCAACGCGCGGATCATCGACACGACGACCGGCGAGATTCTCTGGGCCGACGAAGCGCGCGGCGAGGACTCGAAGTTCAAGCTCAGCATCGGCGGCTTCGGCGGCGGCGTCGACTACGACGACCGTCAGTTCGACAAGGTGATGAAGCCGGTCGTGCAGCAGCTCGTCGCGAGCATCAAGGCCGCAGACCTGTAGGCACGGAGTTCCCGAAGCAAGAAAAAAGAGGCGCCCGCGAGGGCGCCTCTTTTTGTGTGTGTGCTCTCTCCCGGCTGCGCGGCCCCGGCCGGTTGGCCGACGCAGCGAGCAGGCGGCGGGCTCGTCAGTTGTTGCCGGTGAGGTTGAACGCCACCTTGAGGTCCATCCACATCCGCACCGGCACGCCACTCTTCGAGGCCGGCGTAAAGGCGCAGGCGCGGGCATAGTCCAGCGCCGCCTCGTCCATCCCGAAGCCCGCCGAAGCTCCGGTCGCCTGCACATCGGCAGCTCGCCCGGTCTCGTCGACCAGGACGCGCACCGTGACCGTAGCCTCCTTCTTCATTCGTTGCGCGAGCGGCGGATAGCGCAGGCTGGCTCGCCGAACGACCTTGGGCGGCGTGACACCGGCGCCCATCGTGACGAGGTCTCCCGGCTTGACGGTTCCATCGGTAGCGGGCCGCGCCGGGGCGTCGGCGCGGGTCTCAGGAGGGGCCGCCGGCTTGGCCTCCGCGACGGCCGGGGCCGGCGCGGGAGCCGCTGTGGTCATGCTCTCGCTGGGCGTCGCAGCAGGCGGCGGCGCGGTCGTCGTCGCCGGCGCCGTGGGCGGCGGCACCGCGGTGGCGGTCACCGGGCGCGGTGCCGGCACGGCCGCTGCGGCGCGCTGCTCCTGCGCCTTCTTGGCGTCGTCGAGCTGCTTCTGCAGCGTCTTCAGCTGATCCTCGTACTGTGCCGAGGAGCTCTTGATCTTGTCGTCGACGATCTTCTGGATCTGGGCCTGGATCTCTTCCGGCGTCGGACCGGCCGGCGCTGGCGGAGTATCGGCCGGTGCCGCGGAGAGTGGCGCGTCGGTCGCGGGAGACGACGGCGACGAGCCGCGGCCGAACATCACGTAGCCCAAGCCGCCGAGTACGACGAGCGCTCCGACTCCGGCAGCGATCATCATGGAGTTGCCCTTCGCCGGCTTGCTCTCGCCGCTCTGGCGCTCGCGGGACGCCGGATTCTCCTCCCGCGCAGCGCTCTCGCGCGCCGAAGCGCCGCCGCTCTGGCCGAAAGAAGGCGCCTGGGTCTTGGCCGCTGGAGCGGCCGCGGCCGCGGTGACGACCGGAATCGCCGTCGTCTTCTCGATCTCGAGCTCCTGGGTTTCGCGCTCGATCTCTTCACGGAAGAGGTTGTGCATGAAGAAGGCGAGGTTGAACGTCGTCGGGTTGTACTGCCCGTCGAACATCATCTTCGCCAGCGTCTTGTGCCAGGTGACGGCGTCGCCGATCCGCTGCTCGCGCGCGACGAGACTGCGCTTCAGGAGATTGGCCAGCTCGGGATGCAGATTGCCGCCGTCGGCAGCGATCACCGCCTGGTCGACGAGCGCCGCCTGTCCGCCGGCGGTGGAGACCGGAAGAGCCTTGCCGGTCAGCAGCTCGAAGAGAATGGCGCCGAGCGAGTAGACGTCGTCCGACTTCGACGGCGGCGCGCCCGCCAGAACCTCCGGAGCGAGGTAGCGGCCGGCCGACTGCTTGATCAGCGGATGGTTGGCGGCCTCGCGCAGGCCGCTCGAGGCCTCGAAGCCGAGCAGCCGCAGCTCCCCTTCGTTCGAAACGATGACGAGTTGGGGGGTGAGGAAGCCGTGCTGCACGCGCTCGTCGCCGATGCGCGTCTCGTACGCGACGGCCAGGCCGAGCGCGATGCGTTCGGTCATCAGTAGCGCATGATCGAGCGGGATGGGCGAGTGCTTCTTCGCCGACTGCTCGAGCAACTGGGCCAGTGTCTTGCCCGAGATGTAGTCATAAGCGACATAGGGCACGCCGCGGACCTGGCCCAAGTCCAGCCCCAGGGCGAGGTTCGGGCTCTTCAGTGCCTGCTGGAGCGGGGCTCGCGACTGGATGCGCTGGACGAGGCGCTCACCGTCGAGCCCCTGACCGTTGAAAACGCGCAGAAGAATGACCCTCTCGACTCCCTGTTTGCCGAGTTTGCCAGCGCGAAAGGTCTCGCCCAGAGCATCCTCGGAGAGCTTCTTGAGGAGAAGGTAGTTGCCGAACTGGTCGCGTGTGTTCATTCCGCCCCCTAGGCCCGGCGCCACGGCTCTCGCGCGAGCGCCATGGCCGGCAGGACCCTGTTATCGATGAGCTGCTGTGGGCTATTCCACAGCGGATCGCGGGAACTGTCAATCTCGAACTTGCCCGCGTCGAGGCGTCGCGGGCCGGGGCTCAGCGGCCTCCTGCGCGGCTCCGCCAGGGCCGCTTCTGCCAGCGCTCGACGTTGCGGTTGTGCTCCGCGAGCGTGTCAGCGAAGACATGGCTGCCGTCGTTGCGACTGACGAAATAGACGAAGGAGACCTCGGCAGGGCGCGCCGCAGCCTGGAGGCTGGCGAGGCCCGGCGAACAGATCGGGCCGGGAGGCAGCCCGGGCATGCGATAGGTATTCCAGGGAGAGTCCATGCGCAGGTCGCTCTTGGTCAGGTTGCCGTTCCAGCGGCCGAGGAGCTTCAGGGCGTGGATGATCGTCGGATCGGCGTAGAGCCCGATTCCACGCCGCAGGCGGTTGGCATAGACCGCGGCGATCAGGGGACGCTCGCTGTCGAGCTTTGCCTCCTTTTCGACCAGGCTGGCGAGGATCACCAGCTCGCGCAGCGGTCGGGTATCGGCGGCGCCTCGCAACGGTCGAACACGCGTTTCGTACTGACGGCGAAAGGTCCCGACCAGGGCCTCGGCGATCGCCGCTTCGCGAGTCGCAGTGGCAAACCGGTAGGTGTCGGGAAACAGGTAGCCCTCGAGATCCGGCGCCGCCGGATCGAGGTCGGCAATCCGCGCGGCACCGGCAAACTCCGCGCGCAGGCGGTCGCTGTCGCCGAACCCGGCGGCCGCCAGCGCCTCGGCGCTCTCCACGAGCGTCAAGCCTTCGACGAGCGTTACGGCGAGCGTCCGGACGTCGCCGCGCACCAGTTTCGCGAGGACCGCAACCGGGCTGAGCTCCTCGCTGAGGTCGTACTCGCCGGCGCGGAGCGCGGGTCCGCCGAGCCCCCAGCGCAGATAGACGCGGGCTAGTTGCGACGAGCGCAGGAAGCCCTCTCGTTCGAGCCGGCGGAGGATCTGGCCGGCGCTCTCGCCGGGAGGGACGACGAACGGCGCAACCTCGCCGTCGCGGCGCGGACCCGGGCGATGGAGCTCGCGCCAGCCCCAGAGACCGGCGGCGGCAACAACGAGGAGAGCCAACCCCAACAGTGCAGCGAGTGCCCGCCCGACGCGCGCGAGGCGCCCTCGCCGCCGTCCGGCCGGCGGTGCCGCAGCGCTCGCGCTCACCGCGCCCGCTCCCGGCGGCGATCCAACGCCTCCTGCAGCAGGAGCTGGGCGGCAAGGGCGTCACGGCGATCCTTGCGCTTCGCCGGTGCGACGCCGGCTTCGCGTAGCCGATGATCGGCCTCCCGGCTGGTCAGGGTCTCGTCGAGGGTCTCGACCGGCAGGCCGCACCGCTGTCCCAGGCGCGCGGCGAACCGGCGGGCGCGCAACGCGGGCGGGCCCGCCGAGCCGTCGGCGCGCAGCGGCTCGCCGACGACGATCCAGCCCACCGCTTCGCGCTGGGCGATCTCCGCGATGGCGGCGAGAGCGCCGGCATCGTCGCTCCGCGTGAGGGTCTCGCTGGGCAGCGCGTAGACGCCCTCCGGGTCGGAGATGGCGACACCGATTCTGCGTTCTCCGAAGTCGATTCCGAGGGCTCTCATGGGGCGGGAGGGGGGTGGCGCCTGTGTTAGCATTCTCGCGCTGTCCGGCGTCCCGGCGGTGATCTTGTAGGACGCCCCCGGCAATCCGCAAGTCCCGGAGGACATGGAAGATGCGCGAAGTGTTCATCCTCGCCGGCGCGCGCACCGCGATCGGCGCTTTTCAGGGCGCTTTTCGCGACCAGGCGGCACCGAAGCTCGGCGCCCGGGCGCTCGCCGGGGCCATCGAACGCGCCGGCGTCGCCGCCGCCGATGTGCAGCAGGTCTACATGGGATGCGTCCTGGCTGGTGGAGTCGGACAGGCTCCGGCTCGCCAGGCGACGCTCGGCGCCGGCTGCCCCGAGTCGACCGGCGCCATCACCTTCAACAAGGTCTGCGGATCGGCGATGCGAGCCGTCATGTCGGCGGCGAACGATCTGCGTTGCGGCGACTTCTCGCTGGTGGCGGCCGGCGGCATGGAGAGCATGAGTCAGGCCCCCTATCTCGCGGTCGGCGTCCGCGACGGTCTGCGCCTGGGCGGCGGCAAGCTCGTCGACTCCCTGGTGCACGACGGACTCTGGGATCCTTACGGCGACAAGCACATGGGCAACTGCGCCGAAGTCTGCGCCCGCGAATACAAACTCTCGCGGGAAGAGCAGGACGCCTACTCGCGTGAGAGCTACGCCCGCGCCCGCTCCGCCCAGGAGCGCGGCCTGTTCGCCTCCGAAATCGTCCCTTTCGAGATCGTCTCGCGCAAAGGCACGACGGTGGTCGACCGTGACGAGGAGCCTGCGAAGGCCGATCTCGAGAAGATGGCGGGATTGAAGCCGGCGTTCGAGAAGGACGGTTCGGTGACCGCCGCCAATGCCAGCAAGATCAACGACGGCGCCGCGGCGCTGGTGCTCGCGACCGGTGAAGAGGTGCAGCGGCTCGGGGTCAAGCCGATCGCGCGCCTGATCTCTCAGGCCTCGCACGCGCAGAAGCCCGAGTGGTTCACCACCGCTCCCGTGGCGGCGATCCGCAAGGCGCTCGACCGCGCCGGCCTCACGGTCGCCGACATCGACCTGTTCGAGATCAACGAGGCGTTCGCCGTCGTCGCGCTCGCCTGCATGCGCGACCTCGGGATCGCGCACGAGCAACTGAACGTGCGCGGCGGCGCGGTGGCCCTCGGTCATCCGATCGGGGCTTCCGGAGCACGCATCCTCGTCACCCTTCTGGCTGCGCTCGAGGAGCGCGGCCTGCGCAGGGGCTGCGCCGGGATCTGCATCGGCGGCGGCGAAGCGACCGCCGTGGTGGTCGAACGGCTCGCCTGATGCGCCGAACTCGCGGCCGGAAAGCTCTCGCCGTTTGCTGCCCGGGCGCCTGGCTCTCGGTAGCCGCCGTCGCGGGTCTTGCCCTGGCCGGCTGTCCCGTCGGCGCTCTGGCGCAGGAGTCCCCGGCAGCGGTCGCACCGCCGGCAGCGTCGCCCGCAGCGCCGGCTCCGCCCGCCGCCGACCGGATCACGTTCGAGCTCAAGGTGCCGCAGGAGCGCGGCGGCGGCACGATCTCCGGCTCTGCGGCGGAGCTCGAGAGCTTCGCCGAGAGCCAGGTCGCGGCGAAGGGCGCGGTGGAGATCCACTTCCGTGATGTCGTCGTCCGCGCCGAGCGGCTTTCGCTCGACCGCGACACGATGACGGTCGAGGCCGAGGGCGACGTGGTGTTCGATCAGGGGCCGCAGCGCATCTCCGGCCAGCGCCTCGATTTCGATCTGGAACAGCGCACCGGCACCTTCTGGCAGGCGACCGCCTTCGTGCACCCGGACTACTACTTCTCCGGCGACATCATCGCCAAGACGGGGCCGAACGACTTCGCGGTGGATCATGGCGTGTTCACCTCCTGCACCGGCGACAAGTCACCCGACTGGAGCTTCGCGATGTCCTCGGCCGACGTCGAGGTCGAGGGCTACGCGAGAGTGCGGAACGCCCGGCTGCGGGTAAAGAAGCTGCCGGTTTTCTACTGGCCCTACATGCTCTGGCCGGCCAAGACGGAACGCACCTCCGGCATGCTGGTCCCGAATGTCGGCTACTCGAAGCGGCGCGGCGAGTATCTCGGTCTCGCCTGGTACCAGGTCCTGGGACCGAGCTACGACAACACCCTCTACGTCGACGGATACAGCGAAGGCTTCTACGGCGCCGGCGACGAGTTCCGCTATCGTCCTTCGGAATCGACCAAAGGCAACGCGCGCTTCTACTTCTTCCACAACGAGGAGCTGCAGGAGGACGCCTGGCGGCTCGACTGGGCGCACGTCGCGGACAAGCTGCCCTTCGGCATGCGCGGCGTGGTGGCGATCGAGCATTACAGCGACTTCGAGGTCTTCCGCGACTTCGAGCGCAGCGAGAGCCAGAACACGCGGCGGTACGTCTACTCGAACGCCTTCGTTTCCGGAAACTGGGGCGCGCACTCGCTCAACATCCTCGCCGACCGGCGCGAGACGTTCATCGGCGACGGCCAGCAGACGGTCCTGCAGAGCCAGCTGCCCGAGATCGCCTACCGGCTGCGCGAGCGCAAGCTCGGCGCCAGTCCGCTCTATCTCTCGCTCGACGCCACCGCGAACTACCTCTCGGCCGAGCGTGACGGCTCCTACAGCACCGGCTACGGCAGGTTCGACCTGCAGCCCGAGTTGAAGCTGCCGTTGCGGCCGGCGCCCTGGCTCTCCCTCGCGGTCGCGGCCGGTGGCCGGGCCACCTGGTGGGGCGACAGCTACTCGACTTTCGACGTCGATCCGGACACCGGCGTCGGCTCGCAGCGTTGCGGCGACCAGGATGTGGCGGGCGACCAGCTCTACTGCGGGGACACCCTCACCCGGGTCTATCCGACCGGTAACGTCGAGATGGTGGGGCCGTCGTTCTCGCGCATCTTCGAAACCGGCGGCAAGACGTTCTCGAAGTTCAAGCACGTCATCGAGCCGCGCTGGACCTACAGTTTTCTCGGTGCCTTCGACGAGCAGGACCGGGTGGCGCAGTACGACGAGATCGACCTCCTGGTGCCGAGCAACATCGCCGAGCTCGCGCTGGTCAACCGCATCCTGGCCCGGCCCGCGGATGCCGCGCAGGGCGGAGCGTTCGAGATCCTCTCCTTCGAGCTCTCCCAGGCCTATTCTTTCGATCTGGAGCAGCCGTTGCAGCGATCGCGCGACGGTTCGCTGACCGACCAGTCGAGCCCGCTGTTCGCCAAGCTCCGCTTCAACCCGAGCCGGGCCTTCAGCCTGCAGGCGCAGGCGGCCTACAACACCCTGTTCACCGGGCTGGATTCGACCTCGCTCTCCGGCACCGCGAAGCTGCGCCGCGGCAACCTCGGGCTGACCTGGTTCACCCGCTACGCGTCGGAGAGCTTCAACGACCCGACGCGCTCGGACACGATCTCCGACCAGATTCGCTTCAGCTTCGGGCTCGACATCCTGCCGTCGCGGCTGCGCCTCGACGGGCAGGTCAACTACGACGTCGAGAACGGCGAGATCCAGCAGCAGCGCTACTTCCTCCACTACACCTCGCAGTGCTGGAGCGTGCAGCTCGAGGGTCGGGAGTACACCCGCGGGTTGGTGGTGGACCGCGACTATCGCCTGTCGCTCACCCTCAAGAACGTCGGCTCGTTCCTGGACATCTCCGGCGGCGCGTCGAGCGGCGGCTGAGGTCCAGCTGCGGTCGATGCGGACGCTCGTTTTCGGCGGCACCGGTATCGTCGGCCGCGCCCTCGTGCGCGAGGGCCGACGGCGCGGCTGGCCGGTGCTCGGCCTCTCCCACGCGCAGGGGGAGATCACCGATCCGCGCCGGGTCGACGACGCCTGCGCTGCCTTTCGTCCCAACTTGATCGTCAATTGTGCGGCTTTCACCAAAGTCGACCTCTGCGAGACCGAGCCCGAGCGCGCCTTCGAGACCAACGGCCGGGCGGTCGGCCACCTGGTGGGCGCCGCCGAGCGCTCCGGCGCGCGTCTGGTGCACCTGTCGACCGACTACGTCTTCGATGGCCGAGCCTCGTCGCCCTATGTCGAACAGCATCCGACCGCACCCGGGTCGGTCTACGGCGCGAGCAAGCTCGAGGGCGAGCGGCAGGCGCTGGCGAGCGAACGCTCGCTGGTGGTGCGGACCAGTTGGATCTTCGGTGACGGCGGAGCGAACTTCGTCGATACGATCGCCGGCCGGATCCGCGGCGGGCAGAGGAGCTTCCGGGTCGTCGAGGATCAGATCGGCGCCCCCACCTGGGCCCCCTTTCTGGCCAGAGCCGTGTCGGATCTGGGAGAATGGGGGATTACGGGGCTGGTGCACTATCAGAATCGGCCGGCCGTCTCCTGGTACGGGCTCGCGTGCGAGATCGCGCGGCGGCTCGACCGCGAGGTCGAGATTGTGCCGGTACCGACGTCCGAGGCGCCACGTCCTGCACCCAGGCCGGCCTTCTCGGTGCTGGCGGTCGATCGTTTCGAGCAACTCGCGGGGCGCAACGTCGAGTCCTGGCAGGACGGGCTCGCGAAACATCTTGGGTCCTAGACAAAGGAGCAGTTGAATGCAACGCGTACTGATCACAGGAATCACCGGCTTCGCGGGCTCGCATCTGGCCGAGCACTTTCTAGCCGACCGCCCGGGAGTCGAGGTCTTCGGCACCTACCGCTGGCGCAGCCGGCGCGAGAACATCGAGGGGATCGAAGGCAAGGTCCGGCTGCTCGAGTGCGACCTCTCCGACATGACGGCGGTGCGGAACGCCCTCGAAACCAGCCGCCCCGATGCCATCTACCACCTCGCGGCGCAGAGTTTCGTGCCCTCGTCCTGGGTCTCGCCGTTGCAGACCCTGACCGACAACATCGCCGGCCAGACCAACATCTTCGAGGCCGTGCGCTCGCTCGGTCTCGACCCGGCGATCCAGATCGCCTGTTCTTCGGAAGAGTACGGGCTGGTGCTGCCGGACGAGGTGCCGATCAAGGAGACCAATCCGCTGCGCCCGCTCTCGCCCTACGCGGTCTCGAAGGTGGCGCAGGACTTCCTCGGTTACCAGTACTTCATGAGCTACGGCATCCGCGCGATCCGCACCCGCGGCTTCAACCACACCGGGCCGCGGCGCGGCGAGGTCTTCGTGACTTCGAACTTCGCCAAGCAGGTGGCGACGATCGAGGCCGGCAAGGCACCGGCGGTGATCAAGGTCGGCAATCTCGACGCCGTGCGCGATTTCACCGACGTGCGCGACATGGTGCGCGGCTACGTCTTGGCGACCGAGAAGGGCAAGCCCGGTGAGGTCTACAACCTGGCGTCGGGAAAGGCGATCACCATCCGCGCCATGCTCGACAAGCTCATCGCCCTGGCCAAGGTCGAGGTCAAGGTCGAAACCGACCCTGCACGGCTCCGCCCCTCCGATGTCGAGGTGCTGATCGGCGACTACTCGAAGTTCCACGCCGATACCGGTTGGGAACCGAAAATCCCGTTCGACCAGACGCTCGAGGACCTGCTCAACTACTGGCGTCAGCGCATCGCGCGGAAGTAAGCCGCAGTTGCCCCCCCAGAAGCCGCCCTCGCCCGGGGCCGCTCGCGAACCCCTGCGTATCCTCGTCACCGGCGCAACCGGTTTCGTGGGAAGGAGGCTGGCAGAGCGGCTCGCGGCGGCGGGGCATTGGGTGGGCGCGGCGGCGATCGATCAGCAGGAGCTGCCTTTCGCCGCCGAGCGATTCGCGGTCGATATCCGCAATGCGGACTCGCTGAGTGCGGCGGTTGGACAGTTCGTGCCGGACCGCATCGTGCATCTCGCCGCCTTGTCGCATGTCGGCGAGTCGTGGCGGCGGATTCCAGAGTACTTCGCGATCAACGTCCTCGGCGTCGAGAACGTTCTCGGCGCCGCCCGCGGCTGCCCGGTGCTCTTCATGTCGAGTGCCGAGGTTTACGGCCTGGTTCCGGATGCCGAGCAGCCGATCGTCGAGTCGCGGGCACTTTCGCCGCGGACCCCTTACGCGCTGACCAAGGCCTCGGCGGAACGCCTGGCCCTCGCCGCCGGAGCGACCGTCGTGCGCTCGTTCAATCTGATCGGCGCCGGCCAGGCGCCCAACTTCGCCCTGCCTTCCTTTGCCGCGCAGCTGGCCGCGATCGAACGCGGCGCGCCACCGCAGCTCTCGGTGGGCAATCTCTCGGCACGTCGCGACTTCGTCCACATCGAGGACGCGGTCTCGGCGCTCGTCCAGCTCGCGGAAGCTCCCCAGCCGGGCGCGGTGCTCAACCTCGCCAGCGGGGTGGACCACTCGATCGCCGAGCTCCTGGAGCGTCTGATCGCCTTGTCGGGACAGACCGTGAGCTGTGCAGAGGATCCCGAGAAGCTGCGGCCGGTCGATGTCCCCCGGCTGTGCGGCGACGCCTCCCGCCTGCGTGTCCTGGGCTGGGAGCCGGCGCTCGGCGTCGACCGGGCGCTCGCGGACCTGCTCGCCGAAGCGCGGGCGCGCCGCGACGCGGAGAGCGGGAATGGAGCGGCCAGCGCATGAGAATCCTCGTCACCGGCGCGACCGGCTTTCTCGGCCGGCGGACGGTTGCCGCTTTGGCGCCGCGACACGAGCTGCGGCTTCTCGTGCGCCCGGGGGCGTCCCGCGAGCGCTTTCCCGCCGGCGTCGAGTTCGCCGAGGGGGACGTTACCGATCGCGCGAGCCTGGTGAGCGCCGCCGCCGGGCGCGACGCCATTCTGCACGGCGCGGCTCTGGTCAAGATCGCCGCGCCGGCGGCCGAGTTCGACCGCGTCAATCTCGGCGGATTCGAGAACGTCCTCGCGGCGGCCGATGCGGCGCGAGTCGCGCGCATCCTGTACGTTTCGAGCTTCATCGCGCTCGGGCCGAGCGAGAACGCCCCCGGCGGCGTGCTCGACGAGCGCGCCGAGAGCGTCGAGCGCTCTTGGATCAACGACTATGAGCGGACCAAGACACTCTCCGACCGTCTGGCCCGTCGGGCCATCGCGGCGGGAGCGCCGCTCTCGGTGGTCTATCCTGGAGTGATCTACGGCCCTGGTGAGCTCACGGAAGGGAACATCCTCGTGCGTCACCTGCTCGACCTGGCGCACGGGCGCCTGCCGGCGCTCATGGGCAAGCCGGAGCGGCGATGGAACTACGTCTTCGTCGACGACGTCGCCTCCGGCATCACCGCGATCCTGGAGCGGGAGCTCGCCGGCCGCCGCTACATGCTCGGCGGCGAGAACGTGAGCCAGGCCGAGCTCTACCGGCTGGTCGCCGAGATCGGCGGTATCCGCGTGCCGCGGTTGCGCATGCCGGACTTCGTGGCGACGGCGAGCGGCGCGGCGATGAAGGCGTGGGCCCGCCTTACCGGCGGGGTCCCGCGGCTCACCCCCGACCTGGTCGAGATCTATCGCCACGACTGGGCGTACGACTCCGCGACCGCCGCGACCGAGTTGGGCTACCGCCCGCGAAGCCTGCGCGCGGGTCTCGCGACGACGGTGTCGTGGCTCAAGGAGACCGGCGCATGGCCGGTCTGACGCCGGGCGAACTCGGCCGCAAGGCCGTGCACATGGCCGTCGGCGGCTTCGCCTTCGCCGTGCGTCCCCTGGGAGCGCCGCTCGCGGCGGTGGCAGCGCTGGTCGCCGTGCTGTTCAACGCCTTCCTGCTGCCGCGAATCGGCGGGCGCAATCTCTGGCGCGAAGGCGAGGCGCGGAGCGGCTTCGCCCTAGGCATCGTGCTCTACCCGATCGCCGTTCTGCTGCTCATCGTGATCTTCGCCCGACACCTGGAGGTGGCGGCCGCGACCTGGGGAATTCTCGCCTTCGGCGACGGCATGGCCTCGATTGTCGGCATGGCGATCGGCCGCCGCAAGCTGCCGTGGAATCCGCAGAAGAGCTGGGCGGGCACTTGCGCCTTCTTCCTGTTCGGGGGCCTCGCGGCCGCCATTCTGCTGCTCTGGTCGGCGCCCGGCCGCTACAGCGCCGCCTTCGCCATCGCCATCGCTTTCGCCGCGGCGCTGTTCGCGGCCCTGCTCGAGTCCCAGCCCCTGGGTCTCGACGACAACCTGGGAGTGCCGCTGGTTACCGCGGTGGTTCTCTTCTGTCTCACCCTCACGCAGGGGCACTGGGGCGTCGTCGCTTCGACCGGTTTCGAGCGCCGCCTGGCAATCGGCCTGGCGGTGAACGTCGGGCTCGCCTTGGCCGCCTATGCAACGAAGGGTGTCGGACGCTCCGGGGCGGCGGTCGGGACGCTCCTCGGAACGGCGATCTGGGCCTTTGCCGGCCCAGCCGCCTTCGCCCTGTTGTTCGCCTTCTTCGTCCTCGGCACCGCGGCCACGCGGCTCGGGTATGCCCGCAAGGAGGCGGCAGGAATCGCGCAGGAAAAGGGCGGACGCCGCGGACCCGGAAACGCCCTGTCGAAGACCTCGATTCCGGCACTGGCGGCGCTCTTCGCGGCCACCACCGACTTCCCCGACCTTTTTGCACTCGCCTTGGCGGGCTCCTTCGCCACCGCGGCGTTCGACACGGTCTCGTCCGAAGTCGGCAAGGCCTACGGTCGAAGGACCTACCTGATCACGACGCTGCGCGCGGTGCCGCGCGGCACGGACGGCGCGGTCTCACTCGAAGGCACCGCCTCCGGCATGGCGGCGGCCCTGCTCCTGGGCGGACTCGGCGCGGCGCTCGGCCTCTATCCGCCGGCGGGCATCCTGGCGGTGGTACTCGCGGCCTTCGTCGCCACGACCCTCGAGAGCGTCGTCGGCGCGACGCTCGAGAAGCGTGGCCTGCTCGACAACGAGGCGGTCAACTTCCTCAACAGCCTCGCCGGCGCGCTCCTGGCGGCCGCCGGCGGTGCTCTGCTGCTCTGAGTCGCGCGCGCCGGGAGACGCAACTCCCGGGAGTGCGGTCCGTAGACTGAGCAGGCCCGGAGATCCGATGACCGCAAAGCGCAACGCTTTACTTGGGCAGCGCCTGGCCCTCTGGGGTCCGGCGGCCGGCGTCTTCCTGCTCCAGGCTCTCTTCGCCACCCGGTACGGCATCTTCCGCGACGAGCTCTACTACCTCGCCTGCGCGGCGAGACTCGACTGGGGCTACGTCGACCATCCGCCGCTCGTCGCGCTGCTCACGGCGCTGTGGAGCGGCCTATTCGGCTCCTCGCTCCTGGCGCTGCGCCTGCTACCGGCGCTCGCTGGGGCGGGCACCGTCGCCGTCGCGGGCTCGATCGCCAGGCGCCTTGGAGGCGGGACGTTTGCGGTCGCGCTCTGCGGGCTTTCGGTCGCGCTCTCGCCGATCTTCCTCGGGCTGACGAGCGTGCTGTCGATGAACGCCTTCGACCTGCTCTTCTGGGCGATCGCCTGCCGCATCGCCACGGAACTGCTCGCCTCCGGCGACCAACGGCTCTGGCTCGCCTTCGGCGCGGTGGCTGGCGTCGGCCTGCAGAACAAGATCAGCGTCCTCTTTCTCGGCTTCGGCCTGGTGGCGGGCCTCGTTCTCGCCCGCCGCTTCGAGGTGTTCCGCAGCCGCTACTTCTGGCTCGGCGGCGGAATCGCGGCGCTCCTGTTCGCTCCGCACGTCGTCTGGCAGGTCGCGCACGGCTGGCCGACCCTCGAGTTCATGGCGAACGCCAGCCGGTCGAAGAACGTCGCGCTCGAGCCCCTGACCTTCGTCGCGCGGCAGGTTCTGCAAACCGGTCCCGTGCATGCGCTGGTCTGGATTGCCGGCCTCGGCGCCCTGCTCTTCTCCGTGCGCTTTGGCCGCTTTCGTGTTTTCGGCTTCGCCTACCTCGCCATTCTCGTCGTGATGGTGTCGAGCGCGGCCAAGCCCTACTACCTCGCTCCGGTCTACCCGCTGCTGTGGGCCGCCGGGGCAGTGACGATCGAGGCCTGGGCAGCCAGTTCCCGGCGCCGAGGGACCCTGCGCCGGGCGGTTGCCGGCGGCCTCACCGTCCTCGTCGTCCTTTCGGGCTTCGCGTTCGCGCCGCTCGCGCGGCCGATCCTGCCGGTCGACTCCTACGTGCGCTACGCGCGCGCGTTCGGCCAGGAGCCCGGGACAGACGAGCGCAAGTCGCTGGGACGCCTGCCGCAGTTCTTTGCCGACATGCAGGAGTGGCGCGGCCTCGCCGAAGCCGTGGGTCAGGCGACGGCGCGGCTCGACGCCAAGGAGCGTCAGAGCGCCTGCGTCTTCGGGCAGAACTACGGTGAGGCCGGGGCGGTGGAGCGATTCGCCCGCGATCTCGGCCTGCCGAAGGCGATCTCGGCGCACAACAGCTGGCATCTCTGGGGCCCCGGCGGCTGCACCGGCGAAGTTCTGCTCGTCCTGGGCGACAACCGCCCGCGGCTCGAGGAGCTCTTCGAAGTGGTCGAGCTCGGGGCGACCTTCGACTGCCGGGACTGCATGCCCTACGAGGACGGCCTTCCGATCTGGATCGCGCGCGGGCCGCGGGGCGACCTCGCGGCGCTCTGGCCCCGGATCCGGCACTTCGACTGAGCGGCGCCGCGGCGCCGGACCCGGTGTTATCGTGCTCTCGGGCGCCCGGCCGGACTCAGCGGACTCCCTCGGACCATGAACGGGACCCTCGCAGCGCGCACCGCTCGACATCGCCAACTGCTGCTTGCGGCGCTCGCCGCCGTGTGGTTCGTCGGCGGGGCGATCTTCATCGTCCAACTGGAGCTGCGAGAGTTCGCGCCCGGAGAGAATCGATCTGCCTTCGCGCTCTGGCATGGAGCGCTTATTCTCCAGATGCTGATCGCCGTCTCTTCGACGGCACTGCTACTCTGGACGCGGCATCAGCGCAGTGTCGAACGCCTCGCGCGTCAGCACGCCGAGGAGTTCCGCCTGCTGTTTCACAAGGCCGTCGAGGCGATGTTCGTGACCTCCGCGGACCTGCGCCTGATCGAGGTCAACGACGCGGCGGTCGCGCTGACCGGCTATTCGCGCGACGAGATGCTGGCCATGCGTCTCCAGGACTTCGTTCCGGCGGACGAGATGTCGGCGCGCCCGTTCCGGGTCGCCGACCTGCTCGCCGGTGTCCGCATCGAGAGTGAGCGCC
>JBPOHI010000015.1:0-60562 GCA_052035735.1 Acidobacteriota bacterium
CGCCGACGGCCTCGAGCTCAATTTCGGATGCCCGCACGGCATGTGCGAGCGCGGCATGGGCTCGGCGGTCGGACAGGAGCCCGAAGTCCTCAAGGTCGTCGCCGGCTGGGCTGTGGAGTTCGCGAGCGTGCCCGTCCTGGTCAAGCTCACGCCCAACATCGGCGACATTACCGTGCCCGGCGCCGCCGCGGTCGCGGCTGGCGCGCACGGCCTATCCCTCATCAACACCATCAAGAGCATCGTCGGCGTCGATCTCGACCGGATGGTTCCACTGCCGGCGGTCGGCGGACGCTCGACGAACGGCGGCTACTGCGGCCCGGCGGTCAAACCGATCGCGCTCCACATGGTCGCAGCGCTGGCGCGCGACCCACGGGTGACCGTTCCCCTCTCCGGCATCGGCGGGATCGCCAACTGGCGCGACGCCGCGGAGTTCATCGCCCTGGGCGCCACCAGCGTGCAGGTCTGCACGGCGGTGATGCACTACGGCTTTCGCATCGTCGAGGACCTCGTCGACGGTCTGTCGAACTTCCTCGACAGCAAGGGCCTGCGGTCGGTCGGCGAGCTTCGCGGACGCGCCGTCGGCGCGTTCACGGAGTGGGGGGATCTGGACCTCAACTACAAGGTCGCGGCCGCGGTCGATGCCGAGAAGTGCATCGGCTGCGACCTCTGCCTGGTCGCTTGCCGGGACGCCTCCGTCGCCTGCATCCATACCGGGGCGCACCCGCTCGCAGGCGGGCATCGCGCGCCCGGCCGCGAGGCGGCGATGGCACGCGCGGCGGCGACCGGGGTGAAGGTCACCTGGGTGGACTGGGACGAGTGCACGGGCTGCAACCTGTGCTCGCACGTCTGCCCGGTGCCCGGGTGTATCACCATGGAGGACGACACTCGCGGCCGTCCGTTCGAGAGCTGGAACGACCGCATCGCCCGGGGGACCGCGAAGGTCCCCGGCGGACTGCACGACTGAGGCCGCGGCAGCGCCCGCCCGAGAGGACCCGCCGATGAACCCGAACCAGCGCCAGCTCCCCGACGGTCGCGTCGAACTGGTGGACGACCGGCTCATCGCGACGAGTCCCCTGTTCAATCACGACCTCGCGCCGATCCCCGTCGCCCTCCGCAACTGGAGCACCTACAACTACGCGGCGTTGTGGATCTCGATGGCGCACTGCATCCCGACCTACATGCTGGCGTCGGGTCTCATGACCCAGGGGATGAACTGGTGGCAGGCGCTGCTCACGATCCTGCTCGGCAACATCATCGTGCTGATCCCCATCCTGCTCAACTCTCACCCGGGGACGAAGTACGGCATTCCCTTTCCGGTCTTCGCCCGCGCCGCCTACGGCACCGCCGGCTCGAACCTGCCGGCGCTGATGCGCGCCCTCGTCGCCTGCGGCTGGTTCGGCATCCAGGCCTGGATCGGCGGCGAGGCGCTGCAGACCTTTTTCGTCGTGCTCGTCCCAGGCTGGGTTGAGCTGCTGGGACCGGGAATGGGCGGCCACACCACGACCGAGTGGTTGTCGTTCCTGATCTTCTGGGGGATCAACATCGGCATCATCTAACGCGGCATGAACCTGCTGCGGGTGGTCGAGAACTGGTCGGCCCCCTACGTGCTGGTGGTGACGGCGATCCTCCTCGTCTGGGCCGTCGACGCCGCCGACGGTTTCGGGCCCCTGCTCTCGCAGCCCGGGAAGTTCGCCACGCTGTCCGAGTTCCTGCCGGTGTTCGTGCCCTCGCTCACTGCGATGATCGGATTCTGGGCGACGCTGTCGCTCAACATGCCGGACTTCACCCGCTTCGGCCGCAGCCAGCGCGAGCAGGCGATCGGTCAGGCGGTCGCGCTGCCGACGACGATGTTCGCCTTTGCCGCCATGGGCGTGCTGATCACCAGCGCGAGCGCCCTGCTCTACGGCGAGGCGATCTGGGATCCCATCCGCCTGGTGGGACACTTCCGCGATCCCTGGGTCGTCGGCTTCGCGATGTTCTCGGTCGTCGTCGCGACCCTGGCCGTGAACATCGCCGCCAACGTCGTCTCGCCGGCCAACGACTTCGCCAACGCGCTGCCGCGCTGGATCTCTTTCCGCACCGGCGGTCTCATCACCGGTCTCATCGGCATCGCCATGCAGCCCTGGCGCCTGCTCGCCGATCCCGAGGGTTACATCTTCACCTGGCTGGTGGGCTACTCCGGAGGCCTGGGCTCGATCGCGGGCGTCCTGATCGCCGACTACTGGATCGTGCGGCGCAAGAATCTCGACCTCGCCGACCTCTACCTGCCCGCGGGCAGGTACGCCGGCTGGAGCCGCCCGGCGGTCGTCGCCACCGTGGCCGGCTGCGCACTCGCCTGGGGCGGCCTCGTCTTCGCACCGCTCCGTCCGCTCTACGACTACGCCTGGTTCGTCGGCTTCCTCGCCGCCGGCGGCCTCTACCTCGCCCTGAAACGTCTCACGCCAGACCGCGGCTAGCTCTCTCCCCTGAAATGGCCACCAGGTCTTCCAGGTCCGTCGCAGCGCAGCTCGAGTCTCATCGCGTCTACGCTCTGTAACGGCTGCACGCTCTCCAGATGCCGATTGCTGACCAAAAGGAAGCCGGGCAGGACTTGTTTCTACTCTTCATCCTCGCTCTCGCGGGAAGCACTTGCGGAACGGTACCGACGGCACCCACTCTCGCGGTTCATCCCCGCTCTCGCGGGGGACAGTACTGCATGTCGCAGCTCACACTGCGGCCAGCAGAGCGGCGGGCGTTGGGGTGGCGCAGGCTGGTGCGGCTGGAGCGGCCCGGGGGTTGCGGCTGCCTTCGAGGCGGAGGAAGCGGCCGGGGGTCGTTGCTGCGGGCTCACCCAGGTCGACGTGCCGGGACCGGGTCCCGTCATCCAATGTCTCACTACACGCGGTGGGGCGCCGGATTATGTGCATCCTGCAGCGTGGTCTCCTGAAACGATTTTCGAGATCCTGCCGGCGCCTACTACTGGCCGCCCGAGAAGGCGGTCCGCCCCTGAATCCCCCGCAGTTCCTGCTCCGCACGATGCCTGAGGTTCTCGAGTCAGGTCCACGAAGCAAAGGCCGAACGTCGTCTCGCGGGAGGCGGCAGGCGCGCTCTCAACCTCGACTTTCACACGGTCACCGTTGCCGGACGTTCGAAGCATGCGGTGTCCAGTCAGCGCAGCAAACTGGCGACTGCCCTGGGCATCGAGCTGAAGGCTGAAGGAAGGACCTCTCATTCGGAGGAGCGCTGGACCAGAGACTCGTGCTGAGATCGGCCACTGCCTCGTGGCCTGTCTGCCGGGAGGCGCGCCAGCTACCGAGGTCCGGGCAGGCGAACGTCGCGCCTGCCAAGGGCTGCTGTCACACCTCTCACCCCACGCTCCGGGGGCCCCCGCCCGGGCCGCACGCGAGCCCCTCGTCTCCTCCTCCGGGGCGTCGTGCTCGCCCAGCCACCCACCCTGGAGTGGCCCGTGCCTTTTCGTCCTCGAGTTCCCACCGACGTCAAGAGTGCGAGGAGCGGTCCCGTCATCCGTCCCCTTCGCTCGCGGTCCCCGCCCAACGTCACGCAAACCATGCCGGAGGTGCGCCCGGCCGCAAGGCCAAGCCTGCGGTGTCCTGCGCGCTGCCTTGTCGGCCGGGCTTGGCTCAACCCGGGGCTCCCTCTGGGCCGTATTGGACGGAAACACAACCAGAAGAGTAAGCAGGTGACCAGGCAGACCGCACACCCTCCACGGCAACGTCGGCGGAGATTCGGAGACCCCCACCGTCCCCGGCAAGCAGGTCACGAAGCAGTTCTACGACCCGATCATCGACAACATGGTCGAGCGCGAATTCACCTCCCCCGAAAGCGAGGTCCGGACCTTCTCGATCGCCGTCAGCAAGAAGGACGACGAGGGCAACGACGTCGCCCGCCGGGCCCATTGCGACGACTGGAACCGCCTCTCCCGCCTGGACGGCGAGGGCGACCGGGTGAAAGGCAAGGGTCACTTCCGCGAGCGCACGTACCACAAGGACGGCGAGACGAAGACCGTGCGCGACTTCGTCGTGGAGGACCTCAAGATCGAGCGCCACAAGATTCGCTATCGGGCGGGGTAGGCACCTGAATTCGACTTCTTCCGCGCACTTCTCGTCGAGCGCGGTGCCAGTGGAGGCCGTGCTTGCGCTCCGATCGCGGTGTGCTACCTTGATTGCAGTCTCATTTCTTGAGAAAGGAGACCGCGGTGAAGACGAAATCACTCGGAGTAGCGGGACTGGCGGGAATGCTTGCGCTGGTCGCAGCTGCTTGCGCTGCCTCTCCGGCCACGCAGGTCGCCGAATACTCGTTTCCTCAAGACGACCAGCCCGTGGTTACTATGACTCTGCGCGGGACACAGCTGCCAATCGTTACCACACTCCGTATGTACGCTTCCGGGACCGCAACTCTCGAATCGTCAATGAGGTCGGGCTCAAGCGAGTTTCTACTCAGCGTCGAAGATCGCGAGGCGGTGCTCAGGGAAATCGCGGACGGCGGCCTTGCGGAATATGACGCCCGAGTTGTCGCGCTCGAACAGAAGCGCCTATCTGATGATCGAATTGTTGGCAATTCTCCAGACACAGACCTTCCTGGCTTCAATATCGATTTTCGGATTGAACGAACTCGCGGTCGAAGGGCTGAGCCCGAATCGATAAGCAATTCGATCTTGATATACGGACCGGGGAGATTGGCGCAGCGATTCCCCTCGATTCGGGCATATCAATCACTGGCTCGGCTCGAAGATCTCTTCGGCCGACTGCAGGCCGTGGCGCAGAGCGCGCGATGAGCGTTCGAGTTCGTGCTCTGTGGCTGGCGCTAACGCTGATTGCAGCTCAGGCGAAAGTGTCTTGCCTCGCAGATCAAGTGGACCCAGTCGGTTGAGTTTTACGTGACTCGCCGCCAGTCGGCGGTTCACGCTGCTTCGCACTCCTGATCCATCATTTCCTGAAGCTTCTTCTTCGCAGCCTTCGCCCAGCCCTGCCAAGCCGGTAGCTGGATCTCGACGCTTCGGCAGTAGACATCCGTCGGCGTCACGACATCTCGGCCCGCGATGGGGACCAGCGCCCAGTGCGGTCGAATCGCGTTGTAGCGGTCGCGGAAGGCCTCGAGCCTCTCGCGCCCATCGCTCGGCGACGAGTAGAGCTGCCAGTAGACCTCTTCGTTCTTGAGCGTCTCGTGAAACCGCTCGAGCAGGCCGAGCTGCTGCGGGGTGCGGTACTGGGTACGCACCTGGCTCAAGAGCCCGTCGATGTGCATCCGAAACTTGCGCGAGATGAAGTTCGAGCCGTTGTCCGTCACAAGGATCGGCGGCCTCGACAGCGGGCCGTGGATTCTCTCGGCCTCTGCTCGAGCCATGTCGATGGCCTCGATCAGTGCCGTAGCGTTGTTGTTGGCGACGAGATGAATCGCCAGAAGGTACCGGCTGAAGTAGTCGATCACGGTCACGGCGTACCACCAGCCGAAGCCGGGGATGTGGATGTAGGTCACGTCAGCCTGCCAGAGATCGTTCACTTTCTGGGGCAAGAGCTCGAAGAGCTTCGCCGCCTGGTGAAGCGCCGCCGCTCGCGGCTTTGGACGCTGCAGCAAACCGGCCGCCTTGAGCGCGCGATAGACGAAGCGATTCGAAACTCCGACGCCCGCGCGGCGCACGATCACCGCCAGCTTCTTGTAGCCCCACCAGGGGTACATCAGCGCGAAGCTCCGAACCATCTCCGACAGCTCCGGATCGAGGACCTTTGGTGCGGGCCCCGGGCGTCGCTTCGAGGCCACCGGCCGGCGGAAGAAGCTGGAGTGCGACCAGCCGATCGCGGAGACCACCGCCTTCAAGCGAAGGCCGGGCTCACGATCGACAGCAGCGCGGACGCGCTGCCGCGCCTCTGCGGTCAAGACGACACCATTCGGAGTTTTTTTAAAAGGTCGTTGGCGAGCGATAGCTCGCCGATCACCTGGGCGCGCTTCGACAACTCGCGCTCCAACTGCTCGATCCTGCGCGACGACTCCTCGGGCTTGGCTTCTCCCTTTACCAGCCCGCTTTTTCCTGCCTCAAGAAAGGTGTCGCGCCATCGGTACAGCGTCTGCTCGCTCACCTGGTATCGCCGGGCCAGAGCCGCTGCAGTCTCTTCCTTCCGCAGCAGTGCCAGCACCACCTCGACTCTCGCCTCGGCCTTCAACGCGCTTCGCTTTGGCATCGCCCTCGCTCCTTCGGCCCTCAGGCCCTAACATAGCCTGAGTCCCAGGAACTGCGAGCTATACATTTGCCGAGCTCCTCTCGCAGCAGCCAGGACCCGGAGTAGTCGTGCCGACTGACCATGCCTGCCCGCGAGTCAAAAACCAGACCGGCCGCTTCATCCGCCGCCTGACCCGGCGCCCACTTGCTCTGAAAGGCGGATGTAGCCTTGCCAAAGTCATGCAGTCCGGCGATTGCAGCACACCACTTCGCCGCGTCCTTCGGCGCAAGTCCAAAGCGCTCTCCTGCCCAACGAAGAGATGAAGAAGGCTCTCGGTCGAGGAGAACGCTGGCGACCGCCGCGACATCCAGCATGTGAGCCAAGAGAGAATGCCCGAAAGGTTCGCCGCTCTTGGCCCAGAGGGCGCGGACGCTCGACGGAAGGTCCGCGAAATAGACCGGGCCTGTCGATCTGGGGTCTGTCCCTCGAGGTTCGTTTGGCTCCTCCTGCTCAGTCGACACGAATCCCAGCCTAGTGCAAGTCGTCGCCGCGCCCAGCACGGGCCGCTGGCGTCAGCAAGGTGAACCGCTTCGCCCTGTCGCGTTTGATTCCACCATGGTTGACAAATTACACCATTCCACCTATCCTCCCGTCCAACATCCGAGAAGGAGCGCGGTATGGCGTTGAACATCAAGAACGCATCGGTCGAACACCTGGCGCTCGAGCTGTCGCAGTTGACCGGCGAATCCAAGACCGAAGCGATCCGCCGCGCGCTCGAAGAGCGCAAGCAGCGCCTCGCCTTCCAGGTGGTGCGGGAGAACCGGGCCGACGAGCTGCGCTCGTTCCTCGAGCGCGAGGTCTGGTCGGTCATTCGCGCGCGCTCGGCCAGCCGCCGCCTCGAAAAGCACTGACCCCGACAGCGGTCCAGGTCTCCTCCGGCGTGATCGTCGATGCTTCTGCCGTCACGTCGATCTTCCTTCGCAAAGCAGGCTGCGAGCGGCTGATCGACGCTCTCGCTGGCGCGCCCGCCGCCGGTATCGGCGCGCCGACGCTCGCCGAGGCGAGCCTGCTGCTGGCGCGCGAAGCCGGGCGGGACGTCCACGGGATGCTCGCCCGCTTCGTCCAGGAGTTCGACCTCGCCATCGTGCCGTTTTCGGACGCACACTTTCGCGCCGCGCTCGAGGCGCATCAGCGTTTCGGTCAGGGACAGCACCGGGCGGCGCTCGACTTCGGAGACTGCCTCACCTACGCCACGGCTCGGCTTGCGCGCCAGCCGCTGCTCTGCGACGACCGCCGCTTCGCCCTCACCGACCTCGAGCTCGGCTGAAGCGCCTCCGCCCAGCTACCAGTCGACCTCGACCCGGACCCGGCCGGTGCGATCGGCGATCCAGACATGGCCTTCGCGGCGCCCGAAGAGGTAGAGGTCGCGCAGAAGCTCGACGTCGCGGCGACAGTACTCTTCGATCAGGTCGAATCGCCCCTCTTTGACCCACTGCAGACTCTGCAGCCCATCGGCAGTCTTGCCCGCGCCGAGGGTCTCTTTGGTGAGGTGATCGAGGCTCACCCGCTTCCCGAGGCGCTCGACCATCGTGTCCAGAAGGTCGAGAGTCGGCAGCGTGCGCGAGTAGTCCTCGCCCGTATAGCCCGAGAGCACCGCGTAGTCGAAGCGCCGGCTGTTGAATCCGATCCCCAGGCCCGCCGCCTTGAGCGTCGCGGCGAGCTCGCCGACGCGCGGCTCGAGAAAGGTCTCGAATCTCCCCTCCTCGAGGTGGCAGACGACGGCGAGAGCGATCCCCATCCGGTGCGCCTTGTTCCATCCTCCCACCTCGGCGGCGGAGCGCATCGTCTCGATGTCGAAGAGGATCGTCCCCTTCGTCCCGCGCGCGGTCGTGGCGGCGCCGCCACCGGCGCGCTCCGCGCCGGCGACGGCTTCGTCCGACAGAGCACTCTTTCGGTAAAGAGAGGCTGCTACTGGGGCCTTTTTCCTTCCCGCAGGCGGCTTCCGCGCCGGAGGCGCAACTTCGGGAGCCGGCGCGACCGCGATCGGAGTCCGCCCGAGCGGTCCCGTGGGGCGCGCGGGATCGAGCATCATCCTCAGCAGATCGACCGCGCCGCGCTTGTCGAGCGGGCGGTTGCCGTTGCCGCACTTCGGGCTCTGGATGCAGCTCGGACAACCGTCTTCGCACGCACAGGTCGCGACATGATCGCGGACCTTGGCGAGCAGGACCTCGAGCTCGCGGAAGCCCTTCTTCGCGATCCCCATGCCTCCGGGATGCCCCTCGTAGACGAAGACACCGGCGCCTTGAAGTTGTGGATGAAACGCGAGAGAGATGCCCCCGAGGTCGTTGCGGTCGCAGAGCGCGAGCAGCGGAAAGAGCCCGATCGTCGCATGCTCGGCGGCGTGCAGCGAGCCGAGGAGATGCTGGCCCTTCGCCGTGATCTCCTCGACGATCTCGCCCGGCAGACGAAACCAGAGCCCGACGCACTCCATGACGGTCGGCGGCAGCTCGAGCGGCTGCTGGTCGATGACCTCCTGCCCCTGGGTTCGCTTGCGCTCGAAGCCCGTCACCTGCTCGGTGATGCGCAGGCGGCCGAGAGCTGCGTCCAGGCCGCCAGCCGTCCGCGTCTCCAGGACCTCGAGGATCTCGGTCTCCTTGCGCGACAGCGGCGAGGTGAAGAAGTCGACGTCCGTCGGCTGCACCGCCACCCGCCGGCGGTCGAGATCGAGCTCGGCGACCTCGTACTGCCGCCCGTGATGGAGATACACCGCTCCCGGGTGCCCCTCGCTGAAAACCCGCGCGCCGTCGAGGGTGCCGATCGTCGTTCCGCGGCTCCGATCGACCAGGACGAAGGTGGCCCCGCTGCCGCGCTGGTTGCGGTCGCGCTGGGGCCGGCGCCGGCGCGCGACGATACCGCCGCCGCCGGGCAGCTCGGCGAGCGTTCCGGCGCCGAGCAGGTCGCCCACTACCGCCGCGTGACGCTCGAGGTAGCGCGCATCGTCGACCCGGGACAGGGGATTCTCGGCGGCGGCGCATTCGAGATGGACGCGCGCCACCGGCTCGTTCTCGGGATCGAAGAGCAGCGGCTCGCAAGGCCGCGCCAGCAGTTCGTCGGGATGTTCGAGCAGATACTGGTCGAGCGCGTCGGGCAGCGCGACGAGCGCGGTGAGCGACTCCCTGCCCCGCCGCCCGACGCGGCCCGAGCGCTGCCAGGTGGCCATCATGCTGCCGGGGAAGCCGACCAGCACGCAGGCGTCGAGGCCGCCGATATCGATGCCGAGCTCGAGCGCCGAGGTCGAGATCACCGCCTCGAGCTCGCCGGAGAGGAGCTTTGCCTCGATCTCGCGGCGCTCCTCCGGCAGGAAGCCGGCGCGATAGCAGGCCACGCGGCGCGCCAGGGAGCGGTCCTTGCGCTGCAGCCAGCCGTAGAGCAGCTCGGTGATCCGGCGCGCCTTGGTGAACACGATCGTCTTCTGCCCGCAGCCGACCAGGGTCGTCAGGAGATCGAGCACCAGCGTGTAGGGGCTCGCCTCCGGGCGCACCAGGAAGATCCGTCGCGCCTCGCGCGGCGCGCCCGAGCCGGTGACCTCGACGAACGGCTCTGCGGCCAGGAGCTCGGCGAACTCGCGCGCATTCTGGGCGGTGGCCGATGAAGCGATGATCGCCGGCCGCGCGCCGAACAGTCGAGCCAACCGCAGCAGGCGCTGCAGGACATGATGGAAGTGCGCGCCGAAAAGGCCGCGATAGACATGCAGTTCGTCGAGCACGATCCACTTCAGGTTCGCGAGGAGCGCGGACCAGTTCCCCGGATGGGCGAGGATCCCGAGGTGCAGCATGTCGGGATTCGTCACCAGCACCTGCGGCGGAGAGCGCCGGATCGCGGTGCGTCTGGCGGGCGGCGTATCGCCGTCGTAGATCTCGCAGGAGAACTCGTCGGCTCCGAGGCCAGCGGCCTGGGCCAGGGTCAGGAGCTTGCCGCGCTGATCCTGCCCCAGCGCTTTGAGCGGAAACAGGAAGATCGCGCGCCCCGGCCCGCCGGCCAGCGCTTCCTCGAGCACCGGCAACTGGAAAACCAGCGACTTGCCGGAAGCGGTGGCGGTCGTCACGAGGACGTTCTGGCCGACGCGCGCCGCGCCGATCGCCTCCACCTGATGCGACCAGAGACGGTCGATGCCCTGGGCGGCCAGCGCACTGACGATCGCCTGCGGCGGCGGCGGGACGAGATCGGCGAGCCGCGCGGGCTCCGGCGGGAGCCGCCGCTCGGCGGCGAGGCGATCGCCCAGGCGGTCGCGCAGGGCGGAGAGCGCCGCTTCGAAAGGTCCTGAGGCCGGGCTCGACACGGCCGGCACCTTCAGGCGGGCGGCTCGGGCACCGGAGCGTCGCGATCTGCCGGCGCTCCGTGTTCACCCAGAACTCGCCGGGGTCGCGGCACCAGCCGCAGGTGGGCGACCTCCCGCGCGTGCTGCTCGATGATCCGCACAGCCTCTTCCGGCGAATCGGTCAGCTGTAGCCGGTCCACATCTGCGGCTTCGATCGTGCCTTCCTGGACCATCCGGTCTCGCAGCAGCTCGAAGAGGTCCTTCCAGTACTCGCTGCCGACGAGAACGAGCGGAAATCCGGGGATCTTGCCGGTCTGGATGAGGGTCGCAGTCTCGAAGATCTCGTCGAGAGTGCCGAATCCTCCCGGCAACACCACGAAGCCGTACGAGTATTTGACCAGCATCACCTTGCGGACGAAGAAGTAGCGGAACTCGAGGAAGAAGTCGAGGTAGGGATTGGGCTTCTGTTCGAAGGGCAGCTCGATGTTGCAGCCCACGGAGCGCCCGCCGGCCTCACGCGCACCTCGATTCGCAGCTTCCATGATGCCCGGGCCGCCGCCGGTCATCACGGTAAAGCCCGCTTCGGCTGCCAGCCTGCCGACCTCCTGGCCGAGCCGGTAGTAGCGATGGCCATCGGGGAACCGGGCCGAGCCGAAGACAGTGACGCACGGACCGACGAAATGCAGCTGGCGAAAGCCGCGCAGGAACTCGAGGAAGATCCGGAGCAGCCGGCGGAGCTCGGTGAGCCGCCAGGACGGGCCCTCGAGAAAGCTCCGCTCCTCGGTGTTGGGCGAGTCCTTGCCCCAGCGCGAGGGTCGGTGCATCTCGTCAGTCTAGCAGCGGCGAACTCTTGCAGCTTCAGCCGGCGAGGGCGCGGGCGATGTCCGCGAGGCGCCAGAGGGCCATCGCGCGGTCGCGGAAGAGCCCCTCGGCGAGAGCGCTCTCTTCGCGGATCGCGGCCATCGGCTGCGGCAGGCCGAACGGAGCGCGGCAGAGGTTGATCGGCCGGAAGTCGCCGGACTCGATGTCCGGATTCTCCGTGCGATCGAGGAAGTGATTCGTGACCAGCAGCCGGGATCCGCTGGCGACCAGGTTGCCGAGCACCGCGCGCACGTCGCGGTTGCCGAGGTGCACGAAGAGATCGCGGCAGACGACGAGATCGACCGCCGGCAGAGGATCCGAGGTGGCGTCGAGCTGGACGAAGTGGCGACGATCCGAGGCGTAGGCGAGGCGGTTCCGCTCGACGATTCCGGGCACGATGTCGGCGCCGGTGTAGTGGCCGGCGAACTCCACCCGCTGCATCCAGTGGAAATCGCCACACGGAATGTCGAGGATCGAGTCCACGGCGTGCGCCGCGATCCACTCGGGCAGCGCTGCCCGCAGCCGCGCCGTTTCGTCCAGCGTCGAGGCGGCGCCCGACAGCGACTCGGCGTGGTGGTAGACACCGAGGCGGTGCAGAAGATCGAAGCGCTCGGCGAGCGACAGCGCAGGTACGAGCTCGCGCAGGCGCTCGTGCTGCTGGTCGCGCGGCAGCGCGCGCAGCTCGTCCGTCAGGTGACGCATCGGCTCCTCCATCTCAGCTCACGATCCCGCCGGTTTCCCACGGCGCGACGAACGGCCGGAAGATCTGCACGATCTGGCGGCGCCCGCTGGGGTCGCCCGCGAACGCCGGCCGCCCCCCCTCCCAGACGACCTGCGGGCGATCCTCGGGGCGCAGGTCGAGCCTTGCGTCTCCGGCCAGCAGGATGCACAGGGAGTCGCCGTCCGGCAACGCCTTCAACACGCCAGGATAAAGCGCCGAGGCGACGAACTTCGGGGCCGCAATGCGCGACGCTCCGAGCGCCGCGTCGATCAGCGGACTCTGCTCGACCTTGCGCGCGAACTCGGCGTCGAAGAGCCGCACCACGGAGCGCGTCTTGGGGCTCAGCTCTTTCGCCGTCAGGCAGATCGAGAGATTCACCGCGTCGTCGCCGGTGACGGCGAGAATGCTGCGCGCGCCGTGGATGTTGGCCTGCTCCAGCACCGAGACCAGGCGCGCGTCGCCGACCACCAGCGGCACCCCCTGCTGCATGCCGCCGAAGTACGGACTCTCGCGGTTGCGCTCGAGCACGACCACCGGAACGCCGGCGGCGCGCAGCTCCTCGACCACCCGGAAGCCGACGTTGCCGAGGCCGGCGACGAGTACGTGGCCGGTCTCGGGCACCGGCACCTGGCCGAGCAACTCGCGCACGCGCGCGGTGACGATCCAGTCGGTAATGAGGGAGTAGACCGTGGCGATGGTCGCCGAGCCGAGGAGCATCATCAACGAGCAGTAGATCTTCAGCCAGACGGCCTGGTCCTTCACCGAGATGTCGCCGTAGCCCGTCGTCGTCAGCGTGGTCACCATGAAATAGATCGCGTCGACGAGCGACAGGCCCATGCCGTAGCGGAAAACGAGGACACTGATCGACATGAGCGAAACCAGCACGGCGAAGACCGCCTTGAGGCCACTCGAGGCTCCGGTCCAGGCGCTCCAGAGGCGCGCGAGGCCGGCACGCAGCCGGGAGGGACGGTCTGCGGTCGAACGGGCGCCGGGCAGACCGTTGCCGGGCAGCGCATCCCAGGAGGCCTGCGTCGTGAGCACGAGCAGCGCCTCGTCGGCGGCGATCGCTTCGCCGTCGTCCCGCCGCCGGTGAGATCGCGTTCCGCGCGTCAACAGCCTCAGGTTGGCGGCGGCGAGATCCTGCGGGCGTCGCCCCACCAGATCGGCATGCCTGGAGACCTCCAGCGCCGCGACCACCAGCTCGTCGCCGTCGAACGAGAATCGGCCGAGAACTTCGCTGCCGGTGGCGGCGGCGGCGATTCGCGGCGCGGCGACCGTCGCCATGCCCAGCGCTCGCCGGATGTGGAATGCCGACTCGAGCTGCCGGGCGAGGTTCTGGTCGAACAGCCGCATGACGATCGGCAGATCTGGCCGCATCCGTTGCGCATCGAGCGCGATCTCGACGTTCAGCACGTCCTTCGAGGTCGTCACGACGAGCGCGCGCGCCTCCATGAGCCCCATCCGCCGCAGGACGTTCGGATCGCGCGCGTCGGCAATTTCCACCTCCACGCCGGCGGCGCGCGCCGCCTGGATGCGGTCGTCGTGGCCGGAGAGCGTCACCACTCGGACCTCCTCGCCCAGGCGATGCAGCAGCTCGACGACCCGGTAGCCGACGATTCCCAGTCCGCAGACGATGTAGTGACCCCGCATCCCTTCGCTCTCCCGCCTCCTGCTGATACGTGATCAGTCTAGCCGAGCAGAGACGCCGTCGTACCCGTTGTCCGAAACCGCGACCGACAGTTGATAGTCTTGCGGCATGCTCCCGTCCGCCCCCAAGTCGCGCCTGCTCTTCTCCTGCCTGGCCTTCGCCGCACTCTGCCATGCCGCCTGCAACCGGCCGCCGGCAGCTCCGGCCCGCCCAGCCGACAGCTACGCCATGCGCGGCGAGATCGTCCGTCTTCCGCCACCCGGAGGGCGCGATATCGCGCTCCGCCACGAGGCCGTACCCGACTTCCGCGACGCGAGCGGCAAGGTCGTCGGCATGGAGGCGATGACGATGCCGTTCACGCTCTCGGCCGATCTGCCGCCCACGGCGTTGGCGGGCCTGGCCCCGGGAGACCGCATCGCCTTCACCCTCGAGATGCGCTGGGAGGATCCCAGCGAGATCGCGCGTATCGCACGGATCGAGAAGCTCCCC
This sequence comes from Acidobacteriota bacterium, assembly GCA_052035735.1. GTDB lineage: Bacteria > Acidobacteriota > Thermoanaerobaculia > Multivoradales > JAGPDF01 > JAGPDF01. The sequence goes on from JBPOHI010000015.1 coordinate 14,193, forward strand.
GCAGGAACGACGCTCTCCTGGGATCCGCCGGCGCCAGCGAGCGCTTCGCCCGGAGCGCCTCAGTAGCCGGCGCCTTGCGAACCCTCCCGCTTCACGAGCTGGCGACGCTGCCGCGGGCCGAGGCCCTGCAGCGCTGGCGCGACGAACGTAACGCCGCAGCGGTGAGGCCGCTGCTGTGGGGCTTCGGACCGATCGCCTTCGTCATGACGATCGTCGGGCTCAGCCGCGGCGACCTGCTGCGCGCCGGCGGGGCGGCGGTCGCCCTGGGTCTGCTTATCGTCGGCATTCTCGGTCTGCGCCGGGAACGTCGCCGCCAGGGATTCCAGCCTCTGCTCCTCGCCTTCCTCGCCGCGGGATTCACGCTCTGGCTGGCGATCACCACGCTCTTCCCGATGGTGATGCTGGCCGCCACCTTCCTTTGCCCGCTGCTCCTGCTGCTGCTGCGCCTGCGCGGCAGCGACACGGCGCTCCTCGCAGTGGGAGCCGCCGGCATCGCCGGGATCCGCATCCTGGTCGGCGGACTCGAAGAGGCGCCGGACTCCTTCTGGGGTCCGTTCCTGGGGATCGCGACGATCAACGCGCTCGCCGCCTGGGCCGGATGGGCGATCACGCGCCGGCAGACCGGCCGCTTCGTCGCCGAATGGAGCGTCGCTTCGTCGCGCGAGCGGGAGAGCTCGCGCATGCGCGAAGAGCTCGAAGATGCCCGCGCCATTCAGCTCGCCATGCTGCCCTCCTCGGCGCCGCAAGTCGGCTGGCTCGAGCTCCAGGGAATGTCGCTGCCGGCAACCGAAGTGGGCGGCGACTACTACGATTTCCTTCCGGTCGATCCGGACCGCGTAGCCGTCGTCGTCGGCGATGTCGCCGGCCACGGCGTGGCGAGCGGACTGCTCCTCTCCGGGGTCCGGGCGGGCCTGCATCTGCTGCGCAGCGATCTCGCCGAGCCGGCTCCGGTGGTCGAACGGCTGAACCTGCTGGTACGCGACAGCGGCGTGTCGCGCCTCTTCATGAGCCTGGTGGTCGCGCTCTTCGACCGCACCGCGCAGCAGGTCCGGGTGGTCACGGCGGGGCATCCGCCGGCGATGCGCTTCTGCGCCGCGACCGGACAGGTGGTGATTCTCGAAGCGAGCTCGCCGCCTCTCGGCACGCGTCTTCCTCCGGCCTTCCCGCAGCGCGACGAAGCCCTCGAGCCCGGCGATCTCTGGCTGTTCGTCACCGATGGCCTGCTCGAGGCGACCGATCCCCGCGGCCGGCCGTTCGGCGAGCAGCGCCTGGTCGAGGCGTTCGCTGCCGCCGCCAGGCGAGACCCCCGCCCGCGCGAAGTCGAGCAGGCCGTCCTCTCCCACCTCGCCGTCTTCCGCGGCGACAACGAGCTCCAGGACGACCTCACCGTCGTCGTCGTCCGCGTCACCGCCTGACGCACACAAAAAAACGCCCCTGCCGCGAGCGGCAGGGGCGATCGATGGAAATCTAAGTGAGGGGCTGCGTCAGATGCGGACGACGTTCCGCGCCTGCAGGCCCTTCTGGCCCTCGACGACTTCGAAGGAGACGCGGTCTCCTTCGTTGAGGGAGCGATATCCCTCGGCGAGGATCGCGGTGTGGTGGACGAAAACGTCCGGGCCACTCTCACGCGAAATGAAGCCAAACCCCTTCTCGTTGTTGAACCACTTGACTGCGCCCTGCTCGGTCATGCCCTGCTCCTTACACCTACTGGGTTAATGATGCTCGATCCCGCTTCGGGACCGACCTTGCCACCGGCCCGCCTCGGGCCGACGAAAACGATATCTGCACGGCGCACCGCAACCAGCCGGTTTGCCAGGATGAACGTCATCAGTTCAATCTGCTCTTCTCGCGACAGCGGCTCAGATGCGAACGACGTTGCGGGCCTGCAGACCCTTCTGGCCCTCGACGACCTCGAACGAAACCCGGTCGCCCTCGTTCAGGGAGCGGTAACCCTCGGCGGTGATCGCGGTGTGATGGACGAAAACGTCCGGACCGCTCTCGCGCGAGATGAAACCGAAGCCCTTCTCGTTGTTGAACCACTTCACTGTGCCCTGTTCGGTCATGCGTGACTCCCTGCTGCAACTGCATGTGGATAAGTCGCGCGCCGCACTTGCGGAGCGCTGATGCGAGGTCCGCGATGGACCTCAAAAATAGAAAGGTATTGGATGTGCTGGATCAAATGGGGGAGGGAGGAGCTGTGTCCGACTTGTAGTGCTGCGCAGTGTCTCATGGCGCGAGCGGAAATGCAAGCACTTCGTCAGGGGAGATTCGGCAGGCGGCCAGGGCGACGGCGAAGTCCGCCGGCAGCGGCGCCTCGAACGACTCCGGCTCGAGACCGGGGATGGTGAGGCGAAAGGCATGCAACAGCGATCGTCCCGGCGTCAGGGCGCGGCGCAGCGCCGATGGCCGCACCCCGAGCTCGCGCGGTCCGCCGTAGAGGTCGTCGCCGACGATCGGATGTCCGGCCGCCGCCAGATGGACCCGCAGTTGGTGCGTCCGGCCGGTGCGCGGCGTGAGCTCGACCAGGGCGACGTGCGCCGCGCGTGCGAGCGTCCGGTACTCGGTCAGCGCCGGGCGGCCCTCCGGATCGACCTTCATGCGCCGCCGGTCCTTCCTGTCGGGGCCCAGCCGCTCCTCGAAGCGGCCCGCAGCCGGCTTCGGATGCCCCCAGACCAGGGCCAGGTAACGCTTTTCCGCCTGGCGCGAGGCGAAGCGGCCGACCAGGTCGCGGTGAATGTCGACGTCGAGGGCGACCAGCACGACGCCGCTCGTCGACTCGTCCAGACGATGCACCAGCTGCGGTTCACGACCCGAGAAAAGCTCCCGATCGCGAAAGCGCAACGCCTCGACCAGGCCGCGCGCCGCGCCGTGCGGATCGGCTCGCGAGGTGCGCAGCGAAAGGCCGGCCGGCTTGTCGAGCGCCGCGAAACGGTCGCCAAAGAAGAGTACGGAAGCCGGCAGCAGCCGCGCCCGCTTCGTCTCGGTCGGGCTCGGCGGCGCCGCGGCACCCGGTCTGTCGCGGCGGGTCAATCTGCGAACTTTCTCATCGTGGCGAGATCCCCTTTGCTGCCGAAGAAGAGCGCGAAATAGCGCCGTTGCTCCAGCTTGTCGGAACTGACGAAGCGGTTCGCGGTCCACCCGGCCAGGGCACTCGACGGGGCATGCGCCGCCAACCAGGCGGCGGCGTTGCCGGCGACGGGATTGTGCACCAGACGCGCGACCGGATGCCCGGACGACGCCTGCTCGTAGGCCGGCGGCCAGGGGTTGAAAGCCCCGAGCGCCGCGCAGAGAATCGACACGGGCAGGACGGCGGCGAAGATCGCGCGCGAGCGGGCGCGCCCCCCGGCGAGCACCAGCGGCGCACACAGGAGGAGCAGGGGCTGCACCGGCAGCAGGTACCGGTAGCCGTACGACCAGCCGCCGTACGAACCGGCGAGCGCCGCGTGCCCGGCGAACTGCAGCAGGAGGCCCCACGCGAGGACTCTCCAGACCGCGGCGTCCCCCGGCGGCCCGAAGGGCAGCGCTGCCGACCGGCGGCAGGCTGAAGCCAGCCCCCAGGCCCCCCACAGCAGCACTGGCGAGACCGCGAAGAGCCCGTGCCCCCCGAAGAGAATCTCCAGGGGGTAGGTCGCGTTCTGCGGCAGCACCACTCCCCCGGCCGAAGGACCCGCCTGTGCCGACAGATCGATCGCTCCCGGCACCAGTTTCGCCGGCAGCAGCGAGCCGTGGGTCGCGAAGTTGGCAGCCGCGGCCACCGCCGAGCAGACGGCGAGCCCCGCAGCGAAGCGACGGAGCGCGCGGACCGGGGCCCCCCGCAGCAGCATCCAGGCGAAGACCGGCGCCAGCCCGATCCCGGGCAGAAGATCGACGGCAGCCGCGAGGCCGACTGCGAGGCCGCTTGCCAGGCCTCGCCCGTCGAGCGCCGCGACGCAGGCGGCGAACAGCAGGGCGGCAGCGACGGTGTGGTTGTTGAGCGTGGTCGAAAAGGTGAAAACCAGCGTCCCTGCCGAAAGCGCCCCCGTGAGCACCCACGGCCAGGTCCGGCCGAGGTCGCGAAACCGTCGCACGGCGGCGAAGAACTGCGCCGCGAGCCAGGCGCTCGGCACTCCGACGAGCAGCAGGGTCACCCAATAGAGCACGTTCGCGGCCCCCGGCCCGGAGAGCCTCCAGCCGGCCAGCGCCTGCAGTCCGGCGTAGATCGCCGCCCCGGCGAGCGACAGCAGCGGCGGCTTGTTCGAATAGTCGCGCCCGTCGATGCGGATGCGATCGATGTTGGCCGCGAAGCGCGACGGCTCGACGCTCGCCGTGCCGTAGTCCACCAGCGCTTCGATCGCCGCCCACCGCGAAGCATCGTTGCCGGCGATGAAGACCCGCCGATGGGTCGTCGCCGCATAGAGGCCCAGGGCCAGCAGGAAGACGACCGCGGTCGCCGGAAGGCGCTTCATGGCAGGCGACAAGCATAGAGCGCCACGGCTGGCACAGGTCAATGTCGGGGAACAGCTCGGCCGCGTAACCGCGCGGAGATTTCCACGTACCACTCGTCGAGCGCCGGACACGAGGAGGAAGCCAGTGCGACAAGTCGACTGCAAAGACCCTGCTCTTGCATCAGCAGTGCGCCTCCGTGCCGCCGCCGTTTCGGGCCGGCCTGCGCGCTACGACCGCCGGCGATCGCTCTTCGCCATCGCAGGCTGCTTGCTGCTCGCCGGCTTCGCCCCTTGCGGCGCCATGGGCGAAGAGCCCGACTCGACCCAGGGCACGAGCGAGCGCCGGCGCTACACGGCCTTCCGCACGACAGCGCCGGTAGCGGTGGACGGTGTGCTCGACGAGGCCGCGTGGGCCGGCGCGCCGACTTTCGAGCTCGCCTACGAGACCCGCCCCGGAGAGAACGTCCCGCCGCCGGTACGGAGCGAAGGATGGGTCGCCTTCGACGACCGCAACTTCTACTTCGCCTTCAAGGCGTACGACCCTGAACCGGAGAAGATCCGCGCCCGCTTCACCGACCGCGACCGCGCCTATCAGGACGACTTCATCGGCCTGGTGCTCGACACTTTCAACGACGAGCGCCGCGCCTTCGAGTTCTTCGTCAATCCGCTGGGCGTACAGATGGATCTCATCCAGGACGACGTCACCGGCACCGAAGACGAGTCGTGGGACACCCTCTGGGACTCGGCCGGCCGGCTGACGCCCGAGGGCTATGTCGTCGAGGCGGCGATTCCGCTCTCCTCGTTGCGATTTCCGGAGGGGATCAGCACCTGGGGTATCGGCGCGGTCCGCATTCACCCGCGCGACAAGCGGCGCAACCTCGGCGATCACCCGATCGAACGCGGCCGCAACTGCTATCTCTGCCAGGAATCGAAGCTCGACGGCCTCGAGGGCATCCGCCCGGGGAGGGACTTCGAGCTCGATCCGACCTTCACCGCCAGCCGCACCGACCGGCGGGAGCCGTTTCCCCAGGGTTCGTTCGAGAAAGTCGACGATCCGACCGACTTCGGGCTGACCGCTCGCTGGGGAGTCACCCCGGACCTCACGCTGCTCGGCACCGTGAATCCGGACTTTTCCCAAGTGGAAGCCGACGCCGCCCAGCTCGACGTGAACAACCAGTTCGCACTCTTCTACTCGGAGAAGCGGCCGTTCTTCCTCGAAGGAGCCGACTACTTCTCCACCCAGGTCAACGCGGTCTACACCCGGAACATCGCCGATCCGTCCTGGGGAGCGAAGTTAATCGGCAAGCCGGGAAAGAACGCCGTCGGCCTGATCGTCGCTGGCGACCGCACGACGAATCTCCTGCTCCCCGGCAGCGAGGGCAGCGACCTCGCGGCGCTCGAGCAGGAAAACACGTCGACGGTCGCGCGCTACCGCCGCGACATCCTCGGCACCTCGACGATCGGCGTGCTCTATGCTGGCCGCGAGGGCGACGGCTACCACAACCGCCTCCTGGGTATGGACAGCTCCTTCCGCATCGGCGATCGCCATCGGCTGAAAGTCGAGGCCATGGCGTCACGGACGATCTACCCCGAGGAGTTCGCCGCCGCCCACGATCAGCCCAGTGGAGAGATCGACGGCCATGCGATCGAGTTGGCCTACGACTACACCAGCGAGGACTGGTTCGGCTACTTCCGCGGCAGCGACTACGCGCGGGACTTTCGTGCCGACCTCGGCTTCGAGCCTCAGGTCGACTACCGCAAGGGCGTGCTCGGGCTCGAACGGATCTGGAACGGCGACGGCGCTCACTGGTACGACCAGATGCGGATCGGCGGCGACTACGACGAGACCTACGATCAGTCCGGGAATCTTCTCGAGCGGGAAATCGAGTTCTGGTGGCAGGCCAACGGTCCGCGGCAGTCGTTCCTCAACCTGTCGCCCGGGCGGCGGACCAAGCTCTTCCAGGGTCAAGAGTTCGACCAGACCTACCTCAACCTCTATGGCGAGGCCCACCTTACGGGAAGTTTCTACTTCTACGTCGAGGGGACGGTCGGCGACGAGATCGACTTCGTGCACGCTCGCCCGGCAGAGGGCGTGACGGTCTCGCCTGGGGTCCGGTTCGACCTCGGGCGTCATCTCCGCCTCACCGTCGACGACCGCTACCAGGCCCTCGACGTCGACGGCGAACGGCTGTTCACCGCCCAGATCGTCGAGCTGCGAGCCACTTACCAGTTCAATCTGCGGACCTTCGTCCGTCTGGTGAGTCAGTACGTCGACATTCATCGCCGGCCGGAGCTCTATGTCGACGAGGTGGAATCGCAGAGCCGCGAGCTGTTCAACCAGCTCCTCTTCTCCTACAAGCTCAATCCACAGACGGTGCTCTTTGCCGGCTACTCCGATACCGCCTTCGGTACGCCCTCGGTCGACCTGACGCGCGCCAGTCGCACCCTGTTCCTCAAGCTCGGCTACGCCTGGCGGCTCTGACCGCGGCCGGCCGGGCGCCGGGCGGGGCCCCGTGCCCGGCAACCGGCCCGGCGAGCGCAGGCTGCTACTTGCAGATCTCCGCGCCGGTGCCGGCGATCTGGTAGACGTGGAAGGGGCCGTCGCCCTGGATCGCGGCGGCGTCGAACTTCTCCCCCTGCTCCTTGGCGGCATGCTCGCGGTACTGGAGGTACTTGTCGCGCGTCATCTCGATGTCCTGGACCTTGCCCTGCGCCGCCGCCTGCTTGCCGCGCGCCGTCAACGGAAAGACGATCTCGCCGTCCTTGACCTTCACCTTGAGGACCTTCCCTCCCTCGGCGGCCTGAATCTCCATCCAGCAGCCCGCCTTCTCGCACACCTCGTGGACCTCGCCTTCGACGCGGACCTCCTTGCCGGTGAACGCGGCGGGCTGATCGAGGATCGCAGCGATCGAGGTCGTCTCGGCGAGCGTGACTCCGGCGCCATAGGCGGTCTTTTCGCAGGTATCGGCGAAAGCGGGGGTCACAGCGAGGGCAAGCAGGGCGCAGTAGGATCGGATTCGCATCGGGAGGCTCCTTCGAGCGGTCGTTGAATCGGCAGAGACGGCAGGCCGCGATCGGCCGCCGCAGCACCGCCGATTCTACGGGATCCGCCGCCCGCTACAGCCGAGCGGCCGGCGCGGAATCTCGGGTAGACTTCCCGACTGGCTTTCGACTTGCATTCCTGCCGCCCAACGCCATTCCGGCGGTCCGTGCCCCATCGGAGCAAAACCAGAGGAGAACCACCGCAATGAGTGACTTTCCGCAGTCGATGAAGCAGCCTCGCGCCCTGGCCGCCATGGCGTCTCTCGCCCTCCTCGGCCTGGTCGGCTTCGTGTTGCCGGCCTGCGCCGGCGAAAAGAGCGCCGCCACCAAGCCCGCCGCAGCCGCCCCGGCCGACAAGAACACGCCGGTCGCCGAGGTCGATGGCAAGCCGGTGACGATGGCCGATCTCGAGACGATGCTCGCGCCGCAGCTGCAGCAGCTCGAAAAGAAGCGCCAGGAGCTCCTCGAGCAGGGGCTCGACCGCCTGATCGAGCAGAAGCTCATGGAGACCGAGGCGGCGGCGCGCGGTATCGACGTGCTGGCGCTGCAGCAGGCCGAGATCCAGGCCAAGATCGGCGAAGTGACCGACGCCGACGTTGCCGCCTGGTACCAGGAGAATCAGGCCCGCGTCCAGGGCCGTCCGCTCGAGCAGATCGCGCCGCAGATCAAGCAGTTCCTCAACCAGACGCGCGGCCAGGAGGTCCAGGAGGCGTTCATCAAGTCGCTGCGTGCCAAGTACAAGACCCGCATCCTGATGGATGTCGCGCGCACCGAGGTCGCCGAGAAGGGCTCGCCGGCCAAGGGCGGGCCGGTCGGCGCGCCGATCACCATCATCGAGTTCTCCGACTTCCAGTGCCCCTTCTGCAGCCGCGTCAACCCCTCCCTCGCCCAGGCGAAGGAGATCTACGGCGACAAGGTGCGCTTCGTCTTCCGGCAGTTCCCGTTGAACATCCATCCGCAGGCTCCCAAGGCCGCCGAAGCGTCGCTCTGTGCCAACGAGCAGGGCAAGTTCTGGGAGATGCACGACACCCTGTTCGCCGACCAGCAGAAGCTCGCCGTGGCGGATCTCAAGGCCTCGGCGGCGAAGCTCGGCCTCGACAGCGCCAAGTTCGACGCCTGCCTCGACGGTGGCGCGATGGCGCAGATCGTCTCGCGCGACATGGCGGACGGCATGGCTGCCGGCGTCTCCGGCACGCCGGCGCTGTTCGTCAACGGGCGCTTCATCAACGGTGCCGTGCCCTTCGAAGAGCTCGCCCGAGTGATCAACGACGAGCTCTCGCGCAAGGGCATCGAGGTTCCGGCGGCGAAGTGAAGTCCGACGCATCCTCCTTCGACGCGCCTCCGCCCACCGCCGAGCTCTTCGGACCGGAATGGGCGGAGCGCCTCGAGCGCGAGCTCGCGGCGAACGAGCCCTACCGCGCCGCTGCGGCGTCGTGGAAGGGCTCGTTGGCGTTCTCCCTGCAGCCCGACGGCACGCCCGGCTTCGAGGCGGGCCGCGGGCTGTTTCTCGATCTGGCTCACGGCAGCTGCCGCGCCGCCCGCCCGGCCCTGCCGGGCGATCTCGAAAGTGCGACCTTCTGCCTGAGCGGTCCGGCCGCGGTCTGGCTCCGGCTGCTCGTCGGCGAGCTCGAACCGGGCGCCGCCTTGATGGGAGGCGGGCTGAAGCTGGTTCGCGGCTCGTTCTTTTCGCTCCTGCCCCACCTGCGGGCCGCCCAGGCGTTGCTCGAGTGCGCCCGCCTGGTGCCGACGTACGTCCCGCCGGCCGAAATCTGACGCAAGGACCCTGCCCCCCATGAGCACCTATCTCGTCACCGGCGCCTGCGGTTTCATCGGCTCGAACTTCGTCCACGACGTCCTCGAGCGCGAGCCCGGGGCCGTTGTCGTAGCGCTCGACAACCTGTCGTTCGCCGCCAATGAAGCGAATCTCGACGGAGTCCGCGACCGCGCCCACCTGGTCGTCGAGGACATCTGCAACTTCTCCGGCCTGCTCGAGGTCTACGAGCGTTTCCACCCCGACTACGTGGTGAACTTCGCCGCCGAGAGCCACAACGACCGCGCCGTGCTCGACCCGTCGGCCTTCGCGCGCACCAACGCGCTGGGTGCGCAGACGCTGCTCGAGGCCACCCGCCGGCAGGACCGCCACCCGGTGAAGCGCCATCTTCACGTCTCGACGATCGAGGTCTACGGCGAGCTGGCGGAGGACGCCGCCTTCTTCACCGAAGGCAGCCCGCTGAACGCCAAGACCCCCTACAGCGCCGCCAAGGCGGCCGGCGACCAGTTCGTGCGCGCCTACATGCAGACCTATCGCGACATGGACATCGCGATGACGCATTGCGCCAACAACTACGGCCGCTTCCAGTTCCCCGAGAAGCTCGTGCCGCTGATGATCACCAACGTGTTGCGCGGCAAGAAGGTGCCGGTGTACGGCGACGGCCTGCAGATGCGCGACTGGCTGCACGTCTCCGATCACTGCGCGGCGATCTGGACGATCCTCCACGCGCCGCGGGTGCCGGTGACCTACGACGCCGCGACCCGGCCGGAGCTACTGCCGATCTACGACGTCTCGGCACGCAACGAGGTCACCAACCTGGCGATCGTCGAACGCGTCCTGGGCCTCCTCGGCAAGCGCCCCGAGGAGTGGATCGAGCACGTTCCCGACCGGCCGAACCACGACCGCCGCTACCTCATCGACCCGGCGAAGCTCGAGAACGAGCTCGGCTGGAAGCCGCTCGTGGCGTTCGACCGGGGCATCGAGGAGACGGTCCAGTGGTACGTCGACCACCGCGCCTGGTGGGAAGCGATCCTCGCCCGCACCGGCAACCTCGCCTTCGACTGGGCCGCCGGCGCGACCTCGCCCTCCGGCGCTCCGAGCCGATAGGATCGACGGCCGATGACCGACACTGCCCTCGACCCCGAATCCAGCCGCGGCGGTACCTTCGCCCTCTCCCGCGAGCAGGTCCTTGCCGACTACCGGACCGGCTGGGAGAGCCGGCACGCCAGCCTCATCGGCCGGCGCGAGGTGCTCACCGGCAAGGGCAAGTTCGGCATCTTCGGCGACGGCAAGGAGCTCGCGCAGCTCGCCATGGCGCGCGCCGCCGAGCCGGGCGACTTCCGCTCCGGCTACTACCGCGACCAGACCTTCATGATGGCGGTGGGCGAGCTCACGCTCGACCAGTTCTTTGCCCAGCTTTACGCCGACGCCGATCCGGTTCGCGAGCCGGCCTCCGCCGGGCGGCAGATGAACGCCCACTTCGCCACCCGCCTGCGCGCCCCCGACGGTTCGCCGCTCGACCTCACGACGCGCGTGCAGAGCGCCGCCGACATGTCCCCCACCGCCGGCCAGATGCCGCGTTTGGTAGGTCTGGGCTACGCCTCGCGCCTCTACCGCGAGCTGCCCGGCCTCGAGGACTTCGCCGGCTTCTCGCGCGGCGGCAACGAGATCGCTTTCGGGACGATCGGCAACGCCTCGACCGCCGAAGGCCACTTCTGGGAGGCGGTCAACGCCATTGGCGTGCTGCGCGCCGCCGTGCTGCTCTCCATCTGGGACGACGGCTACGGCATCTCGGTCGCCAACGAGTTCCAGATTTGCAAGTCCGATCTCTCCGAGATGCTCTCCGGCTTCCGGCGCAGACCGGGAGGGGACGAGGGTTTCGAGCTTTACCGGGTCTGCGGCTGGGACTATCCGGCGCTGATCGATACCTACCTCGAGGCCGCCCGCCGGGTGCGCCACGAGCACGTGCCGGCCATCGTGCACGTCGCCGAGGTCACCCAGCCGCAGGGTCACTCGACATCCGGCAGCCACGAGCGCTACAAATCCGCCGAGCGGCTGGCGTTCGAGGTCGAGTTCGACGGCCTGCGCCGGATGCGCGCCTGGATCCTCGCCGAGGACCTCGCCGGCGAGAGTGATCTCGACGCCATCGAAGCCGAGAGCGCCGCTGCCGCCCGTGCCGCGCAACGTCGCGCCTGGGATGCCTACCAGGAGGCGATCGGCGTCGACAAGAAAACCTTCGTCGAGCTCGCCGGCCGTCTGGCAGCGGGCTCCACCGACCGCACCGGCCTCGAGTCGCGGATCGCGACGCTCGATCGCATGCAGCCCGTCCTGCACCGCAACCTCCAGGCCTCGGCGCACGAGATCCTGATCGCCACTTTGGGCGACCGCTCGCCCGAGCGCGCCGCGCTGGCCGAGTGGACGGAGAAGCACCGCCTGGTCAACGAAGAGCGCTACGGCTCGCATCTCTACGCCGCGGGGGAACGCTCCCCGCTCGCCGTCGCGCCCATCGCCGCCAGCTATGCCGACGACTCGCCGGTGCTCAACGGCTTCGAAGTCCTGAACGCCTGCTTCGACGAGGCTCTCGCCCGGATGCCCAACCTCGTCGCTTTCGGCGAGGACGTCGGCAAGCTGGGCGACGTCAACCAGGGCTTCCTCGGGCTGCAGAAGAAGTACGGCGCCCTGCGCGTCGCCGACACCGGCATCCGCGAGCAGACCATCATGGGCCAGGCGCTCGGCCTCGCGCTGCGCGGCATCCGGCCCATCGCCGAGATCCAGTATCTCGACTACGTCCTCTACGGCTTGCAGACGCTCTCCGACGACCTCGCCTCGCTCTCCTGGCGAACCGCCGGAGCCCAGGTGGCGCCGGTCATCGTGCGCACCCGCGGCCATCGCCTCGAGGGCGTCTGGCACTCGGGCTCGCAGATGGGCGGGCTCCTCCACCTCACCCGCGGCATCTGGCTCTGCGTGCCGCGCAACATGACCCAGGCCGCGGGGATGTACAACACGCTGCTCGAGGCCGACGATCCGGCGATCGTCGTCGAGGTCCTGAACGGCTATCGCCACAAGGAGCGCCTGCCCTCGAACGTCGGTACGTTCCGGGTGCCGCTCGGCGTGCCCGAGATCCTGCGCGAGGGGGGCGACGTCACCGTCGTCACCTACGGAGCCTGCTGCCCGATCGCCGAGGAGGCCGCCGTCCTGCTGGCGAGCTGCGGCGTCGAGATCGAGATCGTCGACGTGCAGACGCTGCAGCCGTTCGATCGCGAGAACCGGATCGTCGAAAGCCTGCGGAAGACGTCGCGACTGGTGATCGTGGACGAAGACGTGCCCGGGGGGGCCTCGGCCTGGCTGATGCAGCAGATCGTCGAGCGGATGGGCGGCTTCTGGTGGCTCGATGCCCCGCCGGTCACGGTCACCGGCCGCGAGCACCGCCCCGCCTACGGTTCCGACGGCGACTACTTTTCCAAGCCGTCGCGCGACGAGATCTTCCGCGCCGTCTACGACCTCATGCGCGAAAGCTCCTCGCGCCGCCTTCCCTCACTCTTCTAGGCCGGCAGTTTCGGCCTCGAAGCGCCGTCGCGCCCGGGCGAAATAGGGCCAGGCGGCGAGCGCCGCGACCGCGGCGAGCGCAAAAGCCGGGGCATAGCCGGCACGGGCGATCACCGGACCGAAGAGAATCGAGCCGCTGCCGATGCCGGTGTCGAACGCGGCGATGTTGGCTCCGAAAGCCGCGCCGCGCCTCTCGGGCGCGACCCTGCCGATGACATAGGTGGTGAAAGCCGGGCCGACGGCCGCAAAGCCCAGGCCGTAGAGCACGGCGCAGGCGGCGATGGCCGTCCGGGTAGCGGCGAGCGGCATCAGGGAGAGCGCCACCGCGATCGCCACGATCGACGGCCGGAGCGCGGCGAAGGCGCCGACGCGGTCGATCCATCGGCCGACGAACGGCCGCAGCCCGAAGATCGTCCCGGCGAAGGCGACGAAGAAGAGGCCGCGCGGTGCGACGCCCCGGTGTTCGGTGTACAGGGCGATGAAGCTGGTCAGCCCGCCGTATCCCAACGACACCAGGAACAGCCCGAAGGCGAAGCGCAGCACCGGTTTGGCGAGCCGCTCGGCCGGCGGCGCGAGCTCCGCCCGGCGCGAGACCTCGGCGTCGCCGCCGACGAAACGCAGGGCGAGCAGGGCGATCGCCGCGTTGACCAGCGCCAGCACCGCGGTAAGTGAGCGCCAGCCGAGCGCGAAAAGCGCGAAGCCCAGGCTCGGAGCGATCGAGATCGCCAGGATCGTCGCCATCCCGTGCACCGCGAAACCCTCGCCGCGGCGCGATTCCGGAATGAGCCGCACGGCGTACGCTCCGGAGGAAGTGAGCAGGGCCGACCAGAAGATCCCCTGGGCGAAGGCTAGAGCGACGAACAGCGGCCAGAGGGCGACGAAGCTGTAGAGAGCGAACAGCGCCGAGATCGCGGCGGCGGCCGTGGCCAGCACCCGGCCCTGGCCCAGCCGGTCGCCGAGGGCGCCGGTGAACGGCGCCGAAAGCGCCGAAGCGAACGTCAGGCTGCCGAGGAAGAGGCCGACCGCTTCGGTCGGCCCACCGAGATCGTGGATCCGGTAAGGCGCCACCGGCAGCAAGGCGAACACCGCCGCCGAGGCGGCGAAGTTGAACAGGCAGAGCTCGAGGAAGGCTGGAGAGAGCAAAGGCTCCCGGCTGCGGGCCATGGAGCGCCGGACTCTAGCAAAGACGAAGTGAAAAAAAGGGCAACGCCGGGGTCGTTGACGACCCCGGCGTTGCGGGGGATGAATGAAGGAGGGTGAAGGAATGATGCCTCTGCCGGGGCGGACTCGCTGTCGCGCGCTGCACAACGCGCGAGTGAGGTTTCACCCGCCCGGTGACGGCGCTTCGGTCGCCGCCAAACGCTCGGCGCGCGCCGCCAGCGCGCCACAGCCGGCAGCCCGCAGCTCCGTGGCGAGCGCGGCGAGCGCCGCGGGAGCGCCTGCCAGGCGCTCGGCGCGATCGACGGCGAGCGCCTCGAGCCGCGCTTCGTAGACTGCGATGCGGTGCCCGGCCGCGACCGCCAGCGCCAGGTCTTCGGCGAGCGTCGCCCTCGCCCGGGAGAAACGCCCGAAGGCGATGTCGAGCTCCGCCTGAACCAGTCTGCCGAGATGGCGCAGCCACGCTGCGGGATTGGCTTCGGCTCCTCCGAGCGCGTCGGAGACCAGCTGCGCGGCGGCCTCGCGCTTGCCGCGCTGGGCGAGCAGGCAACGCGCCGCTTCGAGATCGGCCTGGACTTTCTCGTCGAGCTCACCGCGCTCGCCGAACTCCCGCGAGAGCTCGATCAGTTCCGCGAAAGCGCGCTCCGGCTCGCCGGCTTCACGTGCCATTCGAGCCTGGACGACGCGCACCGCGGCGGCTTTCGGCCTCTCGCCGCCCGCTTCGAACAGCGCCCGCGCCGTCTCGAGGTCCTGCGCTGCCGCCGGATCCCCGAGCAGGAGGCGGTCCTCCCCCAGGCCGAGCAGAGCGTCTCCCTCCGCGGCCTGATCGCCGGTGGACCGCGCGAGCTTCAGTGCCTCCTGCCAGAGGCGTCCGGAGCTGGCGAAGTCTCCGCGCTCGCGGCGGATCTGCGCGAGATTGGCCAGCGAGACGATCTCGCGCGACCGGTCCTCGAGCTGCCGGAACGTCGCCAGGGCCTGCTGATGGCGCTCCTCCGCGCCGGCCAGATCCCACTGCAGGTAGAGCATGGTGCCCAGGTTGGCGGCGGCGGCAGCTGCGCCGCGACGGTCGCCCAGTTCGCTCAAGGAGGCGAAGGCGCGCTCGTAGCTCCGCTGCGCCCGCCGAAGATCACCCCGTTCGGAAGCGACGAGCCCGAGCGAAATCTCCACCCGTGCCGCCCGCCGGCGATTTCCGATCGTCTCGAACGTCGCGCGGGCCTCTTCGAACAGACGCTCGGCGCGCGCGAAATCCCCGCGTGACTGCTCGAGGTTCGCCAGCGATTGGGCGACGATCGCCGAGTAGGCGCGGTCGCCGAGCTCGTCTGCGAGCCGGCGCGCGCCTTCGAAGAGCAGGGCAGCGCGGTTCGAGTCGCCGAGCTTGCGCTGCGCAGCCGCCTGTTCGAAACGCGCCCGCGCCAGAATGGAGCGCGATCCGGCCGCTTCGGCCAGCGCCCCGGCGCGCTCGGCCACCGCGAGCTGGCGGTGGAAGTCCGACACCGCGGCCGCGGCGCGTGCTTCGACGAGATCGATCCGCGGATCTTCGCGCGAAGGGGGCGCGAGGCGGCGGAGCTCGCCGACCGTGGCGAGCGCCGCCGTCGACTCTCCCGCTTCGAGCTCCACCTGCGCCAGGCGCAGGCCGTGCTCCAGGTCGTCGGGGTAGAAGCGCCAGAGGGTCGCCGCGATCTCGGTCGCCCGCGGCCAGTCGCGCGACAGGCGGCGCTCGATCCCTTCGATCCACAGCTGGTCGCTGCGCGAGAGCTTGGCGGAGCGCTTGCGGGCTTCGCTGGCGGCGACGAGTGCCTGATCGTCGTAGCCGAGATCGGCCCAGGCGGCGGCGAGCGCTGCCCGCGCCAGCGGAAACTCGGGGTCGGTGGCGATCGAGCGCTCGAGCAGCCCGCGGGCCCGCCCGGGCTCGAAGGAACGCAGCGCTTCGAGGCCTTCCGCGTAGAGCCGCACCGCGTCGGCGCTCGCCGGATGCGCCACCTCGAGGGCGGGCACGGCGGCGGCGGCCAGCGCTTCGATGCCGAGCTCGCGGCGCAGACTCGCACCGCCCTCGCGCACGAGAGCGAAGATCCGCGCCTCGCTGCCTTCGATGGAGAACGGCCGGGTGAAGCTGCCGTCGGTCGCCTGCAGCCGCAGGTCGACGCGCAAGGGGGCTTCG
This sequence comes from Acidobacteriota bacterium, assembly GCA_052035735.1. Taxonomy (GTDB): domain Bacteria; phylum Acidobacteriota; class Thermoanaerobaculia; order Multivoradales; family JAGPDF01; genus JAGPDF01. The sequence goes on from JBPOHI010000015.1 coordinate 30,292, forward strand.
GCACCCCCCTGGGCGGTGAAGCTGCCGAGCAACACCAGATCGGCGCCCAGGATACGCCGCAGCCGGGCGAGCGTCTCCGACCCGAGGGCGCTCGACAGCGAGAGGCCGAGGTCCTGGCGCGCCTGTGCCACGACCTCGCCCGGCACCGCGCGCACGGCGTCGGTCGCCGCGAGCTCCGAGGTGAGCATCTCCGAGAGCGCCGAAGAGAGCCACTGCGCCTCCGGTCGCCCGGTGGCATTGGCGAAACCCAGGACGGCGATGGCACGCCGCGGGAGGGCGCTCGTCGCCGTGCCTGGCGAGTCCGCGCCGGCCGTGCCCGGCGAAGAGCCGGAGCGCGCCTTGAAGACCAGCAGGGCGAGCGCTGCGAGCGCTGCGGCGAGAGCCCACGGGAGAGCCCGGTGCAGGCGGCGGCGAGCTCGGAGCTCGCTGCCGATCAACACCGTCGGCGGATCGAGAAAGCGGATCGCCGCGTCGGCACTGGCGAAGCGGGCCTCCGGCTCGCGCGCCATGCAGCGTTCGATCGTCGCCTGGAAGCGCGCCGAGATGCCGGCGCGGTAGGTCTCGATCGGCGTCGGCGATTCGCGCAGACGTTTGACCGCGACCTCGAGCGGCGACTCGCCGTGAAACGGCAACGAACCGGAGAGCATCTCGTAGAGCACGACGCCCAGCGCGTAGAGGTCGCTCGCCGGCGACGCGGCGAGACCAGCGACCTGCTCCGGAGCCATGTAGGCGGGCGTGCCGAGCAGCCCGCCGGCCTCGGTGAGGGTCACGCCATCGGCGCTCTGGTTCGAGCTCCTGGCGAGACCGAAGTCGGTGATGACCGCGCGCTCGCCGTCAGGTCCGGGCACGAGCAGGATGTTCGAGCTCTTGAAGTCGCGATGCACCACCCCGGCGTCGTGGGCCGCGCCGAGACCGCGGCAGAGCTGGCGCGCGATCGCCACCGCCGGCCCCTCGTCGAAAGCGCCGGCCTCCTGGATCCGACGCGCCAGCGTCTCCCCTTCGAGCCACTCCATGGTGAGGAAGTGCAGCGCCTGGACGCCGCCCTCCTCCCGGTTCGCGATCTCATGGGCGCCGAGGTCGAAGATCCGGCAGACGTTCGGATGGCTGACCCGTCGCGCCAGCAGGATCTCGCGCTTGAAGCGTTCGATCGCCTGCAGATCTCGGCTGGTGCCGGGACGCAGGACCTTGAGCGCTACCCGGCTGCCGAGTTGCAGGTCCTCGACGCCGTAGACCTCTCCCGCCGCGCCCTGGCCGAGGTAACACGCGATCCGGTAGCGCCCGGCGACGATCTCGCCGGGAGTGAAGATCGGCACTTGCGCCGATCCGCCCGCATTCACGACCTGGACTCCACGATGGTCCGATTGTACCGGGAGCTCGAGCTTCAGGCGCGTTCGGGAGCTTCGACTTCAGCCGCCCTGCGGAGCTCGGCCCACTCTTCCGGCGTGTTAACCCCGCGCAGTGTGCCGGCGAGGCCATGCGGCACCGGCACGACGCGCACCTGCTGCGCAAGGGCGAGCGGCTGCAAACTCGTCTTCCCCGTCGCCGCGAGCGCCGCGAGCGCGGCCAGGGCGGCCGGCTCGAAGATGCCCGGGAAAGGCTCGATACGCCCGGGGACGAGCCGCGAAAAGAGCGCGATCCCGCCCGGCCGGCGTTCTCCGATCAGCCATTCGAGCGTCGCGCGACGAAGCAGGGGCTGGTCGCAGGTGACCACCAGCCATGCGGCCTCCGGGCGAGCGGCGAACGCTCCGAGAATGCCGGCGAGAGGACCGCCGATCCCGGCCGCGTCGGCGATCGCAGGCAGCCGGGCGACTGTTGCCGGAAGCTCATCGCAGCTTCCCAGGAGGCTCACCTCCGGCACCACCGAAGCCAACGTGGCAGCGATGTGCTCGAGAAAGCTCGCGCCTTGCCAGGGCAGCAGCGCCTTGGGACGACCCATCCGCCGGCTGGAGCCACCGACGAGGATCCCGCCGACGAGCGGCGGCTCTGCCTGCAGCGGGGGAAGGTGCATGCGGCTGCTATCCTTCCACGACCGGCGCCGAGCTTCGCCGGACCGCCTCCTGGAGTTCGAAGACCCGATGCGACTCGCCCCGCTGGCCCCTGATACCGATTCGATCCGCACGCGGACCCGTAGTGCCCGCTTGCGTTGGTTTCTTGCCCTGCTGCTGCTCGTCGCAGCCGCCGTTGTCCTCCTCGGTGGCCTGCGCCGCGGCCCGGTGCCCAAGGTCGCTCTGCGCCCGGAGCGAAACGCCATCGGGCGCCACTCGCCGATCGAGATCGACGTGAGCGAACCGGCGCGCGGTTTCTCCAGGGTGGACGCCGAGCTCGTGCAGGGGGACAACCGCATCGTCCTCGTCGCCGAGTCGTTCGCGACACCTCCGGGTTGGAACTTCTGGAGCCACGGCCTCGCCGCGAAGACCTGGAAGCTCGACATCGGCAAGAACGCGCAGCCATCCCTGGTCGCCGGCCCGGCGACTCTGCGGGTGACCGCGCTCGCCGCGCCGGCCTGGTTCCGCGACGGCGCGCCAGCGGTGGCCGAAGTCGTGCTGCCGGTGCAGCTGGTACCGCCTGCCCTCGGTCTGATCTCGAGCCAGCACTACGTCGCGCAAGGTGGCGCGGAGGCGGTGGTCTATCAGGTCGGCCCGTCGAGCGTCCGCGACGGCGTCGAAGTCGGCGAGGTCTTCTTTCCCGGCTTCCCGCTCCCCGGTGGATCGCCGGGGAGCCGCTTCGCCCTCTTCGCCCTGCCCTGGGACCAGGCGGACGCCTCCGCCGTGCGCCTCGTCGCTGCCGACGAGGTCGACAACCGGACCACGATGCCGTTCGTCGATCAGGTCTTTCCGCATCCGCCGAAGAACGACGACATCCAACTCGACGACCGCTTTCTCGCCAAGGTCGTGACCGAGATCCTGGCGCAGACGCCGGAGGCGCCGGAGGCCGGCAATCTCCTCCTCAACTACCTCTGGATCAACCGCGATCTGCGCCGGCAGAACGCCGCCGAGCTCGCTCTGCTCGCCCCTGCGAGCCCGCAGAGTTTCCTCTGGCGGGCGCCGTTCCTCGCTCTGCCGGGCGGCCAGGTGATGTCTTCCTTCGCGGACCGGCGCTCCTACGTCTACGGCGGCCGCGAGGTCGATACGCAAACGCACCTCGGTTTCGACCTCGCATCGGTCGCCCAGGCCGACGTGCCGGCGGCCAACGACGGAGTCGTCGTCCTGGCGAAGTACTTCGGGATTTATGGCAATACCGTCGTGGTCGATCACGGCTACGGCCTGATGAGTCTCTACGCCCACCTGTCGGCCATCGCCGTGCAAGAGGGAGCGAGCGTGCGGCGCGGACAGCCTCTCGGCCGCAGCGGCGCCACCGGTCTTGCCGGCGGCGATCACCTGCACTTCTCCTTCCTGCTCCACGGCGTGCCGGTGCGCCCCGTCGAGTGGTGGGACGCGCACTGGATCGAAGACCGCCTGAAGCGCAAGCTCGGTACCGCAATGCCCTTCGGCGGCCCGGCCTCCTGAAGGCGGGCCGGAAGCCGCCAGCCCGCGAACGATCCCAACGGAGACCGAACCGATGCGCGAGCCTGTGTTCCCCGATCTGCGGTCCTTTCTCGCCGACCTGCGGCGGGATCGCGATCTGGTCGAGATCTCGGCCGAGGTCGATCCGCACCTCGAAGCGGCCGAAATCCACCGCCGCGTGATCGCGGCAGGCGGACCGGCGCTGCTCTTCACCCGTGTCCGCGGCGCCGACTTTCCGCTGGTGACGAACCTCTACGGCACGCCGCGCCGCGCCGCGCTCGCCTTCGGCCGGCGACCGCAGCAGCTCATCGCGCGCCTGGCCAGGCTCGCGCAGGAGATCCTGCCGCCGACTCCGGCCAAGCTCTGGGGCGCCCGCGACCTCGCCGGAGAGCTGCTTCGGGTCGGCCTCAAGCGCCGCCGGCGCGGGCCGGTGACCGAGGTGGTGACGCGCGACGTCCGGCTCGACCGCCTGCCCGCCTTGACCTGCTGGCCAGAGGACGGCGGGCCGTTTCTCACCCTGCCGCTGGTCCTGACCGAGCATCCTGACGGCCACGGGCACAACCTCGGCATGTATCGCATCCAGGTGCACGACCAGCGGACCACCGGCATTCACTGGCAGATCGGCAAGGGCGGCGGGTACCACTACGCTGTCGCAGAGGCGCGCGCCGCCGCGCTGCCGGCGACGATCTTTCTCGGCGGCCCTCCCGGACTCACGCTCGCCGCGATCGCACCGTTGCCCGAGAACCTCCCCGAGCTGCTGCTCGCCTCGCTCATCGCCGGCGAGCGCCTCGCCATGGTGCGCGGCAGCGAGTCTCCCGGCGGCCGCGATCTGGTCGCCGGCGCGGAGTTCGCCCTCGTCGGCAAGGTGCCGCCGCGAGTCCGGCGACCGGAAGGGCCGTTCGGCGACCACTACGGCTATTACTCGCTCCGCCACGACTACCCGGTCTTCGAAGTCGAATGGATGGCGCGTCGCCGGGACGCCATCTTCCCCGCCACGGTGGTCGGCAAGCCACGCCAGGAGGACTTCTTCCTCGGAGATCTGCTGCAGGAGCTGCTCTCGCCGCTCTTCCCGCTGGTCATGCCGGCGGTCGAATCCCTCTGGTCGTATGGCGAGACCGGCTATCACTCGCTCGCCGCGGCGGTGGTGCGCGAACGCTACGGCAGAGAGGCCATGACGTCGGCCTTCCGCATTCTCGGCGAAGGCCAGCTCGCGCTGACCAAGTTCCTCTTCGTCACCGACGGCAAGGTCGACTTGCGCGACTTTCCGGCGCTGCTCACCTACATCCTCGAGCGCAGCCATCCCGAGACCGACCTCTTCGTCTTCGCCAATCTGGCGATGGACACGCTCGACTACACCGGCCCAGAGGTCAACCGCGGGTCGAAGGGGGTGTGGCTCGGACTCGGAGCGCCGGTCCGCGAGTTGCCGCGCGAGTTCCGCCCGGCGAGCCCCCCTCCCGCCGACGCCCGCGACGTGCGCGTCTTTTCGCCCGGTTGCCTCGTCGTCGGCGGACCGGCCTACGCGGAAGACCGTGAAGCGGCGGCCCGCTTCGTAGCGCACCCGGCCTTCGCCGGCTGGCCGCTCCTGGTGCTGACCGACGAGCCGCGGCGGGCGGCAGCCTCGCCGATGAACTTCCTGTGGACGACGTTCACCCGCTTCGAGCCGGCGGCCGACCTCTACGCCGCCGGCGAACGCGTCACGCGCAACCATCTCGCGCGCACGCCGCCGATCCTGATCGACGCCCGCAAGAAGCCTTGGTACCCGGAGGAGCTCTTCGTCGATCCGGCCACCTCGGCCAAGGTCGAGCGCCGATGGCGGGAGTACTTCCCCGACGGCGGCGTCGAGATGGGCGACTCCGCACTCGCTCACCTCGATCCGCCGCGCTGAGTCCGGGCGGAAGCCCAGCCGCGGCTGTTACGATTCGCGGCCGATGCCCCCGCTGCTCACCTTCCGCAGGCTCCGGCCGGGCCTGCTCGCCCAGATCGGTGTCGCGCTCGCGCTCGTCGGCACGGCGCCCGTGGTGCTGGCCGCGGTGCAACTCGCGCGTGTCAACCGCGAGGCACTGGTCGAACAGCTCCTGCGCACGCACACGGTCTCCGCCCGCACCGCGGCCGACGCCATCGACAGCTTCCTCGCCGCGCGGCGCTCGCTCGCCGGCACGCTCCGCCTTTCGACCGAAGTCGTGAACGACCCGGCCTCTCCGGGCAGCCAGGAGCGGCTGCGCGATTCGCTCGCCAGCTGGAGCGCTTCCGGGGTCGTCGCGGTGGCGGTCTATGACGCCTCAGGCCGGCTGATCGTCAAGGTCCAGCAGAAGGGCTATGGCGAGCTCGCCGACGACCTGCTCGGCGCGCCGGCGCCCGGCGCGCCCACCGCCGGCGTCGCGGGCGCGGCGTTGCGGTCGATCGATCTTCACCCCTGGATCCGCCTCGACGCGCCGCTCGCCGGGGCCGCCGCGGAACCCGCTGCCGCCGCGGCCTCGCTGCGCCTCGCGCTCGATGGCGCGCCTTTGCTGCGTTCCCTGGCGCCCGACGAGCTCGGCGACCAGGCCCGGCTGCTGCTCCTCGATCGCGCCGGGAAGGCCCTCCTCGGCCCTCCGATCGAGGTCGAGGCCTTGCCGGCAGCCCTCCTCGAGTCGGCGCTCTCGGCCAGGCTCTCCGGATCGGGGCGATTCCGGGATCGCAACGGGCGCGAGATCGTCGGCGCCTGGTCGGCCGCCGAATCCGGCCGCTGGATCGTCGTCTCGACCCAGCCGGCGTCGGTTGCCGAAGCCGCGGCCCACCGGATGCGGCGGCGCACGAGCCTCGCGATCGCGCTCGCCTTCGCCCTGGTGACGACGATCTCGCTGCTCGCCTATCGCCTGCTGGTGAAGCCGCTGCGCGCCCTGCTCGCGGCACAACGCCGCGTGGCGGGCCTCTCTGGGACGCCCACCGGCCCCTCGGAGGTCGCGCAGTTGCGCAGCACGATGGCGGCCCTCGAGCGCAACGCCCGCGACCGGTCGGCGCTCGACCAGGTCTTCCTGGGCCGCTATCAGGTACTCGAGATCCTCGGCTCCGGCGGGATGGGTACGGTCTTTCGCGGCTGGGATCCGCGGTTGCAGCGTGCCGTCGCGCTCAAGACCATCCATCTGGAGGTCCGCGAGTCCCGCGAGAAGGAGCGCCGCTCGGCCTCGCGTCTCGCCGACGAAGCGATCGCCGCCGCGCAGATCGTGCATCCGAACGTCGTCGCGATCTACGACGCGGAAGAGGTCGGCGAGATGGCCTACGTGGCGATGGAGTACGTCCACGGCACGGGTCTCGACCGCTACCTCGAGGAGCGCGGCAAGCTGTCGTGGCGCGAGGTGCTGCCGCTCGCGCAGGCGATCTGCGAAGGGCTCGCGGCGGCGCACGCCCACGATCTCGTGCACCGCGACATCAAACCGGGCAACGTCCTCCTCGGACAGGACGGCTCGATCAAGATCGCCGACTTCGGCCTGGCGCTCTTCCTCTCACAGCGTGGTGAGCCGGGCGAGACGGTCGTCGGCACGCCCGGATTCCTCGCCCCGGAGGCGCTGCGCGGCCGGCCGGTGACCGCCTGGTGCGACCTGTTCGCGGTCGGGGTGCTGCTCGCTCGCTGCCTCTCTGGCCACTATCCGTTCACCGGTAGAAACCTGCGCTCCATCGTCGCCTCGACGCTCAACGATCCGATCCCGTCCGTCGACTCCTTCGACGAGCGCATACCGCGTCCGCTGGTCGATCTGGTGCGCGCGCTGCTCGAGAAGAGCCCCGAGCGCCGCCTGGGGCCGGCGAGCGAGGTCGCCAGCCGGTGCGCCGAGCTCTGCCGGCGGCACGGTCTCTCCTGGCGCCTCGACTTCACGCGCTCGATCCGCGCGGTCGACGCCGACGAGATCTTCCGCTCCGTCTCCCTGCCGGTCTTGCCCCAGTGACCGGCCCGGAAGCGACGCAGACCCTCGTCTCGGGCCTGCTCCTCGGCTGGTCGGTCGCCTGGCCCCCCGGACCGGTCAACGCCGAGATGATCCGGCGCGGCCTGTCGGCCGGCTTCACCGCCGCCGCCGCCGTGGGCTTCGGAGCCTGCACCGCCGATTTCCTCTGGGCACTGGCCGTGGCGAGCGGCGCCGGCGCGCTCGCCGGCCTGCCGGCAGTCCGGCCAGTCCTCGCGGCGGTCAGCCTCGTGCTGCTGCTCTTTCTTGCCTGGACGTTTCTCCGTGGGGCTCTTCGGGCCTGGCAGCGAAGCCGTGGCGGCCAGGCGCAGCCGCAAACGGCAGAGCGTTTTGCCGGCGCCCGCGGCGGCTATCTGCTCGGCCTGACCATGGCGCTGTCGAGTCCGTGGAATGTTGCCTTCTGGCTGGCGGTGATCGGCAGCCAGGGCGGCCACGAGGGTGGCCCGCCGGCGCTCCGCACCTCGCTCTTGCTGGCCGGAGCGGTCGTCTTCGCGGCCGCGGCGTGGACGCTCTTCCTGTGCGCGGCAGTGCGGCTCGGAGCGCGCTTCGCGACGCCCGCCTGGGAGATCACCACGCAGGCGGCAACCGGCGCGCTGATGCTCTACTTTGCTCTCCGGCTGGTGCTGCGTCTCGTCGGAGGCTGAAGGGCTCGCTTTGGGCTTTCGCCCGGCGAAAGCTATGATTCGCGCCTGCCGGAAGCCCTCTGCGGGCTGGCGCGGCATCCACTCCAGGACCGAACTCGCAACCGCGGACGCCTCGTCCGCCCGAAGGCAGGAAGAATGGACATTCACAGCGACATCTTGGGCACCCTCGGCAACACCCCGCTCGTCGCCTTGCGGCGGTACCACCCGGAAGGGGCCCTCCTCGCCGCCAAGCTCGAGTTCTTCAATCCGGGCGCCAGCGTCAAGGACCGTATCGGCATCGAGATGATCGAGGCCGCCGAACGTGAAGGAAAGCTCACGCCCGGCATGACGATCGTCGAGCCGACCTCCGGCAACACCGGCCTCGGTCTCGCGCTGGCCTGCGTGCTGCGCGGCTACAAGCTGGTCTGCACGGCGACGACCAAGATCTCGAAGGAGAAGATCGGCCTGCTCGAAGCGCACGGCGCCAAGGTCATCATTTGCCCGGTGGACGTCGCCGCCGACGATCCGCGCTCCTACTACAAGGTGGCCGAGCGCATCCGCGACGAAGAGGGCGCCTTCCTGCCGAACCAGTACCACAACGCGGCCAACCCCGAGACGCACTACAAGACCACCGGCCCGGAGATCTGGCGCCAGACCGACGGCAAGGTCACCCATTGGGTCGCCGGCGTCGGCACCGGCGGCACGATCTCCGGCGTCTCGCGCTTCCTCAAGGAGCAGAATCCGGCGATCCGCACGATCGGCGTCGACCCCGTCGGTTCCGTCTACGCCTATTGGAACGAGCACGGTCACCTGCCGCCGCCGGAAGAGCTCGGCTTCTACCTCATCGACGGCATCGGCCAGAGCTACATGCCCGACTCCTGCTGGCCGGAGACCATCGACGAAGTGATCACGGTCTCCGACCAGATCGCCTACGACGAGGTCTTCGCGCTCGCCAAGAGTGACGCCGTCTTCACCGGCTCCTCCGGCGCTGCCGCCGCCTGGGCGGCGCGCGAGATCGCCCGCAAGCTCCCCGCCGACGCGCTGGTGGTGACCCTCCTCCCCGACTCCGGCGAGCGCTACCTCTCGAAGCTCAACCCCGAGTGGATGAAGGAAAAGGGTCTCCTCGGCGCGGACGAAGGGCTGTCGTAGTCCTCCAGCAGCCCTGCGAAGCTCGGGTCCACCCGAGACCCGACTTATCTCTTGTAGGCGGAGTCGTGGTCTGGGTGGAGCGAAACGAGGCGGAGAACCTCCCCATCGCGGTACCCCACGGCTCGGATCTTCTGGCTCAATCGGAGCGAGCAGACTTTCGCGCCGTTGGGCGCCTTCAGATGATCAATGGCTTCCCAGTGGAATCCGGTGTGGCAATAGAGGTCATTCCACGGCAGCCCCAGCAGCCGGCGGAGGCCCGCGACAACCTGGCGGAGCTCGCCCGCTTCGAGTCCAAAGAAGACCGTCTGAAACTCCGGACTGTTGAGATCGAGCTGCACGGTCTCAGGACCGGCGCGCGCGACTGCGCCGTGTCGGCTTCGATGCCTTGGCTTCGAGGCTGGCGATATCCGTGGCGCGCGCCGGAGTGGAGGCTGCCCAGGCGAGGCCGCGAGCAATCGCCGAGCGATCCGGTTCGGCAACCGTCCAGAGCTGGCTCTCGGGCACGACCGCCACTGCGGTCAGAAGCACTGAGCCATCCTCGCGGCGGTCCAGCCGGAGCACCTTGCCCGCAAACCGCTTCCCGAGAGAGATCTGCCCGCTCTTGCCGACGACCTTGATCTCGAAATCGGACGGCGTGGACTCGCTCAAGCTGGTCATGCGCGCATTCTACTGCGAAATCATGCAGTCATGCAAACATGCGTTGAAGGGCGTGCGGGCCTTACCGTCCTTCCTCCAGGAAACAGCTTTGCAGGGCGTGGGCGAGGTGGTTCGCCCAGGCTACGTGCTGGCCGTCCGACCAGCCGCGGCTGCTCTTGCCGCCGGAGCCGGTGCTGTAGAAGTTCGCCTCGAGCATCGCTTCGCACGAGCTCCACGAGTCCGAGCGCGCGCGGGCGCCGGCGGCGAAGCTCCACAGATACTCGTCGTCGCCGGACATGTAGTCGAGCACCCGGCGCGCCTCGTCGAGAACGTCGGCGGTCTTGGCGCGCACCGCCGCGTTCACCTGGGTGAGCTTCCAGGCCTCGTACTCCCGCCGGGTCTTCTCCCAGTCTCTCGGATACGGCTCGACCTTGCGCCGGTTCCAGCCGGCCTGTTTCGCCGCCGCAGCGTCGTCAAAAAGGTCGAGCACGGCGGCGACCGCGGCGAGAGCCTTCTGCCGGTCCTTGCGCACGTCGCGCGCGACTTCGAAGTTGAGCTGCACCCGGCATCGGCGCTGGTCGTAAACCGTGAACGGGCCGTCCTCCCAGGAGACCCGGAACGGTTCGACCAGCGTCAGATTGACGTCGAGCCCCACCATCGCGCCGACGTTGACGTTGTCGATCCGCACCAGCTCGCCACGTTCGAACCGCACGCCCGTGCCGCCGACGAGCCTTCCGCTCACGACCTTCATGTCGGTGAAGTGGTCGGTGCACTCCGAGACCAGCTCGCCTCGCGCCACACCGTAACGCCCGACGAGGTCGGAGCGCAGGTCGCTCTCGATGTCGGCGGCGGCGCCGGCAGGCAGGGCGGCGACGAAAGCAGCAACGATCCATCCGGTTCGTGACATGGGACCCCCTTTGCTCCTATCTTCCCTTACGTGACCTGGATCCGGATCGGGACAGCCGCCGACTTCCCCCCCGGCGAGTTGCACGTGCGACACCTGCTGGGCCGGCCCGTCGGCATTCGCCAGGACGGCGCCGGGAACATTTCAGCGATCGAGCTCGCCTGCCGCCATCAGGGCGCCGACCTTTCCGCCGGCCACCGGCAGGGTTCGGTCGTCACCTGTCCGCGGCACGCCTGGCGCTACGACCTCCTGACCGGCGCCTGCTCGACCGAGCCTTCTCTGCCGCTGCGCCCTTTGGCGGTCAGGAATGACGGCGGGAAACTCTACGTCGACCCGATCCCGCGAGCGGACGCTGGCGGCTGAACCGCGAGGCCTGTTGCGAGGTGTCTCGGTGGCAGCCCCGCGGAATACTTGACCTGTCAACCATTCACTGGTAGTTTTATCTTGCGATGCCCGCCAGCAAGATCCAGAGGGAGCTCCGCCAGAACCGACCTTTCGAGGCGGAATACCAGGAGGCCGGAGTCGCGCTGCTGCGCACGAGCGACCAACTGCAACGCCGTCTCGCAGCGACCGTCGAGCCGCACGGCATCACCGTGCAGCAGTACAACGTCCTGCGCATCCTGCGCGGCGCGCATCCGGAAGCCGTGCCGACGCTGGAGATCGCCACCCGCATGATCGAGCAGGCACCGGGAATCACCCGCCTGCTCGACCGCCTCGAGGGCAAGCAGCTCATCGAACGCGTGCGTTGCGCGAGAGACCGGCGGCGTGTGCTCTGCACGATCTCCCTGGCCGGCCTCGAGCTGCTCGCGGCGCTGGACCGGCCGATGCTCGAGACCCTGCGCGCCTGCTTCGCCTCGCTTTCCGCCGACAAGACCCGCGACCTCATCCAGCTCCTCGACGACCTGCGCGAGGGGCTGTACAGCCACAACCCATGCAGCGAACCACTCACCGAAGAGGAGACCCGAACGTGAAGAGACTGCCCATCGTTACTCGCCTCGCCGCCACCCTGACCGTCCTCGCGACGGCCGCCATCGCGAGCTCCGCCGCCCTGGCCGCCACGACCTTCACCGCCGACAGGGCGCATACCAGCGTCGGATTCAGCGTGCGCCACATGGTGTCGCCGGTGCGCGGCTCGTTCGGCGACTTCGCCATGACGATCGTCAAGGACGACGCCAACCCGTCCGCCTCGTCGGTCGACTTCAAGATCCAGGCGACCTCCGTCGACACCGGCAACGAGATGCGCGACAAGCACCTGCGCAGCGAGGACTTCTTCGCCGTCGAGAAGTTCCCCGAGATCACCTTCAAGAGCTCGAAGGTCGAGAAGGTCTCCGACAGCGAGTACAAGGTCACCGGCGAATTCACCATGCGCGGCGTCACCAAGGTCGTCACCCTGCCGGTGACCTTCCTCGGCGAGATGAAGGGCATGGACGGCAAGCCCGTGGCGGGCTTCTCGGTGACGACGACGATCAACCGCAAGGACTTCGGCGTGAGCTGGAACAAGACCCTCGACGCCGGCGGCCTCCTGCTGTCTGACGAAGTCACGGTCGAGATCAGCGTCGAGGCCAAGCAGAGCTCCTGACGCCACACCGCAGCTGCTGCTAGCATTTCGACGCCGGACTGCAACTTGGTCCGGCGTCCTTGCGTATCCAGACCTTTCCGGGAGCCATCATGAAGCGAACCCTCCTCGCCGCCGCCGTCGCGCTTTCCCTGGCCTCGCCGATCTTCGCGGCGAAACCGCCCAAGGATGCACCCAAGAAGGACGAAGGACCGCTCGCCAGCGCGACTTTCGCCGGGCTCGCCCTGCGCTCGATCGGACCGGCGATCACCTCCGGCCGGATCGCCGACCTGGCGGTCGATCCGACCGACGACAAGGTCTGGTGGATCGGCGCCGCCTCGGGCGGCGTGTGGAAGACGACCAACTCCGGCACCACCTGGTCGCCCGTCTTCGACGGTGAGGGCTCCTACTCGATCGGCGCGCTGGCCATCGACCCCAGAAACCCCAACCTGGTCTGGGTCGGAACCGGCGAGAACAACAACCAGCGCAGTGTCTCCTATGGCGACGGCGTCTATCGCACGCTCGACGGCGGCAAGTCGTGGAAGCGGATGGGACTCGAAAAGTCCGAGCACATCGGCCGCATCGTCGTCGATCCGCGCGACTCGCGCGTCGTCTGGGTGGCGGCCTACGGCCCGCTGTGGAGCAGCGGCGGCGAGCGTGGCGTCTACCGCAGCGCCGACCAGGGCGAAACCTGGACGCAGGTACTCAAGATCAGCGACGACACCGGGATTGCCGACCTCCTGCTCGACCCGCGCGACCCGGACACCATCTACGCCGCGGCGCACCAGCGTCGGCGTCACGTCTGGACTCTGGTCGGCGGCGGACCGGAATCGGCAATCCACAAGTCGGTCGACGGGGGCAAGACCTGGCGCAAGCTCGACTCCGGGCTGCCCAAGGGCGATATCGGACGCATCGGCCTGGCGCTCTCGCCGCAGAACCCGGATGTCGTCTACGCGATCGTCGAAGCCGAGGCCGACCAGGGAGGGTTCTTCCGCTCCACCGACCGCGGAGAGAGCTGGGAGAAGCGCTCCGGACACTCGACGAGCGGCAACTACTACACGGAGATCTTCGCCGATCCGCACCAGTTCGACCGCATCTACTCGATGGACACCTTCCTGCAGGTGTCGGACGACGGCGGCAAGAGCTTCCGTGGCCTGGGCGAGAAGTCGAAGCACGTCGACAATCACGTGATCTGGATCGATCCCAAGGATGCCGACCACTACCTCGTCGGCTGCGACGGCGGTCTCTACGAGAGCTTCGACCGCGCTGCCACCTGGCGCTTCTTCGAGAACCTGCCGATCACCCAGTTCTATCGCGTCGGCATCGACGACGCCCTCCCCTTCTACAACGTCTGCGGCGGCACCCAGGACAACTACACGCTGTGCGGCCCGTCGCGCACGTCGCGTTTCCAGGGGCCGGCCAACGAGGACTGGGAGGTCGCCCAGGGCGGCGACGGCTTCTGGACGGTCACCGATCCGACGGACTCCAACATCGTCTACGCCGAGGCGCAGCACGGAGCGCTCACCCGCTTCGACCGCAAGAGCGGCGAGAACCTCGATATCCAGCCCCAGCCGGGAGCCGGCGAGGCGCCGCTGCGCTGGAACTGGGATTCGCCACTGGTGCTCTCGCCGCACGCGCCGACCCGGCTCTATTTCGCCGCCAACCGGCTCTTCCGCAGCGACGATCGCGGCAACAGCTGGCGCGCCATCTCGCCCGACCTGTCGCGGCAGCTCGATCGCAACCAACTCAAGGTGATGGGCAGGATCCAGCGCCCCGAGGCGGTGGCCAAGAATGCGTCGACCTCGATCTACGGCAATATCGTCGCCCTGGCCGAGTCGCCGCTCTCCGAAGGGCTGCTCTTCGTCGGAACCGATGACGGCCTGATCCAGGTTTCGGAGGATGGCGGAGGCGCCTGGCGGCGCGGCGAGAGCTTCCCCGGCGTGCCGGAGAGGAGCTACGTCTCGCGTCTGGTGGCCTCGCGGCACGACGCCGCCACCGTCTACGCCGCGTTCGACAACCACAAGATGGGCGACTTCAAGCCGTACGTGCTGAAGAGCGCCGACCGCGGTCGCACCTGGGTGTCGATCGCCGGCGATCTGCCCGAACGCGGCACCGTCTACGCGGTCGTCGAAGACCCGCAGGACCGCAACCTCCTGTTCGCGGGGACCGAGTTCGGCCTCTATTTCACTCCCGACGGCGGCCAGCGCTGGATCCGCCTCCAGGGCGGTCTGCCGACCATCCAGGTTCGCGATCTGGCTCTCCAGGAACGCTCCGACGACCTCGTCGTCGCGACCTTCGGCCGCGGCTTCTACATCCTCGACGATCTCGCGGCGCTCCGGGGACTCGACGCCGCGAAGCTCGACGCGGAGGCCATGGTCTTCCCTGCCGGCAAGGCGCAACTGTTCGTTCCCGGCTCGCGCATCGGCGACCGCGAGCGCGGATTCCTCGGCGAGACGTTCTACTCCGCCGCCAATCCGCCCTTCGGCGCCACCTTCACCTGGTACCTCAAGGAGCCGCCGAAGACGAAGAAGGAGGCTCGCGCCGAGGCCGAGAAGAAGGCGATCGAGGAGAAGCGCGAGATCGTCTACCCCAGCCTCGCCGCGCTGCGCGCCGAGACCGAAGAGGAGGACCCGGTCGTCGCCCTGACGGTGATCGACGACCAGGGGGCGACGGTCCGGCGGCTCGAGACCAAACCGGCGAAGGGGATGCAGCGCCTGACCTGGGACCTGCGCTATCCGGCGGCCGACCCCGCCGCCAAGGTGGTCACCACGGCGCCCTTCACGGCGCCGTCCCAGGGGCCGCTCGCGGCTCCCGGCCGCTACCGCGCACGGCTCGAGCTCACCGCCGCGGGCGGCACCCAGCTCCTCGGCGAAGTGGATTTCGAAGTCGAAGCGCTGGCGCTCGCCTCGCTGCCGGCGGCAGACCGCTCCGCGGTCCTCGCCTGGCAGCGTAAGACCGCTCGTCTGCAGCGCGCGGTGCTCGGCGCCGAACGCTACGTCGGCGAGCTCGAGGAGCGGCTTGCCCTGTTGCGGATCGCGGTCGACGCACCGCAGGCCGGCTCCGTCGCAGCGGCGCGCAATGCGGAGCTCGACGGCCGCCTCCGCGCGCTCGAGCTCGACTTGAAGAAGATCTCGATCGCGCTCTCCGGCGATCGCTTCCTGCGCGCGCGCAACGAGGCCGACTTGCCGTCGATCTCCGAGCGGGTAATGAACGTCGTTTACTCCAGCTGGGCGTCGACCGCCGAGCCGACAACGACCCAGCGCGACGCCTACCGCATCGCCGGCGCCGCCTTCTCCGGCGAGCTCGCCCGCCTGAAGCGCTTCGTCGAGGCAGGCCTGGCGCCGGTCGAAGCGGAGCTCGAGCGCGATGGAGCGCCCTTTACGCCGGGCCGCCTGCCGGTCTGGCAAGCCGAGGACTGATGCAGTGAGAGCCACGCCCGCACGCCGGCCATGACGGAACCCCGCCGGCAGCGCACGTTCAGCTGGCACGATCCGGCCGGGATCCGCGCTCTGGCGCACGGCCGGAGCGGCCTCGAGTTGCTGCGCGCGATGCTGACCGGCGAGGTTCCGCCCCCACCGGTGGCCGATCTCGTCGGCATGCACATCGAGGCTGCGGCTCCGGGAGAGGTCGTTTTCGCCCTCGAACCGGCCGAATTTCATCTCAATCCGAACGGCGTCCTACACGGCGGCATCGCGGCTTTGATCTGCGACACGGCTTGCGGCTGTGCCGTGACCACCGAGCTGCCGCCAGGAGAGACCTGTGCGACGCTCGAGATCAAGGTCAACTACCTGCGGCCGGTCGGAGCTCACGGCGGTCGCCTGCTCTGCACCGGCAAGGTCCTCCACGTCGGTCGACGGTCGGCGCTTTCCGAGGCCAGACTGGTCGATTCGCGCGGCAAGCTCGTCGCCCACGCGACCTCGACACTGATGATCTTCCCCCCCGAGGACCCGCACGGGCGGCCGATCGCCTGAGCCCCGGGCGCAGTAGAATCGAAGGAAAGTGCCGCAGTGGGCTCGAGAGGTCCGGACATGAGCGAAGAGTTAGAGTCTGTCGACGAATCTGTTCTCGCCTCGCTGATCGACCTGCGCCGCGAGCGGGACGCCTTGCGCCTGCGCCTCGCGCGCATGCAGGAGGCGGCAGGCGACGTCTCCGAGAAGGTGCTCGCCAGGGTGCGCAGCGACTACGAGGCCCGCATCGCGTCGCTCGAGGACCGGGCCGCACCGATCAAGGACGCCGCCCGCGGCACCTATGGACGCCTGCTGCCCGCCCTCGAGCGGGCGCGCGAAGCCTGCGAGAGCGTGCGCCTCGACCGAGAGGAGATCGTACTCCGGCACAAGCTGGGAGAGTGGAGCGACGACGAGTACCGCGAACGGGAGACCCGCGCGGGAGACGGCTTGCGCACCGCCGAGGCGCAGGTCGCGGCCCTCTGCGAAGTCGTGGAGCGGTTCCGCAGCGCCTTCGATTCGGCCGAGGAGCTCCTGCCGGCGACGACTTCGCAGATCGGCGTGCAGGAAAGCTCCGCCCCCGCGTCGCAGGCGCCAGCCGGGCCGGGGTCGGCAATGCCCCCGGCGATGACGCCGCCGGACGACGACGGCACGCTCATGTTGCCCCCCGAACCGCCCCCGGCACCGGAGCCGCCGCCGCTACCGCCACCGCAGGAGCAGCCGCTGGAGCCGCCCGTCTGGAAGCCTGCCCACGCCTGGAGCGACGCCCGTCCAGGGAGCGCGCCCGAGGAGCCGTGGCGGGCCGCCGCTTCGCCGCTCGACGAGCTCCTGCCACCACCGGCCGGCGCCGCAGGAGGCTCCGGAGAGGCGGACGAGGCGGCGCCCGAAGCTCCGACGAGCGGCCTGCCGGCCAAGCCTGCGCCGACCTCCCGGGCGCGCCTCGAAGCGCTCGACGGCGACCTCGAGCCTCAACCTCACTATCTCGAGCCGCTCACGTTCATCGGCCGCACACCGGAGAACCAGGTCCGCATCTACAAGCCGGCCGTGTCGCGGCGCCACGCCCAGATCACCGAGACGCCGGCCGGCTGGCTGCTGCGCGACCTGTCCTCCGAGAACGGGACCTACGTCAACGGCCAGCGCGTGAGCGAGCGGCTGCTCGCCGACGGCGATCGCGTGCAGTTCGGCACCTCGCGCTTCGTCCTCCGGCTCGGCACCTGAGGCCGATCGGCGTTTGTCCCCCGGTGAGGCTGCCGCACTCTTCGCCGCCGCCATCGCGGCCGGCGGAATGAACGCGCTCGCCGGCGGAGGCACCATCCTCACCTTCCCGGTGCTGCTGCTGCTCGGCGAGTCGGCGATCACCGCCAACGCCACCTCCACGGTCGCCCTGATGCCCGGCGCCGCGGCGAGCCTCTTCGGCTACCGGCGCGAGGTCCGTACCCACCGCCAGTGGCTCTCCACGCTCTTCGTGCCCAGTCTGCTGGGCGGCGCCGCCGGCTCTCTCCTGCTGCTCGTGACGCCGGAGAAGCTGTTCGCCCGTCTCGCCCCCGCGCTCATCCTGTTCGCCACGCTGCTCTTCTTCCTGCAGTCTTTCGCCCGTTTCCGCGGCCGGTTCACCTCGCCGCAGGCCGGCGGACGCGATGCGACGGCATCCGCCGCCAAAGGTCCACCCTCCGCGAGCTCCAAGGCGCTGGCCATCGCCTGGTCCGCTCAGCTCGCCGTGGCGATCTATGGCGGCTACTTCGGAGCCGGGATCGGAATCCTCATGCTGGTGGTCCTGGGTTCGCTCGGGCTCGAGAATATCCACGCCATGAACGGCCTGAAGAACTTCTTCGGCATGTGCATCAACGGCGTCGCATCGGCCATCTTCATTTTCTCGGGCAGAGTGGACTGGCCGGCCGCGCTCGTGATGCTGGCAGGCGCGATCCTCGGCGGCTTCGCCGGCGCCAATCTGGGGCGCTACATCGGTCAGGCCAAGGCCCGTGCCGCCGTCGTCGTGATCGGCGTCGTGCTGGCGGCCCTGCTGTGGTGGCAGCAAGGCTGACCGCGAGCTGGAATAACGTCGGCGACGACGGGGTTTTCTCTGCCATCGACGAAGGGGTCCGCAAGTTCGCGGCCGCGACGTCGCAGGAGACTCGATGAACGACCAGATGATGATCCCCGTTCTGCCGCTGCGCGACGCGGTGCTCTTCCCCGGAATCGCCCTGCCGATCGGCGCGGGACGTCCCAGCACGCTGCGCGCCATCGAGGCCGCCTTGCGCGCGCCGGAGCCGCTGGTGCTCGCTGTGGCGCAACGCCAGAACGTCGACGACGTCAACCCGGAAGGGCTCTACAGCGTCGGCACGATCGCCCGGCTCGGCCAGGTGCAGCGCAGCCTCTCCGGCATGCAGCTGGTGCTGCACGGCGAGCGCCGCGGAGTCGCTCTGCGTTACCAGGAACGCGACGGCTACTACGTCGCGACGACGATCACCGCCAGCGATCAGCAGCCGGCCGACCCCGGCAATGCGGCGTTCGTCGCGCTCTTTCGCGAGGCCCGCGAGCGCTCGATCGAGCTCGCCAAGCGCGCCGGCCTCCCGGAAGAGCTGGTCCAGCAGGTGATCTCGATCGCCGCCGAGCCGTCGCGCTTCGCCGACCTGGTCTCCGCTTACGTCGAGCTGCCCACCGCCGAGCGCCAGAAGCTCCTGGAGCTGCTCTCGGTCGAGGAGCGCCTGCGCTCCGTGCTGATCCAGGTGCAGCGTCAGCTCACCGTGCTCGATACCCAGGAAGAGATCAAGACCAAGGTCCGCGAGGAGTTGGGCGACCGCCAGCGCGAGATGGTGCTGCGCGAGCAGATGAAGGCGATCCAGAAGGAGCTCGGCGACAGCGACGAGTCGAGCGATCTCGACGAGCTGGTCGAGCGCCTCGCCAAGCTCGACCTCACGCCGGAAGTGCGCAAGGAGGTCGACCGCGAAGTCGGCCGGCTGCGGCGCATCGGCCGAGAGTCGATGGAGACCCAGGTCATCCGCACCTTCCTCGAGACCGTCGCCGAGCTTCCGTGGAGCGCGCGCAGCGAAGAGAAGCTCGACGTCCAGGAGGCGGCCCGCATCCTCGAGCAGGACCACTACGGCCTGAAGGACGTGAAAGATCGCGTCCTCGAGTTCCTCGCCGTGCGGCAGCTTCGCCTCGAGAATGCAGAGAAAGAAAAGGCAAAGGCTTCAGTAAAGGAAGGCAGTGATCCCGACGCCGCTGACTTCGCCGCGACGACTGCCGAAGGCGCAGCAACCACCTCCGATGCTGGCAGCGAGCGGGCGGAGAGCACCGCGGGGAGCGAGATGGGAGGAGAGGGGCCCACGAGCGACCGCGGAGCGCAGGAGCCCGCTCGCGCACGCGAAGATGCTTCAAAGGCAGCTGACTCAAGCGCCAAGGGCGACCAGGATGACAAGAGCGCGAAGTCCAAGAAGAAGGGCAAGGACAAGGAGAAGCAGTCCAAGGGCCCGATCGTCCTCTTCCTCGGCCCCCCCGGCGTCGGCAAGACCTCGGTCGCGCAGTCGATCGCGCGCGCCATGGGGCGCGAGTACGTGCGCATCTCCCTCGGCGGCGCGCGCGACGAGGCCGACATCCGCGGCCATCGCCGCACCTATGTCGGCGCGATGCCCGGGCGGATCCTGCAAGGCATGAAACAGGCCGGCACCAAGAACCCGGTCTTCCTGCTGGACGAGATCGACAAGCTCGGCGTCTCCTACCAGGGCGACCCGGCCTCGGCGCTGCTCGAAGTTCTCGACCCGGCGCAGAACGACAGCTTCACCGACCACTATCTCGGGGTGCCGTTCGACCTCTCCGAGGTGCTCTTCATCTGCACCGCGAACTACTCGCAGAACATCCCGGGGCCGCTGCTCGATCGCATGGAGACGGTCGAGTTCTCCGGCTATACCGAGTCGGAAAAGGCCGAGATTTCGCGCCGTTACCTGCTGCCACGGCAGCTCGAGGAGAACGGGCTCGCGGCCGGCCAGCTCACGATTTCGGACGACGCCCTGGGCGAGCTGGTCTCGAACTACACCCACGAGGCCGGCGTGCGCCAGCTCGAGCGCGAGCTCGGCAAGATGTCGCGCAAAGTGGCGCGCAAGATCGCCGCCAAGGAGTTCGACCGGATCGAGATCGGGACCGGCGAAGTCCGCGACCTGCTCGGCCGCCCGCGGGTGCACCCCGAGCGCGCCAGCCGCCAGGATCAGGTCGGTGTCGCCACCGGCATGTTCTACACCCCGGTGGGCGGCGACATCCTGTTCGTCGAAGCGCAAACGATGAAGGGCAAGGGAGACCTCGTGCTCACCGGGCAGCTAGGCGACGTGATGAAGGAGTCTGCGCGCGCCGCCTGGAGCTACGCCCGGGCGCACGCCGCCTATCTCGGCATCGAGGAGGGTTCGTTCGAGCGCGACCTGCACATCCACGTGCCGGCGGGTGCCATCCCCAAGGACGGCCCCTCCGCCGGTGTCACCATGGCCTCGGCGATCGTCTCGGTCCTCTCCGGCCGGCCGGTGCGCCACGATCTCGCGATGACCGGCGAGATCACCCTCTCCGGCCGCGTGCTGCCGATCGGCGGGCTCAAGGAGAAGATCCTCGGCGCGGTGCGTGCGGGAATCGCCGAGATCCTGCTGCCGAAGGACAACGAAGCCGACCTCGAGGATCTCCCGGCGGAGGTGCGCGCCCGGATCCGCGTGCATCCGGTCGGCGAGTTGGGCGAAGTGCTGGCGATCGCCCTGCGCGGCGCGAGCCTGCGCGAAGGGCGACTGCACTTCCAGGACGAAGCCGGCCCTCCGACCGCGACCACGACCGTCGGTCCGGTGCCACCGGGAGTCGCCGGCGAGCTCCGCCACTGAACGACTATCCGGCTGCCGGACCGGAGGGCGCCGGAGCGGCCGGCAGAATCCGGCGCTGAGCGAGAAACTCGCACATCTCGCCCCACAGCTCCTCCTTGAGTCCGGTCAGCCGGTGATCGCCCTCGTCGTAGAGGCGTAGACGGATGTGCCCCCCGGGAGAGCGAGCGACGAACCGGGTGACCTCGCGATAGTCGACGGTCTCATCGAGCTTGCCCTGGAGGACGAGCGTCGGCGTGCGGTACGAGGTCGAGAGCGTCTCGAGGTCGAAGCGGCGCAGGTCCGCGACCAGCCCCCAGCCGAGCTCGGCCTCGACCAGCGCATTCGCATAGCGGATCGAGCCCTCCCGCCGCCAACGCTCCAGCCCTTCCGGCCCCGCCCAGCGCTCGAGCCCGCGTCCCATTCCGACCGCCGGCGCGATCAGCAGGCTCGCGAGGACGGCCTCCGGTCGGCGCACGGCGTGCCAGAGCGCCGCCGCGCCCCCCATCGAGGAGCCGATCAGAACCACTGAACCGAGCCCTCGCGCCGACAGGAAGTCGTGGACCGCCGCGAGGTCGCTCAGGTTGCGACTGAACGTGAGGTCGCGCAAGCCGCCGCCTGAGTCGCCATGGCCCTGAAAGTCGAACGAGCAGAAGGGAATCCCGGCCGCGACCGCAGAGCGACGAAAAAAGTCGGCCTTCTCGCCGCTCTGCTTCGAGCCGAAGCCGTGCAGGTAGAGAAAGGCGAAGCGCGACCGCGCGCCGCCGGCAGGCCGCGCCAGACGCACCGCGAGATGCGACGCTCCTCCGTCGGGTCCCGCCACCGGAAGCTGCTCCTGTATCTCCTGCGCGGCTGTCCTATCCATGGCTGCGGGAGTCTGGCAGGGCCCGGCACGGGTCGCAAACCGGCGGCGGGCGGCGCTAGACTGTCGGCATGCCGCCCGGACCCGCCACTCCGCTCATCGAGAAGACCATCTCGCGCCTGAAGTTCCCCCAGGCCTTCGGCGTCTTCGTGGCGCTCTTTCTGTTCGACCTGATCATCCCGGACTTCGTGCCGTTCGTGGACGAGATCCTGCTCGGCCTCGGCGCTGCCCTCTTCGGCATGTGGCGCGAGCGCGTGAGCACACCCAAGCCGGGCCCGGCCGCCGCCAAGCCGCCGATCAAGAACATCACCCCCGGCGAATAGTCAGAACTTCGCCGACGCCCCGCCTCCGCCGAACTCTCCACCGCCGCCGGCGAATCCGCCCGACTCCGCCTGGCGTGCTGCGGGGGCGAAAGCCGCGAGCGAGGCCACCGTCTCCAACGTCTGCAGACTCTCCCGGTCCTCCGCCAGAGCCAGAGAGGTCAACCCGCGCCACTCGGCCCCCGCGCGCCGTCCGAGTGCTCGCCGCAGGCAGAGCGTGAAGGCGACGAGCGCGGCCCCTTCGAGGACCAACCGCAGCCACAGGGGCCAGGTGCCCCAGCGGTGGGCGAAGGTGACTCCGGTCGCAGCCGACAGCAGCAGGCCGAGCACGATGGAGGTGCGGTAGCGGCGCGCGAGGCCCACCAGCAGCAGCGCCGCCGGCACTGCGATCATCGCCAACAGGCTCGCTGCGACGGTCGCCGAGCGGAGCGGCGGCGGCGTGGCACCGGAGCTCGCGAACCACCGGCCTTCGAACGTGCGCGCGAACAGAAACAGGTTCGACTCCACGACGGTCACGTGGATCGCGAAGTAGAACAGCGCGGCGAAAACGACGAACGCCTCGCCGAACCGCCGGCGATGCTCGGGTGAGACATGGTCGGCAAGCGCCAGCCTGGCGAGAGGCCAGGCCCCCAGCCCAGCGACGAGCAGCCAGAGCAGGTGGTTCCACGGTGCCTGCGACAGCCCGGCGAAAAGCGCGACCGAGGCGACCGCGCCCATACCCGGAATCGCCCATCGCCAGGCAGCAAGCGTCGCGAGACCTGCCGCGGCCCAGGCCCCAGCGACCAGAACGAACGACGGTCCGAACAGGAGCCCTTCGACCAGCCACCAGAGCCCGCCGCCCAGCAAGTGGGCGAAGCCGATCCAGGTGCAGGCCTCTTCGACCCCGAAGCGACGCAGCCGCAGGATCCCGGTGAGCCACTCGACGACCCCCAGCATTGCCGCCCCCGCCGCCATGTTCACGGCGGCAAAGGCCCCGACGTCGTCCCAGCGGAGCCCCAGGCCGGCGAGAAACGCCAGACCGAAACCGTAGGCGGTCGAGAAACCGAACCAGGTGAAGATGAAGAACAGGACCCGGAAGATCTTCGAGGTGCGGACGCGATCGTCGGGGTAGTGCGCCGCGATCGCCGCCTCGGCGGCAGCATCGATCGCGCCCGCTCGGCGCCAAGCGCTGGCCGCGCGGCGAACGGCGAAGGCGCGGTCGGCGGCAGCGATCTCGGCCCTCATGCCGCCTCCACGCGGAATCGGCGCTGCACGAACCAGAGCAGGGCGATCATTCCCAGCGAGCTGCCGGAGAACCAGATGCAGCCGCAGCCGACATCGCCGACAAGCTCGAAGGCGAGACGCGATATGCCGGCGTAAACCCCGAGGGCTCCGAGCGCGAAAAGCCCGAAGCGCCGCGCGCGCAGGGCCACCGCGGCGCACCCGGCAGCGGCAATGACGAAGACGAGCGCCCACAGGATCCAGTTCTCGTGCCGGTCGAGTGCAAAGAGACCGACGCCTGCGAGGACGCCGAAGGCACCGAAAAAGGTCGTGAGCGGTTCGAAATGCCGCTTGCGGTCGAGCCGCCGCATGGCGGAGCCGAGCCCGAGGAACGCGACGCCGCAGAAGATCAGGTTGATGCGCAGAGGGACTTCCGACCCTCCCAGAACGCCTCCAGTCACACCGCTCGCCGCGACGCCGCGCCAGGCGGCGAAGGTCGAGAGCGCGAGCGACCACGACGTGCGCGAGTCGCAGCGCACCGCGAGCGCCCCGGTGACCAGGCTCATGAACAGCAGGTGGTAGCTCCAGGCGTCGCCCAACGGAGTGAACTTCGCTTCGATGTAAGCGAGGTCCGCGCCGAGCAGGAGAATGCCCAGGAGCAGCAGGAAGTCGAAGGCCAGGTCGCCCGACTCGGCGCGCTGCCAGGAGAACGGCAGCGCGCGGGAGAGCGCCCAGACAAGGCAGGAGATCGCCGCGATCCCGATCGCCACTGCGATCGTCAGCGGCCCGATCCTGTCCAGGTTCTCCTTCACCAGCAGCGACACGCCCGTGACCACCGCCAGCACGCCGAAGTAGAGCAGCGCCCGGAGCTCGCCGCGAACCGACAGCAGCTCCCCCGCAGAAGAGCGCAGCAGGGGCGCAGCAGTTTCGGGCGCGAGCAGGCCCTTCTCCACCAGCTTGGGGATCGCCTCGGCGACTTCCGGAGAACGCATCGAGGCGGCGATCTTACCGCCCTCGCGGGCGGGCTGGAGGAAAAACCGCTCTGCTACCATCCGCTCGTGTTGCTCCCCGCCGCCCTTCGGGCGACCCCCGATCCCGCCGCCCCGAGTCGCGGAAAAAGCTCGAACACCGCAGGACCTCTGCCTCGGATCCTCGGTGGGTTGAGCGCGCTGGCGACTGGCGGCCTGGTCGTCTTCCATGCCGCTCTCCTCGCTGGCCGATTCGCCGACGCGAGCATCGCGCATCCCGAAGTCCTCGCGCAGTGGGTCGGTGCCGTTCTGCTCGGAGTGGGAGCCGCCGCGCTTCGGCGGCAGGGCAGCTCGCTGGTGAACGGACGCAGCGCGCTGGTCTTCTGGCTGCTCGTACTGCTGCTGCACGTCGGCTTCGGCACCGGGATCGCCCTCAACGGCGAGGAAATCGGCAGCTCGCGGGAGCTACTCCTGCTCCTGCCCTTCGCCGTTTTCACGCTCGCCGCTTCGGCTGCCGCGACCCGCGGAGCTACCGGCGGCGCCGGACGCCTCTGGGAGCGGCCGCACGAGCTCTTTGCCGGAAGGCTCCGGTTTCCCACGTTCGACCCGATCCCTGCCGTTTCCTCCGCGGGCGCCGGGCCAAGCCGTTTCTCTCCCCGTCCGCCGCCACTTTCCTAGGCGCGCCCGTCGAGCCTCTGGCGTCACGGCCTCCGGGTGTTCCGGCGGCGTGAGCCGCCGGACGT
Source organism: Acidobacteriota bacterium (assembly GCA_052035735.1). GTDB lineage: Bacteria > Acidobacteriota > Thermoanaerobaculia > Multivoradales > JAGPDF01 > JAGPDF01. The sequence goes on from JBPOHI010000015.1 coordinate 55,460, forward strand.
CGTCAGCGCCCGGCCGTCCGGGCGCCCTGACCGAGGAGAGCCCCATGAGACTCAACCGCTTCGCTGCTTTCGCATTCACGATCGCCCTATCGATCCTCGCCCTTCCTTTGCCGGTCTTTTCGCAGGAGCCTGCACCTCCGCCCGCCTCGACCGACCCCGCCCCGCCGGATTCGAGCACGACTCCCGCCGAAGAGCCGGAGGGCTCGTTCTACGACTCGACGACCGTCACCGCGCTCGGGCGCGAGGCCGACGTCTTCCAGGTGTCGACGCCGGTCACCGTCATCGAGGAGATCGAGATCGCCCGCCGTCTGCCCGACAACGCCGCCGACCTGCTGCGCGAGGAGCCCGGCGTCGACGTCAACGGCGTCGGCGTCAATCAGGCCCGGCCGGTGATCCGCGGCCAGCGCGGCCTGCGCATCCTGTTCATGGAAGACGGGCTGCGCATGAACAACGCGCGGCGTCAGACCGACTTCGGCGAGCTCTCGGCGTTGGTCGACGTCGACGACGTTTCGTCGGTCGAGGTCGTACGCGGACCGATGTCGGTGCTCTACGGCAGCGACGCCATCGGCGGCGTGCTCAACCTGGTCACCAAGCCGGCGTTCGCTCCCGGCGGCAGGAACTTCGCTGTCGACGCCGACCTGCGGTACGGCTCGGCGGGCGACCTCATCCGCGGTCACGCCGGCGTGCGCGGGCAGGCCGGGCGGGCGCGATTCTCGCTCAGCGGTTCCTACCGCGACGCCGAGGACTACGAGTCGGCCGCCGGGAGCTATGGCGACATCGATCTCGACGATCCGGCGACCGTCCTCGACTCGGGCGTCCAGGACGACAGCCTGTTCGGCGTCCTGACGTTCGATCTCAACGAACAGCAGTCGCTCACCCTCAAGCATCGGCGCTACCACGCCGGCGAGACCGGGTTCGGCCTGGTCGATCCCGCGCTGATCGGTGGCGACGAGGAGTTCCAGATCCGCATCACCTATCCGTACCAGAACTTCGATCGCTCGACGCTCGCCTACACCGGCTCCGGTTTCGACACGTTTCTCTTCGACAGCCTCGACGCGCAGGTCTATCTGCAGCACAACGAGCGCGACCTCGCCAACGACATCACGATCAACATCGGCCCGATCTTCCCCGGCGCGCCGGACTCCTCGGTCGGCTCGGAGACCCTGAACCACACCGAGCTCGATTCGCTGGGATTCCGCGCCCAGGCGGTCAAGGTGATCGGCGACCGCCAGATCCTCACCTGGGGCATGGAGGGCTTCCGCGACGACTCGACGAACACCGACCACTCGGTGACGACGACGACGATCCGCTTCCCGTTCCCGCCGTTCGCGATCGAGGACATCGGGGAGGACGACATCGCCAACGCGCCGAACGCCGAGAACAGCTCCTACGGCCTCTTCGTGCAGGACGAAGTCCCGTTCGGCGACCGTTTCAAGGTCGTCGCCGGTGCGCGCTGGCAGAAGGTCGAAACCCGCGCCCAGGCCACCCCCGGCTGGGACATCTCCGGCCTCGACTTCTCCGACGACAACCTCGTCGGCGCGGTGAGCGCGCTCTTCCAGGCGACCGAGTCGCTCAACGTGCTCGCCTCCTGGGGAACCTCCTTCCGCGCGCCGAACATCATCGAGCGTCTGTTCAACGGCGTCACGCCGGAAGGGTCGGGTTACCAGATCCTGAACCCCGACCTCGTCTCCGAGACCGGCGAGAACTACGAGCTCGGCTTCAAGTACCGTCGCCAGGACGCCTGGATGGAAGCGGTCTGGTTCCACACCGACCTGTCCGACGGCATCATTCAGGACTTCCTCTCCGCAGCGGAGATCGCCGCGTTACCGCCGGACGTCCGCGCCGACATCGCCGCGAGCGGCGCGCAGTTCGTCGTCCAGCAGCGCAACGTCGATCAGCTGCAGTACGAAGGGATCGAGACTGCGCTCGGCTTCCGCCTGCGCGACAGCTTCTCGGTCGGCGCGAACTACACTCACCTGACGGCGAAGCGCACCGGCCAGGCCGCTGTTCCGGTCGACGATCAGTACAACGACAAGCTGAATGCCTTCGTGCGCTACGAGCCGCGTGGCGGGCGCTGGTGGGCGGAGTACAGCGTGCGGCACAACTGGAGCGCCGACATCTCGCTCGAGGAGGGCGAACCGGCGCCGGCGGCCGGCAACACGCTGCCCGCCTTCACGATTCACAGCGTCGGCGGCGGAGTCGTCCTGTTCCAGCGCGGCCCGCAGGAGCACTCGCTGACCCTGTCGGTCGACAATCTGACCGACGAGCTCTACGCCGAGTTCTCGAACGTCAGCTTCTTCCGTCCGGAGCCCGGACGGCACTACACCGCGAGCTATCGCGTCCGGTTCTGAGCCGGCCTCATTCGAGGCAGTTGCGGAGCGTGATCCAGAGACCGTCGCCGGCCACCAGCCGGACGGCGGTCTCGGTGCCGGAAACGAGATAGGTCGGCGCCGGATCGGCCGCCTCGGTCGGCGGCGGCGTCATGTCGTGAGGCTGGAAGACCGCGCCGGGAAGTCGCTCCTTCAACTCGCGGACGAGCGCCTCCTGTTTGGCGGTCACCTGATAGCCCTCGAACTGAACATAGATCGACTGCAGTTTCGCGCCCGGCCGCGAGCTCGGGAACCCGAGCGTCAGGCGCAGGGTGTCGCGCTCGACCATCACGGTGAACGCGCGGCAAGAGGGTACCGAGCCCGGCGACTCCTGCATGGCCAGCGTGACCCCCGTGCGGCGCTCGACCTGAATCGAAGACATCCCGAGCGTGATGCCGTCCCAGCCGATCTTGCCGCCGGCGGCCTCGAGCCGGGCCAGCGGAGTCTCGGTCGCCTGCGCCAGCACCGCGCCGGCAACCAAGGCGCCCGAGATTGCGAGTTTCCAGAGAGGCTGTGTCATCGACTCCCCCAGATGAGCATCACGAAAAGGCCCGACGGCGTTCCACCCCAGCTTCCAGGAGCAGATACGCAGCGAAGGATAGTCGTGTTTCCTCCGGCTGGAATGCCGCGACGCGGCAAGGCTCGCGATAGACTGGGCGCCAAGAAACGGAGGTTGGTCCGGCATGCCGCAGATCATTTACACGATGAAGAAGTTGCGTAAGACGACCCCGCAGGGCAAGGAGCTGCTCAAGGGGATCTGGCTCTCCTTTTACGAAGGCGCGAAGATCGGCGTCCTCGGCCACAACGGCGCCGGCAAGTCGACTCTGCTGCGCATCATGGCGGGACTCGACAAGGACTACGACGGCGAGGCCTTTCTGTCCGAGGGCTACACCGTCGGATTCCTGCAGCAGGAGCCGCCGCTCGATCCTGCCAAGACGGTGCTTCAGCACGTCGAAGACGCCGTGTCGGAGAAGAAGGCGGTGCTCGCGCGCTACGAGGAGCTGTCGATGAACTACTCGGACGAGACTGCCGACGAGTTCTCCCGTCTGCAAGACCGCATCGACCACGAGAACCTCTGGGAGCTCGACCGCCAGCTCGAGATCGCCATGGACGCGCTTCGCCTGCCGCCGCCCGACGCCGACGTCACCCGCCTCTCCGGCGGCGAACGCCGCCGCGTCGCGCTCTGCCAGATCCTGCTGCGCAAGCCGGACATGCTGCTCCTCGACGAGCCCACCAACCATCTCGACGCCGAGTCGGTCGCCTGGCTGGAGCGCCACCTCGCCGAGTACAAGGGCACCGTCGTCGCCGTCACCCACGACCGCTACTTCCTCGACAACGTCGCCGGCTGGATCCTCGAGCTCGACCGCGGCCGCTGCATCCCGTGGGAAGGCAACTACTCGTCGTGGCTCGAGCAGAAGCAGAAGCGGCTCGCGCTCGAGGAGAAGCAGGAGTCGGCGCGCCAGCGCACGCTCGCGCGCGAGCTCGAGTGGGTGCGCTCGTCGCCGCGCGCGCGCCAGGCGAAGAGCAAGGCGCGTCTCGCCGCGTACGAGCAGCTGCTGGCCGACGGCCAGTCGAAGCGCGACTCGACGGTCGAGATCTCGAGTCCGCCCGGGCCGCGCCTCGGACAGGTCGTGGTCGAGGCGAAGCACCTCAGCAAGGGCTACGGCGACCGGCTGCTGATCGAGGACCTGAGCTTCGATCTGCCGCCCGGCGGCATCGTCGGCGTCATCGGACCGAACGGCGCCGGCAAGACCACGCTCTTCCGCATGATCGCGACCGGCGAGCAGCCCGACGAGGGCTCGCTGCGTCTCGGCGAGACGGTGCAGATCGCGTACGTCGATCAGTCGCGCGACCAGCTCGACGCCGACAAGACCGTCTGGGAGGAGATCTCCGGCGGTGCCGAGCGGCTGCTGCTCGGCAAGCGCGAGGTCAGCTCGCGCGCCTACTGCGGCTGGTTCAACTTCAAGAACGCGGACCAGCAGAAGCGCGTCGGCGATCTGTCGGGTGGTGAGCGCAACCGCGTCCATCTCGCGAAGCTCCTGAAGAGCGGCGGCAACCTGCTGCTGCTCGACGAGCCGACCAACGACCTCGACGTCGAGACGCTGCGCGCGCTGGAAGAGGCGCTGCTCGAGTTCGCGGGCTGCGCTGTGGTCATCAGCCACGACCGCTGGTTCCTCGACCGCATCGCGACGCACATGCTGGCGTTCGAGGGCGACAGCCACGTCGAGTGGTTCGCCGGCAACTTCCAGGACTACGAGGTGGACAAGAAGCGCCGCCTCGGCGTGGACGCCGACCAGCCGCACCGCATCAAGTACCGGCCGCTGCGCCGCGACGCCTGACCCGAAGGGGCCGGGCGTCTGTAGGTTCTGCAGACGTCCGGTCCCCGCGCGGTAATTCCGCGCGTCCGTGGGCGCGACGCAGCGATGTGGCGCGGCGGTGCTGCGGCAAGCACGAAAGTTGCTGCTGGCCCGTCGCCGTGGGCCTCCCGAGCACGGCGGCGACGCGTCCGGTGCGCGATCTCGCGCGACAGCATTCGCTCTGCCTCGCGTGCGGCGGGCCGGACGGCCGCACCCTGCTGACGTCCGACGAGGTGCGTGCCGAGCAGCGCTGGTTGGAGACGTTCCATCGCCTGCGTCTGCGTTCGTCCGACGCCGGTGCGTCGGGCGACGCGAGCACGCGCCCCGACACGGCCGACGATGCGGGCGCGAACGACGCCAAGGACCGGGCGTCGTTC
>JBPOHI010000126.1:0-9560 GCA_052035735.1 Acidobacteriota bacterium
CGGCGCTCGTCGGCGCCCACGCCGGGCAGCAGAACGGCCGGCCCAACGCCACCTGCGTCGATTGCCACAGCCAGCCGCACGAGATCGCCGCCGGGGCGAAGGCGATCGCCTCCTGCACCGCCTGCCACGCGACGGTCGCGACCGAGCAGCATGCGAGCCTGCACGGCAAGGCGGCGGCCCGCGGCGACAAGCTGGCGCCGACTTGCATCACCTGCCATGGCGGCCACGGCATCCTGTCGCACAAGGACCCGAAGTCGCCGGTCACGGTGATGAACATTCCGCTGCTCTGCGGCAAGTGCCATCGCGAGGGCAGCGAGGTCTCGCTGACGCACGACATCCCGCAGGAGAACATCCTCGGCAACTACGCCGACTCGATCCACGGCGAGGGGCTGTTCAAGAAGGGCCTGACCGTCACCGCGGTCTGCACCTCCTGCCACTCGGCGCACAACATCCTGCCGCATGGCGATCCGAAGTCGACGATCAACGCCAGGAACGTCGTCAAGACCTGCACCCAGTGCCACGGCCAGATCGAGCTCGTGCACCGCAAGGTGATCGAGGGGCATCTCTGGGAGAGCGCGCCGAACAAGATCCCGGTCTGCGTCGACTGCCACGAGCCGCACAAGGTCCGCCGCGTCTTCTACAGCGCCGGCATGGCGAACCAGGACTGCCTGACCTGCCACGCCAAGCCCGATCTCGCGGTCGTCCGCGACGGCAAAGAGGTCTCGCTCTACACCGATCCGGACGCCTACGCCGCTTCGACCCATGCCAAGACCGCCTGCGCGCAGTGCCACAACGAGGTGTCGCCCTCGCACACCCGGCCGTGCGAGACGGTTACCAAGAAGGTGGACTGCGGAATTTGCCACGCGCAGCAGATCGAGCAGTACAAGACGAGCATCCACGGCACGCTCGCGGCACAGAACGATCCGGATGCCCCCGGCTGTCTCGACTGCCATTCCGCCCACGCCACCAAGTCGAAGAACGAGCCGCTGTCGCCGACGTTCGCACGCAACGTGCCGAATCTCTGCGCCCGCTGCCATCGCGAGGGAGCCCAGGCGGCGGTCCGCATCCACGGCGACACCCCCGATATCGTCGGCAGCTACGCCGACTCGATTCACGGCCAGGGGCTGACCGACTCCGGCCTGGTGGTCACCGCCACCTGCGTCAACTGTCACTCGTCCCACGGCGAGCTGCCTCCGGACGATCCGCGCTCGACGGTCAACCGGGCGAACCTCCCCGACACCTGCGGCAAGTGCCATCTCGGCGTCAAGGAGGCCTTCGCCAAGAGCATCCACGCCACCGGCGAGCCCAAGGACGGCGAACACCTGCCGGTGTGCGAGGACTGCCACAGCTCGCACAACATCTCGCGCATCGACCTGCCCGGCGCGCGTACGCGAATGCTCAGCCAGTGCGGCGGATGCCACAAGGAGCAGGCGGAGACCTTCTTCGAGACCTTTCACGGCAAGGCCTCGACGCTGGGCGGCGAGTCGGCGGCCAAGTGCTCCGACTGCCACGGCACGCACAACATCCTGGCGCCCTCCGACCCGGCCTCGACGCTGTCGCGCGACAACGTCGTCGCCACCTGCGCCGAATGCCACCCAGGTGCGAACCGCCGCTTCGCGGGCTACCTGACGCACGCCACGCATCACGATCGCGACAAGTACCCCTGGCTCTACTGGGTCTTCCGCGCCATGACCGCGCTGCTCGTCGGCACACTGACCTTCGCGGTCTTTCATACCGTTGCTTGGCTGGTGCGGCTCTTCCTGACGCGCGACCAGTGGCAGCACATGAAGGCCGCCTCGCGCCTCGACGGACAGGAGAAGCTCTATCAGCGCTTCACCGCCTTCCAGCGGCTGCAGCATCTGGCGATGATGCTGTCGTTCTTCACCCTGGCGATCACCGGCATGGCGCTCAAGTTCTCCTACGCCGCCTGGGCGCAGGCGCTCTCCCGCACCTTCGGCGGCTTCGAGGCGATGGGAGTCGTTCATCGGCTGGGCGCGATCGCCCTGATCATCGTCTTCTGCGTTCACGTCTGGGACGTCCGGCGGAAGAAGATCGCCTCCGGCCGCACCTGGCTCGAGACGATTCTGGGGCCGGCCTCGATTCTCTTCACGCGTCGCGACCTCACCGAGTTCGTTGGGTCGATCAAGTGGTTCCTCGGTTTCGGCCCGCGCCCGAACTACGGCCGCTTCACCTACTGGGAGAAGTTCGACTACTTCGCGGTGTTCTGGGGCGTTCTCGTCATCGGATCGACCGGCTTCGCGCTCTGGTTCCCGGAGCTCTTCACCCGGGTGATGCCGGGCTGGACGATCAACGTCGCCACGATCATCCACAGCGACGAGGCGCTGCTCGCGGTCGGATTCATCTTCACGATTCACTTCTTCAACACCCATTTCCGTCCGGACAAGTTCCCGATGGACCCGGTGATCTTCACCGGCCGGGTGCCGCTCGAGGAGCTGAAGCACGACAAGCCGGACGAATACGCCCAGATGGTCGAGCGCGGCGAGCTCGAAGAGCACCTGGTGGGGCCGATCGCGAAGCCCGTCGAGCGCGCCTTCCGGATCTTCGGTTTCGTCGCCCTGACCATCGGACTGACCCTGATCGGACTGATCATCTACGCCATGTTGTTCAGCTATCGCTGAGGTCGTTCATCGCTGAGGCCCTTTCGAGCTCGAGGACCCCGGTATTCATGGAGGTCATCATGCGCTCTCGTTTCTTTGGAGTCGGATTCACGCCCCTTCTGGCGGCTTTCGCATTGGCGCTCGGCTCGGCCGGCGCGCTCAGCGCCGCCGACGAATGTCTGGAATGCCATGGCACGGTCGACAACGTCGGCGAGGATCGCCTGGTCGTCGATGTCGCGAAATGGGAGGCCACCGCTCACGGAGCGGCCGGGGCGTCCTGTGCCGACTGCCACCCCGGAAAGGTGAAGGATCCGCACGAGGCCGACGATCCGCGCGCGGCCTGCGTCGAGTGCCACAGCGACGCCGAGGAGGCGCTCGCTGGCAGCGTGCACGCGAAGGCCGCGGCCGGCGGCGAGAAGCGCCCGGACTGCCTGAGCTGCCACGGCGCGCTGCATGCGCTGATGCCGGTCGCCGACGAGGCTTCGATGGTGCATCCGAAGCGGCTGGCGCAGACCTGCGGCAACTGCCACTCGAATCCCGAGCTCGGCGCAAAATCCGGCGTCAAGCTGGTGCAGCCGCTCGCCGCCTACGAGGCGAGCGTGCACGCGCGCGGCGTCGCCAAGGGCGAGCACGCTGCGACCTGCAGCGACTGCCACGGCAGCCACGGCATTCTGCCGGCCGCGGACGCGAAGTCCCAGGTGAATCGCCAGAACGTCCCCGAGACCTGTTCGGAGTGTCATGCCGAGGTGGCCAAGGCCTTCGCCGAGAGTGTGCACGGCGTCGCCGCTTCGAGGGGCATCGCCGAGTCGCCGGTCTGCACCGACTGCCACGGCGAGCATCGCATCCTCGGTCCGGCGGACGAGGGCTCGCCGGTCTATGCCTCGAACGTCCCGAAGATGACCTGTGGCCGCTGTCACGGCGATCTCCGCGTCACGGAGAAGTTCGGCCTCAAGAACACCGCGGTCGAGGCGTTCGACGACAGTTTCCACGGCCTCGCCGGGCGTTCCGGAGATATCCACGTCGCCAACTGCGCTTCCTGCCACGGCGTGCACGACATTCTCCCGTCGAGCGACCCGCGCTCGCACATCAGCCCGACGAACATCGCCGCGACCTGCGGCGCCTGCCATCCGGGCGCGGGAGCGAGCTTCGCCATCGGCGCGGTGCACGTCCTGCCCGGCAACAAGGAGGAGAGCCATCCGTCCGTCTACTGGGCGCGGATCGTCTATCTCTGGCTGATCGGCCTGACGATCGGCGGCATGCTGCTGCACAACGGCCTCGACTTCTACCGCAAGGCGAAGAGCGCCCATCTGCTGCGCTCGCTGCCGATCCCCGACGACGCGCCGGAGCGGATGAGCGGTTGGTTCCGCATCTCCCACGGCCTGCTCGCGACGAGCTTCATCGTCCTTACGTACTCCGGCTTCGCGCTCAAGTACCCGGAGGCCTGGTGGTCGAAGTTCGCGACGTTCGGTGAACCTCTCGTCGACCTGCGCGGCGGAATCCACCGCATCGCCGCGGTCGTCATGCTCGGCGTCGGTGCGCTGCACGTGGTGCATCTCTTCCTGTCGCGCCGGGCGCGAGCCTGCATCGGCGAGATGGTGCGGCCGGGTATGGCTGATCTGCACGAGCTCAAGGAGAAGGTGGCGTATCTCGCCGGCAAGCACCCGATGCCCCCCGAGTCGCCCTGGATCGGCTATCCCGAAAAGATGGAGTACCTGGCCGTCGTCTGGGGGACCTTCGTCATGGGCGCCACCGGCTTCATGCTCTGGTTCCCGGAGGTGGTCCTCCGCTTCGCTCCGAAGTGGGTGACCGATCTCGCGACCGTGATCCACCTCTACGAGGCGATCCTCGCCGCGCTCGCCATCCTGGTCTGGCACTTCTACCTGGTGATCTTCGATCCGATGGTCTACCCGCTCGACACCGCGGCGATCGACGGCCGCTCGACTCCGGGTCGCGCCTGGGAGCGCCGCAACGCCAAACTGCCGACGGTGAAGCCGAAGAAGTAGGGCTCATCGGCAGAGCATCGGCCGGCGCAGCGATGCACTCCGCTGCGCACGGCCGCCCGCGCCTGGCGGGTTCAGGCTGAGGTATAGGCTTCACGGATCGCAGGATGGAGATTCGAATGAAGCCGATGTCGATTGCGACTCTCGCTGTAGCGCTTCTGGTGCGGGCGTCCCGCGCCTGCAGTCTGCTTCGGTGGCGACACCCTGGGGCCTGACTTCGACCTACGAAGGCATCACTGAAGCCGTGCTTTCGAACCCCTTCGATCCGCTGAGCCTCGAAACGAGAGTGCATACGGCCACGATCAATGGCCGTCAGTTCATCGCCACCTATGACGCCAGTCTCCGCCGGTGGCTGTCCACGAGCCCGCTCGGCCGCCAGAGCGAGCTGTTGACCGATGGGCTGGGGCGGCCCGTCAGCTCCCGTCGCGGCGCGCTCCTCGCCACGAGCTTCGCCTACGATGCGCGCGGCAGGCTCGAGTCCATTTCACGCGGGACCGGGGTCGACGAGCGCCGGATCGACTTCGACTACGACGAACTGGGTCGGGTAGCGACGATCACGGATCCTCTCCTGCGGCAAGTCACGTTCGGCTACGACGCCGCAAATCGAGTGACTTCGCAAACCCTTCCCGGTGGGCGCACCGTGCTCTTCGGCTGGGACGCCAAAGGCAATCTCACTTCGCTGGCCCCGCCCGGGCGCCCCGCGCACGGCTTCTCGTATACGCCCGTCGATCTGGCGGAGGAGTACTCGCCGCCTGGAGTCGGGCAGGGCCCTCCAGAGACAACCTACGAGTACGACCTCGACAAGAAACCGACGCTCATCACGCGCCCGGACGAGCAGACGATCGCCCTCACCTACGATCATGCTGACCGATTGGCCACCGTGACGTCGCCGAGGGGCACGGCCACGATCGACTACGATCCCGCGACCGGTCACGTGTCGAGCTTGACGACGCCGGAGGGCAATTCGCTCAGCTACACGATGGACGGCCCTCTGGTGACGGCTACGACATGGAGCGGCGAGATCAACGGCTCGGTCGAGCGCACCTACGACAACTTCTTCCGGCTGAGCTCGATCTCGGTCAACGGCGCGAATCCGGTGAGCTATACCTACGACGACGACGGCCTGCTGATCCAGGCCGGTGCGATGTCGCTCACGCGGGACCCCGCGACGGGCTTCCTCACCGGCACGACGCTGGGCGTGGTCACCACGAGCTACACCTACTCGCCGTTCGGTGAGCTCGCGACGATGAGCGCCGCGGTCTCCGGGTCACCGATCTACACGACCACCTACACCCGCGACAAGCTGGGCCGGATCACGACCAAGGTCGAGATGATCGAAGGCGTGACGAGAACCTACGACTACGGCTACGACGCCGCCGGCAGGCTCGACACCGTGACCATTGACGGCATCCTCGAAGCCGACTACGACTACGATCTCAACGGCAACCGCCTGTCGAAGACGACGCCCGGCGGAACCGAGACCGGAACCTACGACGATCAGGACCGGATGCTCATCTACGGCGGCGCGAGCTACACGTACACCGCGAACGGCGAGATGCTGACGAAGACTGCTGGAGCAGAAGTCACGAGCTTCGGCTACGACGTCTTTGGGAACCTCCTCGGTGTCGACCTCCCGGACTCCACGGCAATCGACTACGTGGTGGACGCCAAGAACCGCCGCATTGGGAAAAAGGTCGACGGCGTTCTTGATCGAGCATTCCTCTGGGAGAACTCGCTGGCACCGAGTGCCGAGCTCGATGACACAGGAACTGTTGTTACCCGTTTCGTCTACGCGACGAGAAGAAACGTGCCTGACTATCTTCTCAAGGACGGATCGACCTTCAGGATCCTTCACGATCATCTCGGAACTCCACGGCTGGCAATCGATGTCGCGAGCGGCACAGTCGCGCACCGATTGGACACCGACGACTGGGGCGTTGTCGTCGCAGATACGGGTCCGGGATGGATGCCCTTCGGCTTTGGTGGTGCGCTCGCGGATCCAGACTTGCAATTGGTCCGCCTCGGCGCCCGCGACCTGTCTCCTGGGCCGGGAAGGTGGGCAAGCAAAGACGTTCGGAGGTTTCGAGGCGGCTCGGCCAACCTTTGTGAGTACTCGTTTTCCGACCCGATCAACTTCCTGGATCAGGACGGAAAGACCGCCGCCCTGGCGTTTACGGTCGTTGGCGGAGTCGCAATCCTTCTGGTGTCGACCGCGATCCTTACCAGCCCCGGATACCAAGACTGGATGCATGACACAGGGCGGGACATTCAGGATGGAGTGCGAAACGCCCGCGACTGGTGGAATGGGCTTCCACCTCTGATGCCAACAGAACCAACGGTGGTCGAGCCAGGAGAACCCATTGAGTATCGCGGACCCAGGGACTACCCAGCCTCTCCGGGACGAAGAGGACCCTCCCCCGGGCGGGTGTGCCGGCCGACTCCTGACAGGCCGTTCCCGGAGGACTCCACCGAACCCGTGCGATCTGGTCAAGACCTTCTCGATGAGGCCACGGCCAATGATCTTTGGGAAGCGGGAGATAATGCGCCATCGCCCGGAGAGGCGATCCACGGGGGCGGCTAGGGGAGCGGAGTGCCACAATGACTCGAGTCAAAGTGACGGCTCCGAATGATCCGGTCGGTTCGAGAATTGCGCTTAGCGTCTCCAATCTTCTCGCTGAGACTTCACCCAAGTATCTCGCTGGTTTGGACTGGATCTTGATCATCCACGCAGACAGCTTGTCGCGCACTGACCGAATTCGGCTTCTGCGGAAGGGTGATGATCAAGTGCTGGCGACATATTTTCCGCGAGTCCGCAGGAAGCGGGCGCATATTGAGATCTACACCGTTGGCATGCTGCGATCGAAGCACAGCCGCAATCTGCTGATTCCGGCCTTTCGCGATGTCTTCGTCGCCCGAGTGCTTTTCCACGAGTTGGGGCACCATATTGCAAGTGAGATCGAGCCCGCGCACGCGAATCCAGAAGCAGTCGCCGAGACCTGGAGAAGGAAATTGGCAGACAGAGCTCTCAGAGCTCGTTTTCCGACGCTCTATTCGCTTCTTCCAAAGCTGATGCGGAGAGCTGCAGAATAGGCGCTGAAGAGGTGTGAAGAGGTGCTGAGCTCAGGTGCCACCCGCTTTTCACCGATGTCCACTTCCTCTTCGCTGACGCACTACGACTTCGGAAGAGGACGTCTAACACTCGGCAGCTGGCTTGGCGACATCTTGTAATGACAGAGCCAACTGAACTCCCCGAGCTTCAGTATTCGACCGAGGACCGCGCGCTTCGACCGCTTGTCGCGCGAACGGGCCGTCTGCTTGCATCTGTGCCTGCAAAGTACCTTGCTGGCCTCCAGAAAGTCGTCATTCTCAATGCGAGCGACCTCCCTGCCAGGGAGATCAGGAAGCTCGCGGACGAGAAGAAGGGACGAGTCATGGCCTCGAGAAGAGGTGCCACCCAAATCCCGGGAGCTTTCGACTCGAGTCCGAAAGAGATCCATCGCCCTGGAGCCAGCAGCGTTCACTTGCGGCTGTTTCGCTAGCTCGGGTCGTGTGAAAGTGGTTGCAGCGGATGCTGGAGGAGCCCGTCAGCGCTGCTGCCTGCTGAGGTGCTGCTGAGGTGCCAGCCGATTCCCACGGAGAGCTTCTTGCGGGGTCGTGCCAGATACGCCGCCGCCTTTCCGTCCTTGCCCTGTATGGCAAGAACACCACGCCGGCTCTGCGGTCGAACACGCGTTGACATGCTTCGCACATGTTCCTATGCTGGCCACATGTCCGTCATGATCCAGATCCGCAACGTGCCCGAGGCGATTCACCGGCGGCTCAAGGCCCGCGCGGCCGAGGCCGGCATGTCGCTCTCGGACTAGCTGCTGGCCGATCTGCGCAAGGCCGCCGAGCGGCCGACGCCCGGGGAGCTGCGCGAGCGGCTGCGGTCGCGGCCGGCGGTCAAGCTCCCCGAGCCCGCGGCGCATGCGTTGCGCGCTGAGCGCGACGCTCGCGGTTCCAGCGGCTCCCGCAGCTCCAAGTGATCGTCCTCGACGCCTCGGCGGCGGTCGAGCTGCTGCTCGGCACCGAGCGCGGAGCGGCCGTCGGCGCGCGGGTCTTCGACCCAGCCGAGACGCTGCACGCGCCCGAGCTGCTCGACGTCGAGGTCGCCCAGGTCCTGCGGCGCTACGAGCGCGCGCGGCTCATCGACGCCGCGCGCGCCGAGGCCGCGCTGCGCGACCTCGCCGATCTACCGCTCGAGCGGTACGCCCACGCCCTGCTCCTGCCGCGCGCCTGGGAGCTGCGGGAGGATCTGACGATCTACGACGCCGTCTACGTCGCCCTGGCCGAGCTCCTCGCGGCGCCGCTCCTCACCGGCGACGCCTCGCTCGCCGCAGCGAGGCATCGCGCGACGATCGAACTGCTGACCGCGCACTGAGGGAGTACCGTGACGAGAGTCCGGCCCCAGGAAATCGGTTGGCCGGCCGGCCGGGCCGAAGAGGTGCCACCCAGCCACCCAAATCCCGGGCGGGAGCTCTCGACTCGAGTCCGAGAGAGATCCATCTCCTTGGAGCCGGCAGCGTTCCCTTGCGGCAGTTTCGCTAGCTCGGGTCGTGCGAAAGGGGTCGTAGCGAATGCTGAAGGAGCCCGTCAGCGCTGCTGCGCGTCTGGGCCTCTCGATTCGAGGTCAGCATCGCCTTCGGTGCGCGAGCTCTCAGCGGCAGCGACGGCGTCGACTCTGAAGAGGCTTCGGGTTGCGCTCGAGCCTTCGAGGCCGCTAACCCGTTCGGGCGGCCAGTCGAATCGGGAGCCGCGGGGGAAAGGCACCGACAGGGAACTCGAAATCCGTCGCGCCCGCCCGCAGCCGGTTCGCAGCGTATCGATAGGCCTCGCGAAAGACGAAGTAGGCCTTGCGGAGGCTGCGACGTATCGCAGGAGCCACGGCATGCACCAGCGGCGC
>JBPOHI010000224.1:0-1728 GCA_052035735.1 Acidobacteriota bacterium
AGAGTGTCGCCGAGGAGCGATCGAGCGTCAGGTAGCCGACGCCGACGTCGTCGAGAAAGCCGAGCCGGTCGCCCACCTCCTGCAGGACCTTGGCGGCGATCGAGCGCTCGCGAGGGGAGAGCTCGAGCGTCGGCACCAGGCGGCGCAGTTCCGATACCGGCATCGTCGTCAGCTCGTCCACCGCGTGGCCGGCAACCGTGATGGCCAGCGCCTCGGGTCGCAGGCGGCGCCCCTTGCAGTCCGGACAGAGGCGCACCGACATGTACTTTTCGATCTCGCCGCGCACCACCTGCGATTCGGACTCCTTGTAACGCCGCTCGAGCATCGGCACCACGCCCTCGTACTTGCCCTCCCACTTGTAGCTCGACTTCTTGCCCTTGAACTCGAACTGCAGCTCCTGCTCGCCGCTACCCTGGAGGATGACCGCCTTGGCCTTCGCCGACAGGCGATTCCACGGCGTGCGCAGCGAGAAGCCCATCGCCTTGGCAAGGGTCTCGATCATGCGCAGGCGCCACGACTTCGAGCCCGGCTGAAAGAGCGCCAGCGCGCCGGCGTCGATCGAGCGCTCCGGATCGGCCACCACCTTGTCGGGATCGACCCCCATGAGGGTGCCGAGGCCGGAGCAGGTCGGGCAGGCGCCGTAGGGGCTGTTGAAGGAGAACAGGCGCGGGGTGATCTCGGAGAGGCTGGTGCCGCAGGTGGCGCAGGAGAAGTTCTGCGACAAGGTCTCCTCGGGCAGCCCCTCGGGCGCCGCCACGACCAGGCCGCCGCCGACCTTGAGCGCCGTCTCGAGCGAGTCGGCGAGGCGCTTGTCGAGGCCGGGCTTGACCACTAGGCGGTCGATGAGGATGTCGATCGTGTGCTTCTTCTGCTTGTCGAGAGCGGGGATCTCCTTCGACAGATCGACGGTCGTGCCGTCGATGCGGGCACGCAGGAAGCCCTGGCGAGCCATCTCGGTGAGCTGCTTTCTGTACTCCCCCTTCTTGCCACGCACGTAGGGCGCGTAGAGCAGGAGCTTGGTGCCCTCGGGGAAGGCCGCGAGGCGATCGACCATCTGCTGCACGGTCTGCGGGCGGATCTCCTGACCGCAGGAGGGGCAGTGCGGGATGCCGATCGAGGCGTAGAGCAGGCGCAGGTAGTCGTGGATCTCGGTGACCGTGCCGACGGTCGACCGGGGATTGCGCGACACCGACTTCTGCTCGATCGAGATCGCCGGCGACAGCCCGTCAATGGCATCGATGTCGGGCTTCTCGACCTGCGGCAGGAACTGCCGGGCGTAGGCCGAGAGCGATTCGACATAGCGCCGCTGCCCCTCGGCGAAGAGCGTGTCGAAAGCGAGGGACGACTTGCCGGAGCCCGAGACGCCGGTGATGACCACCAGGCGGTTCCTAGGGATCTCGAGGTGGAGGTTCTTGAGATTGTGCTCGCGCGCGCCGCGTACGACGATGGCATCCATAAGGACGCGCGACTCTAACACCCGCACCTGGAACCCCTGGCCGCCTCCAGCCGTTTCGCCCACGCCGCGGCCGACGAACGCTCCTTCACGCCATCCGCGGATGGCCATAGAGTCGAGGGCCAAAGCCGCAGCCGGCCCAAGATGACCGTAACCCGCGACGGAGAGTCCTTCATGTCCCCAGTCTCGCCGCAGGCCTTGCACCACACCGCGTTCGTCGTGCGCGATCTCGAAGCGACGGCGCGCAGCCTCTCCTCGTCGCTCGGCATCGGGCC
>JBPOHI010000182.1:0-34187 GCA_052035735.1 Acidobacteriota bacterium
ATCAGGGTCGTCACACCGTTCGGATCGTCGAGATCCACTTCGAAGTACGGCAGCAGCAACGTCGCCGCCGGGACGTCATCCACGGTCCCGATGACGGCGAATGCCGGCGCCGCCAGCACTGCCAACAGACACGCAATCAACAGTCTCTTCATCTCTTCATCTCCTTTGTACTGCGTTAGTCGAACCCGCTTGCATCTCAACTTCTGAGCGACCCGGTTGGCTTTACCGGAAGCTGCATGTCGGCCTTTCGGCCATCTTTGAACGCAATCTAGGACGGATTTGATGCTTTGTCAACATTTATTTCGGCGAATCCAGCGTCCAAGCCGCTACCCCGCCCCTCCCGGCACAGCGGTTGGGATCATACAGAGGATTCGCCTCCCCGGCGTAGGAAGCCACGATCTCCGAGCGCCCGTCCCGATCGAGGTCGAAGATCCGCAGGCCGTAGCCGCGGCAGTTGCTCCGCGGCTGCTGTGTCTCGGGGCTGACTTCCCGCGCGAAACCGCCCTTGCCGTCCCCGAGCAGAATCGTCATGCCGCCATCGTGATCGGTCGCCGCCAGGTCGAGATGCCCGTCGCCATCGATGTCGCCAGCATCGAGCGCGCCGAGCGCCACGCGACCGTCGCGCACCATGACGGGGCGCCGCTGCCATCGACCGTCGCGCTGGCCGAGGTACAGGTCCACCCCCGCCCGCACGACGCCGAGCTCGAAACTCGTGTAGGTGAGCGCAAGATCCATCCGTCCGTCGGAATCGAAGTCGCCGGAAGCGATCGCATTGACGTAGGCCTTGGGACGAACCGGCACCTCCACGGAGCGCCAGGGATCCCCGGGCTCGCCCCCCTGCACGTAGAGCAGGTCCTTGCGGCTCATCACATTGGTCGAGATCAGAAAGTCCACTCGCTTGTCGCCGTCGAAGTCCGCTACCGCGAGGTCATCGCCGAAGATCTCCGTCCTCGCTCCGCTCTCGACAAGCGTTCGCCAGCTACCGTCGCCATTGTTGATGTAGACCTTCGGGCCGAAGGCTGCGCCGTTCATCTGGTTGCCGCTCACTTTGGACACCGTCCCGCCCGGGGTCAGGCTGATTCGCGGCCCTTCGCTGAGCGCCACGAGGTCCGGCCGGCCATCCCCGTTCCAGTCGAGCACCTCGATGCGCCGCGACGAGAAGCCTCCGCCGTCGTAGCCCGCACGCGGTACGACGAAGTCGAGGCCCTTGCTCCACGGGACGAACTTCCCCGCACCATCGCCGACGAAGACCGAGATGCCGCGCAGGTGGCTCGCAGCCGCGAGATCGGGCTTGCCGTCGCCGTTGAAATCCGCCACCTTGATGTCGCCGTAGTCGAGCAGGCCCGGAGGCACGGCGGCGCGGAAGGGTCGCCACGTCCCTTTGCCGTCGCCGGTGAAGACGCGCGGCTGATCGCCGCTGCGCCGCGGCGGAGCGTGCACGAAATCGACCTCGCCGTCGCCGTTGATGTCGACGAGATCGAATCCGTTGCGCCAGAGGCCGCTGGTGGGCAGTCCGCTGTCGAAACGACGGAAGTGCAACCTGTCGGCATCGACCAGCGGCGCCTCGAAGGTCGCCGCGGATGCAGCGAGTTGCTCGGGCGTCGGTGGCTCCGAGACGCGCGGTCGAGCCACGGGAGCCTGCTCGATCGGCCGGTAGATCTTGAGCCAGAAGTTCTCTTCGTCTTCGCCCGCCAGATCGTAACTACCGCCGTAGACGATCCGGATGCTCGTCTCGCTCAATCGCGTGAAAGGCAGCTTCTTGGACCGCAGACGGACGAAGTACGAACGACCTTCGCTGTCGATCAGCCAGTTGCCGTCGGGGGGAACGAATGCCGCCGCGCGCGCTTCCAGCCGCTTCTGCTCCGCGACCTTGGGATCGAGCTTGTCGTCCTCGGCGCTGTGCGGCGGCCAGTCGGGAAGGGACTCCTGCTCCGCTCCCGCGACGCCGCTATCCGCCGGCGCGGGCGCTTCCCCCGCCGCCATGGCGCTTTCGCTCGCGGGCGGGTTCGATTGAGCTTTCGCGGCCTGACTCGAGGCCAAAGCCGGAACGAGGAGGCAGAGCAGCAGCGCTTCGGAGGAAATTCGGCTCATGGCATGTCGGGTGCAAGAGGAGGTTGAGCTTGGCGCTTTCGAAGTAGATTTGTCGCGCATCGACGAGGGCGGGTGACAGTTTGGCATAGTTTCCCTTCTTCGCAAGATCCACACCAGACTCGAGGAGTGACCTTCATGCAGCAGGTTGAACTTGGCAGTCATGCCCCGCGCCCGCATTCGTTTCGCCGCACCGGCCTCTCCACGATCGCCGCTGCTGCGGCCTTCACGATCCTCGCCCTGGTCGCAGCCCGCACCTCGGCCGACGAAGCGCCCGCGACGAGCGCGAAGAAGCCGAAGCTGATCGTCGAAGAGCGCATCCACGAGACTGGGGAGATCGCCCGCGACAAGGTGGTCGAGCACACCTTCAAGCTGCGCAACGCCGGCGACGCCACGCTCGAGATTACCGGGCAGCTCCTGCCGCCGAACCTGGAGGTCGTCAGCCGGCCTCAGGCGCTCGCACCCGGCGAATCCGGCACGGTCAGCGTCCGGGTGCCGCTGATCTTGGACAAGGCCGTGGCGCTCAACAAGCAGATCGAGCTGCGAACCAACGACCCCGAGACGCCGGCTCTCGTCCTCGAACTGCGCATCCAGTCGGTCGAATACGTCTCCGCCAAGCCGGGCTTCGCCCGCTGGATCTATGTGCAGCACGAGAAGCCCGGGACCATCTCCCAGAAACTCGCGGCCCGCGACGGCTCGCCTTTCGAGCTCCTCGGTACCTCCGGCACGCCGCCTGGCATCACCGCCACGTCGCACCAAGTGCCTCGGGAAGGCACCGCGCAGCGCGAGTGGCAGGTAGATCTGGCGCTGTCCAAGGACGCGCCGGTCGGACCGATCATCGGCACCTTGCTCGTGCGCGTGAATCACCCGAAGCAGTCGATCGTCCCCGTTCCCCTTTCGGGTTTCGTCCGCCCGGCGATCGTGGTCACACCCAACGCTCTCGAGCTCGGGGAGTTCGCCCTCGCCGCGAAGCAGGACCAGTCGTTCACGGTGAAGACCTACTCCACCTCGCCGATGCAGGTGCTGCGCGTCGAGCACGATCTCGCCGGTTTCCCGCCGGCGCGGCTCGAAGCCGTCAAGCCGGGGCGCGAGTATCGCGTCAAACTCGCTTTCGACCCGGAATCGCTGCCCAAGGGGCCGGTCCACGGGAAGCTCACCCTGCACACCGACAGCACAGCCGTTCCGACCGTCACCGTCCCCATCGACGGCATCTTCAAGTGACCTAGTCGGCGATGTCGATTCGCCCGTCGAGCTCGGAGCCGTTGGCGAGCACGATGCAGGCGGAAACGACATCGCCGCGCACCGCCCCTCCGCACTGCAGCTCCACTCGTTCTGCCGCCTGAACCGGTCCGCGCACCTCACCGAGCACGGTGACGGTGCGCGCCCGCAGCGGGCCTTCGACGACGGCACCGGCGCCGATGGTCAGATGGCCCGACACTTCGAGCTCGCCGGAGAGGTGTCCATCGCACCGCAGATCCGAGGCGCATTTCAGCCTGCCGTGGAGTTTGGTGCCTGCAGAGATCAGGGAGGTCGGGGCCAGGATTCCGCCTTTCTCGCTCGGCTCGCGCGAGCGGCGCCGCCGCCGGAACGGTCTGCGGCGGGCTCTCGCTGCGACCTTCAGCTGCGAGGTCCGGAGCGTCTGAGCCTGCGCGACGGCGGCGAACCGGAAAACATGGAGCGGGCAACGGGATTCGAACCCGCGACATCAAGCTTGGGAAGCTTGCACTCTACCAACTGAGTTATGCCCGCCTGGTGACGCTACGCCGTTCAATCTACAGAACCACCCCGGGCGCGTCAAGCGTTGCGGGCAAAGGCGTTGCCGCTATACTGCTTGAGACATGGCTGCATCCGGCACCGACTCATCGGAGACCGAGCGCGGAGTCAAGCTCTACTTCTTCCCCGACCAGCCGGTCAGCGCGGCCGAGCTGCGCGACCTGCTCGGCGGCGGTTCGCCCGAGCGCCGGGCCTGGGCCATCTCCCACCTGCTGCGCTATGCCGACTGGGAGGACATCTGGAACTTCACCAGCCGCGAGCAGGTTCGCGAGCACTTCGCCGACCTCGACCTGCCTCCGAGCCTGCGCGCGGCCTGGGCCCGGATCCTGAGAGTCGAGACGGCTCCCGTCTCCGGCGCCAAGTAGAACCGCATCCCCCCACTTCCTTCAGGAGCGTTCCCAGCATGCCGACGAGCCCGGTAGCCTCTCCCGGAATCGCCTCGAGAAGAGGCCTTCATGCCGTCCTTGCCCTGCTGATCGTCGTAGCGGCAGCACTCGCCGTCTACCTGCCGACACCTGGCAACTACTGGATTCGCTACGACAACGAGGCGCTGATTCGAAGCAGCCCGCAGGTGAATGCGTTCGCCGGCGAGGACAAGCTCGCGGCGCTCGCGACCATCTTCACCAGCACGCACTACAGTCTCTACCAGCCCCTCTTCACCCTTTCCGTCGCGATCGACCACGCGCTATTCGACTGGGACCTCTCCGGATTCCACGCCCACTCCGTCCTCCTGCACGTCGCGGCAGCGGTCCTTCTCCTCTTCGTGCTTTTCCACCTCTCTGGATCCTGGCTCGCAGCAACCGCCGGGGCGCTTCTGGTCGCCGTTCACCCGGCGCTGGTCGAGACGGTGCGCTGGGCGATCTGCCGCAACTCGCAGGTCGCCGCCGTCTGGCTACTCCTCGGAGTCCTGCTCTACCTCCGGCATCTCGACCGGCCGGGACAGGCCACCCTCTGGGGCTCGCAGCTCGCCTTCGTCTTGTCGATGCTCGGCAAGGTCTCCCCGGCGATGGTCGCAGTCCCGTTCGCACTCGACCTCTGGCGGCACCGCCGGATCGACCGCCGCGCCTGGCTCGAGAAGGTCCCGCTCCTGGTTGTTTCGGGCTTGCTGACCTGGGTCAACTATCGCGCCACGGTCGAGCACGTCGCCGACAATCCCCTGCAGCGTCCCTGGGGGGAGGTCGTCGGCTTCCTGCCCGATTCGGTGACGCTGATGACCGCCAACGCCCTGGCGCCCGCGAACCTCGCGATTCTCTACTCCCCCGCCGCCATGGGAGGGCTCCTCGGTGGGCGCGGGCTGCCGGTGCTGCTGCTGTCCCTCGCCGCGCTCCTCGGCGGCGCCTGGGCCTGGAGACGCGGCCACCGCGGCGTCCTGCTCGGCGTCGTTCTCTGGCTCGCGCTCCTCCTGCCGAACGTCGCCGCCGGTCGATTCCGCACGACGATCGCTTCCGATCGCTATCTCTACCTGCCGATTCTCTTCCTCGCGGCGGCGCTCGCGGCTGCCCTGGCGCCCCTCTTCCTCGACCGGCGGCGTCGCGAGACCGCGGCCAATCCAGACCAGACGGCACCTTCCAGATACCGTCTCGTCGGCGCAGGAGTCGCCGCGACAGCCGTGCTGGCTCTCGCTGGATACTGGGCCTCGCTCGCCCTCGTGCAGACGCGCCAGTGGCAGGACGAGCGGCAGCTGTGGACCCGCGTCAACGAGCTCGCACCGCATCACATGGCCTACTACATGCTCGGCAACCTGGCTTCGCGGGACGAGAAGTGGCCGGAGGCCGCCGAGCTCTACGCCAAGGCCCTCGAACTGGCGCAGTACGATGCCTACGCGAAGCAGGATCCGGTCTTCTCGCAAGCGGTCCTGCAGTCCAGCCGCAAAGCGGCGAGCGAGCTCGACAAGCAGCCGACCGCCGAGGCGCAGCAGGATCGCGAAGCGCTGCTTCAGCGCGTGAATGCCGTCGCGGCGGAGGCCGCGGCGAACCTGCCGGCGAATCCCGAGATCCAGTTCGAGCTCGGCAAGACACAGTACAAGCAGAAGAACTACCGTGAGGCGATCGCGGCGCTCGACGCAGCGCTGGCGATCGACCCGCGTCACTACCAGGCCCTGACCTACAA
This sequence comes from Acidobacteriota bacterium, assembly GCA_052035735.1. Taxonomy (GTDB): domain Bacteria; phylum Acidobacteriota; class Thermoanaerobaculia; order Multivoradales; family JAGPDF01; genus JAGPDF01. Next base: position 5,971 of record JBPOHI010000182.1, read on the forward strand.
AGCGATGAGCCTCTACTTCATGGGTTCGAAGGAGGCAGCCATCGCCGCCTTCCGCCAGTCGTCGGCCATTCAGCCGTACTGGGTGACCTACTCGAACCTGGGGAAGGTCTACCTCGCGGAGGGCCAGCCCGCAGAAGCCGTCGCGGTCCTGCTCGACTGGCTGGCGCTCGATCCCAAGAGCGAAGAGGCGCACAAGCGATTCTTTCAGGCGGTGGGCCAGATGATTCGTCAAGGCGCTGGCGAGGCCGCGCTGGCTCAGATCGAAATCTACCTCGCGCGCTTTCCCGACTCCGCGCCGGCCAAGACCCTCCTGCAGCAGACGAAGGAGTACCTCGGCAGGAGCTGAGCAACGCACACCGCAAGCCGGGGACGCACCGCGCCCTCCCGGCAGCAAGCCCCTCACCTTCTAGTCGGCGGGTACGCCAGCGGCGCTCCGTTCGGCGAGCAATTCGGTCGCCCGTGCCCGCGCCGCCGCGACGAGATCCTTCAGCCGGTCGCCCGGCAGCAGGAAGACACCGAGAGGACCGCTCTCCATGCGACCGCGCCCGAGAGCGAAGTAGCTCATCATGTCGCCGCCCTGGGCCGCGGGTTCGGAGGCGCGCGACAGCACGGTCGCGACCGCGCCGACGGCGTGCCCTTCCAGGTCGAACACCGGCAACCCGAGAAGCGAAGGAGAGGCGTCGAGAATGAACGCCGGCGTCGGCTTGGTGATCCGGCCCGCGATGCTGCCGGTCTCGAAGAAGGCCGCGCGGTCGAACGCCGGAGAGAGTCGCGCGACTCCGATCACCGAGTCGCCGATCCGCGTCGCCCGCGAACGCCCGAACTCGACGCTCACGAGCGGCCGCGCCGGTCGCTCCTCGAGTTGCAGGAACGCGAGATCGAGCTCCGAGTCGGAGGCGGCCAAGAAAGCACCGAACTCGCGACTCTCGCCGGCGATCGTGACCTTGAAGTCGGTAGGCGTCATCTTGAGCTTGAAGTCGTCACCTTCGCCCATCTGCTGCACGGCGTCCATCAGCCGCGTCGCCGAAAGCTGCGAGTTCCAGACCAGAATGAGGCCGCCCGGATCGACGATGGCACCGAGCGCGTCGAGCACCGACTCCTGCTCCTGAAGCGCATCCCCCATGTTGAACTCGGTCTTCAGCACCACCTTGATGCTGACGATCGCAGGCGCAATCCGCCCGAGCAGCTCCTCTTCGGTAAGTGCGCGGGGAGCGGCGTGGACGGTCGCCGCTCCGGCAAGGACTCCGAGCAGCAGGCTGCGGGCGGCACGACGGGGACGGCAGGTCGGGATCACTTGGTTTTTCCTTCCGGCCACTCGGGCTCGATGAACAGGAAGTGGGTGACGGCGCCGCGACGGACGAAAACTTCGACCGAACCGGGGCGCGCGCGGGAGAGCTCCGCCATCCGGCGTTCGAAATCGGCGACTCCGGCCACCGCCTCGCCGTTCAGCGACAGGATGAGATCGTCGATCCGCAGGCCGGCCATGTGCGCCCAGCCGCCGCTGGTCACGTCGGTGACCAGGACTCCGCTCTGATCACGCTCCCAGTGGCGGTCGCTGCGGTCGAGCTGGGTCAGCTCTCGTACAGCGAACTCGAACTCCTCCTGGCGCGCACGGCGGGTCTCTTCCGAAGCCGCCGGGCGCGACTCGAGCTCGACCGAAATCTCTCGCTCGCGACCGTCGCGCACGATCGACAATCGCAGCCGGTCGCCGATCCGACGCGCTTCGACCGCCCGGCGCAGATCGTCCCCGTCCTGCGGCCGCGACGCGGTGAGTGGCTCGCCGTCGAGGGCGACGAGGAGGTCGCCTACCAGAACGCCGGCGCGCGCCGCATGGGTCCAGGGATAAACCTCGCTGACCCGGTACCCCTGCGCCCCCGGGCGTCCGAGCGCCTCCGCCAACTCGGGCGTCACGACCTGGGTGAGCAGCCCCAGCCAGGCACGCGGCAGCTCGCCGCCCCATCGCCCGCTACGCGTCTCGGGGAATCGCGCCAGCGCCAGGATCTCCTGGTCGCCGCGCAGCAGCTTGAGCAGGATCCCGCTCTTCACGGCCGGGGTTCCGGCTCCAGCGCCCGGAGTGGCTGCCGCTGCAGCCTTGGTCGCCGAACGGATCGCGGTGAGACGCGCCTCGGCGGCGGCGAAGGTCGCAACGGGTTGCCCGTCGATGGCGAGCAAGACGTCGCCGACCTGCACCTGCGGCCGCGCCGTCGCCGCTGCCTGCCCTGGCCGAAGGCCCGATACCAGCAGTCCTTCGCGGACCCGCAGGTTGCGCGCCAGGGCAAGAGGACCGGTAAGCTCCTCGGCGGAGAGACCGAGCGCCCGGAGCTCGCCCTTCTCGCCGCGAAGTCGCTCCATCTCCCGCGTCGTCACGACGAGCTCACGGCGCTCACCGCGCCGTTCGATCGTGAGCTTCGCCGGGGCACCGATGGGCAGCTCGGCGACGCGCCGGTAGAGTTCCGGAACCTGCTCGAAGAACCGCGCTTCTACCTTCTCCTCCCCGATCGCGAGCAGAATGTCCCCCGCCTTGAGCCCTGCGGCCTCGGCGGGTCCGCCCGGAGTGACCGAAGAGACCAGCGCGCCACTGTCGCGGCCGAGCTTGGCGACCGGGAGGGCGGCGAAACCGAGGAAGCTGCGGCGCACGGCGCCGTCGGCCAGAGCGTGGCGCAGCACGTCGGCCGCGACCCGAGCCGGGATGGCGAAACCGATGCCGCCTCCGCCGAGCTCGTTGATGCCGATCACCTTGCCGGAGAGATTGACCAACGGACCGCCCGAGTTGCCGGGCAGGATGAGCGCGTCGTGCTGGATCCACTGCGTCAGCCATCCGGTCGTCTCGCCCCCGTCCAATTCGACGTCGGAGAGCTCCGAACCGGTGAAATCGGTGAACACACGATGCGCGTTCGAGACGATACCCAGGGTCACCGAAGACGAAAGAGCGAACGGGTTGCCGAGCGCCAGGACCGGATCTCCGATCTTGACCTGAGCATCGACCTCGAGCCTGGCCGGCCGCAATCCGGTGGGGACGCCCGAAGCGTCGTGACCACCTGCCCGGAGACGAAGTACCGAGAGGTCGGTCAGCGGATCGTGCGCGACGACGTCGGCGTCGAAGATCCTGCCGTCGGTGAGGGTGCAGCGGATCCGCGTGCTGTTGCCGGCGACGTGGAAGTTGGTCAGCACATGTCCCTGCTCGCTGACCAGCACGCCGCTGCCGGCACTCGGAAAGCGCATCGCGCGGCCCTCGGCGAAGTCGCGCGACACCGCGGAGATGTTGACCAGGGCCGGATAGACCGCAGCGACCGCCTCTTCGACCTCGCGCGCCGTCGGAACGGCCGGCTGCGGGGCCGCCGGCGAGGCCACCGCAAGAGCCAGGCAGGTCATCCAGGGGGCAAGGTGCGCTCTGCGCTGCCGGCGCTCTGCGCGGATACGTGACGAGTTCTTCATCGATCGGCCGACCTCATGCGGCGCGTCAGTGTATCGGCCGCGTCGAGCCGAGACAAGGCGAATCGGAGTCCGGGCAGCGGCGATAGACTGCGCGCGTGCGCAATACCGGAGCGTCGACGCCGGGCCAGAGCCCGATCCTGCCCGAGGGTCACCTTGCTACAGCCGTGAGGCTGCTCGCTCGCCTGGCTGCCGAGAGCTCCCCTTCCGACGACGCCCGGGCGCTGCGCAGCATGGCCGCGATTCTCGCCGCGGAGCTCGCCGCGCGCGGGCTCTCCGTGGAGGTTCACGACGAGCCGGACGAGCACGGTTCGCCGTTGCCGGTCGTGCTCGCCACCTCGTCGGGCGAAGGCCTCGCTGCCAGCGCTCCTCTTCTGCTCATCGGGCACTTCGACACGGTCCTCGCTGCCGCGGCGCCTCGCCTCGATGCCGGATGCCTCTTTGCAACCGGCGCGATCGACATGAAGGGCGGCATCGTCGCTTTTCTTGCGGCGCTCGACCTGCTGGCCGCGCGGAACGCCTCTCCGCCGCCGCTCCGCCTCGTGTTGGTGCCCGACGAAGAGGTCGGCGGCGCGATCTCTCGCCGCGCCGTGGCGCGAGAGGGCGCCGCCGCTGCCGCCCTCTGGGTGCTCGAGCCCGGTGAGCGCCGGGGGCACGGCGAGACGCTCGTCACCGGCCGGCGCGGGATGTTCCACTGGCGCCTGAGAGTGCACGGCAGGGCAGCGCACTCGGGCCTGGCCTACTGGCAGGGGCGCTCGGCTCTCCTCGCGGCAGCGGAGTGGAGCGCGCGCGCCGCCTCTCTCTCGCGCTCCCCTGACGGCGCGACCGTGAACGTCGCGCGCCTCGCTGCGGGCGAGAGCCGTTCCGTGACGATCCTCGTCGGGAGGTCGGGCGACGTTCAGCCGAACGCTGCGGCGGCGACTTTCGGGACGGGCTATCAACTCAACGTCGTGCCCGACCTGGCGCTGGTCGAAGGCGAAACGCGCTTCCTGCGCGCTGCGGAGGGTCCACTCCTGGAGCGCGAGCTCGCCGCGCTGGCGAAGGAGATCGCGGCACGGCACGAAGTCACGGTCGAGTTCAGCGCCCACGGCACCATCGCGCCGGTCGATCCGGCAAACCTGCCCCCGGACCTTGCGGACCGCGCCGTGACGCTCGCCGCCGCCGCCGGTTGGGAGCTGGTGCGCGAGCCGGATCGCGGCGGCATCTCGTTCCCCAACTTCCTCCCTGAACCAGGCCGCATACCGGTTCTCGACGGGCTGGGGCCGGTCGGCGGGGGCATGCACACGCGGGAAGAGTTCGTCGAGCTCGAGTCGCTCGCGCGGCGTATCCGGCTGCTCGGCGACCTGCTCGAGGCGGAGACGCTCGCGGCCGCCGAGCGGGCGGCTCAGCGGGGCGCCCTGTCCGCTTCCTGAATGGTGACGGCGAACAGCTTCGGCCAGTCCTTGCCGGTCAGCAGGAACTGCCCGCGCACAGGATCCCAGGCGATTCCGTTCAGCACATCGGCCTGACGGCGCTCTTCGGCCGAGAGCAGCTGCGAAGCGTCGAGCGCGCCGGTGACCTCGCCGGTCCGCGCATCGATGCGCAGGATCTCGTCGCTCAGCCAGACATTCGCCCAGATGTTCCCATCCACGTACTCGAGCTCGTTGAGATAGAACTGCGGCCTGCCGAGACGATGCACCGAAAGCTCGCGTTGCGGAGAAAAATCGACCGGCGAGCGGAAAGTGAGACGTGAGCTGCCGTCACTCTGGATCAGATGGGTGCCGTCGAAGGTCAGGCCCCAGCCCTCGCCCGGATAGGTGAACTCGCGCGCCTGGCGCAACGTCGCGAGGTCCCAGGCCCAGGCGATCTCGGCCTGGTAGGTGAGCTGAAACAGGTGGCCCCCCGCGAGAGCCAGGCCTTCGGCGAAGACCGAGGGATCGAGATCCACGCGTCGCACGACGCGTCCGGTGACGACCTCCACTTCGCGCAGCGAAGATCGGCCGTACATTCCGGTGCTCTCATAGAGCTTGCCGTCGTGCCAGAGCAGACCCTGGGTGAACGCCCTGGAGTCGTGTGGATACGCGGCCACGACCGCAAGCTCGAGACGCGCCACGGGTGTGGCGATCGCCGCGGTCCGCCCTGGGGGACCGCTGGCGGCGGTCGGCGGCGGCGCGCCGCAGGCGACGGTCAGTGCGCCGAACGCAGCGGTCAGCGCGGAAGCGAGAAGTCGCACTCGTCCGCCTGCGCCCGATCCAGGCCGAGAACCCCGGTACCGGCCTCTTCGGTCGTGCCGCCGATCGGCTCGCCAGGAGGTTCGGCGGGAGCCAGACGGACGGCCGCCGTCGGCGCCGCCGGGCGCGCCAGGTGTCTGCCGATCTCGGCGGTGACCGCAGAAAAATGCGCCTTTTCGGCCGCATCCAGCGGCACGAGGAGGTCCATGCGCTGCAGCAGGTCGGCGAGCGCGCCATCGGTCCGGGACCGCACCCACGCCGGCGCAACGCCGTTGCCCGAGAGCTCGATCAGGCGATCGACCAGGACACGTTGTTCGACACGCGCGATCTCCGCCTGGCGCGGCTCGAGCAGCGCCGTATCCAGAAAGACCTTGTCGCAGAGTGCGCTCAGGACTTCGTCGAAATCCGGCTGCGCCGGGTTCCGGCGATGAAAGTCGACCAGCCGGGCCGCGCGTGCCGGGTTCAGCAACTGACGAATCGTGAGGTCCGCCGCGGTTGCAGCCGCGCCGAGAGCGTCGAATGCCGGCGCGCTCCGGGAGGCGAACATCTCGCGATGGGTCTCGTAGCCGCTCGGCCGCGGCAGGAGCTTGCGCAGCGTTTCCTCGGGCAGATCGAGCACCGACGGATCGAGCGTCTCGAGCAGCGCCGCGAGCGCCCGCCGTTGCCGGTCGGGCGACAACGGTCGCGCGATCGCTCCCGGAGCCCCGTCGCCGTTCACTGCATACCGGTAATCCAGGCCACCGAGCACTTTGGCCGCGGCCTGGAGCTGGAAGCGGTGATGGAGATAGACCGGAACGAGAGTCTCTTCGAGCAGCGCGAGGGGCGCTCCGGCAGGCAGATTGCCCTCTCCGAATCGGGCCAGGGCGATCCGTCGAACCCGCATGGTCTGCTCGAGCGCAGCCACGGGATCGTCACCGTTGTCCCACAGACTGGCGCGCGGATTCGCCGCACCTGGCGGGCGGGCATCGGCGTCGGTGAGGAAATGCAGATTTCGCCGCAGGCCTTCCTGCACGATCGCTTCGAGCGCCGCGTCCTCGTCGCTGCCGGGCGCGACCTCACCATAAGCCCAGCGCGCAGCGAGCAGATCCCACTCCCCCAGGCCCACCCCGTAAGCTTGCGAAAAGTCGAGCTCCCCCTGATTGGTGATGCGCACCAGCGGCGCGGGATAGTCCATCACCGAAGCGCGGCCGTCGGCGCTGGCGGCGAAGTTGTGTGCGAACCCGAGTGCGTGCCCGACTTCGTGCGCGGCCAGCTGACGGATGCGGGCGAGAGCCAGGACGACCGGATCGTCGGGCGCGCCGCTTCCACTCTTGGCGACACCGGCGAGCCCTTCGAACAACAGGCGGTCCTGGCGCACACGCAGCGAGCCCAGCGTGACATGTCCCTTGAGCTGCTCGCCGGTCCGCGGATCGATCACGCCGCCGCCATAGGACCAGCCGCGGGTCGCGCGGTGCACCCACTGAATCACGTTGTAGCGCACGTCGAGCGGATCCGCCCCTTCCGGCAGAAGCTCCACGCGGAAGCCCCCGTCGAAACCCGCCGCCTGGAACGCAGCGCTCCACCAGCCGGCGCCTTCGAGCAGGGCGCTGCGGATCGGCTCCGGCGCGGCCCGATCGACGTAGTAGACGATCGGCTTGCGCACTGCGGAACGCTCGGCCGCCGGATCGGTCTTCTGCAGCCGGTGCCGGACGATCCACCGCTGCTCGACCGGGCGCGCGAGCGGCGCGGCGTAGTCCTGAAAGCGGATGGCGTACGAGCCCATGCGCGGATCGAACTCGCGCGGGACATAGGCCGTGTCGGGAAGTCGGACGAACGACTGATGCTGCACGAACGAGAGCACGCCGGGCTCGACTGCGACGGCGCGCACTTCGTCGCCCGGCTTGGAACTGGTGAAGGTCAGCGTGGATTCGAGCTCGACGTTGTCGGGGAAGGCCCGGCAGCCTTCGAAGTCGATGACGCTGCGCTCGCGGTCGAGCGAGAAGCCCCCCTGTCCGGCGTCTGCCAGGCGGTTGGCCAGGCCATGCGCATCGCGCAGCAGGAACGGTCCGAGGTCGATCAAGAGACTGCCGTCGGGGTCGCGGGCGACGACCTCGGCGGCCCAGATCACGGCGTCGGCGAACGACTCCTCCACCGCACGCTGCTCCTCGGGGGAGTCGCCCAGGGCGCGAAACTGGAGGTTGACGAATTCGAAGAGCACCTTGCCCCCGAGCTCGCGCAGGCGCAACACTTGCGGCTCTCCCACCTGGCCGCGGTCGAGCCCCACCGGGTTCGAGCCCAGTCCGGTGACGATGCCCTCGTAGTAGATGTACTCGCCGATCGTCCCGTCGTTGCCGCGCGGCGGCGGGAGCCGGAGCAAAATCTTGCCGGGCTCTCCACCGACGAACAGATCCAGCAGGCCCGAGCGCGGGGTGAGCGCGGCGGTCTTGGCAGCGATCTGCGACACCGCCGCCGGGCGGCGTTCGCCGGCGGCTGCGGCGGCCTTCGCTTTCGACGATGCGCAGCCGGCGAGGATCGCACTTCCGGCGAGGATCGAGCAGCCGACCGCGAACAGTCGGCGCGATGCGCCGTTGGCACGGGAGGCCGGCGCAGAAGGGCGCGGAGGCAACTGCGATGCGGCACCCTGCCGCGGCAACTTCGACGACCTCCGACTCATCATCCCTCCGGCTCCCGGTTGAGCTCCGCCGCGCGCATCCTAGCTCGATCGCGCAGTCCGGGCTGCGCAAGGCGTGGCGCCGTCGCCGGCGCCTTCAGGCGGCTGGCGGCGACGCGGGCGAGGAACATCCAGGAGACGGCCCAGAGCAGGCCGAGAAGAGCAGCGACCGCGAAGCCGGCGAGCAGGCGCACGTCGGCGGAGGCCGCGAGCTCCGCCGCCTTCAGCGCGAAGTCGTCGCCCACGAGGTTGCGTAGGCCCTTCCACGGTGGCAGATGCACCGTCGCCAGCGATCCGATCTCGTAGGCATCGCCGGTGAGCGAGAGGAGCGGAGCGAACGCCGCCGGCAGTGCGGCGCCGAAGGCGAGCGGCCGGCCGGCTGCCGCAGCCCGCCGCAATCCCCAGTAACCCGGAAAGATCGTCAGCAGGAACGGCGCCAGGTCGGTCGCCAGATAGACCCAGTCCGAACCGCCGGTGTCGAAGCCGGAGAGCCTTCCAGCGTAGGCACCTCCGGAGGCGACGAAGGGAAAGACGCCGGCGAGCCAGGCTCCGCCGTAGATCGGTGCGATCTCGAGGCGCGTGACCGCACCGCCGGCCACCATGCAGCCGAAGGCGTGCAGGAGCTCGTGCGCGGGCACGTAGATCCACCAACCTGCGACCAGACCCACGCCCACCAGCGCCAGCGAGCGCAGGCCGCGCTGCAACACGGCGTCGAGGCCGTGAAGCAACTCGGAGAGCGGAGCGACGAAGAGCTCGCGCACGAACGCCACGGCCCGGCTCAAGGCTCGTCGAGCTGCCAGTCGCGGGGCTCGAGCGCGAGCGATCTGCCATCCGCGAGCAGGAAGCTCGCCGAGAGCGTCGTCGCCGGAGACCGCTGGGTGAGGCGCAGCTCGATGTCGCCGCTGGCGACCTGCTGATGCTCTTCCAGCAGCGGCAGGAAGAGGCGCACCATGTTCGCCTCGCGGTAAGCGCGCATCGTCCCCTTCTCGCCGTCCACCAACAGCTCGGCACGGTGGAATCCGCCGGGCTCGACATCGCTGATCCTGGCGCCGGCGACCCGAAGCTCGACGAAGTTGCTGTCGAAGAAAGCCAGGTCGGTGCTCTCCGAGCTGCGATTCGCCAGTTGCACGCGGACGACCCATCGCCCTGCCGAAGCTGCGGTCCGCTCGAGCGTGAGGTCGAGCACCGGCGCCGCGGCATCCGGCGCGAGGACGTCGGCGAGATTGTCGACCGAGAGCGACAGGCGCTCGTCGTCGCGGCGCAAGCGATAGAGCACATCGCCCAGCCGGCGGGTCGATTCCCAGGCGCCCAGCCGCCGACGGAACTCCTCGAGATAGGGCGTCGCGGTCCGCACCACGCGGACGGACTCCCCTGCCGAAAGGTTCCACGGCCCGACCGTCACCGCACCCCGCGTCACGAACTCCCAGACCTGGCGGTCGATCCCCTGCAGACTGAAACCCGGCTTGAGCTCGAGGCCGCGTGCCCGGATCAGCTCGCCGAGCGACAGCGCCGTCGACACCTCGCGCGTCTCGCCGCCCTTGCCGCGCCAGGTCGCCGCGCCGAGCGTCACGGCTCCGGTGAGGTAAGGCCGGCCGAGAGCCTCGAGCCGGCGGAAGCTCTCCTCCACCGCCTGGAGATCCCAGGCGGACGGGTCTTCGGGCTCTCCGGGTCGCTGTCCGTAGATCAGGCTGACGACGAAGTCCACGCCGTCGGCGATCTGCTGGGTCTCCGGCAGGGCGAGCGCCTTGCGCCCGATGCCGGCGGAGACGAAGTAGCTGTTGCCGAGCAGAGTGCGCAGCCGGCCGAGCGTCTTGCCGAGGCTCTCCGCGTGCTCTCCGGCCTCGACCTCGAAGTGAAAGCCGACGACGCGCAGGCCGCGCTGCTCAGCGGCAATGCGCAGTGTCGAGAGCTCTGCGACCAGCGCCGTCGCCAGCCCGTCCGGTGGACGGTCCGCGGGCGACCACGAGCCCCGGATCACCAGCGTCGTCGCGGTTCCGCGAGGAATCGAGGGGGCTTCGACCGGGCGCAGGTGCGGATTGCCCTGCCACTCGATCGCCGCAGCATCGAGATAGATCTCCTTCAGACCGAGCGCGGCCAGGCGACTCTGGGCACCGGCGTCGAACGGTCCGGAGTCCTTGGTCAGCCAGAGCGCCGAACCGGCGACCTTTTCCGGCCGGGATCCGCCGAAGCAGCCGAGGGCCAGGCAGCACGAAAGCAACAGAGGCGTCGCAGCGCGCGTGGAGTTCATAACAGGGGCATTGTAATCGTGACTTCGAGTCCGCCGGCAGCGAGGTTCTGCGCGCGGATCGATCCGCCATGCTCCTCGGCCACCCGCTGGGCGATCGACAGCCCCAGGCCGGTGCCTCCGACCTGGGTCGAAAAGTAGGGCTCGAAGATCCGCGTCAGCATCTCCGGCGGGACTCCGGGTCCGCGATCGGCGACGCTGATCGCCGCCTCATTGCCGTGCCGCCGCGCGCTGATCGTGACCCGTCCTCCGCCGGCCGAGACGCGGACTGCGTTCTCCAGGAGATTGCGCAGTGCGCGCCCCAGCAGCCGGGCGTCGAATCGCGCCGGCAGGCTCCCGTCGCCCACTTCGAGCACGATCTCGATGCCGCTGGGCGGCGCCGACCGGTATCCCTCGACGACCTCGCGCACCGTGGCGGCAAGGTCGCCGGGGACCTGCACCGACTTCGGAATATGGCTGAAGGTCGAGAACTCCGTGGCGATCGTGCGGAGCTCCTCGACCTGGCGGAGGATGTTCTCCGTGCAGCGCTCGAATACCGGCTCGAACTGGGCGCGGTCGCGCTTCCAGACCTGCTGCATGTGCTCGGTGGAGAGGCGAATCGGCGTCAGCGGATTCTTGATCTCGTGGGCGATGATCTGGGCCATCGCGGCCCACGCCTCGAGTCGCTGGGCGCGTAGCACCTCCGAGATGTCCTCGACCACGAAAAGCGCCGCCGGCTCGCTCTCGCCGGCGAGCGGCACCCAGACCAGGGACCAATCCCGGTCCTTGGCAGCGGCGCCCTTTGCCCCCTCGAGGCGCAACGTCGCCTGGGCGAGCTCGTCGCGGCGCTCACGAACGAAACGCCCGGCTCCGGCGAGCTCGGGGCGCATCGCCAGGCGCTCTGCAATGCGGTCTCCTGGCGCCACTTCGAGCAGCTCGCGCGCTACACGGTTGGCGAGCAGCACGCGCCCCGCCCGGTCCAGGTAGACCACGCCCGAGGTGACGTTCTCGATGATTCCGTCCACCAGGCGCTTTTCGCGCAGCAGCTGATCGCGCCCTTCGGCGATCCGGCGCGCCATGCGATCGATCGCCTCGGCGAGCGCGGCGAGCTCGAGAACCGACGACTTGACACCGAGCGCCGCCGCTCCGCCGGCAATCCTCTGCGTCCCGCCGACGAGCTCCATGATCGGCCGGGTAAAGGCGCGGGCCAGACGGGTGCCGAGGGCCGCGAGCATGAGGAAGACGGCAAGCGTCGCGAGCAGCGCCCGGCGCCGGATGAGCGCCGTCTCGGCCGTCGCCCCCTCCTGTTGGGCGAGCAGCGGCATCGAGAGGAACAGGCGGGTCTGGCGCGAATCGAAGCCCGGGACCGCGAGCGGCGCATAGAGCTCGAGGTACTCGGCGCTGCCGGTGCGGGCGGTGCGCGAAGTCTCGCTCTCGCCTCCCAGGGCCATGCGGGGCCAGACCTCTCCCGGGATCCGCCGCGGCAGGAGCCCGGCGGCGAAAAGTTCCCGCTTGCTCGAGGCGTAGACCTCGCTCCCCCAATAGAGGCTGATGTCGTGGCCGATGACGCGCGACAGCCAGACCAGGATCTCGTCGTCGATCGCCGTTCCGACTCCAAAGCCGGGCTCCAGGGTGAGCACGTACTCGCCGAGGACACGCTGCGCCGACGCCAACGCGGCCTCCGCCGCGAACCGCTGCTCGCGGGCGACGCGGCTCTCCAGGGTGCGAGACAAGAGGGTGTAGAGCAGCACCAAAGGAACGAGCAGCAGCGCCGAGAAGAGCAGAATCAGGCGGTTGGCGTAGGAGCGCGTCATGCGCGCGAAGAGGTCGCGCGCCGTGGTTCGCGGCAGGGCGAGCAGAAGACCCGCCGCGAAGAGCGCCGCGGCAGCAAAGAGCGCGCCGGCGGCATGTACGCCGACTCGTTCGAGAGCCGAAGCCGGCGCGAGCTCGCGCGCGAAGAGGGCGACCGCCGCGCCGCCGCGCTCGCTCAGCAGCACCCTGGCCTGACCCTCCGGCGTCGCGAGCGTCGCGTGCTCGCGAGATCCCGCCGCGCCCGCGGTCGCCCGCCGGACTCGCTCGAGGGTTGGCGTCGCTTCGCGCCAGGGCGAGGAGAGGACTTCGCCGTCGGGCGAATAGAACACCGGCGCGGGATCGGGACCCGGTAGCCCGCTCGATGCGCGGCCGCGCGGCGCGCCGCCGCGCAGGAGCGCGGCCGCGAGGTCGCCCGGCGGCGCGGCGTCGGCGCCGAAGCCCGGCCGGGCGACCAGCCAGAAACGGACCTCGCCGATCTCCCGCCCGCCACCGACGAGCGGCGCGCGGCCTTCGATCCGTTCTTCGCGCCAGGCCGGCGCCACGAGGCCGCTCCAGCGAGCGGGCGCAAGGTCGAGCTCGAGCCCGTCGGTGAGCGGCAGGCCGTAGGCGAAGCTCGAAGGCGGGCGCCCCGGGCGCTCGATCACCAGCGCCGACAGGGCGTCGAGCCGGGCGAGCGGAGAGCCGCGCCAGAGGACGAAGGCGAGGTCCTCCTCGCCAGTGAGCGGGAGCTCCGCGGGAGCGACCTCTGCGAGGTCGAAGCGATCGAAGAACGACTCGAGCTCTTCGATCAGCCTGGCGCGACGCTCTGCATCGGGTGGCAGCAGATCGGCGACCGCGCCGGGCAGACGGTCGACACTGCGCCGGCGGAAGCCCGCTTCCCATGCGGTAGCGGAGATGGCCACCGCCGCCAGCACCAGCGCCGCCAGCCCGGCGGCGCTCCGCCCGGAGGCAGCGGGCAAAGCTCGCATGGTAACCAGCGCTCCGCAGGCAAGTGGCAACAGGGACCAGAGCCCGTGATCGTGCAACGCGGCGGCGATCAGCCCGAGCGCGAGCGCGGTGACCAGGCGGAGCCTTGCGATGGGGACCGGGCTCGAACGCCCATTGGCTGCCAGAACGAGGCCGGCGAAGAGGGCAGCGGCGAGCCCCAGGCGCGCCGCGCCAGCTGCCCCTCCAAGAGCGAAATCGGCTCCCAGATCGAGCGGTGCCGCCGGCCAACGCCGGGCGAGCAGGGCGATCGCAGGGAGCGCGACGACCGTGGCTGCGGCGGCGGCTATCGCCCCTCTGCCCGCGGCGCCGACGCGCGGACCGCGGCTCCAGGCCAGAAACCACCCCAGGCCGGCGAGAGCCAGTCCGGCGACGAGCAGGCCGATCTCGGACGGGGGAACTGCCAGGCCGAGAGCGAGCGCCGCCACGCCCGCCAGGGCCAAGGCCATGACCTCGAAGATCCGCCGCGGACGTTCGAGCACCGTTCCGGCGAGCACCGCGAGAGCGAAGCCGCGCAAGGCGGCGAGGCCGAACAGCGCCAGCCCGACGAGCAGCGCAGCAGACTCTCCACGACCGGCCGAGACCACCACGGCCTCCTGCCAGCCGGCGGTGAGAACGAGCGGCGGAAGCCCCGGAGAGCGAATCGTCCGACTCGCGGAAGACGGCAGCAGCGAGGGCGCGTCCAAGGTCTCCGCGACCGGTTCGCCGAATCCCCAGCGCCAGTCGAGACCAGCATGGTGGGTCGTCTGGCGCTCGCCCAGCAGGGCGGAAGCGGTTTCGCTCTCGCCGGCGAAGGGCGGCGGGCCGCGTCGCGAGCGACTCTCGCCGCAGATCAGGAGGTAGCGCTCTCCCGCGGGCGTAGCCAGGTTCCGCAGCACCACTGCTGTAGACGAAGCCGCGCTCTGCAGGAAGAGGCGCCGTCCGTCGCTATCGTTGGCGGCGTCTTCGCCGAGCCCTTCGGCACCGGCAGGACCGAGCTCGTGCAACAGCCCCGCGCCGCCCCAGGCGACCGGCTGACGGTCGGCATCGAGAAGCAGCAGGGTGAGGCCCGGAAGACGAGATGACCGCGCCAGCTCGCCCAGCCGCTCGAAGGCGCCGAGGTGCCGAGCGGGATCGAGCGGAGGCCGAACGAGCGCGGCCAACGCCAGGTCGGAGCTCCTTTCGAGCTCATCCCAGTAGGCTCGGTACTCGGCGGTCCAGCGGCTCGCGCTCGCGGCGCTGGCGCGCTGGCGCAGGTGCTCCCGCGCCGTCGAGGCGAGGAGCAGAAGCGCCGCCAGTCCACCGCAGATGGCGAGCAGCCAACGCTCGCGCGCCGGTGGCGACCAGAGGATGATCCAGAGGCCCCAAGCGCCGAGCGCGAGAAGCGCGAGCAGCGGCCGGCCGGCCAGAAGTGCCGCCGCCGGCAGGAGGAGACAGGCGAGCTCGGCGAGGTCGGGCCGGCCGGCGGTGCGAACCGCGGCGACCCGGGCACGCGCAGCGGCTGAGCTCGCCATTCGTTGGTGACTAGCTCGCGCCGCGGCCGGCGCCTCGAGGCGCCGCGAGCATCGGCAGATCGATGCCGCGTTCGCTGGCGCAAGCGAGCGCCTCCGGATAGCCGGCGTCGGCGTGACGGGCGACCCCCATGCCGGGATCGCTCGCCAGGACGCGCGCGATGCGAACTGCGGCGGCCTCCGTGCCGTCGGCCACGATGACCATTCCGGCGTGCAGCGAGTTGCCGATGCCGACTCCCCCACCGTGATGCACCGACACCCAGGTCGCGCCGTTGACGCTGTTGATCAGCGCATTGAGAATCGGCCAGTCGGCGATGGCGTCGGAGCCGTCGCGCATCGCTTCGGTCTCGCGGAACGGCGAGGCGACCGAACCGCAGTCGAGGTGATCGCGGCCGATGACGATCGGAGCCGAGACCCGGCCGGAAGCGACCAGTTGGTTGAACAGCGCCCCAGCCCGGTCGCGCTCGCCGTAGCCCAGCCAGCAGATGCGCGCCGGCAAACCCTGAAACTCGACCCGCTGCTGCGCCATGCGGATCCAGCGCTCCAGCTTGCGGTCATCCGGAAAGAGCTCGAGGAGCGCCTCGTCGGTGACCCGCAGATCCTCGGGATCGCCCGACAGCACCGCCCAGCGGAACGGCCCCTTGCCTTCGCAGAACAGCGGCCGGATGAACATCGGCACGAAACCGCCGATCTCGAAGGCGTCGGCGACGCCAGCGTCGCGTGCCTGGCCGCGCAGGTTGTTGCCGTAGTCGAAGGTCACGGCGCCGCGCTTCTGCAGCTCGAGCATCGCGCGGAGGTGCGCCGCCATGGAGGACATCGCCCGCTCGACGTAGGTTTCCGGGGCGCTCGTCCGCAACCGCACGGCCTCGGCGTAGGGCATGCCGTGAGGCACATATCCGTGCAGGTTGTCGTGGGCCGAGGTCTGGTCCGTGACCACGTCGGGCAGCAGCCCGATCGCGAGCAGGCGTTCGAGGAGGTCGACCGCATTCGCCTCGACACCGATCGAAACCGCTTCGCGGCCTGCCACGGCAGCGCGGGCGCGGGCGATCGCCGCATCGAGCGACGGCGCGCACTCGTCGAGGTAGCGCTTCTCCAGTCGCTTGTCGATGCGGCTGCGATCGACTTCTGCGATCAGGCAGACGCCCTCGTTCATGGTGACGGCGAGCGGCTGCGCCCCACCCATGCCGCCGAGCCCGGCGGTCACCGTGAGGCGCCCGGCGAGCGAGCCGCCGAAATGCCGTCGGGCGAGCTCGGCGAGCGTCTCGTACGTACCCTGCAGAATGCCCTGCGTTCCGATGTAGATCCACGAACCCGCGGTCATCTGGCCGTACATCGTCAGCCCCAGCCCCTCCAGGCGCCGGAACTCGTCGATCGTCGCCCAGCGCGGCACCAGGTTCGAATTGGCGAGCAATACGCGGGGGGCGTCGGCGTGGCTACGGAAGACGGCCACCGGCTTGCCCGACTGCACCAGGAGCGTCTCATCGTCGCTCAGCCGGCGCAGCGCGGCGACGATGGCATCGAAGCACTCCCAGTTCCGCGCCGCTCTCCCCGACCCGCCGTAGACCACCAGATCCTCGGGTCGCTCGGCGACCTCGGGATCGAGGTTGTTCATCAACATCCGCAGCGCCGCCTCTTGCAGCCAGCCGCGGCAGGAGATCTCGCGTCCCCGCGGCGCCCGGACGAGCCGGCTCTTTCCGCCCTGATTCTCGTTCATGGCCGGATTCTATTCGCAGAGAAGCAGCGACTGCAGACCTTCGCGGCGCGGGCGCTCAGTCGTCCGCGCCGGCTTCACTGCGCCCCCGCTTGCGATCGGCCTGCAGCTTCTTCGCCCGCAGGCGGCGCACGCCTGCCGCGCGCGTCGGCTTGGTAGCGCGCCGCTTGCGCGGCACGACGTGCGCCCGCGCCACGAGCTCAGCGAGGCGCGCCACGACATCCTGGCGGTTCTTTTCCTGCGTGCGGTGGCGCTGACCGAGCAGGACGAGCTCCCCTTCCTTGGTCGCCCGGCGCCCGGCCAGCGCGAGCAGGCGCACCTTCACCTCGTCGTCGAGCACCGCGGAGTTGCGCACGTCGAAACGCAGGCGCACCGCCGTGGCCACTTTGTTGACGTTCTGCCCGCCCGGTCCGGAGGAGCGCAGGAACTCGAACGTCAACTCCTGTTCGGGGATCTCCATCCGGCCCATTCTCCCATGGCGCTGCGGGAGCCCTGCGCGGCCCCTGGTCGGGCCGCCATGATAGCGTCCCGCCCCGCATGAAATGCTCGAACAAAGGGTTGCGCTGCGCTGCAGCGCTGGGTATCTATTTGCTCTCCGCGGCCACGCGAGCGCAAGAGGGGGGCGCACCGCGTTCCGTCGACGACGCGGCACCGCTCCCCGCCGGGCTGGCGCCTCATGAGGTTGGCGTGGCGCTGCCGGCAGCGGACGCCCCCTTCGCGCCGCCGACCGGGGCCATTTCGACGCCCGCCGAGTATGCCCGGAACGAGGGCCTGCTGCTGCGCTGGACCAGCGGCTTCGAGAACGAGCTCTCCGACATCGCCGTGGCGATCACCACACTCGACCCCTCGGCGATCGTCACCATCGTCGTTTCCGGCAGCTCGCAGCAGAACACCGCCACCTCGACCCTGACCTCGGCGGGCGCCGACCTTTCGCAGGTCCAGTTCCTCGTCGCCTCGTCGAATTCGGTGTGGATGCGCGACTACGGTCCGCGCTTCATCCTCGAGGACAAGCAGCTGGCGATCGTCGATCATGTCTACAACCGGCCCCGGCCGCAGGACGACGCCATCCCAGGCGCCGTCGCGACCGCCTGGTCGATCGCGAAGTACGACCTTCCGCTCACCCACGGCGGCGGCAACTTCCATCTCTTCCAGGACGGCGAGGCGTTCATGACCGACCTCATCCTGGACGAGAATCCCTCGCTCAGCGAGGCGCAGGTCCAGGCCTACTACCAGCAGTATCAGAACCTCGACGTCACCATCTTCCCCGGGTTCCCGCAGAGCTTCGACTCGACCCAACACATCGACATGTGGATGCTGCCGGTGCGCGACAGGGTCGCCATCATCGGCGAGTATCCGGTCTCGGCGGCAGTGCCGCACCAGATCACCGAAGATGCGGTCGCGGATCTCGAGGCCCGTGGCTACACCGTCTTCCGGACTCCGGGCTGGAACTCCGGAGGTACCCATTTCACGTACACCAACGCGGTCATCTTCAACGAGGTCGTCCTGGTGCCGCAATACAACGGCCGCCCCACCGAGAACGCGCAGGCCATCGCTACTTACCATCAGGCTTTTCCCGGCAGGCAGATCGTCGGCATCGACGGCACCGACATCGTCGGTCTCGCCGGAGTCTTTCACTGCATCGTGATGCACGTGCCCGATCCGGCCTGGATCTTCGAAGACGACTTCGAGACCGCGGACACCAGCGTCTGGTCGTCCGTTACCGCTCCGTAAGCGGCGGATGCAGGCGCCGGTCGGCGGAGGAGGTCGGCGCGGTGCGCAGCGGCAGCTTCAACCGGAAGACGCTCCCCCGCTCCGGCTCGGAGTCGAAGTCGATCCCGCCGCCCATCTGTTCAGCGAGGCGGCGCGACAGCGCCAGCCCGATGCCGGTACCGCCGTGGCGACGGGTATTCGAAGGGTCGATCTGGCTGAACTGCTCGAAGACCAGCGCGCGCTTCGCCGGGGCGATGCCGATGCCGGTGTCCGAAACCTCCACCGCGAGCTCGACCTTGCCGTAGACCAACTTCTCGGCGGCATAGCGCACCCGCACTTCGCCGGCGTCGGTGAACTTGACCGCGTTGCCGATCAGGTGGCGCACGATCTGGCGCAGTCTCCTGCCGTCGCCGATCACCTGCAGGTCGTCGTCGATGGCGCACTCGACCCGGAAACGCAGCTGCTTGTGCTCGGCCGCTACCCGGTGTCGTTCGGCGCCGGCGAGAAGAACCGCCGCGAGCGGGAAGGTCTCTTCCTCGATCGCCGCCTTCCCCGCCTCGAGCTGCGCGAAGTCCAGCAGGTCGTCCACCATCCCCAGTAGTCCTTCCGCGGAACGCTGCGCGGTGGCCGCGTGGCGGCGCTGCTTGTCGTCCAGCCCGGGTGAGCTCAATACCAGTTCGTTCATGCCGAGAAAGACGTGCAGGGGCGTGCGGAGCTCGTGGCTGACGCTGGCCAGGAACTGCGACTTCGTGCGGCTCGCCGCGAGCGCGGCGTCGCGCGCCGTCGCAAGCTCGGTGTTGCGCAGCTCGGCTTCGGCCGCCGCCCGGCGCAGCCGGGCGACCGAGACCAGGCCGGTCAGGATCACCGCCAGCACCGCCGAGAGGACCGCCAGGGCATCCAGCCGGCTGCGGGCGATCGCTTCGGTCCAGAGGAAGGCGTCGTAGTCGACCCCGAGCACGGCTTCGACACGCCCGTCGCGGTCGCGCATCGGCGCCAGGCTCGAGATCCAGGTTCCCCAGCGATCCGTGTCGGGGCTGCTGTCGAAGGAGGCCTCACCAGCGAACGCCCGATCCCGATCCAGTGGAGCCACCGGGCACGCTTCGCCGATCGGAGTGCGCGATTCGCGAGCGCCGATGTACCTGCCGTCGCCGTCGTAGTCGGTTTCAGAATCGACGATGAGCACGAGCTTCCCGTCGCCGAGGCGGCGAAAAGTGTAGATGTCGCTGATGTACCGGTTGCTCTCGAGCCAGCGCTTCTCCGCCTCGATCATCGCCAGGTAGCGCGGATCGCTCGGCGGGGTCGCGAGATCGAGATCCGCGTGCCCCAGGAGCTCGAGCTCGGCGGCGTAGGTCGGCGCCATGGCAGAGATCAGGCGCTCGAGATCTTCGGCCGCGCGAGCGCCGGAGGCTTCGACGTAGAACCAGCCGAAAGCCAGGCCGGAAAGGACCAGGATTGGGGCGAGGAACCGGCTGCGCTGCAGCCCGGCCCATCGCGAGACCACCAGAGTGACGATCAGCGCCAGGGCGGCGACGAGGACGAAGTCCCAGGGCGGATGTACCATGGCGGTCTGCCTGGCTACTCGAGCTCGGACAATCCCGGAAGCTCGCCGCTGGCGAGCAGGCGGTCCGCGGCAGCCAGGTCCGGCGCCATCTCGCGGTCTTCGTGCCAGGGCGCAACGACCCGCCGCACGGTGGCGTGCAGCGCTTCGAGCGCCTCGCTCGAACGCAGCGGCCGCAGCAGATCGACGCCCTGCGCCGCAGCCAGGAGCTCGATGGCCAGAACCTGGCGCGCGTTGGCCGCGACCTCGCGGCACTTGATCGCCGCCCACATCCCCATCGAGACGTGATCCTCCTTGTCGGCGGAGGTCGGAATCGAGTCGACACTCGCCGGATGCGCCAGGCTCTTGTTCTCGGAGACCAACGCCGCCGCAGTCACATGGGCCATCATGAAACCGGAGTTCAGCCCGGCATTCGCGACCAGGAACGGCGGCAGGCCGGAGAAAGTGTCGTTGGTGAGCTTCTCCGTCCGCCGTTCGGAGATCGAAGCGAGCTCGGCCAGCGCAATCGCCAGAAAGTCGGCCGACAGGGCCATCGGTTCGCCGTGGAAGTTGCCTCCGGAAAGCGCCTCGTCGGCGGCAGCGAACACCAGAGGGTTGTCGGTCGCCGCATTCATCTCGACGAGCAGCCGGCGTTCGACGTCGGCGAGCGTGTCGCGCACCGCGCCGTGCACCTGCGGCATGCAGCGAATCGAGTACGGATCCTGCACGCGCACGTCGCCCGTGCGGTGCGACTCACGGATTCCCGAGCCCTGCAGCAGCCGCCAGAGATTCCGCGCGCTGGCGAGCTGACCCGGGTGCGGACGAACGGCATGAATGCGTGCGTCGAAGGCAGTATCGGTGCCGCGCAGCGCGTCGGTCGACAGCGCTCCGACGAGATCGGCGAAACGCACCAGCTGGCGCGCTTCGATCACCGCGAGGGCGAGGAGCGACGTCATCGCCTGGGTGCCGTTGACCAGACCGAGCCCCTCGCGCGGCGCCAGCCTCACCGGTGCCAGGCCAGCGTCGCGCAGGGCCTCCGCGGCGGGGACGAACTGGCCGGAGCGCCGCACCCGGCCGCGCCCGAGCAGCGGCAACGCCAGATGGGCGAGCGGCGCGAGATCCCCGCTCGCTCCGACCGAGCCGCGGCTCGGCACCTCCGGCAGGAGGTCGTGATGGAGCAGGGCCAGGAGCTTGTCGATGAGCAGCGGCCGGACGCCCGAGTGCCCCTTGGCGAGAGTGTTCGCCCGCAGCAGGAGCATTCCGCGCACGACCTCGTCGGGCAGCGGCTCCCCCACCCCGGCGGCATGCGACAGCACCAGCCGCTCCTGCAGCGACTCGAGGTCGGCGTCGGCGATGCGGACGTTGGCGAGATTGCCGAAGCCCGTGTTGACGCCGTAGACCGCTGAGCCCGAGGCGACCGAGCGCTCGATGACCGCCCGCGCCGCCGCCACGCGCTCGCGCGCTGCGGCGGTCATGACGACGTGCTCGCCGCCGGCGGCGACGGCGGCGAACTCCGCCAGCGACAGCGTTCCTCCGGTGAGCTCGATCAAGCGCGCCTCCCACTCCACAACCGCCGCATCTGTTTCATCTGCTCCATGACCTGGACTCGGAGGTCTAGCCTACTAGCACTGGGCATGCCCCGGGCATCAGTCCGCGGGGCTCGAATCGCCGGCTCGCCGCCGCCCCGGCCGCGCCAGGCGCGCCGAGTCGCGCGGCGACCCTCCCCATTGCCGGCTCCACGCGCGGCGCAATTGAAGATCCGAGCGGAAGCCGGCGGACTCCGCGGCCCGCGTGACGCTCGCGCCGCGCTCGAGCGACTGCCGTGCGCGCTCCAGGCGGATCGACTGCAGGTAGCCGAGCGGCGAGACGCCGGCATGCTCGAGAAAGAGCCGCAACAGATGGCGCTCGGTGACGAAGCCGACCGCGGCGAGCGCCGCCATGTCCCAATCGCGCTCCGGCGCGGCGAGAATAGCGTCCTGGACGCGGTGGACGGCGGCGTGCAGGTGGCGTCGATGAATCAGGAAGGGCGAAAGCTCCGGGTCGCGCGGCGAACGCCGGAGGTAGACCACCATGTCCTCCGCGACGCTCGCCGCAAGTGCTTCGCCGCAGTCGTCGGCGACCATGTACAGCGCGAGGTCGATACCGGCGGTAATGCCGGCGCTCGAGGCAAGTGGACCGTCGACGAGAAAGACCCGGTTGTCGACCACCTCGGCCCCTGGCGCCAGCGCGCGCAGCGCCGGCAACAGCTCATGGTGGGTCGTGCAACGGCGCCCCCCCAGCAGGCCGGCCCGCGCCGCGAGCAGCGCGCCGGAGCAGATGGTGATCAGCCGGTGCGGCGTCTCCGCGGTGGCGAGCGCGCTGCCGAGGAGCCGGTCGAGCCATTTCGCCGTGGCGGCGATCGCCGGCGTGAGCCGTGCGAGCTGCGCACTCGGCTGGCCGACCAGCACCACCCAGGTCGGCTCGTCCAGGCGATCGGGCAACGGCTCGAGACCGCCGAGCGCGAGCCCCACCGAGGTCGGCGGCGCCGCCTCGGGCCCGCAGTAGCGCAGTCGGAACCGCGGCGGCAGCCCGCGCCGCTCGCGATGCAGATTCGCCAGGCGGAACGCCTCCGCTGGCCCGGCGATGTCGAGCAGCAGGGAGTGCGGAGCGATGACGAAGAGGAGGTCGATGTAGGGCGTCGGCGCGGGCATGGTCGGGCGGGTTCGAATGGCGGAAGCATGCACCACTTTCCCGGCCCCTGGGAGGCAGCGAGGTCGCGATGTCCGAAACTGACTCAATCCTGTCGGCGACGGGCGCGACGCAGAGGCGGCGCCCCTCCTACCATCCCGCCATGCTCACGCTCACGCCGGTTCTGCTCGTCTCCGCGCTGATTGCCAGCTTCACTGCCCCGGCCGGAGCCTCGGGCGCCGATCCTCAGCCGACCGACGCTCCCGATACCCGAGTCGACGCGACCGTCCGTCCCGGCGACGACTTCTTCGCCTTCGCGAACGGCGCCTGGCTCGCCGCGACCGAGATTCCGCCCGGCAAGGAGCGCGTCAGCGCGCGCACCGAGATCGCCGATCTCACCAGCCGTCAGATCGCCGGACTCCTCGACGACGCCAACTCCGCCCCGTCGGGGTCGATCGGGCGACAAGTGGCCGACTTCCGGTCGGCATACCTGAACGAGACGGCCATCGAGGGGCGTGGCCTCTCCGCTCTCGCTCCCCGACTGGCGCAGATTGCGGCGGTCGAAGACCGGACGGCGCTGGTTCGCTTGCTGGGCGCATGGCTGCGCGCCGATGTCGATCCGCTCAACTGGGGGGTCTACGACTCCGCACATCTGTTCGGTCTGTCGGTCGAGATGGGCAACCACGGCGAGCCCGACTACGTCGCCTTCCTCCTCCAGGGCGGCCTCGGGCTGCCCGACCGAGAGTCCTATCTGAGCAGCGATGCCGCCATGCAGACGGCGCGCGCTGACTACCAGAGGTACATCGCCCGCCTGCTCGCGCTCGCCGGCTTCGATCGCGATCCCGCCGCTTCCTCCCGCGCCGCGGCGGTGCTGGAGCTCGAGACGGCCATCGCGCGCAGCCATGCACCGGCTGCAGCGTCGGCGAACGAGAGCAACGCCGACAACCGATGGAGCCGCGCCGACTTCGACCGCCGGGCACCCGGCATCGATTGGCAAGGCTTTTTCGCCGCCGCCGGCCTCGCGGGCGAGGAGAGCTTCGTCGTCTGGCAGCCCAGCGCGGCTACCGGCGCGGCGGCGCTCGTCGCCTCGCAACCTCTCGCGGTCTGGCGAGACTACTTGCGCGTCCGCGAGCTCGACCGCCATGCCGATCGCCTGCCGAAGGCGTTCGCCGAAGCGGCCAGGTCGATGCACGCGGCGACAGCGCAGAGTACAGCCGAAGAACGGGCGCAGGCGGCGACGCTCAGCGCGCTCAGCGAAGAGGTCGGGCGCCTCTACACCGATCGCTACTTCCCCCCGGAAACGAAGGCGCGTGTCGAGACCATCGTCGCCGAAGTCGTCGCTGCCTTCCGGCAGCGCCTCGAGAAGGTGACCTGGATGTCGGCCGCGAGCCGGACGATCGCCTTGGCGAAGCTCGACCGACTGGAGTTCGAGGTCGGCTACCCGGACCGCCGTCCCGAGACCGCGGACTTGCAGGTGGATCCCCAGGACGCCGTGGGCAACTTCGAGCGCGTCGCGGCGCGCGCCCATCGCCGGGCGCTTTCCCGGCTGGGGCAGCCAGTCGATCGGGGCGACTGGTGGATGGCACCGCACCAGGTCGGTGCCGTCCTGCTCTTCCAGCAGAACGCCTACAACTTCCCTGCCGCTCTGCTGCAGCCACCGAAGTTCGATCCCGCTGCCTCCGACGCCGCGAACTACGGTGCCATCGGCGCGATCGTCGGTCACGAGGTCAGCCATTTCGTCGACACGTTGGGTGCGGACTACGATGCCTCCGGCGCACGGCGAACCTGGTGGACCGCCGCCGACCGTGCCGGCTACGATGCGGCAACCGTGCCGCTGGTCGAGCAGTTCTCCGCCTATCGCCCTTTCGCGGATCTCGCCATCGACGGAACGAAGACTCTCTCCGAGAATCTAGCCGACCTCGGCGGCCTCAACGCCGCCTTCGACGCTCACCGCAGATCGCTCGGAGACCGCGCCCGAGACCCTGTGCTCGTACGTCGCCTCGATCGCGAGTTTTTCCTCGGCTTTGCCGGTGCCTGGCGGAGCAAGATCCGCCCGGAGGCGGTGCGCCAGCAGGTCGCCAGCAACGACACCCACGCGCCAGAGAGCTACCGCGTCTCCACGGTACGCAACCTCGACGCCTGGTACGCGGCGTTCGACGTCCAGCCCGGCCAGCGCCTCTACCTACCGCCCGAGAAGCGAGTGCGCGTCTGGTGAGAGGCCGAGCATGCGCGTCACGGTAACCGAGCTGCCGCACGAGCCCTGGGCGCTGGAAGCGGCGTGGGCCGACCTCTGCCGCCACGCCGCGAGCGAGGCATCCGAGCTCGTCCTCCTGCCGGAGCTCGCCTTCGTCGAGCCGGTATGGGAAAGGTCACAGGCCGATCCCGACCGGCTGGCAGAAGTCGTGCGGCTGAGCGAACAATGGATGAAGCGCCTGCCTGAGCTCGGCGCCCCCGCTGTCGTCGGAGCTCGCCCTCGCCGCCTCGGAACCGATACCTCGATCGAAGCTTTTCTCTCGACGAATGAAGAAGCCGAGCCGACGACCCTCCGCCGCAAGCATTTTCTTCCCGACGAGCCGGGCGCCTGGGAGGCGCGCTGGTTCGCGAGAGGCGAACCGGACTTTCCTGCGTTTCAGGCAGGCGACCTGACCTTCGGCGTGAACATCTGCACCGAGCTCTGGGCGCTCGAGACGCTCGGCGCCTACGCCGCCGCGGGTGGCGTGCAGGCGATCCTCTCACCGCGCGCTACGGCCGCCGCCACGCTCGACAAGTGGCTGGCGCTCGGCCGCGTCGCGGCCGTTCGCTCTGGCGCCTACAGCCTGTCGTCCAACCGCGTCGACCCTACGGGAACCTGCGGCGGCGGCGGCTGGATTCTCGATCCCGACGGCCGCCTCCTGGCGCTCACCAGCGCCGATGAGCCTTTCGCGACGGTCGACCTCGACCTTGTCGTCCCCGCCGCCGCCCGGGCGACCTACCCGCGAACGGTGTTCGCCCAGAGCCCCTCTCGGTCTCGCCAGCGCTGGCCAGCTGCCGGTTCAGGCTGAAGCCTCAGCGAGTCGGTTGACTCCGTGTCGATCGGCGTGTACCATAGTACCATGGTAACCACGACGAACGACAACCTGGAGATCGAACGAGTTCAGACCGGCGTGAGAATGGAAAAGAGACTCCTGAAGGTCCTCAAGGGTCTCGCCGAGCTGAAGGATCTGTCGCTGGGCGATCTGCTCGAAGGCATCGTGCTGCACGCTTTCGAAGGCAAGGCGCCCTTCTCCGCCGCGACCCTGCAACAGATCGGCGACCTCAAGAAGATCTACGACATGCCGTTGAGTGCAGCGCACAGCCACAAGTTGCGCGAAAGGCGCAGTAAGTCGTGATCGCCCGGACGATCTTCGCCATCCTCAGCTGCCTTGGAGTCGTGATGACCACTTCCGACGAACGAAGCGAGACACCGGACCGAAGCGCACCGGAAACGCACGTCCCGGCCGCTGAGTCCGAGATTCGAGTGCGGACCAGTGAGAGCTTCGACTTCGTCGCCAACGCTCCCCTGGACCGCGTCTTCCCGCTCTTCGGCGCCGCCGGGGAGCGTGCGTGGGCCGAGGGTTGGGAGCCAAAGTTCCTCTGGCCGGAAGGTGTCGAGGATCGGGAGGGAATGGTCTTCGAGGTCGACCATGGCGGTCGGACGGCCACCTGGGTCAACACCGCCTTCGATCGCGCGGCAAATCGGGTCCAGTACGTCTACGTGTTGCCCGAGATCGTCGCCACCACGATCACGCTGAGCCTGACCCCACGCGGCGATGCGACTCACGTCGCTGTCCGCTACGAGCGCACCGCCCTTGCCCCCCACGCCAACGCGGTCGTGCGCCAGATGGCAGAGCGCGACAGGCAGGCAGGACCGGAATGGTCGGAGCAGATCAACCGTTTCCTCGCCGCGGACGCTCCTCCAGAAGGGCGCTAGCGCTTCGCTGGTGCCGGAGGACCGCGGCCTTGCTCTGGTTTCAGAGCCCGCGGTCGCAGGCGTCCGCCCGCGCGAGGAGAAAAGCGCGCTCCCGCGCGTTGCGGGTCAGCGCGGCCGCAGCTTCGAACTCGGCTCGCGCCTCGGCCTGTCGGCCGGCCCGGAAAAGGAAATCGCCCCGCGCCGCCGGCAAGGGGGCATAGTCGCGCAGGGCGCTGACGTCGGCGATCTCGTCCAGAAGCCCGAGACCCGCTTCGGGCCCGAAGGCCATGCTGTGGGCGACCGCGCGATTGAGATCGACCACCGGCGAGGGCATGACGACGCGCAATCGGTCGTACAGCGCGGCGATGCGCGGCCAGTCGGTATCGCCGGCCCGGCGCGCGCGCGCATGGCAGGCGGCGAGCGCGGCTTGCAGCACATAGGGGCCGCTGTCTCGCTCCGGACCGCCGCCCAGCGCTTCGGCGCGGGCCAGCGCATCGAGACCCCGGCTGATCAGGAGTTGGTCCCAGCGTGAGCGATCCTGTTCAGTGAGCGGGATCGAGGCGCCGTCGGGCCCCGTGCGCGTTCGCAGGCGCGAGGCTTGGAGCTCCATCAGCGCCAGGAGGCCCAGCACTTCGGCGTCCTTCGCCATCAATCCGGCCAGAATGCGGCCGAGCCGTTGCGCCTCCAGGCACAGGTCCGGCCGCACGAGGTCGTCGCCCGCCGTGGCCGCATAGCCTTCATTGAAAATGAGGTAGACGACCTCGAGCACCGAGGGCAGCCGCGCCGCGAGCTCGGCGCCACGAGGCACCTCGAACTTCGAACCGGCCTTGGCGATCGCCTTCTTCGCGCGCACGATGCGCTGCGCGATCGTCGTCTCGCTCGACAGGAACGCGCGGGCGATCTCATCGGTCGAAAGACCCCCGACCACCCTCAGAGTGAGGGCGGCACGGGCCTCGGGCGAAAGAACAGGGTGGCAGGCCGCGAAGATGAGGCCCAAGAGCTCGTCGCCGAGATCGTCGTCGATGGCCGCTGCGATCTCTTCGGGAGAACGGTCGAGCGTCCCCTCCAGCGTGCGCGCGATCTCCTCGTGCTTGCGCTCGCTCATCCTGTCGCGCCGAAAGGCGTCGATGCCGCGCCGCTTGGCCACGGCCATGAGCCACGCGCCCGGATTCGCGGGAACGCCGGTTCTGGGCCATTCCGACAGGGCGGCGACCAGTGCGTCCTGCGCCAGGTCCTCGGCGAGGTCGACGCTCCGCACCACGCGGGCCAGGCCCGCGATCAGCCTGGCCCGTTCGATGCGGAAGGTCGCTTCGATCGCTTGGTGCGTCTCGCCTGCGGTCACGCTTCATTTTGAGTCAAGGCCGCAGGCGAGACAAGCCTCGCGACGTGACCGCTGTCCCGCGAGGCGGGCGGCAGCGGGAGCGTCGAATTCCCGGCGCGCAGTGGCGGCGGGCCCCAACCTTCAGTAGAAAATCCGATCGACTGGGGTCCCGACCGAGCACCGGGGATTCGGCGATGCCGCCGTCGCACGCCGGCGCACGACGTCGAACCGGGAAGCGGTATCAGGCGACGCCGAGCTTGCCGCGCGTCCCTTCCCGGGGAGTCGCGAGCTCTTCGGGCGTCACGAACTCGGCCAGATCCGCCGCCTCGTAGAACGGCCGGATCTCCATCTCGCTGTTTCCCGGCATGGCATTCGGAGCACGCTTCGCCCAGGCCACCGCCTCGTCCATGTCCTTGACCTCCCAAATCGAGAAGCCGGCGATGAGCTCGCGGGACTCGGCGAACGGCCCGTCGACGACCGTGCGCTTCGGGCCCTCGCAAACGATGCGCTTGGCCTGGGCGCTGTTCTGGAGGCCGGCCGC
>JBPOHI010000289.1:0-4335 GCA_052035735.1 Acidobacteriota bacterium
GCGGGATCGCAGGGCTCCTCCGGCTCGCAGAGCTACGTCAAAGGCTCGGCGGGATCGCAGGGCTCCTCCGGCTCGCAGAGCTACGGTAAGGGCTCCTCGGCCGGGTCGCAACGCTCGCAGCCCTCCGGGCGGGCTCCCGCGACCTCGTCGGGCTCCAAGGGACAACAGAGCAGCCCGCCTCCCCCGCCGCCGAAAAAGGAAGGGGACGGAGGGCACTAAGCAGGCGGAACTCGCGGCCGGGCGGCTCGGAGAGCGACGGGTGGACTACAATCCAACCGCCCATGCGCTCCGAGTCGATCTTCCGCGGTGTCTTCGTCGTCTACTGCGTGGAGGCCGGACTCTTCCTGCTGCTCTCGCCTTGGCTGGCCGCCTGGAACCACGCAGTCCTGTTCCTGCCCTTCGGCGCGCTACGCGACTTCATGCTGACCTCCTGGATGCGCGCTGGAATATCGGCCTTCGGACTGCTCCATCTCGTCTGGGGACTGCACGATCTCGATCTCTACCTGCGCCGCCGCCCTCCCGGCGATGGCTTTCCCCTTGAAGATTCCGCGCCTGCTCGCCATCAGTGATCCGGGGGTGCGCCCGGGTGCCGCCTGGCAACGCTGGTGCCGCGACCTCGAGACCGCCGGCGTCGACGGCCTCGAGGTGCGCAGCAAGGTCTCCACGGACCGCGAGCTGCTCGCCCTCGCGAGCGAGGCGCGAGCCCAGACCTCGGTCGCCTGCGCCCTGCTCGTGAACGAGCGCTTCGACATCGCGCTCGCCACGGACGCCGCCGGCGTCCACCTTCCAGCCTCGGCGCCAGGCGCCGCCTCGATTCGCGCTGCAGCCGGACGCCTTGCCGCGCGCGCGCTCCTCGTCGGACGCTCGACCCACACCGTCGACGAGGTTCGGCGAGCGCACGACGAAGGAGCGGACTACGTGCTCTTCGGCCCGGTATTCGAGACGCCGTCGAAGGCGGGACGGATCGCCCCACGGGGCCTCGTCGGCTTGGCGGCCGCGGTCGCCTGCGGAATGCCCGTGCTGGCGCTGGGAGGCATCGATGCATCGACGGCATCCCGGGCGCTCGACGCCGGCGCCTGGGGCCTGGCCGCGATCCGCTGGTTCGAGGATCCCATCACCCATCAGCAGGAGTACGCGGTACTGCGGACACGGTGGGAGGAGGCATGAGCCGTATCGTCGGACTCGGGATCGACGTGGTCGATCGGACGCGGATCGCGCGCCTCCTCGAGCGCCACGGCGAAGCGTTCCTGCACCGCGTCTTCCTCGCCGGCGAAGTGCGGCTGGAAGGGAGCGCCCAAGCCTCCCGCCGAGCCGACCATGTTGCCGGCCTCTTCGCCGCCAAGGAGGCAGCGATGAAGGCCCTCGGCACAGGCTGGGCGAAGGGCGTCGGATTCTTGCAGATCGAAACCTGCCGCCAGCCGTCGGGAGCGCCGTCGCTGCGCCTCCACGGCGAAGCCCGACGAAGGGGCGAGTCGCTCGGCGTCGAGCGGCTCTGGCTCTCCATCAGCCACGATGGCTCGACCGCCGTCGCGGTCGTCGTCCTGGAAGGTTCCCCCGCATGAACGAAACGTCCGTACCTGGCGCCGGCGAAAAGCCGCGCACCCGCAAGAGCCTGTTCCTGCTCATCTCGCTGGCTGTTCTGGCACTCGACCAGTGGACCAAGTGGCTTATCGAGTCGCACCTGCCGGAGCAGAGCTCGCACGAGGTCATTCCGGGTTTGCTGCACATCTCTCACGTGCGCAACACCGGCGTCGCCTTCGGCATGTTCGCCAACGGCGGCCGAGACGGCAGCTCGTGGGTGCTCGCGCTCTTCGGCTTGGTCGCACTCGGCCTGATCGGCTGGCTGTTCGCGCGTACCTCCGCCGAGGAGCGCGGCCTGCTCGCGGCCCTGGCCATGGTCATGGGCGGCGCGGTCGGCAACCTGCTCGACCGTGTCGCGAGCGGCGCCGTCACCGATTTCATCGCGGTCTACATCGGCAGCTATCGGTGGCCCGACTTCAATGTCGCCGACAGCGCCATCTCGATCGGACTCGTGGTGATCCTGATCGACAGTTTCCGCAGTCGGCCGTGAAGCCGGGCTCCTGGACGGTCTCCGGCAACGAAGCGGGCTCGCGGCTCGACCGGGCCGTCGCCTCGCTCCTCGACCTTCCGCGCAATCAGATCCAGGAGTGGATCCGCTCGGGCCACCTCACCCTGGACGGGCTTCGGCAGCCGAAGGCCGGACATCTCCTGCGCGCCGGCGAGCAGATCGTCTGGGATCCACCAGAGCGCAGCGACTCGCGCGTCGAGGCCGAAGCCGGCGACCTGCGTCTGCTCTACAGCGACGATGACCTCGTCGTGCTCGACAAACCCGCCGGGCTCACCGTCCACCCCGGCGCCGGCCAGTCGACGGGCACGCTCGTCCACCGGCTCCTCGCCGCTTTTCCCGAGATGGCCGGAGTCGGCGGGCCCGGGCGGCCAGGAATCGTCCATCGGCTCGACAAGGGTACGAGCGGCGTGCTCGTCGTGGCGCGCAGTCCCGAGGCCTACCGTGGCCTGACCGCAGCGTTCGCTGCTCGCCAGATCGAGAAGCGCTATCTGGCGATCGTGCACGGCGCGCCGAAAGCGCCGCGCGGCACGATCGAGGCGCCGATCGGACGCCATTCGACCGAGCGCAAGCGGATGACCGTGCGCGCCGACGGCCGCCCGGCAACAACTCGCTACCGGACCCTGGCCACCGCCGCCGGGCTGGCCCTCGTCGAGCTCGAGCTCCTCACCGGGCGAACGCACCAGATTCGGGTACATCTCAAGCACCTGCGACATCCGATCGTCGGCGACGCTACGTACGGTGAGGCGCGCCACCGCGAGCTCGCATCCGCACCGGGTCGCACGGTACGCAGCTTCCCCAGGCCGGCGCTGCACGCCTGGCGCCTCGGATTCGCCCATCCCAGGACGTCTCTTCCGATGCGTTTCGAAGCGCCCCTCGCCGAGGACATGACCGCCCTCTGGCGGGCCCTGGCGGGCAGCGACCCGACACTCCCCGAACCGACCTCTTGAATGCAGAACCGGCTCCGAGACCCTCCTTGGAGGTTCGCGGAGCCGGTAGTGCTGCGGCAGCGTGCCGAGGCCCCGACGAGGGACCACTCGGCAGCGCGATCAGAGACCGCAGTCGATGCAGGGATCGGGCGCCGTCGCCGGGTCGGTCACGTTGCCGAGTTGCATCGCATCGAGGCCGACGCTGAGGCGGCCCTTGGCATCCATCACCACCGATACCCAGTTCTGCATCAGCGGCTCGTACGGCACCAGAGAGCCGGCAACCGCGTTGTTCAGGTTGAGGAAAATCCAGCCGAATTCATAGCTGGACGGCAGCGCGGCGCTGCCGACCTCCGTGCGCTGCGTCTCGAACGGGAAGGGGATCAGACCCTCCTCGGTCGGGCAGGGCGAGATCGTGCAGCCTTCCGGCGTCTCGAAGTTCTCTTCCTCGTCGAACACCACAACCTCGTTCTGACCCAGCGGGAAGGGAGCCGGGAAGGCCAAGGCGCAGTTGAACTGCGTGATGTTGCGCTTCGAGTCGCGCCAGACCAGAAAGCTCGCTCCGCCGTCGAAGTCGCCGCCATCCAGATAACGGGCCGCGAAGACGTTGCCGAGGCCTTCACGCTGATCGCCGCCCGGAACGCCGTTGAGCGCCGAGTAGCGATAGTAGAAGGTGTAGTTCGCCGCGCCGAGCGCCGCGTCGGCCTCGATGTGCACCAGCGTCTCGCCCTGGGCGAAGTTCTGCTCGGCGTCGATGTAGAAGTAGTCGCCCCAGAGGACGTTCTGGTTGGTCACGAAGCCGCCCGGTCCGAAGTAGCCCGGATCGCTCGGGAACGTGGTGTTGCAGGCGTTCACCGTGTCGACCGTGACGTAGCCACGAGCGATCCGATCGCCATGATCGTAGCCGCCGCAGGCGCCGTTGAAGCCGAAGTACGGCGAGCCCTGACCGGTCAGCATCAGCTGGACGTGGTCGATGTAGTCCGCGCTCAGAGCCGGATTGTCGTACGCCAGGATGGGGTTGCAGGAGGCGAAGTTGATGTCCTGCGACGCCGGACCCTGCGGGCTGATCGTGTCGCCCGGATCCTGACCCGCGGACGCCGTCACCGGCAGGTTGCCGTTGACCAGGATGTCGCGCAGGTTGATCGACTGCACGTCGTAGCCGGTGAGGTAGACGTTGAAGTCGAGAATGTGGACCGAGAGGTCCGTCCAGAGCACGACGTGCGCGAGGATCGCCGTCGCCGAAGCGTTGTTGATCGACATCAGCGTCGTCACACCGTTCGGATCGTCGAGATCCACTTCGAAGTACGGCAGCAGCAACGTCGC
>JBPOHI010000004.1:0-29185 GCA_052035735.1 Acidobacteriota bacterium
GCCCACCCGCATGTCGTAGTCCTCGACGAAGAAGACCTTGCCCTTGAGCGCCTCCGACTGCGACAGCTGGAAGATGTGCTGAATCAACTCCTGGCCGGCCTTGTCCGCAGGATGGGCCTTGCCGGCGAGGAGGATCTGCAGCGGCCGCGCCGGGTTGCCGACGAGCTTCCTCAGGCGGTGAAGATCCGAAAACAGCAGCCCGGCGCGCTTGTAGGTCGCGAAGCGCCGGGCGAAACCGATCGTCAGGACCTCGGGATCGAAGGTGTGCTCGAGCTTGCGCAGCTCCGCCGGCGACAGGCCGTGACGGGCGAACTGATCGCGCAGGCGGGAGCGCAGGAAACGGGCCAGGTGGCGCTTCTGCGCCAGGTGGACCTCCCACAGCGGAGCGTCGGGGGCGGCGAGCACGGCCTCGCGTCCCTCGGGGCTCGAGATCACCTGCGGCCAACGCTCCCCGAACCAGCTGGCGAAGAGCTCCTGGAGCTCGATGCCGAGCCAGCTTGGCGGATGCACGCCGTTGGTGATGGCGCGGATCTGCTCTGGCTCGGGGCGCTCGGCCGGGATGACGTGATGCCACATCTTGCCCGAGACCCGGGCGTTGATCTCGGAGACGCCGTTGATCCGCGAACTGGTGCGAATGGCCAAGGCGGTCATGTTGAGCGGCTGGTTGGGCTCGCCGTGGTCGTTGTTGCCCAGGCCCAGCCACTGCTCCGGCGCGATCCCGAGCTCGGCGCACAGCGGATCGAAGTAGGCGCGGATCAGCGGCGCGTCGAAGACCTCGTTGCCGGCGGCGACCGGCGTGTGGGTGGTGAAGACCGAGGTCCGGCGCAGCTCGGCGATCGCATCGTCGAAGCTCTCGCCGTGCTCCTTCATCAGGCGGCTGAGGCGCTCGAACTGCAGGAAGGCCGAGTGCCCTTCGTTCATGTGCCAGACCGCCGGCTCGATGCCCAGCGCCTCGAGGGCGCGGGCGCCGCCGATGCCGAGGACGAGCTCCTGCGCCAGGCGCATCTCGCGCCCCGGGGTGTAGAGGATGCTGGTGATCGGGCGATCTGCCGAGTCGTTCTGCGGCACGTCGGTGTCGAGCAGCAGCAGCGGCACGCGGCCGACGAGCGCGATCCAGACCTGCAGGTGGAGCTCGCGGCCGCCGTAGGGGATCGACACCATCACCGCCCGGCCGGTGTGGCCGGCGGCCGGACGCAGCGGCAGTCGCGAAAAGTCGTGCTCGGGGTAGATGTGCTGCTGGCGGCCGTCGGCGTCGATGTTCTGGTGAAAGTAGCCGTTGCGGTAGAGGAGGCCGACGCCGACCAGCGGTACACCGAGATCGCTGGCGCTCTTCAGGTGATCGCCGGCAAGGACGCCGAGGCCGCCGGAGTAGATCGGCAGGCAGGGGTCGAGGCCGTACTCCATGCAGAAATAGGCGATCGGACCGTCGAGGTCCGGATAGCGCTTGGCGAACCAGGTCTCGGCGCCGCCCGACATGTACGCCTCGAACATCCGGCTGACCTTCTGGTAGAGGCCGCGGAAGTGATCGTCTTCGAGCTTGGTCTGCCAGTGGTCACGGTCGAAGTTGATGAGCTGCTGAACGGGATTGCGGTAGAGCGTCCAGGCGCGGCTGTCCATGGCGGCGAACAGCTCGCGGGCGGCAGGGTTCCAGGTCCACCAGAGGTTGCAGGCGAGATCGTACAGACCCTGCACCTCGCGCGGCAGCTCGATGCCGGCAATGTGCAGACGGGGCAGCTGGGTGAAGTCGGACGGCATGATGCGGTTTCTCTCCTTGCAATCGATGGCTGCAGGTACCGGCAGCCGGTTGCGCAGTGCGGTCGGGCTACTCTTCGGGCGGTCGCGCCCACTCCGGTTCGAGGTCGGGGAAAGGCATGTCCAGGTCCACCCAGGAGGGCAGCGCGCGCGTGCGCGGTCCGAGCTCGATGAGCTCGCGCAGACGGGAAGCGTGCTGGCGGAAACGCTCCTCGGCGTAGTCGCCGCCGGTTCCCATGGTGACCAGGAACGGCCAGTCGGAGGCGGCGGCGAGCAGCAGCTGGTTGAGGATCGCGCGCCGCCACTTGCGTGGACCGCCCCAACGGACGGCGGCGAAGGCATGGCGCTCGAGCTCGCCGAGCTCACGCCAGAACCACTCGGTCTGCGGGTTCACCCAGACGCTGTGGTCGCCGCTCGCCCCCCAGGAGCCTTCGGCGAAGAACGCGCGCCGCAGGAGCGGGTGGCTGCCGAGCTCGCGGTCCGGCGTCGTCGCTTCGACTGCCGTGCCGGGCGCCGCCAGCTCGAGCACCCGCTCCAGCCAGAGCGGGCCTTCGAACCACCAGTGGCCGAAGAGCTCGGCGTCGAACGGGCAGCAGATCAACCCGTCGTTCATGCCGTCGAGCGATGCCGCCAGGGCGAGGAAGTGCTCGGCCTGCTCGCGGGCTCGTTTGGCGGCCTCTTCCGGCCAGTAGACCAGCTTGTCCATGAGGTCGGCTTCGGGGTCGGTCACCCGCCAGAGCCGGAGGCCCGAGGGCCACTGCCGCTTGTGGAAGTCGAGGAAGGCGCCGTCGCCGGGATAACCGCCCTGGCGCGACCAGACCTGGGCGGCGGTCCGCGAGTCGCGCAGGAAGGCGGCGACCGCGCTCTGCCTTATCCAGTAAGGGTGCGGATGCGGACCGGACGGCTCGACGATCTCTTCGGGGCGGAGATTCGCACCGTAGGGAAAGGCCGGGTCGCCGCGCCGCAGCAGGTGGGCGTCGACCACCGTCCAGCGCAGCCCCTGTTCGGCCAGGAACTGCTCATTGCCCGGCCGGCCCTCCTCGAAGGCGCCGGTGACCGGATGCTGCCAGGGGCCGCCCGGCCGGTAGGCGCATTCGGGCATCCAGCAGCCGCGGGGATCGTCGCCGAACAGCTCGCGATGCTGCTCCTTGCCGGTGCGCAGCGCCAGGCGGATCAGCTTCGAAGTGTGGGCGAGCGGCATGTAGACGTGCGTCCCGGCAGAGGTCGCGAGCTCGAGGGCGCCGAGCTCGGCGAGCCGCGCGAGCGTCTTCACCAGGTCGTGGTCGAAACGGTCCCAGATGGCGCGCAGGCGTTCGAACTCGCCATGCCACCAGATCGCCAGCGGGTGCTTGCGGCGGGCCTCCCAGGCCGACTTGGTGCGCTCGGTGAGGTAGCGCTCGACGACCGCCTCGGTACGCGGATCGGCGAGCATCGCCGCGAGGATCGGCGTCACCTCGAAGGCCAGGAGGTGGCGCCGGCCGCGCGCAGCGAGGCGGTCCACCATGTCGAGGAGCGGCAGGTAGCAGTGCACGACCGCTTCGGCCAACCAGTCTTCGCCGTGCGGCCAGGTGCCATGACCGAGCACCCAGGGAAGGTGAGCGTGCAGCACGAAGGCGAGCCGGCGTGGCTGGCCGGAGGAGGCGCTCGCGCCAGCGCGAGCCCCGGCGATCTCGGGCAGCGGGTCGAGCAGCGGCCGCTGCAGAAACTGGATGCGGATCTCCTCGCGCTCCACCGGAATCGCCGCGGGCAGGACCTTGGCGGCGGTCTTCTTCGACGGCTCCGAGGCCGGCTTCTTTGCGGCGGCGCCTGCCTCCGGCTTGGGCGGGGTGGCGGCGGGCTGCTTGCCCGGTTTGGCGGGCGGTTTGCGGGGAGTCATGGCTGTTGGCGCTCCGGCGGCTCCGGCGCAGCGAGCTCGACCTTGGCGAGGTCGATGGCCGCCAGACGCTCCGGATTCTTCTTGAGCGCCTGGGCGAAGCGCAGGGCGAGCATGCGCTCGATGGCCCGGCCGCCGTCGGCGGCGGTCTTTGGAATGGTGACGAAGCCGCCCGCCATGGTGCCGTGGCCGCCCCCCTTGCCAAGCTGGCCGATCAGCCGGCGCATGAGATTGCCGGCGTCGGCGCGGGCGTTGGTGGTGCGGATCGACGCGTAGACCCGGTCGTTGTGGCTGCCGGTGCAGAGCGACCAGGTCTTGCCTTCCATGCGCAGCAGGAGGTCGGCGATCTCCGGCACGATATCCGGCTGATCGACCTCGCCCAGGCTCGAGACCACGAGGTTTCCCACCCCGGCGAGATTCTCGAGGGCGCGATGCAGGTTGCGGAAGTAGACCAGCGGCAGGCGCGCGCTCTGGATGCGGGCCAGCATGCGGCGGTCGATCCGCGGCAGCAGCGCGTCGAAAGCCGCATGGTCGGGACCGGCGGCCTCGCGGCCGAAGTCCTGGGTCTCCGAGCGGATGGCGTAGACCAGGCCGGTGGCGAGGGCCCGCGACGGCTTGAGTCCGCTCTCCTCGAGGTACTCGGCGAGGATCGTCGCAGTCGCTCCGTAGCGCGGCCGGACGTCGACCGAGGTCGCCGCCAGGGTGGACTTGCGCAGCGGATGATGGTCGATCACCAGGTCGGGGACGATCGTCCGCGGCAGCTGCGAGTTGCCCGACCAGGGCTGGCAGTCGACCATCGCGAAAGAGGCGTAGTTGCGCTTGTTGACGTTGCGCAGATGCGAGAGCTCGAGGCGGAGGCTGCGCACCATCTCGCGGTTTTCGGCGCGGCCGATGATGCCGCCGTAGGCGACCGTCACCGGACGGCGGAACCGTCGCCGCAGGATGAGCGCCAGGGCGGCGGTGGCGGCCAGGGCGTCGGGATCGGGGTTGTCGTGGGTGAGGACGAGCCAACGGCCGCGCTTCGGACTGGATTCGATCCGCTCCGCGAGGGCGGCGAAACGGACCCTCGTCTCCTCGGTCGACATGGCCGCGATTGTAGCAGCGGCGACCTGAGGCCCAAGGCACCGCAGCAGGCCCCGCCGGTCGGTTATACTGCGCCGCGCAACCTGACGAACGAGACGTCCTTCCTTGGCCCGAGTCCTCTTCCTTTCGCCCGGCTATCCCAGCGAGATGCCGCATTTCGTCCGCGGCCTGGCTGAGGTCGGGGCCGAAGTGCTGGGCGTCGGCGACCAGCCGGGTGGGACGCTCGCTCCCGAAACCCGGGCGGCACTCTCCGACTACCTGCGGGTGCGCTCGCTGTGGGACGAAGCAGCCCTGGTCGAGGAGGTGACGCGGTGGCTCGGAGGTCGCGCACTCGATCGCGTCGAATGCCTCTGGGAGCCCGGGATGCTCCTCGCGGCGCGCCTGCGCGAAGCTTTTGGCGTACCCGGTCTGACCGTCGCCCAGACCGTCCCGTTCCGCAACAAGGAGGAGATGAAGCGCCTCCTCGACGCCGCCGGCATCCGTACCCCCCGTCATCTGACGGCGAAAGACGAGGCCGGGATTCGCGCCACAGCCGAGCGCATCGGCTTCCCGCTCATTCTCAAGCCGATCGACGGCGCCGGCTCGGCCGACACCTACCGGGTCATGGACGAAGGCGAGCTCGACCGGGCGATCCCCAAGGTCCGGCACGTGAGCGAGCTCTCGGTCGAGGAGTTCATCGACGGCGAGGAGTACACCTTCGACACCGTCTCGATTGCTGGCCGTCCGGCGTACTACAACATCGCCTGGTACCGGCCGCGCCCGCTCAAGGCGCGGTCCGAGGAGTGGATCAGTCCGCAGGTCGTGGCGCTGCGCGATCCCGATCAGCCGGTGCTCGCGGGCGGCCTCGAAATGGGCTTCGCGGTGCTCCGCGCGCTCGGCTTCGAGTCCGGCTTCACCCACATGGAGTGGTACCGCAAGGCTGACGGCGAGGTCGTTTTCGGGGAGATCGGCGCCCGGCCCCCCGGCGCGCACCAGGTCGACCAGATGAACTACTCCTGCGATATCGACGTCTTTCGCGGCTGGGCGGACGCGGTCTGCTTCGGCCGCTTCCGCGAAGAGGTCCGACGGCGCTACAACGTGGCGACGATCTACAAGCGGGCGGCAGGGGAGGGCCGGATCCAACGCATCGAAGGGCTCGAGGCGTTCAAGTCCCGGCACGGCGCGGCGATCGTCTGGGACAACCTCCTGCCGGTCGGCGCGCCGCGGCGCAACTGGAAGCAGACACTGGTGTCGGACGGTTTCGTGATCCTCCGGCACCCGGATCTCGCTGTCACCCTGGCCATGGCCGACGAGTTCGGCGCGGACGTGCGGCTCTACGCCGCCTGAGGAGCCACATGTCATCGGTCGTCTTCGTCGCCCCCTTCTTTCTCGATACGACGCTGCGCTTCGTCGAGGCGGTCGCCGACCTCCCGGGCGTCGCCACCGGCCTCGTCAGCCAGGATCCGGCGGAGCGTCTGCCGGCCGGTTTGCGGTCGAAGCTCGCGGCGCACCACCGTGTCGCCGATGGCCTCGATGGGCAACAGATCGCCGACGCCGTGCGGGCCATTGCGCAGCGCATCGGTCCGCCGCAGCGTCTGGTCGGTGCCCTCGAACAGCTCCAGGTTCCGCTGGGCGAGGTGCGTGACGCTCTGGGGATCGAAGGCATGGGCGCCGAGGTGGCGAAGAACTTCCGCGACAAGGCGCGGATGAAGACCGTGCTGCAGCGTGCCGGTGTGCCCTGTGCGCGCCATCAGCGGGTGACGAGCGACGCCGAAGCCTGGGGCTTCGTTGACGGCGTCGGCTACCCGGTGGTGCTCAAGCCGACCTCCGGCGCGGGAGCGAAGAGCACCTTCCGCGTCGGCGACGCCGGCGAGATGCGCTCGGCGCTGGCGCAGGTGCGCCCTTCGCCCGAACGCCAGGCGGTGGTCGAGGAGTTCGTCGTCGGCGACGAGTTCTCGTTCGACACCGTCTCGATTCGCGGCCGCCCGGTCTGGCATTCGCTGTCGTACTACCTTCCGGCGCCGCTCAACGTGGTCGACAATCCGTGGATCCAATGGTGTGTGCTGATTCCGCGCGAGATCGACCACCCGCGGTTCGACGACATCCGGCGAGTGGCGTTTCGCGCCCTCGACGTCCTCGGCATGGGGACGGGTCTCTCCCACATGGAGTGGTTCCGCAAGGCCGACGGCTCGGTGCTGGTCTCCGAGGTCGGGGCCCGCCCGCCCGGCGCGCAGATCACCTCGCTCATCTCCTACGCCCACGACATCGACTTCTACCGCGCCTGGGCGCGGCTCGTGGTCAAGGACGAGTTCGATCCGCCGCCGCATCGATTCGCCGCCGGCGGCGCCTATCTGCGCGGCCAGGGGCAGGGCAGGGTACGCGCGGTGCACGGTCTCGCCGCGGTGCAGCGCGACCTCGGGCACCTGATCGTCGAAGCGAAGCTGCCGCAGGTCGGCCAGCCGCAGTCGTCGAGCTACGAGGGCGAGGGCTACATCCTCTTCCGCCATCCCGAGACGGCGGTCGTCGAAGAGGCGTTGAAACGCACGATCTCGACGGTGAGAGTGGAGCTCGGATGACCATGAATGTCCTGATGCTGTCGCCGGGCTACCCGGCCGAAATGCCCTACTTCACGCGCGGGCTCTCGCTCGTCGGCGCGAAGGTGATCGGACTCGGCGACCAGCCGAAGGAGATGCTGCCGCCGGTCGCCCGCGAGCACGTCGCCCACCATCTGCAGGTGCGTTCGCTCTGGGACGAGGCGGCGACGGTGCGCGAGGTGCAGCGCCTGGCGCGCGAGATCCGCATCGACCGCGTCGAGTGCCTGTGGGAGCCGGGGATGATCCTGGCGGCGAAGATCCGCGAGGCGCTCGGCCTGCCGGGAATGACGGTGGCGCAGACGCTGCCGTTCCGCGACAAGGAGGTCATGAAGCAGCGCCTCGACGCCGCCGGCATCCGCACGCCGCGGCACTACCGCGCCAACACCGAGGATCAGGTGCGCGAGGCGGCCGAACGGATCGGCTTTCCGGTGATCGTCAAGCCGATCGCCGGCGCCGGCTCCGCCGACACGCATCGCTGCGACTCCCGCGCCGACCTCGAGCGCGCGCTCAAGCTCTCGAAACACGTCGCCGAGGTTTCGGTGGAGGAGTTCGTCGAGGCCGAGGAGTTCACCTTCGACACCATCTGCGCCGGCGGCAAGATGTACTTCGAGAACATCTGCT
This sequence comes from Acidobacteriota bacterium, assembly GCA_052035735.1. Taxonomy (GTDB): domain Bacteria; phylum Acidobacteriota; class Thermoanaerobaculia; order Multivoradales; family JAGPDF01; genus JAGPDF01. The sequence goes on from JBPOHI010000004.1 coordinate 7,903, forward strand.
GGTACCGGCCGCGGCCGCTCATCCAGCGTCAGAACGAGTGGATCAGCCCGCAGACCGTCTGCCTGCGCGAGCTCGATGTGCCCGACCTCGCCGGCGGGCGCAAGATGGGGCGGGAGGTGCTCACGGCGCTCGGCTTCGACACCGGCTTCACCCACATGGAGTGGTACAGGAAGGCCGACGGCGAAGTGGTCTTCGGCGAGATCGGTGGCCGCCCGCCGGGGGCGCGCACGGTCGACATCATGAACTACTGCACCGACAACGATACCTACGTCGGCTGGGCGGAGGCCGCCTGCCTCGGGCGTGTCGAGCGCCGCTTCGAGCGCAAGTGGAACGTCGTGATCACCTTCAAGCGCGCCCGCGGCGAAGGCCGCATCCAGCGCGTCGCCGGGCTCGAGAAGCTGCTCTCCGAGTTCGGCCGCTACGTCGTCGAAGTCGACCTGACGCCGATCGGCGCCGCGCGCCGGAACTGGAAGCAGACCCTGATCGGCGACGGCTACATCGTGGTGCGCCACCCCGACCTGTCGACCGCCTTGCAGATGGGCGAAGCGATGGCGCAGGACGTCGCCCTCTTCGCCGGCTGAAGTCCGCCGTCAGAACCTGCCCGAAACCCGACCGGACGGAGACGCCGTGGCCAAGACCGTGCTGTTCTCGCAGCTGCAGAAGCTCCTCGTCGCGGCCCGCTTCGCCCGCCGTCGCGCCATGCCGCCGCGCGAGGCGCTGGAGATCCTCCGCCAGGGCGCCGGCCCGACGCGACGTGAGCTCGTCGCCGGGGCGGCGATCGCAGGCACGGGCCTGGCGTTGGGCTGTGGCCGGGTGCGCTCGCTGCTGCCCGGCAAGCTGGGCGGAGCGCGGCGCGAGGTCGCCATCGTCGGCGGCGGCATCGCCGGTCTGACGTGCGCCTGGCGACTGACGCAAGCGGGGCTCGCGGCCAGGGTCTACGAAGCCCAGGACCGGATCGGCGGGCGCATGTGGTCGCTCGCCGGAGCCTTCCCCGAAGGCCAGGTGTGCGAGCTCGGCGGCGAGCTCATCGACACCGGTCACGAGCGGATCCGGGCGCTCGCGACCGAGCTCGGACTCGAGCTCGACGACCTGTCGCTCTACGAACCGGGGCTGACGAAGGACCTCTACTGGTTCGACGGCCGCCAGTACACCGATGCCGAAGTGGTCGAGGCTTTCACTCCGGTGGCGGCGGCGATCGACGCCGCCTGGGAGACGGTGCGCGGCGAAACGGTGTCCTATCGCGAGCCGAACGGCGGTGAGGCGATCGACCGGCAGTCGATCGCCGAATGGCTGGACGGCGCCGGCTGCTCGGGCTGGTTCCGCAAGCTCCTCGATGTCGCCTACACGACCGAGTACGGTCTCGAGCCGGGCGACCAGTCGGCCTGGAACCTGTTGATGATGATCGACACCGAGCCCGACCCGTTCAAAGTCTTCGGCGACAGCGACGAGCGCTTCCACGTCCGCGGAGGCAACGACCTCGTGCCGAAGCGGCTCGCCGACCGCCTGGCGGGGCGGATCGAAACCGGTGCGAGGCTCGAAGCGGTCGCGGCGAAGAGCGATGGCGAGTTCAAGCTGACCTTCCGCCGCGGCGCGAGTACGTTCGAGGTGACCGCTGAACAGGTGGTCCTGGCGCTGCCGTTCACGCTGCTGCGCGACGTCCGGCTCGACCTCGAGCTGCCGCCGGTGAAGCGCCAGGCGATCGACGAGCTCGGCTACGGCGCCAACGCCAAGCTGATGGTCGGCTTTTCGGACCGCGTCTGGCGTCAGCCGCGCGGCGCCTCCGGGCGCGCACCCGGCTCGAACGGCAGCGTCCTCACCGACCTGCCGTTCCAGCTGACCTGGGAGACCTCCCGCATGCAGGCTGGCCGGGCAGGAATTCTCACCTGTTTCACCGGCGGCGAGCGCGGCGTCGCGCTCGGACAGGGCACGCCCGCCGAGCAGTCGGAGCGCTTCGCGCGCGAGCTCGAACGGGTCTTCCCCGGCGCCGCCGAGCGGCGTCTCGGTGAGGCGCGGTTCCACTGGCCGAGCTTCGAGTGGAGCCGCGGCAGCTACGCCAGCTACCGCGTCGGCCAGTGGACGACGATCTGCGGCGCCGAGGGGGAACGGGTCGGCAACCTCCATTTCGCTGGCGAGCACACCTCGGCCGATTTTCAGGGATTCATGGAGGGCGGCTGCGAGTCGGGAGAGCGCGTCGCCGCCGAGATCCTGCAGGAAGCGGGCATCGCTCCGCGAGCGGCCGGAACCGCGTAGAATCCGCCACGTTCGCAGGCGGAGCGGAGGGCGAATCGAGCGATGGGTCTCAAAGAGGTCTTGAGCAAGCTCAAGCTGGTGGAGGTGACCGAGCCGGCCGAAGAGGACGCCGGCGGGAGCGCCGTGCCGGCGGGCGCTGGCCGCCCGGCGGCGAGCGCCCAGGCCGATTCGGAGGAGCTCGCGGAGCTCCTGCGCAGCCTGCCGCCGCCCAAGCCGATCGACGAGGCCGCGCTCGCCAAGCGCCGCCGCGCTGCCGCGGAGCGTCCCGGCGGAGCGGCAACTGCCGCGGAGCGTTCCGGCGGAGCGGCAACTGTCGCGGAGCGTTCCGGCCCAGAGGTCTCATCCGCAGGGCCTGAGGACGACGAGCTCGAACTGCCCGATTTCCCTGCCGTCTACCTTGCCGCCGGCATCGGCGAGCCGCCGCACGGCTTCACCGCCTTCAAGATCCTCGAGATGTTGCAGAGCCCGGGCCTCGCCGAGCTGCCGCCGCAGGCCAAGGCGTCGGCGCTCGCCGGCTTCCTCAAGATGAACCCCGGCGGCCCGGTCGCGATCGGCGAGGTGATTCAGGATGCCGTGCGCCGCGACCAGGCCCTCGATCGATTCGAGCAGTTCCTGCAGACCAAGGTCGCCGAGCGCCTGGCCGCGGCGGAGCGCGCCAATGCGCAACTCCAGGCCGAGATCGACAGCCTCGCCGAACGCCACCGCGCCACCATGGCCGCGAACCTCCGGGCGGTATCCGGGCTCTCTGCACGGCTCTCCGAGTGGAGCGCCGGCAAGCGCGCCGAAGAACGCAGGCTCCAATCCGCTGTCGCGCCGTTCGTCGATGGCAACCCGATCAGCACCGAATCCGCCGACGGCGCGAAGCCCGGCTCCTGAGGAGATCCAACATGTTCAGCCGTCTCGTCCGCGTGATCAAGTCCTGGCTCGGTTTCTTCATCTCCTACGCCGAGGATCCAGAAGTCATGCTGCAGGAATCGATCGAGGAGATGCGCAACACCCTGCCGAAGCTGAATCAGATCCTGGTGACGACCCGCGCCACCGAGATCCGCCTGGAGCAGGATCTGCTCGAGGCGCAGCGGCGCGAGAAGTCGCTCGTGGCGTCGATCAAGACGGCGCTCGCCGACGGCAGCCCCGAGGCGCGGCGCCTCGCCGAGGACGACGCCGCCTCGCTGCAGCAGGTGCGGCTCGAGGTGCAGGCGACCACCGAGCAGCTCGAAGCCGCCAAGAACGCCTTCGAGAACGCCAAGCTCTCGGTCGACGACATCAAGGAGAAGCTGCGCGCCCGGATCGAGCAGAGCCGCAAGGCGATCGCCGAGTCGAAGAAGGCCGAAGTCATGCGCAGCGCGGCGAACGCGCTCGCCGAGCTCGACACCTACGGCACCGCCGCCACGACCGACAAGTATCTCGATCAGATCCGCCAGAAAGTCGCCGAGTCGAAGGCCTCGGTCGAGGTCGCCACCGGCGGGCTCGACACCGAGCGCATCAAGCTCGAGCGCAAGTCGCGGCAGCTGCAGGCGCAGTCGATTCTGTCGGAGTTCGAGGTCGAGATGGGGATCAAGAAGCCCGACGCGGTCAAGGAGGCGGCGCCGTTTCCGACCGAGAGTGCAGGCCAGGCGGCCGTGCCCCAGAAGCAGCCGGAGCGCGGCTAGGGTCGCCAGCGGTTGAGCTTCCTCGAGCGTCATCCCGCCCTGAAGAAGGCGGTGGCGAACCAGTATCAGGCGATCCTGGCCGCGGGAGCGGTCGGATTCTCCGCCGTGACGCTGTCGCCGCTGCCGCTGCTGCTGTGGGCGGGGCTGCAGATGATGACGTTGCCGTTTCTGGTCGAGCGGCTGAAGCGCCGTCTCGAGATCGAGCGCAAGTACGCGGCGCGCGAAGCGGTCGAGATGTCGCAGGATCAGCAGCTCGCGGCGCTTCCAGGGGCGGCGCGCAACCGGCTGCAGCGCGTGCAACAGCTCTGCGAGCGCATCCAGGCCAACTACAAGGGCCTGTCGCCCGCCAGTCAGGGCGTGATGGCCGATCAGGCGGCGAAGTTCGACGCCGTCCTCGCTTCGTTCCTGCGCCGCCTCTGGCTGTTGCAGAAGTACGACGAGATGGCGGGCGCCTCCGACGACGGCCGGGTGCGGCAGGAGATCGACCGCCTCGAGCGCCAGCTGGCGACGGCCGAGCTCGCGCCGCGCGTCCGCGAAGCGCTCGAAAAGCACCTCGAGATCCAGCGCCAGCTGGTCCTCGCAGTGGAGAAGAACGCCCAGAACAGCGCCGCGCTCGCCGCCGAGCTCGACTCGCTGGAAGCGCTGCTGCAGCTCCTCTTGCAGAAATCGGTCGCCGCTACCGACGCCACCGCCTTCTCGGCCGAGATCGACGACGTGCTGGCGCAGGTCGAGGCCGACCACGCCTCGGTCGAAGAGATGGAGCGCATGCTGGGCGCCATGCCGGACCTCACCGAGCGGGAGCCGCTCGCGCCCCGGTTGCGCCTTCCGGGCAGCGCCACGACCGTCCCTCCGCCGCCTCCGGCGGAACGCATGCGCACAAGGAGATGACCGACGTGCCTTCGGCGAATTTCCTCGGCAGCCTTCCCGGCTGGGCGGCGACGCTCGCCCGCACCGTCGCCGCGAAACAGGCGAATACCTTCGTCATCCACGGTCTGCCGGCGGACCTCATCCCGGTGCGCCAGGATTCGGGGCTGACGTTCCAGCTCCTCGACTCGTTCCTGACCGAGACGCTCTTTGCCAGCTGGCCGTCGAAGATCACCTACAACCGGGCCGAGGGCCTCGGATTCGCCAGCTCGCCCGCCAAGCAGCACTTCGTCGATCGCCTGAAGGCCTACGACGCGGTGCACGGCACCGCCTGGGGGGAGTCCCTGCCGCGCGACGCCGCCAACGCCTTCGCACTGCTCGACTCTTACTTCCGCCATTGCGCGACGCTCCAGCCCGCCCGCCCGGTGGTGCTCCTGCTGCCGTTCGCCGAGACGCTGGTGCCCAACGGCGAAGCCTCCTATCGGACGCCAGAGGACCGCGCCATCCTGGTCTATCTGCGCAAGTGGGCGCAGGATCCGGTCTTGCTGGCGAAGAACATCGTCGTCGTCCTGGTCACCGAGAGCCTCGCCGAGCTCGACCCCAAGCTGGTGCGCGCCTCGGCGACGCGCGAGGTCGAGATCCAGCGGCCCGATCTCGCCGAGCGGCGGGAGTACCTCGAGGCCGTGCGCACCGCCGAGTGGTTCGGTCGCATGTCCGAAGTCGCGCCGCAGCGCCTGGCAGAGCTCACCGCCGGCATGACCCGCGCCCAGCTCGCGCAGCTTCTCGATGGCGCTGAAGCGGCGGCAACGAGGTTGACGCTCGACTTCGTGCGCGCGGCCAAGAAGGAGGTCATTGAGACCGAGGGGATGGGTCTCCTCGAGTACGTCGAGCCGAAGTACGACCTCGACATGGTCGCCGGCATGCCGGCGGTGAAGGGGCGACTGCGGCGCGCGGCGCGCGCCATCGCGCGCGGCAATCCGTCGGCGGTGCCGATGGGCTACCTGATCTGCGGCCCGGTGGGCAGTGCCAAGACCTTCCTCGTCGAGTGCTTTTCGCGCGAGATCGGCTTTCCCTGCGTCAAGCTCAAGAACTTCCGCTCGATGTGGGTTGGCTCGACGGAGTCGAACCTCGAGCGGATCCTCAAGATCCTCGCTTCGCTGACGCCGGTGGGAGTGGTCATCGACGAGGCCGACGCGGCGCTCGGCAACCGCGAGCAGTCGGGCGACTCCGGCACGCAGCAGCGTGTCTTCGCGCAGATCGCCAACTTCATGGCCGACACCCGCCACCGCGGCAAAGTCCTCTGGTTCCTGATCACCGCCCGCCCGGATCTGCTGCCGATCGACCTCAAGCGGCAGGGAAGAGCGGAGGAGCACATCCCGCTCTTCTACCCCGAGACCGTCGCCGAATACGACGAGATCTTCCAGGTGATGAAGAAGAAGCTCAGGCTGAACAGTCAAGTCGCGGGCCTGGCGAGCGTCGCCGGGGAGACGGCGCTCAAGGGGTTCTCCGGCTCGGATCTCGAGGCGGTGCTGGTGCGCTCGATCCTCGAGGCCGAGGCCGCCGATTCGAGCGAGGTCACCGAGGAGCACCTGCGGCGCGCCTTCGCCGACTTCATCCCGACGACCAACAACCTCGAGCGCGAGCTGCAGATTCTCGCGGCGATCCTCGAGTGCACCAGCCGCGAGCTGCTGCCGGAGCGCTTCCGCGACATTGACCGGGGAGCCGTGCAGCTCCGCCTCTCCGAGATCAAGCTCGAGCTCAAGACGCTCTGACGCCTGGCCCGGTAGCGGACGGTCCTGCGTCTCTCGATGCAGAGAGAGAGGTTCAAGGATGTCCATCCTGATCTGGGGGCGCCGTTCCAGGACGGTCGCGCTCGCCGCCGCCGGCGAGCGCTCCTGCGAGCGCTGCGGCCTGGCCCGCGAGCACACGTTCGTCGTCGACTACACGTTGAACCACCTCTACTACCTGTTCGGCTTCGTCTCGGGCCGGCGGGTCGCCTGCCGCTGCACGGTGTGCGGCGCGGCCAGGCCGGAGGCGCCCGACCCGGCTCTCGAAGAGCGAAGCCGCAGGGCGATTCCACGACTCGAGCGTTTCGGCTGCCTCGGAGCGGCAGTGGCTCTGGCGGGGCTGGTTCTGCTGGCGATCGCCTGGGGCCGGTTCGGTCTGCAGCCGCGCAATATCCCAGACCTGGTCGCGCGGGTCCAGCGCGGCGATGCCACGGCTCGAATGCGCCTCGAGGCGGAGGCCGAGAAAGGCGACCTGCCCTCGCAGTTGGCGCTGGCGCAGATTCTCCGCGACGGTCTGGGCGTCGAGGCGGATCCCGAGGCCGCGTTGCGCTGGGCGCGTCTGGCGGCGGAGGCCGGGAACGCGCAAGCGCAGTTTGCGGTCGGCTCCATGGTCGAATGGGGCAGGGGCACGACCGCTGATCCGGCCGCGGCGGCCGAGTGGTACCGCAAGGCGGCGGCGCAGGGCGTCGCCGACGCGGCGAACTGCCTCGGTGCGCTCCATCTGCTGGGCAAGGGTTTGGACGCCGATCCGGTGGCGGCGGTCGCGTGGTTCCGCCGAGCAGCCGAGGCCGGCGATGCCGCCGGACAGTTCAACCTGGCGATGCGGTACTTCAGGGGCGAGGGGGTCGCCGTCGATCCGGTGGAGTCGCGGCGCTGGCTGGAGCTCGCCGTCCGGGCGCCGGGCCAGGACGCGACCACCCTTTCGGTCGTCGCCAGTTCGAAGCAGGAGCTCGGGGTCATCTACGAGGAGGGGCTCGGTGTCGAGCGCGATCTGGTGAAGGCGCTGCGGTACTACGACGAGGCGAAGGCGCTCAACGAAGACGCCCGGAGCAACTTCGAGCGCCTGAAGGCGCGCCTCGACGGCTGAGGCTTCAGCCCTTCTTCGCCGCGCTCTCGCCGCGTGCCGGCAGGTCGGGATCGAAGGCCGAATGGGTCGCGGCGCGGCGACCCCGCTCCTGGCGCGCGGCGCCGGCGGCTGCGGTCTCGGTGCCGGGAATCCGCCGCGGCTCGCCGAGACCCCGGGTCAGCGCCTCGATGTCCAGGCGGTCGCGCTCGGCGCGCGAAGCGGCCGAGCCCTGCTTTCGCACAGCATGCGCCGCTTGCGCCTTGCGTTCCACCTGCTTGTGCCAGACCCAGCGGCCGAACAGGAAGAGCCCGCCGGCCGCGGCGAGCTCGAGAATCCAGATGTAGACCTTCATGACGGGCTTCTTTCGCGGAGGGCACTCGCGCGGAGAGGGCTCCGCGCTCAGGCAGTAGACCACATTCCGCCGTTCTGCGCTCGCGGCGAGGCGTTGCTCAGTAGTGATATCTGCCTTGTAGAAGGTGGATGTGCGTCGGGGTAACCAGATACACCAGGCGATGTTCTTGAGTCAGCCGGCGCGACCAGGTGCCGGCGAGCTGGTGTTTCAGCGGTTCGGGCTGGCCGATACCGGAGAGAGGATCGCGCAGCACGGCTTCGACGAGCCGGAGGAGACGTAGGGCTGTCGCGCGGTCGGTTTCGACCCACCAGGCGAGGTCGGCCAGGAAGTCCCGGTCGAACAGCGCTTCGCGCGCGTCGGGCGACTCAGCCTTTCGGCTCAAGCCCGGCGCGCTTCCTGAGTTGGGCCGTAGTCAGCCGGCTGCCGCCGCCTTTGCGGGCTCGCTCGAGTGCGGCGAGAAGCCGGGCGGCATTGGCGGGGCTGCGCAGAAGATGAGCCGTCTCTTCCAGCCCTCGCAGCTCTGAGGCGGCGATGAGCGCCACAGTGGGCGCCCCGCGCCGCGTGATGTAGATCGGCTCTGTGCCTTCCGCGACCTCGTCACACAGGGACGCGAGCTGCGCCCGGGCGGCCGAGTAGGTGGTCTCTTTTCGCATGGCGCTATTGTACCGGAATCCTGTACAAGTCGCGACGAGACGGCTGCGAACTCAGTCCTCGCCCTCTTCGAGCTCGAGGCGGAAGCGGCGGCCGCGCGAGTCGGGGACCCAGCCGGCGTCGATGGCCAGCGGGATCGCCTCCTGCAGCGCCTCCTCGAGCTCTTCCTGGGGCGGGTTGAGCCCGGCGAAGCGCCGGGCGGGGAAGTCGAGGATCAGCTCGCGCGTCTGGTCCTTCTCGGCCCACACCGAGATCGACAGCCCCCGCGGCGTACCGTCGGGCCAAGTGCCCGGGCCGTGGCGGAGCTCCCACTGATACACCGCCTCGCCCACCGCGACGCTGTTGCGGGCCGGATCGGGCGGAAGGCGTCGAAGATGCGTCCCGCGGGAGCGTTTGACCATCAGCGCTGGGGCAATACCAGCTCCCAGCCGATGTCGATCAGGTTGGGGTCGGCGATGCGGTTGCGGTTGGCTTCCCAGATCTCGGTCCAGCGCCGCAGGTTGCCCAGCTGGTCACGGGCGATGCCGGAGAGGGTGTCGCCGGGGCGCACCTTGTAGACGCTCTGGCCGGCGGCGACCTTGGCGACCGGCGCCGGGCCGGTGCCGCCCAGGTACTTGCGTACGATCTGACGGTACTCGTCCGACGCCTTGAGGCTGCGCACGGCGGAGTTGACCATCTTCATCAGGGTCGACGCGCCGCGCCGCACGCCGACGTTGTAGGTCGACTTCGAGAGGTTGAACTCGACGATCTCCAACCGGCCGCCGAACTCCTTGATCTCCTCCTGGGCGTAGGGGAAGTCGTAGATGAAGCCGTCGATCTTGCCCTGGTCGAGCAGGTCGAAGTAGCCGTCCTCGTACTTCTCGATCCGCGACTGGCCGAGGTTCATCCCCTTGACCTCTTCTTCGGCGGCCAGGTCGTTGAAGATGCCGATCACCTTGCCGCGCAGGTCGCCGGTCGCGTGGATGCCGCGGCCCTTCTTCACCACCAGGCAGAGACCGTAGTCGAGGTAGGCCTCCGACCAGTCGACGCCGGTGATCGAGTCGTCGGCGGTGTAGCCGGAGATGATGACGTCCGCCTTGCCGGCGATGAGCCGGGCGGGGAGCTCCGAGTACTTGCCGGCGACGATGACCACGTCGTCGACGCCGATCCGCTTCGCCACCGCCTTGGCGATCGCGTAGTCGAAGCCCTCGTAGCGGTTGCCCTCCTTGAACAGCATCGGCGGCGTCCCCGGCTCCGCGGCGACGCGCAGCACGCCGGCGTCGATCACTTTCTGCAGCGAGTCGTCCTGGGCGACGGCAGCTGAAGACCAGGAACAACAAAGAAAGGCAAAGGCTCCAGCAAAGGAACGAAACGGCTTGGCGAACTGGGTCATGGCGGGCGATCTCCTCACGGGAACCTACGACTGCGACTTCGCGCAGCGGAAGCCGAGGCTCGAGCTGCGGTCGGTGGGGGATTTCGGAATCCGGTTGTAGGTGCGGCCATCGGCGAGCTCCCAGGAGTCCCAGGAACCGCCGGCGACGAGGCGCAGGTCGGGCTCCTCTTCGCTCGCCGAGGCGGTCCACTCGCTGACGTTGCCCGCCATGCCGAGCACGCCGAAGGGGCTTCGGTCGCGGGCGTAGCGGCTGTCGTTGACCGGCCAGGTCGGTATCTGCTTGGCGGCGGCGTTCTTCTCGTCGTGGCGGTCGGCGCCCAGGATATTCACTGTCGCCGGATCGAGGACATTGCCGGTCGGGTACGAACGGCCGTCGGTGCCGCGCGCCGCCTTCTCCCATTCGATGGCCGTGGGCAGGCGCGCGCCCGACCAGCGGCAGAAGTTCGCGGCGTCGTTCCAGGCGACGAAGACCACCGGATGCTCGCGGTGGCTGGCGACGTAGGCCCGGTCCTCCCAGTAGGAGGGGAGCTCGCGCGGGCCGCAGGCGCTGCCGCGCGGGCAAGCGGCAAGAAACTCCTCGTAGCGTCCGTTGGTCACTTCAGTGCGCTCGATGGCGAACGCCGGCACGTCGATCTCGGATTGATCGGAGCCGGCGGCGAACAGGCCGGCGGCGACCTGGATCCACGGCTGGTTCGAGGCCGGCCGGTCGGCCTCGGGGCGCGGCGTCTCTGCGGCCGGCTTCTCCTTGCGGGATTCGGGGCGTGGCTCCGTCCCCGGAGCGGCCTGGGAGCGATTCCACGGCAGCTGCTCGGGCGGCACGAAGCGGTAGACCGCGGTCGCGACCAGTCCGAGACCGATCAGGAAGAGGAGGAGCTTGCCGAGTGGCGTCAACTTCATCGTGGGTCTCCTGGAGCCCCGGCAGGGAGGACGAAGACGACCCTGGCGCGAAGCGTAGCGGGGCGATGCTAGTTCAGTTCAGGCTTCGTCCGGAAATATCTTGCCCGGATTGAGGATCCCGAGCGGATCGAGGGCCGTCTTGAGCGCACGCATGGCGGCGATTTCGGCCGAGGCGAGAGCCAGGCCGAGCAGCGGCCGTTGGACGAGGCCGATGCCGTGTTCGCCCGAGATCTTGCCACCCAGGGCGACCACGGCGCGGAAGAGCTCCTCTTCGGCACGGTCGCGGCGCTCCGCCCAGAGCTCGGCCGAGAGTCCGCCGCGCAAGAGGTTCACGTGCAGGTTGCCGTCGCCGGCGTGGCCGTAGCAGATCGCGGTGAGGCCCTGGCGCTGGGCGGCGGTGCGCGCTGCGGTCACCAGCTCGGCGAGGGCCGCGCGCGGCACGACGGTGTCGGCCTCCTTGTAGACCGAGAGATGCTTGACCGCCTCGCCGATCCGGCGGCGGATCTGCCAGAGCCGGCGCTGCCCGGCGTCGTCGTCGGCGACCAGGGCCGGGCTCGCGCCGAGCGACTGCGCGAGGCTGTCGATGCCGGCGGCAGAGACGAGCAGCGCCTCCGCATCGGCGCCGTCGAGCTCGAGCAGCAGCATCGCTTCGGAGCCCACGAGCTCGCGCGGCAACGCCTCGACCTCGGCCACGGCGGCGAGCGCGGCGCGCTCGGCGATCTCGCAAGCGGCCGGATCGAAGCCGTCGCTGAAGATGCGTTCGACCGCTGCGGCGGCCCCTTCGAGGGTGGCGAAAGGGAGAATCATGGTGAGTGTCGCCGCGGGCCGGGCGAGCAGACGCAGCGTCGCGGCGGTGACCACGGCGAGCGTCCCTTCGGAGCCCACCAGCAACTGGGTCAGGTTGTAGCCGGTGGCGTCCTTGCGGTTCTTGCCGCCGGTTTCGATGCGCGAGCCGTCGGCGAGCACCGCTTCGAGCCCGAGAACGTAGCGCCGGGTGGTGCCGTACTTGGCGCTGCGCGGCCCGGCGGCGTCCTCGGCGATGTTGCCGCCCAACTGGCAGCTCTCGCGACTGGAGGGGTCGGGTGGATAGAACAGGCCGACGTCCGAAACGGCGCGCTGCAGGTCGGCAGTAATCACCCCCGCCTCGGCGACCGCGAGCAGGTTGCGGCGGTCGATTTCGCGTATCCGGTTCATCCGCTCGAGGCCGAGCACGATGCCGCCGGCGACGGGCAGGGCGCCGCCCGAAAGGCCGGTGCCGGCACCGCGCGGAGTCAGCGGAATCCGGTGACGGTGGGCGAAACGGAGGATCCGCTGGACCTCCTCCGTGGCTCTGGGCAGGGCGACCGCCGCGGGCAGGAAGCGCAGGTCCTCGGTTTCGTCGCACGCATGGCGCTCGAGGACGTCGGGGGCCGTGCTGAGGACGTCGGGTCCGAGCTCAGCCGCGAGAGAGGGCAGATGGTCGCGCAGACGGGTCGCGGCGTCGGTCACGACGGAAACTATCGCCCGGGCGAAGCGCACAAGCAAGTGCCGCGCTTCGCCCGGGCGGGGAGAGAAGCGATCAGAAGGTCGCGGTCAACCCGAGATTCAGCACCGTCTTCTCTTCCTGCTCGCCTTCGAGGTCGTCCCAGACGGGAATCTGCACCGCCAGGCGGGCGACGATGCCGCGTCCGAGGTCGACCAGCAGCCGGGGAGAGGCAAAGAGGATGGCGCCGCCGGTGTTGGGGTCCTCTTCTCCGTCCGCATCCATCTCGTCGCGGCCGGCGTCACGGGCGTTGAGCTCGACGGCGGCGTCCCAGCGCTTGCCCAGCTTGCGCTCGTAGCCGATGTTGGCGAGCACCGAGTCGCCATAGAGATAGCCGTGGTCGTTGCGGTCGGTCTTCCGGTACTGGACCGAGCCGTAGAGCGTCGAGCTTGCATCGAACAGATGTACGGCCGACAGGCCGGCGAAGATGTCGGTCGAGCCGGTGCCGGGCTGGACATGCTCGTCGAGGCGTTCGCCTTCGTCGGCGACGTCGTTGTCACCCCACGGGGTCTTCACGCCGCCGAGGATCGACACCCAGCTGCTGCTCCCCAGCCCCTCCTGCCAGGGGGCGGACCAGAGGCGGAAGATGCCGTAGAACTCGGGATCGCCGAGTCCCGAGGCCGAGATCGACTCGCTGGTGGAGGAGATCTCCCGCCGGCTCCAGGGAATCCGGGCCACTGCCTGGAAACGCTCGCTGAAGCCGTAGGAGGCGGTGAGGATCATCCGGCGTTCGGTGAGCTCCTCGCGCCCGCCGTGTTCTTCGTCGCCGTGCGGCAGGGGAAAGGCGCCGAGGCCGGCGGAGGCGGCAAGGGCCTCCGCTTCGTGGTGGTCGGTGTCGGTTCCCTGGGTCTTCTCCAGGGACTCGTAGTCCAGGGCGAGACGGAACTGGCCCTGGGTGAAGATGCTGGTGCCCAACGCGTTGAAGGTGGGGTCGCCGCAGCGGCAGACCGAGCAGGCAGCTGAGGCGGACGGCAGAAGGGCGGCGGCGAACAGAGCGATCGCGACCGCCTTGAAGTAGCGCAGATGCATACAAATATCCTTTCGGGCGAGCCGCGGGCGGCGCGCCAGGTGGGTGAATTTTCGGGGCTTCGGGCGTCTAAAGCGGGACCGGTTTCGGGGGTGGAACCGGAGGCCGGCGGATCGGTTCGCCGGGCGGGAAGATGACGGCTTCGCGATGCCGGAGCGTCGTCGCAAGCGGAAGGGCGAGGCTCGCTGGCAGAGGGAGTACCGCTTGCCGCACTGTCGGCGAGGTCGTCGCGCGAGGGGTTTCGGTGGGGGTGGGTCGGGAGCTGAGCGAGCAGGCCGCCGAGGGGGTGCCTCGCCGGCAGGTGTCGGGACCTTTGCGCTTGAACAGGAGGCAGCAGCAGGCCTTGCCCGGAGCGCAGCCGCAGTTGTGGGCCGCGGTCTCCGGGCGATCGGCGAGACTCATGGTCGGAGCGACGAGGTCGAGGAGAAGCAGGACGAGCGTCGACGCTGCCAGAGTGGCGAGGCGGGCCAGCCGCCTGGTGAGGCGCTGCGTCGGCTGGCAGGTCACGGGTGCAGGTAGCCGAGCAGCAGCGTGGCGGTGCCGAGAAACGCCAGGAAGCCGCAGACGTCGGTCGCCGTCGTGACGAGGATCGAGCTGCCCAGGGCGGGGTCGAGATTCAGACGGCGGAGGACCAGCGGCACGCCCGCGCCGAAGAAGCCGGCGATCGTCAGGTTCACCGTCGCGGCGAAGAAGAGGACGCCTGCGAGAACTGCGTTGCGCTCCCAGACCAGGGCGACGAGTCCCAGAATCAGCCCGGTGCCGAGGCCGTTCATCAGGCCGACGGCGGTCTGCCGGAGGAGCACGCCGCCGGCGCGGCGCAGGTCCATCTCGCCGAGCGCCAGAGCGCGCACCATGACGGTCAGGGTCTGCGTCCCGGCGTTGCCGCCCATGCCGGCGACGATCGGCATGAAGACCGCCAGCACGACGTACTTGGCGATCGTCGCCTGGAACTGGCTGACGACGAAGGCGGCGAGGAAGGCGGTGGTGAGATTGACCAGCAACCAGGGCAGGCGCAGACGTACCGAGCGCATGGCGGAGGTGGACACCCCCTCCTGAACCGACAGGTTGGCCAGGCGGTAGAGGTCCTGGGTCGCCTGCGCCTCGACGACGTCGAGCACGTCGTCGACGGTGATCGCGCCGGTGAACCGTCCCTCGCCATCGACCACCGGGATCATCAGCAGGTCGTAGCGCGAGAAGACCTGCGCCACCTCCTCTTCCGGGGTGTCGACCCGCACGGTGACCACTTCGGTGGACATGATCTCGCGCAGCGGGCGGTCGGCGCTGGCGGTCACCAACTGCCAGAGCGAGACGATGCCGAGCAGGTGCAGGCGCTCGTCGGTGATGTAGAGATAGAACAGCCGCCGGCTCTCGGCGAGCAGGCGCACCTGCTTCAGCGTCTCGTCGACGGTCTGCTCGGCGGAGAAGTGCGGCGCCTCCGGATCCATCAGTCCGCCCGCGGTCGCCGCGCCGTAGTGCATCAGGTTGGAGAGCTGGTTGGCAGCCGCCCGGTCGAGGAGTGCCATGACCGCCTGTGCGCGCTCCGGCTCGAGCCGTTCGAGGAGATCGACGGCGTCGTTGGCGGAGATCTGCCGCAGCAGGTCGGCCAACGCCGCGTCCTCGAACTTGGCGAGGACGCTGGATTGCATGTCCGGCGCGAGCTCCGCCACGGTGCGACCGGCCAGCTTGAGCTCGAGCAGGGTCTCCATCAGCCGGTCGCGCTCGTCGGGAGTGAGCAGGGGAACGAGGCGTGCCAGGTCGGCCGGATGCAGCCGGGCGAGCAGCCGCCGCGCCGGGCGCTGCTCCGGCCGCCGCAGCAGGCGCAGGATCAGCCGCTGTCGATGGCTTCCGGCGGCGCTCCGGCGCGCACTGGCGATGGCCTCGTTCTGCACGGGGTGGATGTTAGAGTAATTCGCGATGATCCAAGAGCTTTTTCACCTCGGTCCGATCGTGATCAGCCCGTTTGGCGTGATGCTGGTCCTGGCCTTCTTTTCCGGTTACCTGCAGCTCAAGCGCGGGATGAAGCGGCTCGGTGTGGGCGACGAGGAGGATGCGAGCTCGATCCTCTTCGCTGCTGGCGTGGGGGGGATTCTCGGCGCCAAGATCTACTACGCTGCTCTCTACGGCGACTGGCACCTGCTGTTCGACCGCTCGGGGCTCGTCTGGTACGGCGGCTTCCTTCTCGCGACGGCGGCGGTCCTGTGGGTGATCCGGCGCCGGCGTCTGCCGTTCTGGCCCCTGCTCGACGCGGCGACCCCGGCGCTCGCGCTGGGCTACGCCGTCGGGCGGATCGGTTGTTTCCTGGTCGGCGACGACTACGGGCGTCCGAGCGAGCTGCCCTGGGCGATCGCCTTTCCCAACGGCCTGCCGCCGACGACCGCGGGCTTCCTGCGCTCGGAGTTCGGCGTCGCCATCCCGGCCGGGGTTCCCGACGAGCGGTTGTTGCGCGTCCACCCGACCCAGCTCTACGAGACCGCGCTGGCGCTGGTCATCGCCTGGTTCGGCTGGCGGATGCTCTGCGGCCCACGCGGCCGGCATCCGGGCCGGACGGCGCTCGCCGTCTTCGCCGCCCTGGCGATGGAGCGCTTCGCGGTCGAGTTCGTGCGCGCCAAGGACGATCGCTTCTTCGCCGGTCTCACCCTTGCGCAGGCGATCAGCCTGGCGATCCTGCTGCTTCTCCTCGCACTCTGGGCGGGGCGGCGAAGGGTGTGGAGTCGCGACTCGCCGCTTGCCGGCGCGGGGCCGGGTTGACTGCCGCCCCTGTCGGCGCCGGCTCGCCGTCCGGTGGCGATTCCGGGTTGCCTCGCCTGCTCTCGATCGCCGGCTCTGACTCGAGTGGCGGCGCTGGCATCCAGGCCGATCTCAAGACCTTCGCCGCCCATGGCGGCTACGGCATGTCGGCGATCACCGCGATTACCGCGCAGAACACGCTCGGGGTCACGGCCGTGCTCGCGCTGCCGCCGGCGATCGTTGCGGCCCAGATCGACGCGGTTTTTGCGGATCCGGGAGTCGACGCGGTGAAGATCGGCATGCTCGCCGACAGCGGCATCGTCGCTGCGGTGTCCGGCAGTCTCCGGGCAGCGTCCAGCCGCGGTCGGCTGCCGATCGTGCTCGATCCGGTCATGATCGCGAAGAGTGGGGATGCGCTGCTCGACGAGGCGGCGATCGACGAGTTGGCGAGGCTCTTTCCGCTGGCGACGCTGATCACGCCGAACCTGCCCGAGGCCGAGCGTCTCGATGGCCACGAGGCGCCGACCCCGGCGGCCCGCGAGTTGTTGTTGCGCCGGCTCGGCGAGCGTTCTGCCGCGGTGCTCCTCAAGGGCGGCCATGCCGGCGACGACGAGGTCGTCGACCTGCTCTGGGATGGGGCGCGGGTTCACCGGTTCGTGCATCCGCGGCTCGCCAGCCGCTCGACGCACGGCACCGGCTGTACCCTGTCTTCGGCCATCGCCGCGCGCCTCGGGCGCGGCGAGGCCCTAGCCGAGGCGGTCTCCGGAGCGATCGACTGGTTGCACGAAGCGATCGCTCGCGCCATCCCGATCGGCGCCGGCGTCGGCCCGGTGGACCACTTCTGGCGTCAGCGAAGTGGCCGCCAGCCCGGCGGAGCCGAGGGGTGCCTCGCGTGAGCGCGTCTTCGACCTCGACCGTCGATCTCCTGGTAGTGGGCGCCGGCCCAACCGGTATCGGGCTCGGTGCCGAGGCCATCCGGGCCGGGCTCACGACCGTGTTGGTCGATCGCGGACCGTTGGTCGCTTCGCTGGTGGACTATCCGGCGGAGATGCTCTTTTTCACCACCCGGGAGCGGCTGGAGATCGCCGGCGTCCCGTTCGCCATCCCGGAAGACAAACCGAACCGACGCCAGGCAGTGGCCTACTACCAGGCGGTGGCGGCGAAGTACCGTCTGCCGCTGGCACTGCACGAGGATGTCGAAGCGATCCGCACGGACACCGGTACGTTCATTGTCACCTCCCGGGGACGATCGGGAGAAGTCGAACGACGCGCCCGCGCCGTGGCCGTCGCCTCGGGCTACTACTGCAATCCTCTGCGTCTCGGGGTTCCCGGGGAGGATCTGCCCTGGGTTCAGCCGCGCTATCGCGAGGCGCTGTCGCATTTCGGCGACTCCGTGGTGGTCATCGGCGGCGGCAACTCCGGGGTGGAGGCCGCCCTCGACCTCTACCGGCACGGCGCCCGGGTGACGCTGGTGCACCACGGCCCGGCACTCAAGGAGACGGTGAAGTACTGGGTCAAGCCGGACATCGAAAACCGCATCGCTGCGGGCGAGATCCAGGTGCGCCTCTGCGCCGAGGTGGTCGGGTTCACCGACGGTGCGGTGGTGGTGCGAAGCCGGGACTCCGGGCAGGTCGAGGCGATTCCGGCGAGAGCTGCCTACGTGCTGATCGGATACGCTCCCGAAACGGCGTTGCTGGAGCGGGCGGGCGTCGTCGTCGATGCGGTGACCGGCGCGCCGCAGTTCGATCCCGAGAGCTTCGAAACCGCGGTTCCCGGGCTCTACGTCGCGGGGACGATCCAGGCGGGCCGCGAGACCCACCGGATCTTCATCGAGAACTCGCGCGACCACGGCGTGCGAATCGCTGGACACCTCGCCGGACGGCTTCATGGTACGGCGATTGCAGCCGCGCAGGTGTCCTTGACGGAAGCCGCTGGACGTTAGCGCAGACCCATTGAGAACGCCGCCCGAAGGAGACCAGAGCATGAACCACCCGACCATCCGACCGATTCTCGCCGCTGTCGCCGCCCTGCTCTTCGTTGCCTCCGGCCTCCGCGCCCAGCCGCCGCAGAATGCGGCCGCTGCGCCGCTCTTCGGCGAGACTGTCGAGGTGCGGGTGATCAACGTCGAAGTCGTGGTCACCGACAGGGACGGGCTGCCCGTCACCGGCCTCCAGGCAGGCGACTTCTCGCTCAAGGTGGACGGCAAAGATCAGGCGATTCAGTATTTCACCGAAGTACGCGGTGGGGACGCCATCGAGGGTCCGTCGGAAGAGCCGGCGATCCCGGGGGTTCCGCAGCTGGCTCCCGGCACTCCGGTCGGCACGAGCTACCTGGTGTTCATCGACGACTTCTTTCCGCTGCAGCGCGACCGCGACAAGGTGATCGAGCGGATCTCCGCCGACCTGCCGCGCCTGGGGCCGGAAGATCGCATGGCGGTGGTGGCCTACGACGGGCGCAAGCTCGAGATGCTCTCCTCCTGGTCGCAGTCGGTGCCCGAGCTCGAGCGTGTCTTTCGCAAGGCGATGACGCGTCCGGCGTTGGGCCTGCAGCGCGAGGCCGATGATCGGAGGTTCTCGCACGACAGCCGGGCCGATCGCCTGACCGGCAACCGGCCGCGCCTGCTCGACTCGACCCAGATGCGCCTCGACACCGACGAGCGCGCCTACGCCGAAACGCTGCAGGATCAGCTTCAGGGAATCGTCGCCGCGGGCGCCTCGGCGCTGCGCGGCTTCGCCAACCCGCCGGGTCGGAAGGTGTTCGTCATGCTCGCCGGAGGGTGGCCCTACGATCCGGTGCAGTACGCGATCAACGACTACAGCCGAACGGTGCTCGAGAGCCAGCTCAAGAGGGGGGACGAGCTGCTCGCGCCGCTCGTCGGCACGGCCAACCAGTTGGGCTACACCATCTACGCGGTCGACGTGCCGGGTCTGGCGGAGGAGACGAACGCCAGCGCCGAGTACGCCGCGGGAGCGAACTTCTCGGACCGCAACACGCTCTTCCAGCGCGAGAACAACATTCAGTACACCCTGCAGTACGTGGCCAACGAGACTGGCGGCAAGGCGCTGCTCAACGGCCAGCGCGAAGAGGTCCTGGCGCGGGTCACGGAAGACACGCGCTCCTACTACTGGATCGGCTTCGCACCCGCCTGGCAGGGGGACGACGCCGCCCACAAGGTCGTGCTCGACACGCGCGTCGACGGGCTGCGGGTGCGCAACCGCGCCGGCTACGTCGATTTCTCGGCCAGGAGCCAGACCAGCATGGCCGTCGAGAGCATTCTGCTCTTTGGCGACGGGCCCGGATCCTCGCCGCTGCCGTTCGAGATCGGCACACCGACGAAGGTCTCGGGGAACCGGATGAACGTCCCGGTCACGCTGCGGATTCCGTTGTCCCAGCTCACCATCGTGCCGACCGAAAAGGGCACCAGTGCCGAAGTCGAGCTGCGGATCGCGGCGCTCGACGAGCGCGGCGGTCGGTCCGACATCCCGGTGATTCCGATCCGGCTCGACATGCCCGGCCAGCCCCCCGCTGGCGCCTATGCGACGTACACTACGGTGGTGCAGTTGCGCCGGGCAAAGAACGACCTGGTGCTGGCAGTGTCGGATCCCGCCGGCGGCGCCATTTACTCCGCGCGCGCGGAAGTGAACCCCTGAAGATCGAGGAACCGAATTTCATGAAGAATCTGTTGCGCCTACGCCTGATACTGCTCTGTGCGGCGGGCCTCGCCGTTTCCGGCCTGCCCGCACATTTGAATGCCCAGAGTGGCGCCGCTCCGGCACCAGCTCCAGCGGCCCCCACGCAGACTGCGGCGAGCGCTCCGGCGCCCGCCTCCGGTGCTCCGCCGGCCCCGGCGATCGGCGCCGGCGACTTCTTCGAGTCGATCGACGTCAGCGTCGTCAACGTCGATGTCTACGTCACCGACAAGAAGGGGAACCGGGTGAACGGCCTGAGCCGCGAGGACTTCGAGATCCTCGAAGACCGCAAGCCGATGGCGATTACCAACTTCTACGCCGTCGACGAGGGCCGGCCGGTGCCGACCGCCGAGGAGCTCGCCAATCCGGCGCCCCCTTCGCCTACTGCCGTTCCCGGCCTGCCGCCCGAGATTCCCGAGGATCAGCGGCTCCACCTGGTCGTCTATATCGACAACTTCAACATTCACCCCTTCAGCCGCAACAAGACCTTCACGGCGCTGCGCGAGTTCCTGCGTTCCGAGCTGACGCCGGGGGACAGGGTGATGCTCATCACCTACGACCGCGAGCCGCACGTTCGGCGCGCCTTCACCTCCGATCCCCAGGTCATCGCCTCGGCTCTCTTCGAGCTCGAGAAGCTGAATGCCTTCGCCACCCAGACCGATCAGGATCGCCGCGATCTGCTGCGCGACCTCGACGATATCCGGGACGCCAACCAGGCGCTGTCGCGCGTGCGCTCCTACGCCGAGTCGCTGTACAACGACCTGCAGTTCTCGATCGACTCGCTGAAGAACACGGTGAGCTCGCTCGCGGGGCTGCCGGGGCGAAAGGCCGTGCTCTACGTGAGCGACGGTCTGCCGATGATCGCCGGTCAGGATCTCTTCCAGTACGTGCAGGAGAAGTACTCCGCGGGCTCTTCCAACGCCATCATGGAGAGCCTCACCTACGACGCCTCGCGGCGCTACCAGGAGCTGGTCGCGCAAGCGAACGCCAACCGGATCTCCTTCTATACCGTGGACGCCGAGGGCTTGAAGACCTCTTCTTCGGTGTCGGCGGAGAATCGCACGGCCAACGCCAGCGGGATGGTCGACTCGATCCACAACAGCAACATGCTGGCGCCGCTGCAGATGATCGCAGAGCAGACCGGCGGCAAGGCGATCTACAACACCAACGACGCCACCAAGGGGCTGCGCATCGTCGCCGCCGATTTCAAGACCTACTACTCGCTCGGCTACAGCCCCGTGCATGCCGGTGACGGCAGGTACCACAAGATCGAGGTGCGCACGAAGCGCAAGGATCTGGTGGTCCGGCACCGCGACGGTTATCGCGACAAGACGACGGAAGCGAAGATGTCCGACGGCGTGATGTCGGCGCTGTTCTTCGATGCCGAAAGCAACAGCATGGGGGTCGAGGTCAAGCGCGGTACCGAGACT
>JBPOHI010000246.1:0-4204 GCA_052035735.1 Acidobacteriota bacterium
GCGGCGCGTCGTTCGAGGGGCTGGTCGTCGAGGAGCTCATCCGTCGCGCGGCGCTCGAGCGCCCGGGCACCGAGGCTTTCTTCTGGCGCACGGGTGCCGGCGCCGAGGTCGACCTCCTGCTCGTCCAAGGGCAGAGCGTCACGCCGATCGAGATCAAGCTCGGCGCCGAGGTTCGTCCGCAGAGCCTCGCCGCGCTGCGCCAGTGCATGACCGACCTCGGGCTCGAACGCGGCTACGTCGTCAACAGCGCTGCCGAGCCCAGAAAGCTCGGGCGCGGGATCGAAGTGCTGCCTTGGGAAAAGCTGGCGAGCGGCGCGAGTCCGCTTCCGGGCTGAGCCGGAGGTAGCGCTCTTGCGCGAGAGTGCAAGGGCGACGAAGGCGAGTAGCCGGCCCCCCCAAGCGGCGGGCATTGCGGCAGACCTCGTCCTGCTGAAGCTCTGTCCGGAGGCCTGCAGGACGCCTGGGACATTCAGCCTTTGCTGGCCTCAGACTCCACGCTCCCGACAGCCGTTCTTGCTCAAGTCGAAGCGTGCCTGGGCGCTCTGCCCTGGCGCTGCCGCGAGCTCTGGAACGACCTCCGGGCGCAGCGGTTGCCGGGAGGCAAGTCCGCCTGAGCTCTAGCGCACCAGCAGCGTCGCCAGGCCGAGAAATGCGCCCATGCTGACCACGTCGGTCATCGTGGTGAGGAAGATGCTCGAGGCGGTGGCGGGGTCGGCGCCGAGCCGCTTGAGCAGCAGCGGGATCGTCGAGCCCCAGACGCCGCTCGCCGCGCAGGCGAGGACCATCGCGACGAAGACGCACAGACCGAGCGTCGCCGGCGAGGCGCTCCCTTGGCTCCGGGCGTAGAAGAACATCCCCAGGCCCGCGACGAGGCCGACGAAGATGCCATTCAGCAGCCCCACCCAGATCTCCTTGAACATCGACTTCGCCTGCAGGCGGTCGATCTCGCCCAGCGCCAGACCGCGCAGCGTCACCGCCAGTGCCTGACTGCCGGTGTTGCCGGACTGGCCCGCCAGCACCGGCAGGAAGACCGCCAGCACGACGATCTGATCGAGCGTCTCCTGAAAGACGCTCACCACTCCGGCGGCGATGAACGCGGTGAGCAGGTTCAACTGCAGCCAGGGGTGACGGAAACGGAAACTCCGCGGCCAGGAGGTCGAAATGCGCTCCTCGGCCTCGACGCCGACCATCTTTCCTGCCTGCGCCGAGATCTCGAAGGCCTCCTGCTCGAAGATCGTCCGGGCGCGGATCATGCCGAGGAGCTTGCCGGCGGCATCGACGACCGGATAGGCCGGATAGTGCTTGGCGACGATCGCCTTGGTCGCCTCGAGCAGCGTCATCTCCGGCCGCAAGGTCGCGAGCTCGGGGCTCATCAGCGAGACCACCGGCGCGTCGGGCGGCGCGAAGAGCAGCGAGCGGAAGGCGAAGACCCCCAGCAGGCGGCCATCGGGCTCGGTCACGAAGGCGAGGTGAAGGCGGGCACGGGTCACCATCTCGCGCAGGCGCTCGGTCGCCGCGCGCACCGTGGTCTCCGGCGCGAAGACGGCGAGCGGCTTGTCCATCTGTCTCCCGACCGTCCCCACCGGGTACTTCCGGTCGCTGATCCACTGCTCGCTGCGGCCGCTGAGATCGGCGGCGGCGATGCGCAGCCGGCGCTCCTCCGGCAGGAGGCCCAGAATGTCGACGGTGAGTGCCGGGTTGACCAGGGCAAGAGCCCGCGCGGCGACGTCGTCCGGATAGCGCGAGAGCAGCGCGGCGGCTTCGGCCGGCGCCTTGCGCGTCAGCCGGATCGGCAGATCGGCCTCGGGCGGCAGGGGCGCCTCCGGACGATGAAACAACTCCATGACCCTGGTCATCTCTCCCCCCGGGAAGTGGGCGGAGCTTATCCGCTCGTCACGCGCTCCCGCACGCCGGAACGCCGCGGGGCCGGTCGACAGCCCCGGCCCCGAAAGATCCTGCCTGGCGCGCCGCAGCGCGTCAGTCGCGGCTGCGACCGCCCAGGAGACCCGAACGCAGCAGGAAGTAGAGCAGCGTCAGCAGGCTCGACACTGCGGCGGCGACGTAGGTGAGGGCGGCGGCGTTGAGCACGCGGTCGATGCCCTCGCGCTCCTGCGCCATGACGATGCCGTTCTCGACGCAGAGCTTCTTGGCCCGGTTCGAAGCGTCGAACTCGACCGGCAGGGTCACCAGCTGGAACAGGATGACCATCGAGAACAGCGCCACGCCGATGGTGAAGAACTGCATCGAGCCGAGCATCAGACCGAAGGTCATCACCAGATAGCCGATCGAAGAGCCGATGTTGGCCGTCGGCACGAGCATCGAGCGCAGCCAGAGCGGCTTGTAGGCGCGGGCGTGCTGGATGGCGTGGCCGGCCTCGTGGCAGGCGACACCGACCGCCGCCACCGAGGCTACGCCGTAGACCGGCTCCGAGAGGGCCAGCGTCTTGGTGACCGGGTTGTAGTGGTCGGACAGCGTCCCCTGGTGCGGCACGATCTTGACGTCGTGGATGCCGGCGGCGTCGAGCATGCGCTGCGCCGCCTGGGCTCCGGTCATGCCGGTCGCGACGCGCACCTTCGAGTACTTGTTGAACGCCGACTTGGTCTTGAAGCTCGCCCAGAGCGAGAGCGCGAGACCGGGGGCGATGAACAGCAGGTACATCGGGTCGAACATCATGGGGTACGGCCTCCCTTGTCCTATGTACGAACAATTTCCCCCGGCCGATGATTCCCGGGGCGGGGAGTCTACCGGACCGGCCTATTTTCCGGGATCGATGCGCCGCTTGTCCGGATCCTGGTGCGGGCGGTAGAGGATGGCGATGTGCCCGACCCGGCCGGCGACGCCACAGCCGATACGGTTCTGGATCTCGTCCATCCGGGCATCTCTCTCGACCTTGCCGACCCCGCCGCCGCTCTCCAGAAAGCGGACCTTGACCAGCTCGTGATCGGCGAGTGCCTTGTCGATCTCGGCCAGCGCGGCGTCGGAGAGACCCGCCTTGCCCACATGCACGAGCGGATGGAGGTCGTGAGCGAGGCCGCGGAGACGCTTGCGCTGCGAGGAGGAGAGGGGCTTCATCGCCCGGAAGTCTATGCGCTGCGGCGGTCCCCGTCAGCCCCGGGCTACTCTCCGGCGCCGCGCGCGCCCTCTTCCCAGACGATACCCAGCCCGGGCCCGGGCGCCGGACGCAGGCAGCCCGCCTCCAGGGCGAAGCCGCCGGCCGCCAGATCCCGCGCCAGATCGAAGCTGCCGTCGAGATCGAGGTAGCGGGTCGCCGGCGAAGCGAGCGCAACGTGCAGCGCCGCGCCGATCGAGATCCGGCTTTCGTCGTTGCAGCCCCACATGAGCTCGATTCCGGCTCCTTCGGCCAGGTGGGCGATGCGCACCGCAGGCGAGATGCCGCCGCACTTCATCAGCTTCAGGTTGAAGATGCCGTAGGGGCGCGGCTCGCGCAGCAACTGTCCGGCGTCGGCGAGGTCGTGCACGCTCTCGTCGGCGGCGAGCCAGGCGCGGTCGGCGGCGGCGAGGCCGGCGAAGGCCCCCTCGGCGCCGCGCGCCACCGGCTGTTCGCAGAACTGGATCGCGAGCTCGGCGGTCTCGGCGAGGTAGCGGCAGAGCGAGTCGGCGTCGTAGCCGGCGTTCGGATCGGTGCGGATCGCCACCTCCGGGCCGACCGCCTCGCGGATCCGGCGCAGACGGTCGGTGTCCTCCGCGACGTCCTTGCCTAGCTTGACCTTGAGGGCGCGGAAACCCTGACCGACATAGTCGCGGGCCGAAGCGACCGCCTCCTCCGCCGGCAGGATTCCGATCGTCACCGACGTCGGCAACGCCTCGTGGACGCGGCCGAGCAGATCGACCACGGCGACGCCCACGTGCTTGCCGAGAAGGTCCCACAGCGCCATGTCGCACGCGGCGCGCGCCGCCGGAGCGCCCGGCAGCTCGCGTTCGAGCCGGCGGGCGAGGCCGCCGACCGCGAACGCGTCGGCGCCCACCAGCAGGTGCGATGCGGCGTCGAGCGCCGCGCGACAAGCCGCAGGCGATTCGCCGGTAACCTCGACCGCCGGCGAGGCGCAGCCGGCGCCCGAGATCCCCTGGGCGTGGATGCGCACGAAAAAGAGCTCGACGTCGGCGATCGTCTCGCGCGAGATCGTGTACGGCTTGGTGAGCGGCAGATGCTCGCGCCAGACTTCGACGGCTTCGATTCTCATGC
>JBPOHI010000165.1:0-9153 GCA_052035735.1 Acidobacteriota bacterium
TCCACCGGCCAGACCAGGTAGTCGCGCTTCACGATGCCGTTCGCCGTGTCGCGGCAGAGCGACTCCGGCAGCGCCGCGAGCAGCGCGCGCACGGTCGCGAGCTGCGCTTCGGGATACTGGAACTGCCGCGGTCCGACGAACTCGTTGAGGATCAGCGCGCCACCCGGGGCGAGGGCGCGGCGCACCGCGGCGAGCGCCGGCCGCAGCTCGCGAACGTGATGCAGCGACATGTTCATCAGCACGACGTCGTAGGCGCCCGTGGGAAGGGAGAAACCGTCGAGATCGATCAGGCCGAAGGCGCAGTTCGCGAGTCCTTCCTCCGCCGCCTTCCGGCGCGCAAGCTCGAGCGAGGCCGGCGAGGCGTCGAAGCCGGCGAGCGAGTCGAAGAGCCCGAGACGGCCGGCGAGGATCTCCTCCCCGGCGGCGCCGCATCCGAGGCTGGCCCACCGCCCTCCTTTGGGGACGCCCCCGCGTCGCATCAGCCCTTGCAGCCAGTTGCCCTGCGGATCGCCCGCGACGCGGGCGCGAAAGACCTCCGAGAACAGCAGCTGCGAGTCGAGCCAGCCGCGCAGCGAGTCGCACGCGCGAGCGTTCGCGGTCTCGTCCCACCGCGCCGCGACCAACGGATCCGCGGCGCCGGAAGAGACCGCGTCTGCGCGCGTAAGGGTCACTCTGCGAACCGGCTCAGGGCTGCTGCGGCGGCTTCTGCGCTTCGCCGGTCATCGGCACGAAGCGCACCGGCGCGACGTTCTTTCTCTCGATGCCGGTGGCGGTCCGGGTGTAGACCAGGAGGTCCTGGAAGAACGAGCCGACCGGAATCACCAGCCTGCCGCCGACCTTGAGCTGGTCGAGCAGCGGCTGCGGCACCTTCTCCGGCGCCGCCGTCACGACGATGCCGTCGAACGGCGCCGCCTCCGGCCAGCCGGCATAGCCGTCGCCGACGCGGAAGTGGATGTTGCCGTAGCCCAGCCCTTCGATCGCCTTGCGCGCGCTCTCGGAGAGCGACCCGAGGATCTCGATGGTGTAGACCTCGCCCGCCACCTTCGACAGCACCGCCGCCTGGTATCCGGAACCGGTGCCGATCTCGAGCACCTTCTCGCCCCCCTTGAGGTCGAGCAGCGAGGTCATCAACGCGACGATGTAGGGCTGAGAGATCGTCTGCTGCGAACCGATCGGCAGCGGGAAGTCTTCGTACGCCTGCGGCCGGACCTTGTCCGGCACGAACAGGTGGCGGGGCACCTGACCCATGGCGTCGAGGACGCGGGTGTCGGAGACGCCGCGCCCACGCACGACCTCGACCATCTGGCGCCGCTTGTTCGCCAGCAGCTCCTCCTGCGCGGACGCCGGCATGGGCGAAAGGTAGCAGAGTGCGGCGAGCGCGAGGAGCGCGCGGCGCCGCGGAGTCAGGTCGGTGCGTCGGGTGCGGGACACGTCGGGTTGCATTCTCGCCGTCTAGGGCTGCAAAGTTCAAGCCATGGCCCCGCCGGCCCGGCGCGAGGCGCGCCGTTGCCCGATTGCTAGGATGAAGCGGTGAATCCCGCGAAACTCCCGCTCGCTGACATCGTCGATCGCTGCGAACACCTGCTGCGCCTCTCGCCTTCGGACTCGACGATCGTCAGCTGGATCGAGACCACTGCGAACCTTGCGACCGAGAGCGCGCGCTCGCGTCGTCTCGACGCCTCCGCCGGCCGGATCGTCGTCGTGCGGGTGCGCGAGGGGCGCCGGTCGGGCCTCGCGCGCTCGGAGGCCAGCGACGTCGGCGAGTTGCAGGCCACCTTGCGTCAGGCGCTGGCGCTCGCCCGCGCGGCCTCCATCTCGCCGGACTGGGAGTGGCCGCGCGGCGGAGAGGAGCCGCCGGTAGAGGCCAGCCTCGACGCGCTGTTCGACGACGAGGTGGCAGGCCTCGCGCCGCCCGCGGCGCAGCAGCGGCTGCAACGCCTTTCGGACCGGCAGTCGACGCTGCGCTGTTCATGGTCGGAGCAGAGCCTGGTGGTCGCGGCGAGCGGCCGGCCGACGCGTGCCGCCCGCGCCACCGAGATCGGCCTCGAGGCCCGCACCGGCCGGCGCCCCGGATCCGGTTTCGCTGCGGCTTCGAGCCGCACGCTGCGCGACCTCCCCTTCGACCGCCTGGTGGCGCGCGCCCAGTCGCTGCAGGCGAGCGAGATCACCGAGGCTATTCCGGACCGCCAGGCGCCGGCGGTCCTGGCCCCCGAGGCGGCGGTCGCCCTGCTCGAGCTCGTGGCGCGGGAGGTGTTCTCCGGACGCCGCTTCGTCGCCGGCCAGGGGCCTCTCGCCGACCCCACTGAACGGCGCACGCTCTCGCCGCTGGTCCGCCTGGTCGACGAGCCCGGCGACCTCGCGATGTTCGGATTTCCGTTCGACTATGACGGTCTGGCGAAGCGCCGGCGAGAGCTGGTGCATGACGGCGAGCTCGCCGGACCGGTGCTCGATCTCGAGCTCGCGGCGCGCTGCGGGCGCCACTCGACGGGCCACGGTGTGGCCGGCGAGGACGCCACTCCCGGTCATCCGCAATGGCTCGCCGGCGAGGAGAGCGAGGCCGACCTGCTGCTGCGCACGGCCGGCGGCATCCGCATCGGCTCGATCGAGAATCTGCGCTGCCTGCCGGGCCCCGGGTTGCCGTTCCGCGGCGTCGCCCGGAGCGTGCGCCGGATCGGCGACAACGGCAAGCTCGAAGCGGCCCTGCCGCCGCTCATCTGGACAGGCAAGGTCCTCGACCTGCTGGCCGCTGTCGACGGCGCGGCGCGCGATCGCGCGCTGTGGATCCCGGCACCGCATCGCGCGCCGGCGGTGGCGCCGGCTCTCCGCCTCGCGGCCGTCGGCACCATGCAGCCGTCGCGCGAAGTCCGCGGCTGAGGCTCAGGTAGCCGAGCGGCGCAGCAGCAGCACGGTCTGGTCGTCGCCCTGCGGCAGGCCTCCGGCATGCGCGCTGACTTCGCGATCGATGCGGCGCATGAGCTCCGCGAGCGGCGTCTCGCGGCCTTCGGCGAGAAGTTGCGCCAGGCGATCGAAGCCGAATTCGACATCGTCGGGCCCTACCGCCTCCGTGATGCCGTCGCTGTAGAGGCAGAGCAGGTCCCCCTTCTCGACGGTCGTCACCTCGCTGCGGCAGCTCACTCCCGGCAGGAGACCGATCGGCAGGCCGCCCGGCCCCATCTGCTCGACGCCACCCGCCGCGCGCACCAGGATCCCCGGGTTGTGGCCGGCATTGAGGTAGTGCAGCTCGCCGGTCGCGGTCTCGAGCCGCGCGGCGAGGAGGGTGATGAACTTGTTCGCCGCCGAGGACGCGAGGATGTGCTCGTTCAGGCGCGAGAACAGATCGGATCCGAGCTCCAGGCGATCGAGCAGCAGGCGCAGCGCCGAGTGCAGCGTCGAGACGAGCAGCGCCGCCGGAACACCCTTCCCCGAGACGTCGCCCAGGACCAGGCCCCAGCTCCTGCCGGCGCCGAAGGGAAAGAAGTCGTAGTAGTCGCCGCCGATGTGCTTGGCCGGGCGGTTCCAGCCGGCGAGCTCGTAGCCTGGAATCTCCGGCGTGCCCTTGGGCAGGATCTGGCGCTGAATCTCGGAGGCGAGCTCGATTTCGCGCTCGAGGCGCTCCTTCTCGAGCGCCTGCCGGTGAAGGTCGGCGTTCTCGAGTGCGATCGCCGCCTGGTTCGCCAGCAGGTCGAGGGTCCGGCGGTCGGCGGGAGAGAACGGCCCGACCCCCTGCCGGCTCTCCTTGTCGCCGATCACCAGCAGCCCCTTCGGCAGGCCGTCGATGGCGACCGGCACACCGAGGACGAAGAGCGCCCCTGGCAACACGCAGCAGGTGGGCCGCGGTCTGCCGGCGAGGAGCTCGCGGGTCTCGACGTCTTCGGGATCGAGCCGCCCCTCTGCGTCGCCGCCGAAGGCGCGATGCAGGACGAGACGGTCCTTCTGCATCAGATAGAGGGCGCCACGGCGCGCGTCGGAGAGCGAGACCGCGCGCATCAGGATCTCCTCGCACAGGCGCTCGAAGTCGAGCGTCGAGGCGATAGCGAGGCCGACATCGTAGAGCGCCTCGAGCTGCACGCCGCGCGACTTGACCTCGAAGTCCTGCCGCTTCAGCTGCCCGCGCAGCACGAGCTCGCGCGCCGCGGTGACCAGCGCGAGGAGGAGCGCCGGCGTCGCGGCGCCCGGCTCCGGCGCGCCGCCGTGCCAGCGCACCAGGCCGCCGCAGAACTCGAGCAGGCAGGGATCCCCCGCCGGCGCTGCGGCGAGAAACTCGTCATGAGTCGAACCCTTGGTCGCCAGCTCGCGGCGGAAGCCGCGTTCGTTCTCGAGATAGAGCGCCGCGCCACGCGCACCGGTGGCACGATCGAGCAGGTCGAGCAGACGCTCGACCAGTTGCCGGCCCTGGGGCTCGCGCCGCGCCAGCGCGAGAAGCTCGTCTTCCATGTTGTCGGATGCGCGCCGGCGGGTGGGAGCGTCCAGAGGGGCGCCTTCGTTCACGGCGTGAGCTGCGTCACCGCGGTCGTCTGGTCGGGGTAGATCGAGGCGTACTGCGCCAGGCCCATGATGTGGAACGTCTTTTCGATCGTCGGAGTGAGGGCGCAGAACGCCAGCTTGCCGTCGACTTCCAGCATCTTCTCGATGATCTCGATCAGGATCGAAATGCCGATCGAGTTGATGATCTTGGTTCCGGTGAGGTCGAGCAGCAGGTGGCGGTAACCCGAATCCAGCAGCTCATACGCGGCGCGCGCGATCTCCTCGCCGCCCTGATTGTTGATGTAGCCCTCGGTCTGAATCACGGCGAGAGCGTCGCGGCGATCGATGGTCAGTTTGAGCGCTTCGGTCATCGTTCCCCGTCCCTTCCCTAGCGTGACTTGCTCATGACGACAGTCGTGCCCTGGGTGCTCGAAAGGATCCGCACCTCGTCCATCAGTCCCTGGATGATCTTAAGGCCCCAGCCGCGCTTGCGCGAGCCCTTGAGCTTGGCCTCGATCTTCGGCTCCTCCACCTCGCCAAGAGCGAAGCCGACCCCGCGGTCGTGGACGCTGATCTCGAGGCAGTCCGGCTCGCGGTCGCCGATCAGGCAGAAGGTGATCTCGACCTTCCTTTCCGAGGAGTGGCTGTGCTCGAAGGCGTTGATACAGGCCTCGACGACAGCCAGGCGAACTTCGTCGACGCGGTCCGGGCTCATGCCGATGAACGCCGCCAGGGAGCTCGCGGCCTGACTCGCCACGACCTCCATGTCAGGCGCCATGGGGAGTGTCAGCTTCACCTCCCGCAGCCGGGACCGTCCAGGCATCAGGCTCTCGCTCTCAGAAGCTCAAAAAGAGCTGCACCAGGTAGACCAGCGCCGGAGGAATCCGATCGGTAGCGAGCAGCCAGACGACGCTTCCAATCGCGACGGTTCCGGCGATCCATTCGATCGGCAACGCACGGACATCAATCGACTTGGCGGCGGACTGTAGCATGAGCAATCTCCTTGGTGCCCCATGCCACAGGCAACCCCGCTGCCAACTCCGCAGCCAGCCGGTCCCAGTCCCTTCAAGATGTTGCCGCGAAAGAACTTAGCCGCCTCCCCACCGACCCAGAGCGGGCCAGGCTGACCAACCCGTTCGGGACAAATTGTCGCCATTTGCGCCGGACTCCGCGACTTCAGCAACCAGAAAGGCAACGGAGTCGCATTCGATCGCCAACTGGGTCATTTTTCCTCTGCTTGGGCATTTTGCCCCATTCAAGCCAACTATAGAGGAAAAAAGCACTTACGAGCTTCGGCGTCAAAAGCCCTTGCGGTGGAGGGTTCGACGATCCACACCGAGGAGCTTGGCGGCCGCGCTCCGGTTGCCGCTCGCGAGCTTGAGCACGCGCTCGATGTGGCGGCGCTCCACAGCGGCGAGATCGAGGGCCTCGGGGCCGGACGCCCGCACCTCGCTGCCGAGCAGCGAGCGCACGAGAGCGGCTTCGATCGCCCCTTCCGCCAGCGAGACCGCGCCGGCAATCAGGTTTTCGAGCTCGCGGACGTTGCCGGGATAGTCGTAGTCGAGCAGCAGCGCCAGCGCCTCGCGGCTGATCGGCGGCACCGGAATCCCCTCCCGGCGACAGAACTGTTCGACGAAATGGCGCACCAGGAGCGGGATCTCCTCGCGCCGCTGGCGGAGCGGCGGGAGCTCGAGCTCGACCCCCTTGATGCGGTAGTAGAGATCCTCGCGGAAGCGCCCCGCGGCGACCAACTCTTCGAGACTGCGGTGCGTCGCCGCCACCAGGCGCACGTCGACCCGGATCGGCCGCTCGCCGCCGAGGCGCACGATCTCGCGCTCCTGCAGGGCGCGCAGGAGCTTGACCTGCAGCGCCGTCGGCATGTCGCCGATCTCGTCGAGAAAGAGCGTCCCCGCGTCGGCGAGCTCGAACTTGCCTCGACGCGCCGAGACCCCGGTCGCGACGCCGCCCTCGATTCCGAACAGCTCGCTTTCGAGCAGCGACTCCGGCAGCGCGCCGCAGTTGATCGCCACCAGGGAGCCGCTGCGACCCGAAAGGTGATGCAGGAGCTTCGCCACCAGCTCCTTGCCGGTGCCGCTCTCGCCGCGCACCAGCACGTTGACGCTGCGCGGCGCGACGCGCTCGACCAGCTCGAGCACGCGGCGCATGCCGGGCGAAGCGGCGACGATGCCGGAGCCTTCGAGCTCCGAGGCGAGCTGGCCGCGGAGGACCTTGTTCTCTTCCGCCAGACGTTCGCTGCGCGTCTCGAGGCGCTCGATCTGCCGGGCGCCGTCGAGCGCCACGCCGGCGAGCGCCGCGACCGACTCGAGGAAACGCCGGTCCTCGGCCGAGAAGCCGCCCTCACCGCCGCCGCGCTCCTCCTTGTCGAGGAGGGCGAGAAAGCCGAGAAAGACGCCGCGGTAGCCGAGCGGCGTCGCCATGAGCTCGCGAAAGGGCACGCCCGCGAAAACGCCGTCGCGCCGCACCAGCGTCTGCCCTTCGGCAAGGAGGTCGCGCCAGAGCGGCTGCGCCAGGAGCTCGGCGCCGGAGGGGCGCATATCGGGCCAGCCGACGACCGCGAGCGCCCGGCTGCCGGCCGCCGCTTCGCGCGTCACCGCGACCGCCACCGCCGGATCGAGCACGGCGCAGACCCGCTCGAGCAGCTCGTCGACGAGCTCCTGCTCCTGCCTCTCGGCATGGAGCTTCAACGCGAGATCGTAGAGCGTCTCGAGCTGCAGCAGGCGCCGCCGGTCGGCGAAGCTCGCGGCTCCGGTCATGGAGGAAGTCTACGCCCGCTGGCGCGTCGGCGCCTCAGCAGAACTGGCGGTGGGAGAGGATGCGCTCGGCGAAGGCGGCGTGCTCGCTCGCCGCGACGTCGCTCGGGAAGCGCGCCTGCGAGCGGCCCCAGCGCCCGAGCCAATCGCGACCCAGGAGGCCGTGGCGCAGGCCGGCCGCGGCCACGGGGGCGGTCAGCGCGATCGTGCTCTCCGGCCGGTTGCCGGTGGGGAGTCCGCGCGCGATCCAGAAGCCGGCGCCCAACATGGCGACGCGCGCCGCCGTCGACGCGCTGTAGGTGAAGAGCTCGACCGCTCCACCGGCGCAGGCCGCGTGCAGACGCTCGAACGCCGCGAGCGTCCACGCCTCGGGATGCGTCGCACCCGAAAAGAGGTCGTAGTAGACGAGGTCCGGCGCGGAGCGCTCGCGCGTCACCGTCTCGGCGAAGTCTCCGGCCCGCAGGCACCACTCGAGTCCGGCATGACGGGGCGACTTCCATTCGCCTGTGGCGAGCAGCCCGCCAGGCGCGGCGTGATGCAGATAGGGAAAGTGCCGATGATGGCGCAAGGCGAGGCGGAGCGGATCGAGATCGCTCTCGAAGCTGACGATGCGCAGACCGCGCAGCCCGGCGGCGCCCGCCGCCGCGGCGGCCTCCTCGTAGCAGCGGATCGCGGCCATCGCGTTGGCCGCAGCTCCGAGCCCCACGTCCCAGATCACCAGAGGCTCGGCGGCCGCCGGATCCTCCCCGGCGCGCAGCTGCAGCCGCTCGCGAAGCGCCGACTGCTCGACGTAGAGAGTGCGCGCCTCCTCGATCGGCGGCGTGCGCGCATGCATGGTCTCGCCCGAGGCGACGTGACGGATGCTCGCGAAGCCTGCGGGCGCCATGTGGACGACGTAGGCACCCAGAGAGAGCGCCGCCGCCTTCGCCGCCGTCGTTACGGTGCGCACCCGGGAATGCGTGACCGGGTTGTCGAGATCATCGGCGGCGAGCAGCTCCCGCCGGGCGCGATAGAGCTCCGCGAAGCGGTCCGCCAGG
Organism: Acidobacteriota bacterium; assembly: GCA_052035735.1. Taxonomy (GTDB): domain Bacteria; phylum Acidobacteriota; class Thermoanaerobaculia; order Multivoradales; family JAGPDF01; genus JAGPDF01. The sequence continues at coordinate 8,273 of JBPOHI010000165.1, forward strand.
ATGCTCTCCCGCACCTCGCGCATCAGGCGGTGGTAGAAGTGCAGATTGTGCTGCCCGAGGAGCTGCCAGCCGAGCGGCTCACGCACCTTGATGAGGTGGTGCAGGTAGGCGCGCGAGTGGCGCGGGCAGGTCGGGCAGTCGCAGTCCGGATCGAGCGCGGTGTCGGACATCGCATGCACGGTTCTCCGCATCTGCAGATAGCCGCGAGAAGTGAAGGCGCCGCCGCGCTGCGCCACTTGAGTCGGGATGATGCAGTCGAACATGTCGACCCCGCGGTGCACGGCCTCGAGGAGGTCGAGGGGCGTGCCGACTCCCATCAGGTAGCGCGGCTTGTCCTGCGGCATCTGCTCGGCGGTGAGCGCGCACATGTCCTCCCGCTCGTCGCGGCTCTCGCCCACCGCGAGGCCACCGATCGCGTAGCCGTCGAACGGCATTTCAGCGAGCCGCGCCACACACTCGCGTCGGAGGTCAGGGAAGAGCGCACCCTGCACGATGCCGAAAAGCGCCTGCGGGGACTCGCCTCTCGCCTGGAGGCTGCGAAGAGCCCAGCGCGCGGTCAGGTCGGCGGCGGCGCGGGCGGTAGCGAGGTCGGCCGTCGAGGCCACGCAGTGGTCGAAGGCCATCATGATGTCGGCGCCGATGGCGATCTGGGTCGCGATGCTCGACTCGGGAGAGAGCAGCACGGTGCGCTGATCGACGTAGCTGCGGAAGGTGGCGCCCTCCTCGGCGATCGTCCGCGCGCCGGGGAGCGAGAACACCTGGTAGCCGCCGGAGTCCGTCAGCACCGCGCGCGGCCAGCTCATGAACCGGTGGATGCCGCCCATGCGGCGCATCACCTCCGGGCCCGGCCGCAGCAGCAGGTGGTAGGTGTTGGCGAGCAG
>JBPOHI010000122.1:0-2573 GCA_052035735.1 Acidobacteriota bacterium
CAAGGCGACCGTCAAGGTGCGGATCGGCTTCGACCAGCTCGACCCGCGCATCCTGCCGGACATGGGCGTCAAGGTCGCCTTCCTCGCCGACCCGAGCGGCGCGGCGGGCGCCACGGGCGCGAGCCGCGCGGTGCGTGTTCCGCGCTCGGCGATCCGCGAGGCCGGCGGCGACAAGATCGTCTTCGTCGTGCGTCCGGAGGGGACCCTCGATCGGCGCGCGGTGAGCGTCGCCCTAGGCACCGGCGACATGGCGGAGGTCACCGGCGGTCTGCGCGCCGGCGAGAAGGTCGTGATCGAAGGGCCGGACACGCTGGCTGGCGACTCGCGGGTGCGGGAAGCCGAGTCGAACTAGGCGCGCGGCGCCGTCAACCAACGGACTTCGCAAGGGAGTGAACATGGAAACCCTGGTCAACGTACGCGGCGTGAGAAAGACCTTCGTCCGCGGGAGCGAGAAGATCGAAGTGCTCGATGGGCTCGACATGTCCGTCGCCAAGGGCGAGTTCCTCGCTCTCATGGGCCCGTCGGGCTCCGGCAAGTCGACCCTGCTCAACCTGATCGGCGGCCTCGACCGGCCGACCGCCGGCGTCGTCGAGGTCGGCGGCGTGCGCATCGACGAGCTCTCGGAGGGCAAGCTCGCCGCCTGGCGCGCGAGCCACATCGGCTTCGTCTTTCAGATGTACAACCTCCTGCCGGCCTTGACCGCCGAGCGGAACGTCGAGCTGCCGCTGCTGCTGACCAGGCTGGGGAGCGCGGCGCGCAAGCGCAGCGTCGCCACCGCGCTCGCGGTCGTCGGCCTCGCCGACCGCATGAAGCACTATCCGCGGCAGCTCTCGGGCGGCCAGGAGCAGCGCGTCGGTATCGCCCGCGCCATCGTCACCGATCCGACGCTGCTCCTCTGCGACGAGCCGACCGGAGACCTCGACCGCAAGGCCGGCGACGAGATCCTGAACCTTCTGCAGGCGCTGAACCGTGACCAGGGCAAGACCATCATCATGGTCACTCACGATCCGCACGCCGCCGACCGCGCGACCCGCACCCTCCACCTCGAGAAGGGGCAGCTCGTGCGCGAGGTCGCGGCATGAACAAGTACCTGCCGCTGCTGCTCGCCAACTTGCGGCGCAAGCGCCTGCGGACGCTCTTCACGCTGCTGTCGATCGGCGTCGCCTTCGTGCTCTTCGCCTATCTCGTCGCCATCCGCGCCGCCTTCGCCTTCGGCATCGACGTGGCGGGGCAGGACCGGCTGGTGTCGATCAACAAGGTCAGCATCATCCAGCCGTTCCCGATCGCCTATATGGCGAAGATCCAGCAGGTCCAGGGCGTGAAGGCGGTCACCCACGCCAGTTGGTTCGGCGCCATCTACCAGGATGCGTCCAAGGGCTTCCAGGGCATCTCCCAGTTCCCGGTCGTGCCCGAGGAGTACCTCGCGATGTATCCCGAGTTCCGGCTCTCCGAGGCCGAGAAGAAGGCCTGGCTCGAGGACCGCCAGGGCGCCGTCGTCGGGAAGACCACCGCCGACCGGCTGGGCTGGAAGATCGGCGACCGCATTCCGCTGCAGGCGGCGTGGGCGAAGGGCGACGGATCGCGCATCTGGGAGTTCAACGTGCGCGGCATCTACACCGCCGACGACAAGGCGGTCGACACCAGCCAGTTCCTCTTCCGCTACGACTACTTCGACGAGGCCCGCGCCGGCAACAAGGGCAACGTCGGCTGGTACATCATCAAGGTGGCCGATCCCAACGACTCGGCGAACGTCGCGCAGCGCATCGACGCCCTGTTCGAGAACTCCTCGGCCGAGAGCTCGACCTCGACCGAAAAGGCGTTCATGCAGTCGTTCGCCAAGCAGATGGGCGACATCGGCGCGATCATCACCGGCATCCTCTCGGCGGTCTTCTTCACCATGCTGCTGGTCGCCGGCAACACCATGGCGCAGTCGGTGCGCGAGCGCACGAGCGAGCTCGCGGTGCTGAAGACGCTCGGCTTCAACGGCGGTCAGGTGCTCGGCCTGGTGCTCGCGGAGTCCTGCCTGATCGCGATCCTCGGCGGCGGCGTCGGCTTCGCCATCGGCGCCTTCCTGGTTTCGCTCGGCGACCCGACGAACGGGGCGCTGCCGATCTTCTACATTCCGACCGCGCAGTTCGTGCTCGGTATCGTGCTGATTCTCCTGCTCGGTCTGGTGACCGGCGCGCTGCCGGCGCTCCAGGCGCGGCGGCTGCGGATCGTCGAAGCGTTGCGGAGGGCCTGAGCGTGAGCAACTCCTTCTCCCAGATCGCCGTCGTCACGGCGCTCAACCTGCGCACCCTGGGCGAGCGCCGCGGCGCCTCCTTGGCCACCGTCTTCGGCGTCGCCGGCGTGGTGGCGGTCTTCGTCGGTGTCCTGTCGATCGGCGAGGGCTTCCGCGCCACGATGGACGCCGGCGGCCGCGAAGACGTCGCGATGATCATGCGCTCGGGCAACGACTCCGAGATGATGTCCGGGCTCGGACGCGAGGACACCGACATCGTCAAACAGGCGCCGGGTGTCGCGCGCGACGCCCAGGGTCCGGTGGCCTCGGCCGAGCTCTTCGTGGTGATCAA
>JBPOHI010000062.1:0-3024 GCA_052035735.1 Acidobacteriota bacterium
CCGACGATCAGCCAGTCGGGCGGCGCCGGCAGAGCGCGCAACGCCTCGTCCAGACTGGCGAAGCACGGCAGACCGCGCTCCCTGCCGTCGAGGACCTCGCCGGCGTCGCGCCCGGCAAGCCGGGCGGCGACGACGCCGAGCAACCCGAACCGAGACGGGCCGCGGATCAGGCCGTGCGCGGTCTTGGCGTTGCTCTCGTCGAGGATGCCGGCGGTGAGCAGCAGCGCGGTCTCGGTCGTCATCCGGCCCTCCGCAGCACTCGCCCCGGGCGCGCACCGGTCGCGCGCCCGCTTTCGAAGACCACGCTGCCGTTCACCCAGACGCGCTCGATGCCGGTCGCGAGGGCATGCGGCTCGTCGGTCGTCGCGCGCTCGGCCACCGTCGCGGGGTCGAAGAGCACCAGGTCTGCGAAGGCGCCGGGGACGAGACGTCCGCGCGCGGCGATGCCGACATGGTCGGCGGCGAGCGCCGTCGCCTTGCGCACCGCCTGTTCGAGCGTCACCACGCCACGTTCGCGGACATAGCGGCCGAGGACCCGCGGATACGATCCGAAGCCCCGCGGATGCCGTCCGTCGAGCTGGCCGTCGGTGCAGAGATTCGTCTCCGGCCAGGCGAGGAGCTGCTCGAGGTCGCTTTCGATCATGCTGGTGGCGATGATGTTCTCGACTCCCTCGCGACCCCCGGCTTTCATCGCCTCCGCCATGCGGATGAGCTCGATGAGGGTGCGCGCGGGGGGCTCGCCGCGCTCCTCGGCGATCGCCGCCAGCGTCCTTCCGGCGTAGGAGGGAACGGGCAGGTAGCGCGCGACGATGAGCCCTTCGGGCGGCGCCACTTCGCGCAACGCGAACTCCGCCGCCTCGAGGCTCTCGAAGTTGCGCGCCGGGAAGAGCACGGTGAGGCCGGCGTGCCAGTAGAGATAGGGATAGATGTCGGCGGTGACGTCGACACCGCCCCGTCGCGCCTCGTCGAGTCGCGCGAGCAGCCGCGGTGCCTCTCCCCAGAGCGAACGCATGGCGAGCTTGACGTGCGAGATCTGTACCGGCAGCTTCGCTTCGCGCCCGATATCGAGGAGCTCCTCGATCGCCGCCCAGAAGTCGCGGTCCTCGCTGCGGACGTGGCTGATGTAGCGCCCGCCGGCTTCGGCCGCGACCTTGGCGAGGCCGACGAGCTCGCTCTTCGAGGAGTAGATCCCGGGGTCGTACTCGAGACCGGTCGCGAGGCCGAGCGCCCCCGCCGCCATCTCCTCCCGCAGCAGGGCCGACATCGCTTCGACCTCGGCCGCCGTCGCGACGCGGCGGAAGTCGGCGCCGAGGACTCGCGAGCGAATCGTGCCGTGCCCCGCGTACGACGCGACGTTGACCGCCCCCGGCTGCTCTTCGAGACGGCGGAAGAACTCGGCGAGCGGCATCTCGGAGTCGCCGTCCTGACCGCCCACGAGCGTTGTGATCCCCTGGCTCACGGCGGCGAGCGCCTCGGGCATTCGCAGGATGTCGCTGTCGCCGTGGCTGTGGGTATCGATGAAACCTGGCGCGAGCGCGAGTCCGTGGAGATCGACGACGCCTTCTCCCGGACGGGCGGCGAGCGTCTCGGGGGCGTAGGCGACGGCGGCGATGCGGTCGCCCTCGATGCGCAGGCTCCCCTCGCGGGCCGGGGCACCGCTGCCGTCGAAGAGCAGAGCGTGGTTGAGGAGCGTCCCGGCAGCGGCTTCCGTCGCGGCCATCGTCCAGCCGGCAAGAAGGCCCAAGGCGGCCACGCCGAGGCAGTGCAGCGGAGTCCGTCGCATCGCACGGGCGAGCCTATCAATCAGCGCTTCCGGCCGGTCGGCCGACCGCACGGGTAGGCGACTGGGCACACATCCTGCTGTACCATCGCAGACGATGCACCGTCCGGCCGTTCTGGCCTTCGCGCTCTTCGCCATCGCCGCATCGCTGCCAGCGGAGGTGCGCGACTGCCTGCCGAAGGCGGCCTGCGGGCACCGCGCCACCGCGGGCGCGAGTTGCTCCCGCCCGGCGCGCGCGAACGCCTGCCCGAGCCGGCGGACGGCGGGCTGCCCGAAGACCCGCCCCACCCGCGATACCGCGCCCTGCAGGCTGCACCCGACTCCGCCGATCGTCCGCCCGACTCCGACCACGGAGATCGCCGCGCCGGTCGTCGTGGACCTGCGTCTTGCGCCCGCGGCCCCCGCTCGGCCTCAGCTCAGCCGGCGTGGCGCCGAACCGTCCACCCGCGGGCCCCGCGCCTCTCCCGCGGAGACGCCGCGCACGCCGCGTCCGCCCCCGCCTGCGACCTGAAGCGCGCGTCCTTCGACTCGAACTTCCAACCCTGAACCGGGTCCGCAGCGCGGTCCCAGAAAGTACTGAACCATGAACGCTAGAAAACTCGCTGTGGCGACTCTCGCCCTGGCTTTCGGTCTCACGCTCACCGCCCTCGCCGGAGCGGCTTCGGATGCGCCGGCGACGACCGCCCCCCAGGAGGCGGTGAAGGCCTGCTGCAAACACCACGAAGGCGCCGACGCCAAGACCGGCATGCACTGCGACCACGCCAAGATGAAGGCCGAGGGCGGCAGGGGCGAGGCCTGTTGCGCCCATCACGCCAGAATGCACCAGGAGGGCGCTTCGGCCGACGGCAAGGCCGCCTGCCCCCACCATGCGGGGATGATGAAGGACGGTGCGACCGCCCATGCCGGTGACGGCAAGTCCTGCTGCGCCCAGCATGCCGCCATGCACAAGGACGGCGACAAGGGCGGATGCTGCTGCTGCGGCGCCGAAGCCTGCCCGCATCGCGCGGCCAGCGAGGCTCCAGCCAAGAGCTGACTCCCGCTTCCGGCGGCAGAAGGAGACTGCGAGCGGGGCGCGCGAGCGTCCCGCTCTTTCTTTCTAAGCCTCCTGCCCGCGCAACCGCAGGGCGTTCGCGATCACGGTGACCGACGAGAAGCTCATCGCCGCCGCGGCGAGCATCGGCGACAGCAGCCAGCCGGTCCAGGGATAGAGGATGCCGGCGGCGATCGGCACGCCGGCGGAGTTG
>JBPOHI010000198.1:0-2734 GCA_052035735.1 Acidobacteriota bacterium
GGGCGGGAAACCGGCAGCCCGAGACCCTTCTCGAGGCGCGCGGCGTGGGCGGCGAGGGCGTCGGCGGAGAGGTTCTCGCCATGCAGCGCCAGCCCCAGGACGCGCACCCCGTAGCGCTCGATCAGCGCGACTTCGTCTTCGACCGGCGGGATGCGGATGCCCAGCTCCTCGCAGCCGTCGAAATGCATCCGGCCCGGGGCGTGCTGGAGCACGACTCCGCGAGCCCCGGCCGACAGCAGGAGCTCGGCCCCGCAGGGTCCGCTCGGATTGCGCAGCGCCGACTGACCCTCGATCAGGATGAGGTCCGGCCGCGCCTCGCGCGCGCAGGCGACGACGGCGCGCTCGAGCTCACCGCTGACGAAGTCGTTGGGCGTCGCATCGAGGACGAAGCCGAATCGATGCCCCTGCAGCCAGCCCGTCTGCCCGGTCGTGACGAGCTCGGTCGCGATCCCTCGCCGGCGCATGCCGGCCAGGAGAAAGGTCGCGGTGGTGCGTTTGCCGAGCGCGCAATCGGTGCCGAGCACCGCGACGCGCGGTACGGTGAGCGTGAGCGCTTCGCCAGTCCAGAAACGCAGCTCGGCGAACTTCGGCGGGCGTCGAATGTCGTGCAACCGGGCGCCCGAAGCCGCCGCGGCGGCGGCGATCTCGGGATCGTCGGCGAGCAGCTGGTGCAGACCGTTGACCACGCCGATGCCTCGCCGCACGCCATCGAGCACCAGCCGGCGCATCTCGTCGGGCATCCGGCCGCCGTGAAAGGCGACGCCGACGATCAGCCAGTCGGGCGGCGCCGGCAGAGCGCGCAACGCCTCGTCCAGACTGGCGAAGCACGGCAGACCGCGCTCCCTGCCGTCGAGGACCTCGCCGGCGTCGCGCCCGGCATGCCGGTCGTCGACGACGCCGAGCAACCGAAACCGAGACGGGCCGCGGATCAGGCCGTGCGCGGTCTTGGCGTTGCTCTCGGCGAGGATGCCGGCGGTGAGCAGCAGGGCGGTCTCGGTCGTCATTCCGCCCTCCGCAACACGCGCCCCGGACGCGCGCCCGTCGGGCGCCCGCGCTCGAAGACCACGCTGCCGTTCACCCAGACACGCTCGATGCCGGTCGCGAGGGCATGCGGCTCGTCGGTCGTCGCGCGATCGGCCACCGTCGCGGGGTCGAAGAGCACCAGGTCGGCGAAGGCGCCCGGGACGAGCCGTCCGCGATCGGCGATGCCGACATGGTCGGCGGCGAGCGCCGTCGCCTTGCGCACCGCCTGTTCGAGAGTCACCACTCCACGTTCGCGGACATAGCGGCCGAGGATCCGTGGATACGACCCGAAGCCCCGCGGATGCCGACCGTCGAGCTGGCCGTCGGTGCAGAGATTCGTTCCGGACCAGGCGAGGAGCTGCTCGAGGTCGCTTTCGATCATGCTGGTGGCGATGATGTTCTCGACTCCTTCGCGGCCCTCCGCCTTCATCGCCTCCGCCAGGCGGATGAGCTCGATGAGCGTGCGCGCCGGCGGCTCGCCGCGCTCCTCGGCGATCGCCGCCAGCGTCTTGCCCGCGTACGAGGGGACCGGCAGATAGCGCGCGACGATGAGTCCTTCGGGCGGCGCCACCTCGCGCAGCGCGAACTCCGCCGCCTCGAGGCTCTCGAAGTTGCGTTCCGGAAAGAGCACGGTCAGGCCGGAGTGCCAGTAGAGGTAAGGATAGATGTCGGCGGTGACGTCGATGCCGCTCCGCCGCGCCTCGTCGAGCTGCGCGAGCAGCCGTGGCGCCTCGCCCCAGAGCGAGCGCATGGCGAGCTTGACGTGCGAGATCTGCACCGGCAGCTTCGCTTCGCGCCCGATCTCGAGGAGCTCGTCGATCGCCGCCCAGAAGTCGCGGTCCTCGCTGCGCACGTGGCTGATGTAGCGCCCGCCGGCGGCCGCCGCGACCTTGGCGAGCTCGACGAGCTCGCTCTTCGACGAGTAGATTCCGGGGTCGTACTCGAGGCCGCTCGACAGGCCGAGCGCTCCCGCCGTCATCTCCTGACGCAAGAGAGCCGCCATCGCCTCGACCTCGGCCGCCGTCGCGACGCGGCGGAAGTCGCCGCCGAGGACGCGCGAGCGAATCGTGCCGTGCCCCGCATACGACGCAACATTGACCGCCACCGGTTGCTCTTCGAGCCGGCGAAAGAACTCGGCGAGCGGCATCTGCGAGTCGCCATCCTGGCCGCCGACGAAGGTCGTAATTCCCTGGCTGACCGCGCCGAGGGCTTCCGGCATCGTCATCACCTGCTCGTCGCCGTGCGTGTGGGTGTCGATGAAGCCGGGAGCGAGCACGAGACCCTGGGCGTCGACGACCGCCTCGTCCGGCAGCGGCACCAGGTTCTCGGGGGCGTAGGCGACCGCCGCGATCCGGTCTCCAGCCAGTCGCACGCTACCGGGACGGCCGGGCGCGCCGCTGCCGTCGACGAGCAGCGCGTGAGTGATGAGCGTGCCGGCGCGCCCTGCGGATGCGCGCGCACCGGCGGCCGGAACGAGAACGGAAAGAGTCACGCTGATCGAGAGCGCCAGAAGTCGTCGCATGATGCCGACGAGCCTATCAACTGATCCCCGGGCGGACCGCCTCAGCTGGGTCCGCGTCGCAGCCGCAGGGCGTTCGCGATCACGGTGACCGACGAGAAGCTCATCGCCGCCGCGGCGAGCATCGGCGACAGCAGCCAGCCGGTCCAGGGATAGAGGATGCCGGCGGCGATCGGCACGCCGGCGGAGTTG